>NZ_BMVN01000001.1:0-597544 GCF_014650735.1 Streptomyces canarius
GCCAGATATGGAAGCCTGGTAACGGGTGGAGTTGACTGGTACTAATAGGCCGAGGGCTTGTCCTCAGACGCTCGCGTTCACTGTGTTGGTTCTGAAACCACGACCATGTCGCCTCTTTTGGGGGGCGTTCCGGTTGATTGTTTCATAGTGTTTCGGTGGTCATAGCGTGAGGGAAACGCCCGGTTACATTCCGAACCCGGAAGCTAAGCCTCACAGCGCCGATGGTACTGCAGGGGGGACCCTGTGGGAGAGTAGGACGCCGCCGAACAAATTTTGAAAAGGTCGGATCCTGAACTTCGGTTCGGGGTCCGGCCTTTTTCTGTTGTGCGTAACGTGTCGTTCACGTTGCGGGCCCAGCATCCCAGACATGGGAACCGCAGCTATGCTCAGGGCCGCCGGCGTAGGAGTCGGTGACGAGGTCGTCGTACCGGCCTTCGGGAACGTCGAGGTCGCCGAGGCCGTGACCCTGGCGGGCGCGCTCCCGGTGTTCGCGGACATAGATCCCGTGACCTACTGCCTCGACCCGGACGCGGTCGAGGCGGCCGTAACCGCACGTACGGCCGCGGTGGTTGTCGTCCACCGCTTCGGACGGCGGGCCGACATCGGGCGGTTGCACGCGCTCGGGCAGCGGCACGGGCTGCTGGTGCTGGAGCAGGGCGAGTCCGAGGCGCCGTACGACGAGATAGCGCAGCGCAGGGAGCGCGCGGCCTATCTCGACGCCAAGTTGAAGGGCGTGCGGACGCCGGACGGTGGGGACGGGCACACCT
This sequence comes from Streptomyces canarius, assembly GCF_014650735.1. Lineage (NCBI taxonomy): Bacteria > Bacillati > Actinomycetota > Actinomycetes > Kitasatosporales > Streptomycetaceae > Streptomyces > Streptomyces canarius. The sequence goes on from NZ_BMVN01000001.1 coordinate 768, forward strand.
ACCAGCAGTACGTCGTACGGGTGCCGGGGAACGGCCGGCCGGACCGGGACGCCTTCGCGCGGGCCGTACGGGCCAAGGGAGTTGAGTGCCGGGTGCCGGTGAAGACGCCCGCGCACCGGCTGCCGGAATTCCGCCGGTGCGTGTCGTTGCCGCAGACCGAGCTGGCCGCCGACGAAACGCTCGCGCTGCCCGTGGACGCCGCGCTCACCAAGCGGGAGATGCACCGCATAGTGTCCGCCTGCAACGCCCTGGGCGGTCTGCTTCAGCCCGCCTTCTGACCGGACGGCACACGAATTTGGGAACTCGGGCCTGCTCGGGGTACAGTTTCTTCGTCGCCGCGAGGGAAACCTCGAAAACGACAGGCCCCTATAGCTCAGTCGGCAGAGCGTCTCCATGGTAAGGAGAAGGTCAACGGTTCGATTCCGTTTGGGGGCTCCGGCAAAAATGCCCCACCCTTACCGGGTGGGGCATTTTCGTGCTTCCTCAGGCCTCCTTGTGGATTCCCGGAACCCGCATCGCCAGAATGGCCATGTCGTCGGAGGGGGCGTCGGAGGCGAAACGCTCGACCGCGCGCATGATGCGTGCCGCGACCGCGCCCGCCGTCAGACCCGTGCACGTCGTGAGGACGTCGGCGAGACCGTCGTCGCCCAGCATGCGCGAGCCCTCCCGGCGTTCGGTGACGCCGTCCGTGACGCACAGCAGCACGTCACCCGGGTCGAGGGTGACCGTCTCCTCGTACAGCTCCAGGTCCTCGATGACGCCCAGCAGCGGCTGGGGTTCGGCCGCGGCCGTCACCGTGCCGTCCTGGCGCAGGCGCAGCGGGAGCGGGTGGCCGGCGCAGACCACCTTCAGCTCGGCGCTGCCGTCCTCCTGCGGGCGCATCTCGCCGTAGAGGAGGGTCAGGAAGCGGCTGCGGTCGCCCTCGTCGAGGATCGCGGAGTTCAGGCGCTCCAGCACGGCCGGGCCGGACAGGCCCTCGCGGGCCAGCAGGCGCAGCGCGTGCCGGGCCAGGCCGGTGACCGCCGCCGCGTTGGGGCCCGTACCGCAGACGTCGCCGATGGCGAAGCCGTACGCGCCGTCGCCGATGGGGAAGAGGTCGTAGAAGTCACCGCCGACCTCGTTGCCCTCGCCGGCCGCGCGGTAGATGACCTCGACCTCGACGCCGTCGATCTGCGGCAGGCCCGGCGGGAGCAGGCTGCGCTGGAGGGACTGGCTGATGGCCGTGCGCTCCGAGTACAGGCGGGCGTTGTCCAGGGCGAGGGCGGCCCGGCGGCTCAAGTCCTCGGCGAGTTCCAGGATTTCCTGGCGGAAGTGCTCGTCGGTGGGCTTGCCGAGGGTCAGCATGCCGATGACGCGGTTGCGTGCGACGAGCGGCAGGACGACCGTCTCACCGCCGACCGCGGAGGCCGTCGCGAGTGTCGGGCCGATGCCGGAGGCGATCTGGTGCGTGGGGCCGCCGGCCAGGCCCAGGCTGCGCATGGAGGTGCGCAGGGCGGCCTGGTGGGCGACCTCGCCGGGGGCCGTCCACACGCGGGCGCCGGGCGTCGGCACCGGGTCCGGCGGGGGGACCTTCGACAGCAGCGACTTGATGCCGTCGATGAGTTCCTCGTCCTCGTGCAGGACGTACGACAGGTACGGCTCGGAGGCCTGGTCGGCGATCGTGTAGACCGCGCACCAGGTGGCCAGCGTCGGGACCGTCATCTGGGCCATCAGGGCGAGGGTCTGGTCGCGGTCCAGGGTGCCGGCCAGCAGGTCGGAGGCCTCGACCAGGAAGCTGAGGGAGCCGCGGCGCAGCCGTTCCAGTTCGCCGAGGCGGGCCGACTCGACGGCCAGGGCGATGCGGTCGGCGGCGAACTGGAGGCGCAGCGCCTCCTCGTTGGTGTAGCGGCCGGGCGCCTCCGCCGCGACGCCGAGGGAGCCGGTGAGGCGGCCCTCGACCTTGAGCGGGACGGTGACGACGGAGCGCATGCCGGTTCCGGCGAGCAGGGGTACGGCCCCGGGGACGGCGGCGAGGTCGTCGTGGACGGCGGGCATGCGGGCGGAGCCGTAGCGGCCGGGGCCCGCTTCGACGGGCACGCGCGCGAAGCGCTGGCGGGCGGAGGGCAGGCCGGTGGAGGCGCGGACCTCCAGTTCCGTCTCGTCGTCGGTGGCGAGCAGCAGGAACGCCGAGTCGCCGTCGAGCATGTCGCGGGCGCGTTCCACCGTGCGCTGGAGGAGGCCGTCGAGGTCGTCCGGGGCGGGGGAGCCGATGAACACCTCGAAGGGGTCGGTGCTCTGCCCGTCGGCGGACGGGGCCGGGTCGGTGGCCGGGACGCGGGAGGGGGTTTGCAGGACGGCGCGCTCGTGGTCGCGGACGAGGAGGCAGACGGTGGAGGGTTCGCCTCCGGTGTCGCGGACCCTGAGGTGGGAGGCGTACACCTGGGCCACGCGGCCGTCGACGCCGCGGATGCCGTAGGTGCCCTCCCAGCGGGAGAGCTGGAGGGCCTCGGCGATGCCGGTACCGGTGCCCGGGGTGTGCGGCCAGGCGGCCAGGTCGACGAGGGGCTTGCCGATGACGTCGGAGGACGGGTAGCCGAACAGCTCCTCGGCGTCCTCGTTCCAGGCGCTGATGCCGCCCTTCCGGTCGACCTGGAGGACGGCGACGCGGACGCGGCCGTCGGCCAGCGGGAGGAGGTCGGCGGGCAGGGCCGGGCCGGCGGTGCGGGTGCCGACCGGGCGCTCGGGCAGGTTGAGCTGGAACCAGACGTTCTTGTGGGTGGGGGTGTAGTCCACGCCCCAGCGGGTCGCCAGGGCCGCGCAGAGCTGGAGGCCCCGGCCGCCCTCGCGGTCGGGGCTGCTCATGGCGACGGCGGAGCCCTGGAGGGGGACCTCGCGCTCCGGGTAGCGGTCGGAGACCTCGATGCGCACGCCGTCCTCGGTGCGCAGGCACAGCACTTCCGCGTGCGTGCCCGCGTGGACGACGGCGTTGGTCACCAGTTCGCTGGTGAGGACGACCGCGTCGTCGACGATGTCGGCGAACCCCCAGCCCTGGAGGGTGTCGCGGACGAAGGACCGGGCGGTCGCGACCGATCGTCCGACGGGCTCGAAACTGGCAGCCGCGCGCGCGGTGATCACAGAACTCCTCGGCCGGTTGTCGACATGCAGGGCTGCGTGGCCGGCCGGCTCGCTCCGCTGCTGCGGCATCAGCTCGCCGGTCGGCTGTGGCTCCGGGGGATGTCCCCCGGGGATCAGTCCGGTGGTCATGGTGTCCGGCCGCCCCTCCGATGCCCGCTCGTACTCGTGCCACCGCCCAGACCGGTCGGACCGGTGCGGCTGGACAGCCGCATGCAAGGTTACTTACCTTCGCGGTCCCAGTGGATGCCGGTCGCCGGTGTTTACGCCCCCAGGGTGTGCGGACGATGTGCGAAGCTGCCGAACTGTTATGGCCTGGTTCGGCCGGGGTGAAACACTGGGCAGGCTTCTGACGAAGGTCGGGTCGGGCTGCGTGCGTTCCGTGTACGGCGGGCAGCAGCCATTGGTGTGGCCGGACCCCGTCTGGCAGAAATACGCAGCAGTAACCGGTACGCGGAAGTAACCGGTATGCCGATGACCGGCAGGCCGGGCCGAAGCGATCGAGCACAGCAGTAACGGTCTACCCCTCCGGGAGGGACACAGTGGAGTCTGGCGCGGCGACGCGAGGTACGAAGACGCGCGCGAAAGGCGAATCGTCCCTGGGCAGGAGCGGCGGCACCACCACGGTGGACACGGCTGCCCTGAATCGGCTGCTGGCGGCCCTCGTGTCGATGCGCGACGGCAACTTCCGCAAGCGGCTCACGGTCTCCGGGGACGGCGTGATGTCGGAGATCGCGGCCGTCTTCAACGAGGTGGCCGACCGGAACCTGCATCTGACCGGTGAACTGTCGCGGGTGCGGCGCATGGTGGGGCGTGAGGGAAAGCTCACGGAGCGGCTGGAGACGGGGGCCTGCGAGGGCTCCTGGGCGACGGCCATCGACAACTCCAACGCGCTGGTGGACGACCTGGTCCGGCCGGTCTCGGAGGTCAGCCGGGTGCTCACCGCGGTCGCCGAGGGCGATCTGTCGCCGCGGATGGAGCTGCGGACGCAGGCGCCGGACGGCGGTACCGGGCATCCGTTGCGGGGTGAGTTCCTGAAGGTCGGCCGTACCGTCAACAACCTGGTCGACCAGTTGTCGACGTTCACGGACGAGGTCACGCGCGTGGCCAGCGAGGTCGGCACCGAGGGCAAGCTCGGCGGTCAGGCTCGGGTGCGCGGTATGTCCGGTTCGTGGAAGGACCTGACCGAGTCCGTCAACACGATGGCGGACCGGCTGACCGCCCAGGTGCGCGACATCGCCCTGGTGACCACGGCGGTGGCCAGGGGTGACCTGTCCCGGAAGGTGACCGTCCACGTCGCCGGCGAGATGCTGGAGCTGAAGAACACCGTCAACACGATGGTGGACCAGCTGTCGGCGTTCTCCTCCGAGGTCACACGGGTGGCCCGGGAGGTGGGCACGGAGGGCATCCTGGGCGGCCGGGCGCAGGTGCCCGAGGTGGCCGGCGTGTGGAAGGAGCTGACGGACTCCGTCAACACGATGGCGGGCAACCTGACCGCGCAGGTGCGGGGGATCTCCCAGGTGACGACCGCTGTGGCCAACGGCGACCTGTCGCAGAAGGTGACGGTTCCGGCGCGCGGTGAGGTGGCGCAGCTCGCCGAGACGATCAACCAGATGACCGAGACGCTGCGGATCTTCGCGGACGAGGTCACGCGGGTGGCGAACGAGGTCGGCGCGGAAGGGCGGCTCGGCGGGCAGGCGAACGTGCCGGGCGCGGCGGGTACGTGGAAGGACCTGACGGACTCCGTCAACACGGTGTTCCGGAACCTGACCACCCAGGTGCGGGACATCGCCGCGGTGACGACCGCGGTGGCCAGCGGTGATCTGTCGCAGAAGGTCACCGTGGACGTGGCCGGCGAGATGCTGGAGCTGAAGAACACCGTCAACGGCATGGTGGACCAGCTGTCGGCGTTCGGCGCCGAGGTGACGCGGGTCGCCCGGGAGATCGGTGTCGAGGGTGAGCTGGGCGGCCAGGCGCAGGTGCCGGGGGCGGCCGGTACCTGGAAGGACCTGACGGACTCCGTCAACACCGCGTTCCGCAACCTCACCGGGCAGGTGCGCAACATCGCCCAGGTGACCACGGCGGTGGCCAACGGCGACCTGTCGCAGAAGGTCACCGTGGACGTGTCCGGTGAGATGCTCCAGCTGAAGAACACCGTGAACACGATGGTGGACCAGCTGTCGAGCTTCGCCGACCAGGTCACGCGGATGGCCCGGGATGTGGGTACGGAGGGCCGGCTGGGCGGTCAGGCCCGGGTGGACGGCGTCTCCGGTACGTGGAAGGAGCTGACGGACTCCGTCAACTTCATGGCCGGCAACCTGACGTCCCAGGTGCGGCAGATCGCCCAGGTGACGACGGCCGTGGCGCGCGGTGACCTGTCGCAGAAGATCGACGTGGACGCGCGCGGCGAGATCCTTGAGCTGAAGAACACGATCAACACGATGGTCGACCAGTTGTCCGCCTTCGCCGACCAGGTGACCCGCGTCGCGCGGGACGTGGGTACGGAGGGCCGCCTGGGCGGGCAGGCGCAGGTGCCCGGTGTGGCCGGTGTGTGGCGGGACCTGACCGACTCGGTGAACGGCATGGCCGGCAACCTCACGGCCCAGGTGCGCAACATCGCGCAGGTCGCCACCGCCGTGGCGCGCGGTGACCTGTCTCAGAAGATCACCGTGGACGCGCGCGGGGAGATCCTGGAGCTGAAGAACACCCTGAACACGATGGTCGACCAGCTGTCGTCGTTCGCCCAGGAGGTCACGCGGGTGGCCCGGGAGGTGGGTACGGAGGGCATGCTCGGCGGTCAGGCCGAGGTGCAGGGTGTCTCCGGCACCTGGAAGGACCTCACGCAGTCCGTGAACTTCATGGCGAACAACCTGACCATCCAGGTGCGCAACATCGCCGAGGTGACGACGGCGGTCGCCAAGGGCGACCTGTCGAAGAAGATCACTGTTGACGCGAAGGGCGAGATCCTTGAGCTCGTCACGACGGTCAACACGATGGTGGACCAGCTGTCCAGCTTCGCCGAGCAGGTGACCCGGGTGGCCCGTGAGGTGGGCACCGAGGGCATCCTGGGCGGTCAGGCGCACGTGCCGGGCGTCACGGGCATCTGGAAGGACCTCAGCAACAACGTCAACCTGATGGCCAACAACCTGACCATGCAGGTGCGCAACATCTCCCAGGTGGCCGCGGCCGTCGCCAACGGTGACCTGACGCAGCAGGTGACGATCGAGGCGCGCGGTGAGGTCGCGCAGCTCGCCGACACCATCAACACCATGGTGAAGACGCTGAGTTCGTTCGCCGACCAGGTCACCAAGGTGGCCCGTGAGGTGGGCACGGACGGCATTCTGGGCGGCCAGGCGCACGTGCCGGGTGTGGCCGGCACCTGGAAGGACCTCACCGAGTCGGTGAACCAGATGGCGTCCAACCTGACCGGCCAGGTGCGCAACATCGCCATGGTCACCACGGCCATCGCCAAGGGTGACCTGACGAAGAAGATCGACATTGACGCGCGCGGCGAGATCCTCGAGCTGAAGACGACGATCAACACGATGGTCGACCAGCTGTCCAGCTTCGCCGAGGAGGTCACCCGGGTGGCCCGCGAGGTGGGTACGGAAGGGCAGCTGGGCGGTCAGGCACGCGTGCGTGACGTCGACGGCACCTGGCGGGACCTGACCGAGTCCGTGAACGAGATGGCCGGGAACCTGACCCGGCAGGTGCGGGCCATCGCGCGCGTGGCGACCGCGGTGACCCGCGGCGACCTGAACCTGAAGATCGACGTGGACGCGTCCGGCGAGATCCAGGAGCTCCAGGACTACATCAACAAGATGATCGCCAACCTGCGCGACACCACGATCGCCAACAAGGAGCAGGACTGGCTCAAGGGCAACCTGGCCCGGATCTCGGCCCTCATGCAGGGCCGCCGGGACCTGGAGGACGTGGCCTCGCTGATCATGAGCGAGCTGACGCCGGTGGTGTCCGCGCAGCACGGCGCGTTCTTCGTGGCGATGCCGCTCATGGAGGGCAAGGGCGTCGGCAACGGCGAGGACGACTACGAGCTGCGGATGCTCGGCTCGTACGGCTACTCGATGGGCTCCATGCCGACGTCGTTCCGGCCCGGTGAGGCGCTGGTCGGCACGGCCGCGCAGGAGAAGCGCACGATCCTGGTATCGGACGCGCCGAGCGGTTATCTGAAGATCTCCTCGGGGCTCGGCGAGGCGCCGCCCGCGCAGGTCATCGTGTTGCCGGTGCTGTTCGAGGGCAAGGTGCTCGGTGTGATCGAGCTGGCGTCCTTCACGCCGTTCACGCACATCCAGAAGGACTTCCTCAACCAGATCGCCGAGATGATCGCGACCAGCGTCAACACCATCTCGGTCAACACCAAGACCGAACAGCTGCTCAAGCAGTCGCAGGAGCTGACCGAGCAGCTGCGGGAGCGGTCGGCCGAGCTGGAGAACCGGCAGAAGGCGCTCCAGGCCTCCAACGCCGAACTGGAGGAGAAGGCCGAGCTGCTGGCCCGGCAGAACCGGGACATCGAGGTGAAGAACACCGAGATCGAGGAGGCCCGGCAGGTCCTGGAGGAGCGTGCCGAGCAGCTCGCGGTCTCGATGCGCTACAAGAGCGAGTTCCTCGCCAACATGTCGCACGAGCTGCGCACCCCGCTCAACTCGCTGCTGATCCTGGCGAAGCTGCTCGCCGACAACGCCGAGGGCAACCTCTCGCCCAAGCAGGTCGAGTTCGCCGAGACCATCCACGGCGCCGGCTCCGACCTGCTCCAGCTGATCAACGACATCCTGGACCTGTCGAAGGTCGAGGCGGGCAAGATGGACGTCTCCCCGACGCGGATCGCGCTCGTCCAGCTGGTGGACTACGTGGAGGCCACCTTCCGGCCGCTGACCGCGGAGAAGGGCCTGGACCTGTCCGTCCGGGTCTCCCCGGAGCTGCCGGCGACCCTGCACACCGACGAGCAGCGGCTGCTCCAGGTGCTGCGCAACCTGCTGTCCAACGCGGTGAAGTTCACCGACTCCGGGTCGGTGGAGCTGGTGATCCGGCCCGCGGGCGCGAGTGTGCCGCAGTCCATCCGGGAACAGCTGCTGGAGGCCGGTTCGCTGCGTGATCCGGGCGGCGAACTGATCGCGTTCTCGGTGACCGACACCGGTATCGGCATCGCGGCCAGCAAGATGCGGGTGATCTTCGAGGCGTTCAAGCAGGCGGACGGCACCACCAGCCGCAAGTACGGCGGCACCGGCCTCGGCCTGTCGATCTCGCGGGAGATCGCGCAGCTGCTCGGCGGCGAGATCCACGCGCAGAGCGAACCGGGCCGCGGCTCGACGTTCACGCTCTACCTGCCGCTGCACCCGAGCGAACTGCCGCCGCAGGGCTACCAGCAGTCCGTGCCCGCGCTGGAGGCCGGCGACCTGGTCGCCTCCGAGGCGCATCTGTCCTCCGAGCTGTCCGCGGTGGAGATCGAGACGCCGGCCGAGGTGAAGTCGTACCGGGAGACGCAGAACGGCGCCGCCGCGCTCTTCAGGCGCCGGCGGCGGAGCCGGCCGGAGGACGGGCAGCGGCCCGAGCAGTGGACGGCGGTGCCGGAGCAGGAGCACGCGCCGCAGCAGGGCCGCGCGGTGCGGTTCGGCGGCGAGAAGGTGCTGATCGTCGACGACGACATCCGCAACGTGTTCGCGCTGACCAGTGTCCTGGAGCAGCACGGCCTGTCGGTGCTGTACGCGGAGAACGGCCGCGAGGGCATCGAGGTGCTGGAGCAGCACGACGACGTGGCGGTCGTCCTGATGGACATCATGATGCCGGAGATGGACGGGTACGCGACGACCACGGCGATCCGCAGGATGCCGCAGTTCGCGGGGCTGCCGATCATCGCGCTCACCGCGAAGGCGATGAAGGGCGACCGGGAGAAGGCGATCGAGTCGGGCGCCTCCGACTATGTCACCAAGCCGGTCGATCCTGATCACCTGCTGTCGGTGATGCGCCAGTGGATGACCGCGGAGTGACCGCGGGGTGCCCAGGGTGAGCGGATCGGACGGGTGTGCGGTGAACACCGGGGGAACCTTCGGCGGCCCCGGGGAGTTGCTGCATGATGAAGGCCGGGTACGCGGCGGAATCCCGGGTTCCGGGAACCATCCGGGGTCTCGCCGCGTTTCCGCTGTGTGCACAGTGACATCGCGGTGACAGGGTGTGGCGACAGGCGGGGTGCGGCTACGATGACCGGCACAAGGACGGACGGCGAAAGGGAGTCGTCCCCTGGGGCGGCGCCCGGTGTACCGCCGGGGCGAGGAGGGCGGGCCATGGTGCAGAAGGCCAAGATCCTCCTGGTCGATGACCGGCCGGAGAATCTGCTGGCGCTGGAGGCCATCCTCTCTGCGCTCGATCAGACGCTGGTGCGGGCATCGAGCGGGGAGGAAGCGCTCAAAGCGCTGCTCACGGACGATTTCGCGGTCATTCTGCTGGATGTCCAGATGCCGGGCATGGACGGGTTCGAGACCGCCGCGCACATCAAGCGGCGCGAGCGCACCCGGGACATCCCGATCATCTTCCTCACGGCGATCAACCACGGCCCGCACCACACCTTCCGGGGCTACGCGGCGGGCGCGGTGGACTACATCAGCAAGCCGTTCGACCCGTGGGTGCTGCGCGCGAAGGTCTCGGTCTTCGTCGAGCTGTACATGAAGAACTGCCAGCTGCGGGAGCAGGCGGCGCTGCTGCGGCTCCAGTTGGAGGGCGGCGCCAAGGACGGAGCCGCCGGCAAGGAGCCGGCCGGGCTCCTCGCCGAGCTGTCCGCGCGGCTCGCGGCCGTCGAGGAGCAGGCGGAGGCGCTGTCCAAGCAGCTGGACGACGACTCCGCGGACGCGGCCGCGGTGGCCACGGCGGCCCATCTGGAGCGCAAACTCACCGGGTTGCGCCGTGCGCTCGACGCCCTGGAGCCGGGCGCGGGCGGCGCCGGTGCCTCGGTGCCCTCGCAGAACTGACGTACAGGTGGAACTGGCGCGCACCGGACCGAGGTCACGGATGAGTGTGCGTCAGTTCCGGGCCCCCGCAGGCACGACACGAACGGGTGAAGCTGTGGGCACAGGTGTCCGCTGTCGTCTCCCCCGGTAACCTCACACCATGGCCTCACGTCCCTCCGCAGCCAAGAAGCAGCCCGCCAGGAAGGCGGCGGCTCCCGCGAAGGCTCCGGCGAAGAAGGCCGCCCCGAGGAAACCCCCGGCCAAGAAGGCCCCGGCGAGGAAGACCGTGCCCGCGAAGCCGGCGCCCGCGCCTGCCGGGGGCCTGTACCGGCTCGTGCGCGCCCTCTGGCTCGGCCTGGCGCACGCCGTGGGCGCCGTCTTCCGCGGCATAGGGCAGGGCGCGAAGAACCTCGACCCGGCCCACCGCAAGGACGGCATCGCGCTGCTGCTGCTGGGCATCGCCCTGATCGTCGCCGCCGGCACCTGGGCGGACCTGCGCGGCCCCGTCGGCGACCTGGTCGAGATCCTGGTCACCGGCGCCTTCGGCCGGCTCGACCTGCTGGTGCCGATACTGCTCGCGGTGATCGCCGTACGGTTCATCCGGCACCCGGAACAGCCGGAGGCCAACGGGCGGATCGTGATCGGCCTGTCCGCGCTCGTCGTCGGCGTGCTCGGCCAGGTCCACATCGCCTGCGGCTCGCCCGCGCGCAGCGACGGCATGCAGGGCATAAGGGACGCCGGCGGCCTCATCGGCTGGGCGGCCGCCACCCCGCTGACGTACACCATGACCGAGGTGCTCGCCGTACCGCTGCTGGTGCTGCTGACCGTCTTCGGGCTGCTCGTGGTGACCGCCACCCCGGTCAACGCCATCCCGCAGCGGCTGCGGACGCTCGGCGTGCACCTGGGCGTGCTGCGCGACCCCGAGGAGGACCGGTTCGAGGAGGAGTACTACGACGAGCAGTGGCGCGAGGCGACGCCCGCGCGCCCCCGCCGACGCTCCGCCGCCCCGCAGGCGTACGACCCCGACAGCGCCGAGGAGGACGCCCTCTCGCAGCGCCGCGGGCGCCCCAGGCGCTCCGCGGTGCCCCAGCCGGACCCCCAGCGGCAGATGGACGCCGTGGACGTCGCGGCGGCGGCTGCCGCCGCGCTCGACGGCGCCGTCCTGCACGGCATGCCGCCGTCCCCGCTCGTCGCCGACCTCACCCAGGGGGTGAGCGCGGGCGAACGCGAGGACACCACCCCGGTGCCCGCGCCGGCGACCGCCGACGAGCAGGCCCCCGCTCCTGCCCCCAAGCCGGTCCCGGCGGCCCGCCCACAGCAGGAGAAGCCGACGGCCGGCTCCGTCCCGGACCTGACCAAGAAGGCCCCGGAGGAACCCCGCGACCTGCCCGCGCGCGCGGAGCAGCTCCAGCTGTCCGGCGACATCACCTACGCGCTGCCCGCGCTGGACCTGCTCCAGCGCGGCGGCCCCGGCAAGGCCCGCAGCGCGGCCAACGACGCCGTCGTCGCCTCGCTCACCCAGGTCTTCACCGAGTTCAAGGTCGACGCGCGCGTCACCGGCTTCACCCGCGGCCCGACGGTCACCCGCTACGAGGTCGAACTCGGACCCGCCGTGAAGGTCGAGCGGATCACCGCGCTGACCAAGAACATCGCGTACGCCGTGGCCAGCCCGGACGTGCGGATCATCAGCCCGATCCCCGGCAAGTCCGCGGTCGGCATCGAGATCCCGAACACCGACCGGGAGATGGTCAACCTCGGTGACGTGCTGCGCCTCGCGGAGTCGGCGGAGGACGACGACCCGATGCTGGTCGCCTTCGGCAAGGACGTCGAGGGCGGGTACGTCATGCACTCGCTGGCGAAGATGCCGCACATGCTGGTCGCCGGCGCCACCGGTTCCGGCAAGTCGTCCTGCATCAACTGCCTGATCACCTCGGTCATGATGCGGGCGACCCCGGAGGACGTCCGGATGATCCTGGTCGACCCCAAGCGCGTGGAGCTGACCGCCTACGAGGGCATCCCGCACCTGATCACGCCGATCATCACCAACCCCAAGCGGGCCGCCGAGGCGCTGCAATGGGTGGTCCGCGAGATGGACCTCCGGTACGACGACCTGGCCGCCTACGGGTACCGGCACATCGACGACTTCAACCGCGCGGTGCGCGAGGGCAAGGCCAAGCCGCCCGAGGGCAGCGAGCGCGAGCTACAGCCGTACCCGTACCTGCTGGTGATCGTGGACGAGCTGGCCGACCTCATGATGGTCGCCCCGCGGGACGTGGAGGACGCGATCGTGCGCATCACGCAGCTCGCGCGCGCGGCCGGCATCCACCTGGTGCTCGCCACTCAGCGTCCCTCGGTCGACGTGGTCACCGGTCTGATCAAGGCCAACGTGCCCTCCCGGCTGGCCTTCGCCACCTCCTCGCTCGCCGACTCCCGGGTCATCCTCGACCAGCCCGGCGCCGAGAAGCTGATCGGCAAGGGCGACGGCCTGTTCCTGCCGATGGGCGCGAACAAGCCCACGCGTATGCAGGGCGCGTTCGTGACCGAGGAGGAGGTCGCGGCCGTCGTCCGGCACTGCAAGGAGCAGATGGCGCCGGTCTTCCGGGACGACGTCACCGTGGGCACCAAGCAGAAGAAGGAGATCGACGAGGACATCGGCGACGACCTCGACCTGCTGTGCCAGGCGGCCGAGCTGGTCGTCTCCACCCAGTTCGGCTCGACGTCCATGCTCCAGCGCAAGCTGCGCGTCGGCTTCGCCAAGGCCGGACGGCTCATGGACCTCATGGAGTCCCGCAACATCGTGGGGCCGAGCGAGGGCTCCAAGGCGCGTGACGTTCTCGTGAAGCCCGACGAGCTGGACGGCGTGCTCGCCGTGATCCGCGGGGAGTCGTAGGGGTGAGGCGCGAAGGGCCGTTCGGCGGACGCGGGTTACGCCGGGTGGCGGGGTCGCCGTGACCCACCCGTTAGCGACCGGTGGGCAACCGTTCCCCTTTGTCGTACGTCCAGTTGAGCGAAAGGACAGGTAGGCGTCCCATCATGGGGTACCAGCCTGTCAAACCATCGGATAGTCCGGCCATTCCGATGGCGCACAAATGTCCTACCGTCCGGTTGTCCCACCCTTTCGTACCCCCCCTAGACTGAGCTTCCAGCACAGGTGGCTACACGCTCGAAAGGCGCCCCCGTGTCCATCGGCAACTCCCCTGAAGACGAGCGTCCGTTCCGAGACGAGTCCCAGGAAGCCCGACCCTCCGTGGGCCGCGCGCTCCAGCAGGCGCGGATCGCGGCCGGGCTCACCGTGGACGGAGTCAGCAGTGCCACTCGTGTCCGTATCGCCATCGTGCGCGCCATCGAGGCGGACGACTTCGCCCCCTGTGGCGGCGATGTGTACGCCCGTGGGCACATCCGCACGCTGGCCAGGGCCGTCCACCTCGATCCCGAGCCGCTGATCGCGCAGTACGACGCCGAGCACGGCGGCCGGCCCGCACCCACCCCCGCCGCACCCCTGTTCGAGGCGGAGCGGATCCGGCCGGAGCGGCGCGGCCCGAACTGGACCGCCGCGATGGTCGCCGCGATCGTCGTCGTGATCGGGTTCGTCGGGTTCACCGCGTTCAAGGGCGGCGGAGCCTCCGGTGACGCCAAGTCGCAGGTCGCCGAGGGTCAGAGCCCCACGCCCGGCAAGTCCGCCTCGCCCACCCCGAAGAAGGACAAGCCCGCCGCACCGACCGGCGAGCCCTCCGACAGCGCCATCGCCGCCGCCCCCCAGGACAAGGTCACCGTCCAGGTCAGCGCGCCCAACGGACGCAGCTGGATCTCGGCCAAGGACCACAACGGCCGGATGCTCTACGACGGGCTGCTGAAGAAGGGCGAGTCCAAGACCTTCCAGGACAGCTCCAAGATCAACCTGATCCTCGGCGACGCCGGGGCGATCGAGCTGTACGTCAACGGCAAGAAGATCGAGGACACCTTCCGGCCCGGCGCGGTGGAGCGCCTCACCTACACGAAGGGCGACCCGGTCGCGGGCTGACGAAGGGCCCGCGGGACGGTTGTGTGACGGAGTCGGCCGCAATCGGCCAACCCCGTCGACGTGGGCTGTCAGTGAGACAAAGTAGTCTTGAGCCCATGCCTGAACGCCGTACCGTCGCACTCGTCACTCTCGGCTGCGCTCGTAACGAGGTGGATTCCGAGGAGCTCGCAGGCCGTTTGGAGGCGGACGGCTGGCAGCTCGTCGAGGACGCCGCGGACGCCGACGTCGCCGTGGTCAACACCTGTGGCTTCGTGGAGGCCGCCAAGAAGGACTCCGTCGATGCGCTGCTGGAGGCCAACGACCTCAAGAGCCACGGCAGAACCCAGGCCGTCGTGGCGGTGGGCTGCATGGCCGAGCGGTACGGCAAGGAGCTGGCCGAAGCGCTGCCCGAGGCCGACGGTGTCCTCGGCTTCGACGACTACACGAACATCTCGGACCGCCTCCAGACCATCCTGTCCGGTGGCATCCACGCCGCCCACACCCCCCGCGACCGGCGCAAGCTGCTGCCGATCAGCCCCGCCGAGCGCCAGGAGTCGGCAGCGTCCGTCGCGCTGCCCGGGCACGGCCCGGCCGACCTCCCGGAGGGCGTCGCGCCCGCCTCGGGCCCCCGTGCGCCGCTGCGCCGCCGTCTCGACGGCTCCCCGGTCGCCTCGGTCAAGCTCGCCTCGGGCTGCGACCGGCGCTGCTCCTTCTGCGCCATCCCCTCCTTCCGCGGCTCCTTCATCTCCCGCCGCCCCAGCGACGTCCTGAACGAGACCCGCTGGCTGGCCGAGCAGGGCGTGAAGGAGATCATGCTGGTCTCCGAGAACAACACCTCCTACGGCAAGGACCTCGGCGACATCCGCCTGCTGGAGTCCCTGCTGCCGGAGCTGGCCGAGGTCGACGGCATCGAGCGGGTGCGGGTGAGCTACCTCCAGCCGGCCGAGATGCGCCCCGGACTCATCGACGTCCTGACCTCCACGCCGAAGGTCGCCCCGTACTTCGACCTGTCCTTCCAGCACTCCGCGCCCGGCGTGCTGCGCGCCATGCGCCGCTTCGGCGACACCGACCGCTTCCTGGAACTGCTCGACACCATCCGGAGCAAGGCCCCCGAGGCCGGTGTGCGCTCCAACTTCATCGTCGGCTTCCCCGGCGAGTCCGAGTCCGACCTCGCCGAACTGGAGCGCTTCCTGAACGGCGCCCGGCTGGACGCCATCGGTGTCTTCGGGTACTCGGACGAGGAGGGCACGGAAGCGGCGACGTACGACAACAAGCTGGACGAGGACGTCGTCGCCGAGCGCCTGGCCCACATCTCCCGGCTCGCCGAGGAACTCGTCTCGCAGCGCGCCGAGGAACGCGTCGGCGAGACCGTCCAGGTCCTGGTGGAGTCCGTGGACGAGGAGGAGGGCGTCCACGGCCGCGGCGCGCACCAGGCGCCGGAGACCGACGGCCAGGTGCTCCTCACGAGCGGCGCGGGTCTGAGCGTCGGACGTATGGTCGAGGCGAAGGTGGTCGGCACCGAAGGCGTCGACCTGGTGGCCGAGCCGCTGACCGGCTCGCTCGCGTGTAGTGAGGAGGCGGGCAGATGACCGGAGTCCCGGCATCCGCCGCGGGTGGCTCCTCCGGCGCGCAGGGCGCCCGTGGCTCCGCCGCCGCTGCCGACGGCGGAACCCCGTCCGAGGTCTCCGGTTCTGCTTCGGCTCCGGCCACGGCTCCCGAGGGCGGCAAGCCGCCGCGCGGCGGGAAGATCGCGGCGGCGGCCGTCAACCAGGCGAGCGTCTGGAACGTCGCCAATCTGCTGACGATGCTCCGGCTCGTCCTGGTGCCCGGCTTCGTGGCGCTGATGCTGGCCGACGGCGGCTATGACCCGGCCTGGCGCTCCCTGGCCTGGGCGGCCTTCGCCATCGCCATGATCACCGATCTGTTCGACGGACATCTGGCGCGCACCTACAACCTGGTCACCGACTTCGGGAAGATCGCCGACCCCATCGCCGACAAGGCGATCATGGGTGCGGCGCTCATCTGTCTGTCCGGCCTCGGCGATCTGCCGTGGTGGGTGACGGCCGTGATCCTCGGCCGGGAGCTCGGCATCACCCTGCTGCGGTTTCTGGTCATTCGCTACGGTGTCATCCCCGCCAGCCGGGGCGGCAAGCTGAAGACGCTCACCCAGGGCGTGGCCGTCGGGATGTACGTCCTGGCCCTGACCGGGTGGCTCGCCAGCCTGCGCTTCTGGGTGATGGCCGCGGCGGTCGTCCTCACCGTCGTCACGGGCCTCGACTACGTAAGACAAGCCATTGTGCTGCGCCGGCGGGGAATCGCCGAGCGGGCGGCAGCGTTGGAGGAGAAGGAAGCGTGAGTTCCAGGGCCACCGAACTGGTGCGACTACTGACCGTGAGGGGAGAGACCCTTGCCGTCGCGGAGTCGCTGACGGGTGGCCTGGTAGCGGCGGAGATCACCGGGGTACCCGGCGCGTCCCGGGTGTTCCGGGGCTCGATCACCGCCTACGCAACCGAACTGAAGCATCAGCTGCTGGGCGTCGACGCCACCCTGCTGGCCCAACGCGGAGCGGTGGATCCGCAGGTCGCGGGCCAGATGGCAGCCGGAGTCCGCAAGGTGCTGGGCGCCGACTGGGGCATCGCGACCACCGGGGTCGCCGGCCCCGACCCGCAGGACGGCAAGCCCGTCGGGACGGTCTTCGTGGCCGTCGACGGGCCCCTCACCGCCCGGTCCGGTTCTGCCGGTGGCGGAAAAGTCGAGGGTCTGCGGTTGAACGGCAGCCGTGCGGAAATTCGTATGGAGAGTGTACGGAGCGTACTCGCAGTGCTCCTGGAGCAGCTTGCGGGCGAACAGACTGGGAATGAGCGGGCACAGGATACGGAACGGAACGGGGGGTTTTGATGTTTGCAGCCCTGAGTGAACACGACATCGCTCCCCGCACGGCCGCGGCGCAAGGCGGTACGGTGGGGCGAGAAGGATGCGGCTACGCGGTCCGAGGAGGGAGCCACCGATGATTCTGCTCCGTCGCCTGCTGGGTGACGTGCTGCGTCGGCAGCGCCAACGCCAGGGCCGTACTCTGCGCGAAGTCTCCTCGTCCGCCCGAGTCTCACTCGGCTATCTCTCCGAGGTGGAGCGGGGGCAGAAGGAGGCTTCCTCCGAGCTGCTCGCCGCCATCTGCGACGCGCTGGACGTACGGATGTCGGAACTCATGCGAGAGGTGAGCGACGAACTGGCGCTCGCCGAACTGGCCCAGTCCGCCCGGGCCACCGAGCCCGTGCCCACACCGGTCCGGCCGATGCTGGGTTCCGTGTCGGTGACCGGCGTGCCACCGGAACGGGTGACCATCAAGGCGCCCGCGGAAGCGGTGGACGTCGTCGCCGCGTGAGGTGCCCGTGCGCAATCTGACGATCCGGGACGAGTGACGATCCGCCACCGTCCGATACGGCTTGAGCCCCGGCCGGCTTCTCCAGGGAGACCTGAGGAGCCGGTCGGGGCTTTTTCGCGCTCAGTGCCCGGTGTGCGCCCGTTTGCCGGTGGTGTGGGGTGCGGTCATGGTGGGAGGGACGTGACGGCGCCTGAACACCGGAGGAAGCGGATGTACGTCGTGAAGAGCCCGTTGGCCGACGAGGACCTGAAGACCGTGTCCGAGGCGCTCCAGGGCGCCCTCGTCGATCTCGTGGACCTCTCCCTGGTCGCCAAGCAGATCCACTGGAACATCGTCGGTCCCCGCTTCCGCTCCGTCCACCTCCAGCTGGACGAGGTCGTCGATTCCGCCCGCACCCACATGGACACGGTGGCCGAGCGGGCCTCGGCGCTGGGCGTACCGCCCGACGGACGCGCCGGCACGGTGGCCTCCGGCAGCGGCATCAAGACGTCCCCGGCCGGGTGGATCAAGGACGCGGACGCGGTCGGGACGATGGTGGACGCGCTGGGCTCGGTGATCACGAGGATGCGGGAGCGGGTGAAGGCGACGGGGGAGCCCGACCCGGTGTCCCAGGACATGTTCATCGGGATCACCGCGGACCTGGAGAAGCATCACTGGATGTTCCAGGCGGAGAACGCGTAAGAGGTGGGGCCGGGGCCGGTGCCCTGCACGGGAAGTCCGCCGTGAACGCCGTGCGGGCTGCTTGCCTCCCGGTGCTGCATCAGTGAGCCCTCGGTGCGCCTCCCGCGCGGTCGGGGCGGCGGTCTAGCGTCCGGCTGGAGGTGATGGCGGGCATGGCGGGACGGACAGTGCGCTGGGGACTGGCGCTCGGCCTGGGAGCGGTGTGGTGGTGGGCCGTGCTGCGGCTCGCCGTGGGAGAGGGCTCGGGCGTGCTGGAAGGGGCCGTCGCCGCCGGCGGCTGGGGGATCAGCCTGCTGCCCGTGCACTGTGTGCCCAAGGGGCGCGCGACCGGCGCCGTGCACCCGGGGCGCTGGGTGGCCGCCTGGCGGGCGGGGGACGTCACCAAGGCATCGCCACGCCCCCGTTCGGGCGAAGTATCTGGCCCGTCATGAACGCCGACGCGTCCGACGCCAGATACAGCACCGCGTGCGCGACGTCGTCCGGTTCGCCGACCCGGCCCAGCGGGGTCATCCGGGTCATCGCGGCCTCCGTGTGCACCTGTGCCTCGCGGTCGTGCCGGTCGGTCATGGGAGTGCGGATCCAGCCCGGCGCGACCGCGTTGACCCGGATGCCGTGCGGGCCGACCTCGGTGGCCAGCGTCTTGGTCAACTGCACCACGGCCGCCTTCGCCGCGCCGTAGCAGAGCAGCCCTGCGCCACCGGTGTCCACCGCGCCGGAGGCCATGGTGACGATGCTGCCGCGGGTCCGGTGGGCGAGCATCAGCCGGGCCGCCTCCTGGCAGGCGTGGAGCACACCCTTGAAGTTGACGTCCAGCACCCGGTCGAGATCCTCGTCGCGGGTCTCCAGCACCGGACTGCTGTGCATGATCCCGGCGATCGCCGCCAGCACGTCCAGCCGGCCGCAGGACCGGACCGCCTCGCCCAGCCGGGCCCGGTCGGTGATGTCGAGGACGTGGGTACGGGGCTTGCCGCCGCCGTCCTCGATCAGCGCGGCCGTGCCGTCCAGGCCGTCGGCGTCCCGGTCGGCACAGTGCACCGTGGCACCCGCCCCGGCCAGCAGTACGGCGGAGGCTCGCCCGATGCCGCTTGCGGCTCCGGTGACGAAGGCGGTGCGTCCGCTGAGGTCGTACGCGGTGAGGGCCATGAGGGGACGGTACGAGCATTTCTGACGGTCCGTCAATTGGTGGGTCTGCTCGGGGTGCGGGGTGTGTGGTGCGCGGTGCCGGGTGCGGGGCGTGGGGCGGGTGTGACGGCGTGGGCGAGGGGGTTTCGGCCTGGGGGGCTGAGGGCTGAGGGCTGAGGGCTGGGGCTGGGGCCGGTCGGTCAGGCCGGACGGTCAGCGGGTGCGGCGCGGGTATTTGTCGCGCCAGCGTTGGGGCGTGCCGGGGGCGGGGGCGGGGCCCGGCTGGCAGGTGGGACACCAGTAGGTGGGGCGTTCCTGGGAGCCGTCGCCCTGGTCGGCCACCCGCACGGGGGTGTGGCAGCGCAGGCACGGGCGGGGTGCGCGGCCGTAGACGAACAGGTCGTACCGGTGCAGGCCGGTGGTCTGCCGGACCGGGCGGTCGCGGTTGGTCTCCAGCAGTCGCTTGGCCAGCGCGGGCAGTTGCCGGGCGACGTCCGCGGGGAGCGCCCCGGCCGGCAGCCAGGGCGTGACGCCGAGGAGGAAGCACAGCTCGCTTTTGTAGACGTTGCCGATGCCGGCCAGGTTGCGCTGGTCCAGCAGGGCCTCGCCGAGCTCGCGGGACGGGTCAGCCAGGACGTTGGCCAAGGCCCGCTCGGGGTCCCAGTCCGGGCCGAGCAGGTCGGGGCCGAGGTGGCCGACGACCCGCTCCTCCTCGGTCGTGCGCAGCAGCTCCAGGACCTGTAGCCGGTAGCCGACGGCCGTACGGTCGGCGGTGCCGAGGACCGCCCGGATCTGGTACGCCGGTCCGCCCCGCCAGCGCTCGCCCGTGCCGTACACCTTCCACGCGCCCTCCATGCGCAGGTGGGTGTGCAGGGTGAGGCCGCCCTCGAACCGGGTGAGGATGTGCTTTCCGCGCGGGATCGTGTTCAGCACCCCGCGGCCGGTCAGGTCGACCGTGGCGTACTTCGGCACGCGGAAGTCGCTGCGGGTCAGCGCCTTGCCCGCGAGAGCCTCATGCAGCCGCCGGGCGGCCTGCCAGACCGTGTCACCTTCGGGCATGGGTCAAGGGTGCCATGGTGGGGTGAGAGGGGGCGGGGGCGGCGGGACGCGGATTGACGGGACCGGGATCGGCCCCGTGTCGGCACCGGCCCCGCTGCCCGGCCGACCGGGCCTCACGCTCTCAGGCGCAGGCCGCGCGGTGTTGCCACGAACCCCGCCGCCTCCAGGAGGGTGCCTATGGGGGAGGTCAGGGCCGGGGTGCCGTTGATCCGCTCGACCGTGACCGTGCCGAGCGAGCCCGCGCGGGCTGCCGCGGCCAGCGCCTCGGCGGCCGTGCGTAGACGGGGGTCGTCCGTGGCGGCCGTGTCCGTGGCGGTCGGCCAGGCCAGCAGCGTCTTGCCGCCGCGCTCCATGTACAGCGTGAGCTCGCCCTCCACCAGGACGACCAGCGAGCCCGCCTTACGGCCCGGCTTGTGCCCGGCTCCGCTCGGCGGTTCCGGCCAGGGCAGCGCGGAGCCGTACGCGTTCGCGGGGTCGGCCGCGGCGAGGACCACGGCGCGGGGGTCGGGCGTGGCGGTGCCCGAGCGACCGTTGCCGTAGCCGCGGTACGGGGCCGCGCCGTAGGAGGTCGGGCCGGAGTGGGTGGAGCCGCCGCCGCGGGGGCCGCCGTAGCCGGGGGAGGCGAACGGGTCGGCGTGGTCGCGGGCTGCCGTGGGGGTGCCGTCGCCTCCGGAGGGGTCCTCCGGAGGCCAGGTGAAGTCGCCGTCCAGGCCGGGATGACCGAAGCCGCCGTCGGCTTCGTCGAAGACGCCGGTGGGTGCGTGGCCGTGCGGGGTGCCGGTGGCGCTGCCGGGACCGTCCGGCTCGTCGAACGGGTTCGGGAGGTCCGGCCCGGCGAAGCCGTTCATGGCAGCCGGGGCGCCGAAGCCGTTCGCACCGCCTGGGATGCCGAAGCCCTGGGGGCGGGCCGGGGCCGGCAGGCCCTCCGCCCGTTCGCGGGCGTTCGCCACCGCGCGGAGGCGGTCCACCGCGCCGTCCATGGCGAACTGGGCCGCGCCCAGCCCCTCGACCACGTAACCGCGCCGGGCCTGACCGCTCTCCTCGAACGCCGACAGCACCCGGTACACCGCTGAGAAGCCGCCCTCGACTCCCTCCGCGGCGACCGCGCCCCGGGTGACCACACCGTGCCGGTCCAGGAGTGTGCGGGCCAGCGCGTGGGCGCGCACGGTGGCGTCCGGCTCGGCGGCGGGCAGCAGTGACCAGCGGCCGGCGACGGTCGGCGGGCCGGTGCGGGAGGCGGTGCGCGCGGCGGCCGTCAGGGAGCCGTAGCGCCCGCGCGGGACGGCACGCTTGGCACGATGGGCGGTCGAGCCGGCCGTACGACCCGAGCCCAGCAGGGAGCGCATCGGCGCCAGGGTGTCGTTGGTGAGCCGGCCCGACCAGGCCAGGTCCCACAGCGCGTCGGCCAGCTGGGGGTCGGTGACGTCGGGGTGCGTGGTGGCGCGGACCTGGTCGGCGATCTGCCGGAAGAACAGGCCGTAGCCGCCGGAGAGGGCGTCGAGGACCGACTGGTGGAGCGCGGTCAGCTCCAGTGGGTGCGGTGCCGGGAGCAGCAGCGGGGCCGCGTCCGCCAGGTAGAGGGAGACCCAGCCGTCCTTGCCGGGCAGGGCGCCCGCTCCGGCCCACACCACCTCGCCCGCGGCGGTCAGCTCGTCCAGCATCGAGGGCGTGTAGTTCGCCACGCGGGAGGGCAGGACCAGCTTCTCCAGCGCGGAGGCCGGCACGGAGGCACCCTGCAATTGCTCGACGGCCCGCACCAGTCCGTCGATGCCCCGCAGACCATGGCCCTTGCCGATGTGCTGCCACTGCGGCAGGAACTGGGCGAGCGCGGCGGGCGGCACGGGCTCCAGCTCGTGCCGCAGGGCCGCGAGGGAACGGCGGCGCAGCCGGCGCAGCACGGCCGCGTCGCACCACTCCTGGCCGATGCCCGCCGGGTGGAACTCGCCCTGCACGATCCGGCCGGCCGCGGCCAGCCGCTGTAGCGCGCCCTCGGTGACCGCCACGCCCAGGCCGAACCGGGCCGCCGCGGTGGCCGAGGTGAACGGGCCGTGGGTACGGGCGTAGCGCGCGAGGAGGTCGCCCAGTGGGTCCTTGACCGGCTCGGTGAACGCCTCGGGGACGCCGACCGGCAGCGCCGTGCCGAGCGCGTCGCGCAGCCGGCCCGCGTCCTCGACGGCCGCCCAGTGCTCGGCGCCCGCGATCCGCACCTTGATCGCCCGGCGGGCCCCGGCCAGCTCCCGCGCCCACTGCGCGTCCGCACCGCGCGCGACCAGTTCCGCGTCGGTGAGCGGGCCGAGCAGCCGGAGCACGTCGGCGACGCCCTCGACGTCCTTGACCCGGCGGTCCTCGGTGAGCCACTGGAGCTCGCGCTCCAGCTCGGTCAGCACCTCGGCGTCGAGCAGTTCGCGCAGCTCCGCCTGGCCCAGCAGCTCGGCCAGCAGCCGCGAGTCCAGCGACAGCGCGGCGGCGCGCCGCTCGGCCAGCGGGGAGTCGCCCTCGTACAGGAACTGGGCGACGTACCCGAAGAGCAGGGAGCGGGCGAACGGGGACGGCTCCGGGGTGGTGACCTCGACCAGGCGCACCTTGCGGGACTCGATGTCACCCATCAGCTCGACCAGCCCGGGGACGTCGAAGACGTCCTGGAGGCACTCGCGGACCGCCTCCAGGACGATCGGGAACGAGCCGAACTCGCTCGCCACCTGGAGGAGCTGCGCCGCCCGCTGGCGCTGCTGCCACAGCGGGGTGCGCTTGCCGGGATTGCGGCGCGGCAGCAGCAGGGCGCGGGCGGCGCATTCACGGAACCTGGAGGCGAACAGCGCCGAACCGCCGACCTGGTCGGTGACGACCTGGTCGACCTCGCCCTTGTCGAAGGCGACGTCGGCCGCGCCGACCGGGGCCTGGTCGCCGTCGTACTCGGTGCCGGCCTTCATGGGCTCCTGGTCGAGCAGGTCCAGGCCCATCAGGTCGGCGTCGGGCAGGCGCAGCACGATGCCGTCGTCGGCGTGCATGACCTGCGCGTCCATGCCGTACCGCTCGGACAGGCGGGCGCCGAGGGCGAGCGCCCAGGGGGCGTGGACCTGGGCGCCGAAGGGCGAGTGGACGACGACCCGCCAGTCGCCCAGCTCGTCACGGAACCGCTCCACGACGATCGTGCGGTCGTCCGGGACGTGACCGCAGGCCTCGCGCTGCTCGCCCAGGTACGACAGCACGTTGTCCGCCGCCCACGCGTCCAGGCCCGCCGCCAGCAGCCGCAGCCGGGCGTCGTCCTTGGGCAGCGAGCCGACCTCGCGCAGGAACGCGCCCACCGCGCGGCCCAGCTCCAGGGGCCGGCCCAGCTGGTCGCCCTTCCAGAAGGGCAGCCGGCCCGGCACGCCCGGCGCGGGCGAGACGAGGACGCGGTCGCGCGTGATGTCCTCGATCCGCCAGGAACTCGTGCCCAGCGTGAAGACGTCGCCCACCCGGGACTCGTAGACCATCTCCTCGTCCAGCTCGCCGACCCGGCCGCCGCCCTTCTTGGGGTCGGAACCGGCGAGGAAGACGCCGAACAGGCCGCGGTCCGGGATCGTGCCACCGGAGGTGACGGCGAGGCGCTGGGCGCCCGGACGGCCGGTGATGTCACCGGTGACGCGGTCCCACACCACGCGCGGGCGCAGCTCCGCGAACGCGTCCGACGGATAGCGGCCCGCCAGCATGTCCAGCGTCGCCGTGAACGCCGACTCGGGCAGCGAGGCGAACGGGGCCGCCCGGCGGACCACGGCGAGCAGGTCGTCGAACTGCCAGGTGTCCAGCGCCGTCATGGCGACCAGCTGCTGCGCGAGCACGTCCAGCGGGTTCGCGGGCACCTTCAGCGACTCGATCGCGCCCGTGCGCATCCGCTCGGTGACCACGGCGGCCTGGACCAGGTCGCCGCGGTACTTCGGGAAGACGACACCGGTGGAGACGGCGCCGACCTGGTGTCCCGCGCGGCCCACCCGCTGGAGACCGGAGGCGACCGACGGCGGGGACTCGACCTGCACCACCAGGTCCACGGCGCCCATGTCGATGCCGAGTTCGAGGCTGGAGGTGGCCACCACCGCGGGCAGCCGCCCTGCCTTGAGGTCCTCCTCGACGAGGGCACGCTGCTCCTTGGAGACCGAGCCGTGGTGCGCGCGGGCGATCACCGGCGGCGCGCCCTGGGCCGCGCCGGAGCCGCCCATCAGCTGGGCGGGGGAGTGGTGCTCCTCCAGGGTCTCGCCGGTGGCGCGCTCGTACGCGATCTCGTTGAGCCGGTTGCACAACCGCTCCGCCAGACGGCGGGAGTTGGCGAAGACGATCGTGGACCGGTGGGCCTGCACCAGGTCGGCGATCCGCTCCTCCACGTGCGGCCAGATCGACGGCCGCTCCCCGCCCTCGGAGGCGTCGGCGGCCGGGGCGCCCGCCAGCTCGCCCATGTCCTCGACCGGGACGACCACGGAGAGGTCGAACTCCTTGCCGGACTCGGGCTGGACGATCTCCACCTTGCGGCGGGGGGACAGATACCGGGCCACCTCGTCCACCGGGCGCACGGTTGCCGACAGGCCGATCCGGCGGGCGGGTTTGGGCAGCAGCTCGTCCAGCCGCTCCAGGGAGAGCGCGAGGTGCGCGCCGCGCTTGGTGCCCGCTACCGCGTGCACCTCGTCCAGGATCACCGTCTCCACGCCCGTGAGCGCGTCGCGCGTGGCCGACGTCAGCATCAGGAACAGCGACTCGGGGGTGGTGATCAGGATGTCCGGCGGGCGCGTGGACAGGGCGCGGCGCTCGGCGGCCGGGGTGTCGCCGGAGCGGATGCCGACCCTGACCTCGGGCTCGGGCAGGCCCAGCCGCACGGACTCCTGGCGGATACCGGTCAGCGGGCTGCGCAGATTGCGCTCGACGTCGACCGCCAGGGCCTTCAGCGGGGACACGTACAGCACCCGGCAGCGCTTCTTCGGATCGGCCGGGGGCGGGGTCGAGGCCAGCTGGTCGAGGGCGGCGAGGAACGCGGCCAGCGTCTTGCCGGAGCCGGTCGGGGCGACAACCAGCACGTCCGAGCCCTCCCCGATGGCCTGCCACGCGCCCGCCTGGGCCGCGGTGGGCGCGGAGAAGGCCCCCGTGAACCAGCCGCGGGTCGCGGGGGAGAAGCCGTCGAGGGCTCGGTGTGCGGAGCTGACCATGCGTCCATCCTGCACCCACCCACTGACAATCGCCCTGACCTGGGCAAACGGGGCGAGTACGGGCGTGTGACGCGGAGTGCCGAGGGGCGTGGGCGGTCGCGCCGGCGGCGAGGGGCTGTGGGCGCTCGGGATCGGGCGGGGCGCCGCGGGGCGATGGCCGGTGCTGACCGCTGCCGAGCCGAGCGTGCGGGGCGGGGCGGGGGCAGGGCCCGTGGCCGGCTGGACCTGCGGAGTCGGGGGGAGCCGGGGCCGACCGTGCGAGCGGGGTCCGACCGTGCGGAGCCGGGCCGGGACGGAAGGAGCCGGCGGGGTAGCGGCGGAACGGGCGGAGCCGGCGGGGTGGTGGGCGGGGCGGACAATGGGCCCATGGCGGGTTCAGGGGAGCGGGCACGGCACTGGCGGTACGCGGAGCTGCCCGGGGTCGACCTGCTGCGGGCCCGGTACATCCGCAAGACCTTCATCCGGCACACCCACGAGAACTTCGTGATCGCGGCCATCGCCGACGGCGTCGAGGTCTTCCACCACCGGGGCTCCGACGTCTCCGCCGGTGCGGGAGCGCTCGCCCTCGTCAACCCGGACACGCCGCACACCGGCCGGGCCGGGGTGCCCGAGGGCTGGCGGTACGGCGCCCTGTACCCGTCGCCGGACGTGGTCGCCGCGATCGCCGCCGAGACCACCACCCTCCGGGGCACGCCGGGCTTCGTCAGCCCCGTCCTCGACGACCCCGGCACCGTCCGCCTGGTGCACCAGGTGCTGCGCGCCGCCGACGAGGGCAACGCCCTGGCCGCCGACACGCTCCTGCGGGTCGCCGTGACCAGGCTGCTGCGGCTGAACGGCGGCCCCCTGCCCCAGCGGCGGCCCCGGACGGCCGGCGCGCGGATCGCGGCACGCGCGCGTGCGGTGCTGGAGGAGCGGATGGCCGCACCGCCGACCCTGGAACAGTTGGCCGCCGACCTCGGGACCAGCCCGTTCGCCCTGCTGCGGGCGTTCCGCGACGCCTACGGCATGCCGCCGCACACCTGGCTGACCGACGCCCGCGTGCGCCACGCGCGGCTGCTGCTGGACGCGGGGACGCCCCCTGCCGAGGCGGCCGTCGCCGTCGGCTTCACCGACCAGCCCCACCTCAACCGGCACTTCGCCCGGATCGTCGGCGTGCCCCCGGGCGCGTACCAGCGCGAGCGCGCCGGCTTCGGTGAGCGCGCGGAGCTGGGGGATCACGCGGGGCCGAGAGAGCGCAAGAACGTACAAGACGCGGGCTGACGGCCGCCCGTACCGTCCGGGGCGTGGCACAGCACATAGCACTCACGAACCAGACCTCCGACGGCGCGGACAAGCCGGACGCGGCCGTCGTACGGGACGCCCTCGGGGTCGGCGTCGCCGTGGGCCTGTCCGGATTCGCCTTCGGAGTGACCTCGGCCGGCAGCGGACTCGGACTGCTCCAGACCTGCGCGCTCAGTCTCCTGGTGTTCACCGGCGCCTCCCAGTTCGCGCTGGTCGGGGCGCTCGCCGCCGGCGGCAACCCGTTCACGGCCGCCGCGGGTGCCCTCTTCCTGGGCGTGCGCAACGCCTTCTACGGACTGCGGCTCTCCCAGCTCCTCGCCCTCCCGCGCGCGGTACGGCCGTTCGCCGCGCAGTGGGTGATCGACGAGACCACCGCGGTCACCCTGGCCCAGCCGACCCGGCGGGCCGCGCGGCTCGGCTTCACCGTCACCGGGCTCAGCCTGTACGTGCTGTGGAACCTGACCACGCTGCTCGGCGCCCTGGGTGCGCGGGCGATCGGTGACACGCGCGCGTGGGGCCTGGACGCGGCGGGGCCGGCCGTGTTCCTGGCGCTGCTCGCCCCGATGCTGAAGACGGCCACGGAGCGTGCGGTCGCGGGCCTCGCCGTCCTGCTGGGCCTCGGTCTGCTGCCCGTCCTGCCGGCCGGTGTGCCGGTGCTGGTGGCGGCACTGGCGGCCCCGCTGGCCCTCTTCGCGGAGGGCCGGCGCGGGGGCCGTAGCCCACGGGAGGACCTGGACGGCTCGGAGGGGAACCGGTGAACATCTGGATCGCGATCGGCGTGACCGCCCTCGGCTGCTACGCCGTCAAGCTCGCCGGCCTGCTGGTCCCGGCACACGCCGTCGAGCGGCCGTACGTGCGGCGGCTCGCCGCCCTGCTGCCGGTCGCCCTGCTCGCCGCGCTCACGGCCCAGCAGACGTTCGCCGACGGGCACGCGCTGTCGCTGGACGCCCGGGCCGCCGGGCTCGGCGCGGCGGCCGTGGCACTCGTGCTGCGCGCGCCGTTCCTGCTGGTCGTCGCGGCGGCCGTGGTGGTGACGGCGGGCGTACGGGCCGTCGGCGGGTGAGACAGACGGTCCGCGCGTCAGCGGGGGCGGGCGGCCGGCGCGTGAGGCGGCCCTCGGTGGCCGAGCGGGTCGCCCCCGCGGACGGCGGGCCCCGGACCGTGGCCAGGACCGGTCAGCCCACGAAACGGCCGTAGGCGCGCAGGGTGCACAGGGCCTCGATCGTCACCAGGGAGCGCGCCTCCAGGGCGGGCGCGGGGGCCCACCGGCGCCACCGGACCGGCCAGCCGCCGTCCTCCTCCTGCCCGGCGGCCAAGTGGTCCAGCG
The DNA here is from genome assembly GCF_014650735.1 of Streptomyces canarius. Lineage (NCBI taxonomy): Bacteria > Bacillati > Actinomycetota > Actinomycetes > Kitasatosporales > Streptomycetaceae > Streptomyces > Streptomyces canarius. The sequence continues at coordinate 28,858 of NZ_BMVN01000001.1, forward strand.
AGCGCGTCATCTCGTCGTCCGTGAACCACGCGCGCGCGAGCGAGTCCGGGCTCCGGGCGAAGTCGTGCGGGAAGTGGTGCTCGCCCGGGGCATAGCCGGACGCGACCGGGAACGCGTCGAGCCGGTCAGGGTCCAGCGCAGAGAGCCGCTGCTCCCGCACCAGGCGGCCCAGCCGGTCGGCGGCGGCCTGCGCGCGCGGGCGGTCGGGAGCGGAGTCCAGGAAGGTCACGGCGGCCTGCACCTCGTAGGGGTGGGACTTCTCCAGGGACTCCACCACCTGCCAGCAGAAGTCGGTGGCCCGGAACAGCCAGGCATGCCACACCTCGTTGCGGTGCAGCAGCCCGACCACCGGCCCGGTGGCCAGCAGATCGCTGGGCGGATCGTCGACGACCGGGACGAACGGCGCCGTCGGATACCCGCGCTGACCGGGGAGGATCGCCGGCAGGGCGCCGTCCGGGGTGGACACGGAGGTCAGATAGCGGCACACGCGCTCCACCCGCTGGCCGCCGCAGCGCCCGATGGCGTCCAGCACGCGCAGGGCGTGCGCCGTGTGCAGAGGCTGGCTGACCGGTCCGCGCAGATCGGGCTCCAGCGCGTGCCCGTAGCCCCCGTCCTCGTTGCGGTAGGCGTCCAGTGCCGCTTCCACCGCCTCCGGGCTGCCGCGCAGGAAGTGGTACGCGAAGAGGTGCTGCTCCAGCACGCGCGCGGTGAGCCACACGAACTGTTCGGCGCGGAAGAGCGGGGAGCGCGCCGGGGGCGTGGAGGGGGGTGGGGAAGCTCCTGTTTCGGCCATGCGTCAGACCGTAGGACGGAAAGCGGTCTCGGCAGGTGCTCCCGGGCAAGGCCCACCCTCAGGGGCGGGATACTGGTGTCATGCGGTTGACGGTCTTCTGGCAGCGGATGGCGGAACACTTCGGTCCGGGGTACGCCGACACCTTCGCGCGCGATCACGTGATGGCGGAACTGGGCGGACGCACGGTGAACCAGGCGCTGGACGCGGGCTGGGAGGCCAAGGAGGTGTGGCGCGTGGTCTGCGCGGTGATGGACGTGCCGGGTGAGAGGCGCTGACACGTCGGTCGAAATGCCGGGTTTGCCGGTGAAGAAGTCGACAGTACGGCACTGATCTGTCACGAAGATCGCCGCGGGGCGCCGGTTGTCAGTGGCGTGGGCGAGACTGGGCGCGTGGCACCCAACGAGGACCCCCTGGTATTCACTCCCGAGGACGGCGAGCCGTCCCCCGGGCAGGCAGCTCCGGCCGCTACGACCCCGCCCGGCCCGCCTCCGGCCCCCGGCGCCGTCGCTCCGGCCGCCCGGATGCCGCGCTGGCTGCCGCGTGCCATGGTGCTCGCGCTCGCGCTGATCGCCGCGTTCCAGCTCGGCAGCTGGGCCTTCCACCAGCTGACCGGACTCTTGATCAACATATTGATCGCGTTCTTCCTGGCCCTCGCGATCGAGCCCGCGGTCAGCCGGATGGCGACCCGTGGCATGCGCAGGGGCCTCGCCACCTTCCTGGTCTTCCTCGGGTTGACGGTCTTCGCCGCCGGGTTCGTCACCCTGCTCGGGTCCATGCTGGCCGGCCAGATCGTCAAGATGATCGAGGGCTTCCCGGGCTACCTCGACTCGCTCATCCACTGGATCAACCAGACCTTCCACACCGACCTCAGACGGGTGGACGTCCAGGAGGGCGTGCTCCACTCCGACTGGCTGCGCAAGTACGTGCAGAACAGCGCGGCCGGAGTCCTCGACGTCTCCGCCCAGGTGCTCGGCGGGCTCTTCCAGCTGCTGACGGTCGCGCTGTTCTCCTTCTACTTCGCCGCCGACGGCCCCCGGCTGCGCCGCGCCCTGTGCTCCGTCCTGCCGCCCGCACGGCAGGCCGAGGTGCTGCGCGCCTGGGAGATCGCCGTCGACAAGACGGGCGGCTATCTGTACTCGCGCGGCCTCATGGCGCTCATCTCCGGCATCGCCCACTACATCCTGCTGGAGGCCCTCGGCGTGCCGTACGCGCCCGTGCTCGGTGTCTGGGTGGGCCTGGTCTCGCAGTTCATCCCCACCATCGGCACGTACCTCGCGGGCGCGCTGCCGATGCTGATCGCGTTCACCGTCAACCCCTGGTACGCGCTCTGGGTGCTGATCTTCGTCGTGATCTACCAGCAGTTCGAGAACTACATGCTCCAGCCCAAGCTGACCGCCAAGACGGTCGACATCCACCCGGCGGTCGCCTTCGGCTCGGTCGTCGCGGGCACCGCGCTGCTGGGCGCGGTCGGCGCGCTGATCGCCATCCCGGCGGTGGCCACGCTCCAGGCGTTCCTGGGGGCGTACGTGAAGCGGTACGCCGTCACGGACGACCCCCGGGTGCACGGGCGCGGCGGCAGCGGCCCGGGCGGCCCCGGGATGCTCACGCGCGTGCGCCGGCTCTGGGTCGAGCGCCGCTCCGGCGGGGTACAGCGGCCGTAGCTGCCCGCGCGCATCCGCGCCGCCTCAGTACGTCAGGAGCGCCCACCCGGCGGCCACGACGACGGCCGCCGAGTAGCAGCCCGCCGCCACGGCCACGATCCGCCGGCGCGTCCGCTCGTCCCACGGGGTGCGGGACAGCAGCCGGGCCAGCAGGGGCAGGACGAGGACCGCGTGCAGGCTCACGCCGTGCAGCGGCTTGAGCGGGGCCGTCGAGCGATAGGCCGCCTCCTGGTGGCCGGTCCGCGTCAGGACGACCCCGCGCGCGATCATCGCCGCACCGGAGGCCAGCGCGATCAGCAGGAGCGCGAAACCGGAACGCACGGCGAGCGGCATGCCGGCGGGGCCCGCCGGCCGGTGCCGGAAGGACGCGACGGCGAAGACGGTGAGCAGGACCGCCAGGACGCCGCCGCCCACCGCGAGCGTCATGGACACCACCGTGTCGAAGGGGGTCTCCCTGTTCAGGTGCGAGGGCACCCGGCGCCACGCCTGGAGGGTGATGCCGCCCACCTCCACCACGCAGTCCGCGGCGAAGACCAGCAGCAGGACCGAGCGCGGCCGGTCACCGGTCCGCAGGTACGACGTGACCCACGTGACCGCGATCAGCGTCGCCCCGAACGAGAGCCCGAACGTGACGGGCTTGCGCCAGGAGACGGGACCGTCCCAGGGGCCGCCGTCGACCGCGAACACCACCAGGTGGACGAGGCCGGACAGGACGAGGAGCAGCCCCGTCGTGTGACAGAGGCGGTCGACGGCGGCACGCGGCATCTTCATGGGCCCAAGGCTTCCGGGCGCGGCCCGCGCGGTCGTCGTCCGGCCGGAGACACCCGTGCTACGTCACCGGGAGCAGGCCGGCCCGTGTCACAGGTGGTCGAAGAACCGGGTCCACCAGGTCGCGTGGCCCTCGTCGACGAGCCACGTCACGCCGTCGTACGGCCGCTGGAGCAGCCGTGGGGCGACCAGCCGGTAGCCCAGGTCGGACAGGGCGGCCGTGATCCGGTCGCGGTCCGCTTGGGACAGCGCTCCCTCGCGCACGGCGTCGTCCAGGTCGTCATGGCTGCCGGGCTCCGGCGTGGTGACCACCGCCAGATCGCCGTAGTTGCTCAGCCGCACGGCGATGGACACCCCGGCCCCGGTCGCCTCGGCCGGGATGTCCACGGAGAAGGAGAAGCTCGCGTCCTGGATGCCCTCGTCGAGCCGGCAGGACCGGCCGAAGTCCTGGGTGAGCCGGTCCCGCAGTCCCGTCGCCCGGAGCCGGGCCCCGGCGTGGTCGAAGCCGTCGGGGTACTCCAGGTGGTGCGGTCCGGGCAGGCTGTCCAGGGCGCGGAACAGGGCCGGCGTCCGGTCGTCGTCGTTCATCTCCGCCCACCCTGCGCAAGCCCCGTCCGGTGCCGGGTGGCGCGCTTGACACGAAAATCGAACATCCATTCTTATGGAGGCTCAGGCGAGGCTTTCGGCTGGGGATTTCGTCCCGATTCGCGGGTAGATGTCCCTCGGTTATCCACAGGCTGGGCCTGCGTCGGGGCGCATTGTCAGTGGCAGGCGTTAGCGTCTTTGACGTGAAGCGATCGACTCAAGCAAACCGGGTGGAACCCATGGCAGGAACCGACCGCGAGAAGGCGCTCGACGCCGCGCTCGCGCAGATTGAACGGCAATTCGGCAAGGGCGCGGTCATGCGCATGGGCGAGCGGTCCAAGGAGCCCATCGAGGTCATCCCGACCGGATCGACCGCCCTCGACGTCGCCCTCGGCGTCGGCGGCCTGCCGCGCGGCCGTGTCGTGGAGATCTACGGACCGGAGTCCTCCGGTAAGACGACCCTGACCCTGCACGCCGTGGCGAACGCGCAGAAGGCCGGCGGCCAGGTCGCCTTCGTGGACGCCGAGCACGCCCTCGACCCCGAGTACGCGCGCAAGCTCGGCGTCGACATCGACAACCTCATCCTGTCCCAGCCGGACAACGGCGAGCAGGCCCTGGAGATCGTGGACATGCTGGTCCGCTCCGGTGCCCTGGACCTCATCGTCATCGACTCCGTCGCCGCGCTCGTCCCGCGCGCGGAGATCGAGGGCGAGATGGGCGACAGCCACGTGGGTCTTCAGGCCCGCCTGATGAGCCAGGCCCTGCGGAAGATCACCAGTGCGCTCAACCAGTCCAAGACCACCGCGATCTTCATCAACCAGCTCCGCGAGAAGATCGGCGTGATGTTCGGCTCCCCGGAGACCACGACCGGTGGCCGGGCGCTGAAGTTCTACGCCTCGGTGCGTATCGACATCCGCCGCATCGAGACCCTGAAGGACGGCACGGAGGCGGTCGGCAACCGCACGCGCTGCAAGGTGGTCAAGAACAAGGTCGCGCCGCCCTTCAAGCAGGCCGAGTTCGACATCCTCTACGGCCAGGGCATCAGCCGCGAGGGCGGTCTGATCGACATGGGCGTGGAGCACGGCTTCGTGCGCAAGGCCGGCGCCTGGTACACGTACGAGGGCGACCAGCTCGGCCAGGGCAAGGAGAACGCGCGCAACTTCCTCAAGGACAACCCCGACCTGGCCAACGAGATCGAGAAGAAGATCAAGGAGAAGCTGGGCGTGGGAGTCCGGCCGGAGGAGCCCGCCGCCGAGCCGGGCGCCGACGCGGCGGTCACCACCGCGGCGGCCGACGACCCCGCCAAGTCGGCCCCCGCCCCGGCAGCCGCCAAGGCCACCAAGCCCAAGGCCGCCGCAGCCAAGAGCTGACCCGTGACACGACGAACCGACTGGGCCGAGTACGAGTACGCCACCCCCGGTGCCCCACGGGGGAGGGGCACCGGAGGCCACCCGGACTCCGCCCCGGACGGTGACGGCGGACACCGGGGCGGTGGACTCGGGGACGACGGCTTCGGCGCGTACGACGGATACGACGCGTACCGCGGGACCGGCGGCCACGGCGGTGACGGCGGTGCGGACCTGGGAGACGAGGACGGCGAGCCGTACGGGGGCGGTTCGCTCGGCGGTCGTGGGTCCGGGCGGGCCGGGGGAGCGCGCAGCGGTCGCCGGGGGCGTGGCCGGCGGCGCGGGTTCGGCGACGCGTCCGGACCCGGTGAGGACGAAGACGGCCCTCCCTCGGCGAGGGACGAGCGGGGGGAGCCTTCAGCGGACCCGGTCGAGCGGGCCCGGGCGATCTGCCTGCGCCTGCTCACCGGGACCCCGCGCACCCGCAAGCAGCTTGCGGACGCCCTGCGCAAGCGGGAGATCCCCGAGGACGCGGCCGAGGAGGTGCTGTCACGGTTCGAGGAGGTCGGGCTCATCGACGACAGTGCCTTCGCGGACGCCTGGGTGGAGTCCCGGCACCATGGCCGGGGGCTCGCCCGCCGTGCGCTCGCCCGGGAGCTGCGTACCAAGGGGGTCGACTCGGCATTGATCGAGGACGCGGTCGCCCAGCTCGACTCCGAGCAGGAGGAGGCGACCGCCCGCGAACTCGTCGCCCGCAAACTGCGGGCCACCCGTGGCCTCGACCGGGACAAGCGGCTGCGCCGGCTCGCGGGCATGCTCGCCCGCAAGGGTTACCCCGAGGGCATGGCCCTCAGGGTCGTCCGCCAGGCCCTGGAGGAAGAGGGCGAGGACACGGAGTTCCTCGGAGACGGCGACTTCTGACCGGTCCCCGGGATGGAGGCTTCTGACTGCTCCTCGGGGTAAGGGCTTCTCACTGCTCCTCAGAGACGGAGGGGCGAGAGGGCTCCTCGGGACGAGGGGTGCGACGGCTGCTCGGTACGGAGGGGCGAGAGGGCTGCTCGGCACGGGGCGCGGCGGCTGCTCGGGATGGGGAGGCCTGACGGGTCAGTCGGGGGCTTGTGACGGGTGTCCCGGGGTGGGGCTAGCCCCCGCTGTGGACGGTCGGGGTGGCCCCCGTCGCAAGACGCCGGGCCACCGCAGTGCTCTCCCACCCCCGCACCGGCGAGTCTGTACGCGCGCCCAGCGCACGACACAGCCGATGCGTACAACAGAAGAGAGCCCGTCCCCATGATGCTGCGTTACGCCCTGCAATCGGTCCGCGCCCGCAAGGCGGGGTTTCTCGGCGCCTTCCTCGCCCTGATGTGCGCGGCCGCTCTGATCACCGCCTGCGGCACCCTCCTGGACACCGGCCTGCGCGGCACCATCCGTACCGAGCGTTACGCCGCCGCTCCCGTCGTTGTCTCCGCCGACCAGTACGTGCATCGGACCACCGTCAAGCACAAGAAGGGCAAGACCAAGGTCAAGCACAAGGCGAAGCCCATCGCCGAGCGCGCCTGGCTGTCCGAGAACCTGCGCGGCACCCTCGCCCACACCCCCGGCGTGGCCCGGGTCGTCCCCGAACTCACCTTCCTCGCCCAGCCGTTGACTCCGGCCGGCACCGGCGGCCGTACCGCCTACGGCCATGCCTGGGACTCCGCCGCGCTGACCCCGTACCGGCTGACAACGGGCCGCGCCCCCCAGGCCGCCGGTGACGTCGTCATCGACGGCGACCTCGCCGCGCGGGCCCGGCTGCGGCCCGGCGACCGGCTCACCGTGCAGTCCACCCAGGCCCCGCGCGCCTACCGGATCACCGGTATCGCCACCCCGGCCTCCGCCGTACGCCACCAGACGGCCCTGTTCTTCTCCGCCGGCGAGGCCCGCAGACTGGCCGCGCACCCCGGGCAGGTCACCGCGTTCGGTGTACTGCCGGCCAAGGGGGCGGACCCCGAGCGGGTCCACCGGGCTCTGGCGCGGGCGCTGCACGGCACCACGGCCCAGGTCAGCACCGGGGACGCCCGCGGTCCGGTGGAGTTCCTGGACGCGGCTGCGGCCCGTACCCGGCTGGTCAGCATGGGCGGGGCCATGGGTGGCACCTCGCTGCTGGTGGCGGTGCTCGTGGTCGTCGGCACCTTCGCGCTCACCGTCCAGCAGCGCCACCGCGAACTCGCCCTGCTGCGGGCCATCGCTGCCACCTCCGGGCAGATCCGCAAGCTGCTCGGCCGGGAGGCGCTGATCGTCGGCGCGGCGGCGGGCACGGCCGGTGCCCTGCTCGGGCTGCCGCTCGGCGGCTTGCTGCACACCAGGTTCGTCGCCCTGGGCGCCGTACCCGACACGCTCGACCGCACCGTCAGTGTCTTCCCGCCGCTCGCCGCTCTCGTCGCCACCTGTCTCGGGGCCTGGGCGGCGGCCCGGATCGCCTCCCGCAGGATCGCCCGGATCCGCCCGGCCGAGGCCCTGGCCGAAGCCAGGACCGAGCGCACCCGGCCCGCCTGGGGCCGCATCGCCGCCGGGCTGCTGCTCCTCGCCGGCGGAGTCGTCCTCGTCGTCCTCCTCACCTCCCTGCGCACCGAGCCCGCCTCGACTCCCGTGACCTTCCTCGCCGTCGTCGTCCTGTCCGCCTCCGTCGCCCTGCTCGGTCCCCTCCTGGTCAAGGCCGCCGCGCTGCTGCTCGCCGGCCCGCTCCGGCTCACCGGTCACGGCGGCCGGCTCGCCACCGCCAACCTGCGCGCCAACGCCGCCCGCATGGCCTCCGTCGTCACCCCCCTCACCCTGCTCGTCGGCATGACCTGCACCGTCCTGTTCGTCCAGGACACCCTCGGCGACGCCGCCCGCGCCCAGGTCCGCGAGGGTGTCCGGGCCGACTGGGTCGTCGCCGCCCAGGGACCGGGTGTCCCCGGCGAGGCCGCCGAGCGACTGCGCGCACGGCACGACACCGTCACCGAGGTGGTCCGTACGACCGTCCGCGTCGGCCTCGACAAGTACCCCGCACAGGGCGTCACCCCGGCGGGTCTGACCCGCACCTGGGACCCGAAGGTGACCGCCGGCTCCCTCGACCGGCTCGGCCCCGGCACCGTCGCCGTCAGCGAACTGGCCGCCGACCAGCAGCACCTGAAGCCGGGAAGCACCCTGAGACTCACGCTCGGCGACGGCACGCCCGCCACGCTGACCGTCGCCGCCGTCTACGCCCGGGGTCTCGGCTTCGGCGACCTCACCCTCGCCCACGACCTCGTGGCCCCCCACGTGGACAACCCGCTCGCCTCCTCCGTCCTCGTCCGTACGACCCGTACACAGACACAACTCGCGACTACTCTCCGTGAGTTCCCGGGACTGAGAATTCTTTCGCCAGCCGCCGCCGCCGCCCTCCAGGCCGATCGGCAGCAGGCGAACGCCGAGGTCAACTACCTGGCCATGGGGCTCGTCCTGGCCTTCACCGCCATCGCCGTGGTGAACACGCTCGCCATGTCGGTCGCCGAGCGTGTCCGGGAGTTCGCACTGCTCCGCCTCGCCGGTGCGACCCGCCGTCAGGTGCTGCGCATGCTGCGTACCGAGGCGCTGTCCGTCCTGCTCCTCGCCACGTCGGTCGGCAGCGGTATCGCCCTCGCCGTGCTCACCGCGTTCAGCGTCGGCATGACGGGCCGGGCCGCCCCGACGGTCACCCCGCTGCTCTACGTCGGCGTCGTCGCGGTCGCCGGTCTCCTCGCGCTCGTCGCCACTGCCGTACCGGGGCGCGCGGCGCTCCGGGTACGGGCGGTGACCGTGGCCACGGCGAAGGAGTAGTACCCGGCCCTCGGGCGTGCGGGTTCCCGGTCGGCGCCGGTCAGGACGGCCAGCGCCGGCCAGAGTCCGGTGTCGGTCAGGACGTCCGGTGCCGACCAGGACGTCCAGCGCTGGTCAGGACGTTCAGCGCCGACCAGGGTCCGTGTCGGTCAGGGCGTCGCCGGGCGGACCGGCAGGCCCTCCGCGCGCCACGCCTGGAAGCCGCCCACCAGGTCCGTCGCCCGGTGCAGGCCCAGCTGGTGGAGGGAGGCGGCGGCGAGGCTGGAGGCGTAGCCCTCGTTGCAGATCACCACGATCCGCAGGTCGTGGCCGGTGGCCTCGGGGAGGCGGTGACTGCCCTGGGGGTCGAGTCGCCACTCCAGTTCGTTGCGCTCGACCACGACGGCGCCCGGGATGAGCCCGTCCCGGTCGCGCAGGGCGGCGTACCGGATGTCGACCAGGAGCGCGTCGCCGGACCGCGCCGCCTCATGCGCCTCCCGCGCCCCGACGCGCTGGTAGCCGGCTCGCACGCGCTCCAGCAACTCGTCGATGCCCAGCGGCCGTTCCGCCGTCACACCCGTGGTCCCCGGCTGCTCGATCGTGCCGCTCACTGCCAGTCCTCCGGGCGTTCGACCTGCTCCAGGCGCAGCACCTGGTCCGTGCGACTGTAGCGGCGGATCCGGGGCAGCGGCGGGTAGTAGGCGTGGACGGAGATCGCGTGTCGCTCGCGGGACTCGTTGAGCACCTCGTGCACATGGTGGCGGCCGAAGGCGCGGCCCTGTCCGGCGGGCAGCCGCCGTACCCGGTCCACCCCCTCGGTGAGCTCCAGGGTCTTCCAGCCGTCGGTGGGCAGCCGGGCGGCGAGGGAGTTCTCGGTGAGCTCGCCCGAAGCGGTGAGGAAGGCGCCGACCGAGTCGGCGTGGTCGTGCCAGCCGGTGCCGGTACCGGGCGGCCAGCCGATCAGCCAGGCCTCGCTGCCGCCGGGGCCCTCCAGCCGTACCCAGGTGCGGCCCTCGGGATCGAGCGGTAGGGAGGCGATCAGCTCGGCGTCGGCCGCCGTACGCCGGACGAAGTCCAGGAGGTCCGCCTGGGTGGGCGCCGGGCCGGAGGCGGGGGAGAGGGACGTGGGCAGGGAAGGGGTGGGGGAGGGGACAGACACGTACACCGTCCTGAGGAGCGTTCGCGGAACGGGCGCGCGACGGCGCCCGGAAAGGGGGGAGAGGATGCGAATTCAGCAGGACGGGCGACACACGCAGCCCGCATAGCGGACGAGGTCCATATGGACCCTCCGCCACAGGCGCACACAGGTGTCGGTCACGGTCCGGAGTACAGCATTGCCGCCGCACCGCGGTCAACCGGGTGTCACCTTGTGGACGGGGGTGCGCGGAGGTGTGGTCGGCGCGTACGGAGCCTCCCACGGAACGCGGTCGGGCGCGTACGGGAGCCCCCCCACGGAACACGGTCGGCGCGCGGTGGGAGCCGTCGCCGGAATCCGTCCTCGGTGCACGAGCGGGTGCCGTCAGCGTGCGCCCGAGCCGGCCTCCGCCGCCTCCCCCTCCTTCTGACTCTCCCTCTCCTCCTCCTGCTCCGCCTCCCCCGTCTGCGCCGCGCCCCCCATCGTGGCCTCGGCCGCCGCGTACAGGTCGGCCGGGCGGACTCCGCTCAGCGCGGTGACCAGGTGGCCGTCGGGGCGGACGAGCAGCACGCTGTGCGCCGGCGCTCCCGGGTAGCTCTCGGCCACCAGGAGCTCGGCGGGGTTCGGCAGCGCGGCCACGGCCGCCGCGAGCCGGGGCATCACCCCGGCGGACATCCAGTGCTTGCGGTCCCAGACACCCGTGCCGGGCGCGATGAGCACGACGAGCAGCGCGCCACGGCCGAGCCGGTCGCGCAGCTGGACGAAGGAGCCGTCCTCCGCCGTGACCCGGACGTCGGTGACCGGTGCGCCGGGCGGGGTGTCGACCGGGATCTCCCCTTCCAGCCGCCTGGGTGCGAGCGGCGAGTCGGCGTACGTGCCGGGCGCGCCGAGCGGACCGCGGCCGAGGTGGCCGTCGGTGAGCAGCGCGTCCTGGTTGCGGGCCGCGCCCGGGACGATGTGGCGCAGCCCGCCCCCGCCGCGCAGCACCGGCAGGGCCTGGTCTGCGGCGCGCAGCCGGGCGGCGACCCGCGCGCGCCGCTCGGTCTGGTAGCTGTCCAGCAGGGCCTCGTCCGGACCGTGGTGCCAGGCCGTGGCCAGCTTCCAGGCGAGGTTGTCGGCGTCCCTGAGGCCCTCGTCGAGCCCCTGGGTGCCGAGCGCGCCGAGCAGGTGGGCCGCGTCCCCGGCGAGGAAGACCCGGCCCGCGCGCCACCGGCGGGCGAGGCGGTGGTGGACCGTGTGGACGCCGGTGTCGAGCAGCTCGTACACCGGTGTGGTGCCGTCCGTCCAGCCCGTGAGGGTCTCATGGATCCGGGCCAGCAGGAGCTCGGGGGTGACCAGGTCCTTGCTCGGCGGCAGCAGCCAGTCCAGGCGCCACACGCCGTCCGGGAGGGGGCGGGCGGTCACCTCCCCGGCCGAGGGCCCGGACGACCGCCACGGCGGCATCCGATGGAGCAACGCGTGACCCTCCCACGGAAGTTCCGTGCGCAGCGCGGCGACCGCGTGCCGCTCCACCGCCGTACGGCCCGGGAAGCGGATGTCCTGGAGCTTGCGCACGGTCGAGCGGGCACCGTCGCAGCCGACCAGGTAACTGCCGCGCCACCAAGTCCCCTTGGGGCCACGGGTGCGCGCGGTGATGCCGGAACGCTCCTGCTCGATGGCGTCCAGACGGCTCTCCACCGCCGTCTCCACCAGGGGTTCCATGGCGATGGCCCCGCGCAGGAGGTCCGTGAGCACATGCTGGGCGATGTGCAGCGGCGCGGTTCCGGTCTCGGTGAAGGTGATCTCGCTCATCACCTGCTTGCGCCTGACCGACCGCCAGCCGGCCCAGCGCACGCCCTGTTCCGCGAGCGCGACCCCGGTCAGCCGCTCCAGCAGGGCGGCCGTGTCCGCGCGCAGGACGACGGTGCGCGCCGGGCGGGGCTCCTCCTTGCCGACGCCCTCGTCCAGCACGATGGACGGCACCTGCTGACGCGCCAGCGCCAGGGCGAGCGTGAGCCCGACGGGCCCCGCTCCGACGATGATCACCGGGTCCACGGTGTGGCGCCCCCTGCTCGTGATGATGCCCTGACATGGACAAGTGAACAGGAAGGAGGAGCGGGGTGCACGATCACACAACGTATGCAACCCATTGGCAGAGTTTGCGTCAAGCGACCGGGGGCAGTGGCGATCATGCCACTGCCCCCGGGTGACGCATTCGGCTCTGATCCGGGGTCAGGCCGCGGTTCCGGTACCGGCGTGACCGGGGATGTCCACGGTCTCGTCGACGCCGAGCACCACCCCGGTCGACTTTTTGCCGCGCCGCAGCCGGCCCTCCAGCCAGCTCGCGAACGAGGTCAGCGAGAAGTTGATGACCACGAAGATCACGGCCACCACCGTGAAGGAGGCGATGGTGTTGGCGCCGTAGTAGCCGCTCATGGTGTTCGCCGAGGCGAGCAGTTCGGGGAAGGTGAGGACGGCGCCGCCGAGCGCGGTGTCCTTCACGATGACCACGAGCTGGCTGACGATCGCCGGGAGCATGGTGGTGACCGCCTGCGGCAGCAGGATGACCCGCATCACCTGGTTCTTGCGCATGCCGATCGCCATGGCCGCCTCGGACTGGCCCTTCGGCAGGGCGAGGATGCCCGCGCGGACGATCTCGGCGAGTACCGACGCGTTGTACAGCACCAGGCCGGTCACGACGGCGTACAGCGGACGGTCGTCGGAACTGACGTCGGTGTACTGGCTGTACAGCTCGTTGCCGAAGATCATCAGGACCAGGACGGGGATCGCCCGGAAGAACTCGACCACGACCGTGGCCGGGATCCGCACCCATATGTGGTCCGAGAGCCGGGCTATGCCGAGGACGGCACCCAGCGGCAGCGCGATGACCATCGACAGGGCCGCCGCCTTGAGGGTGTTCTCCAGGCCGGGCCAGATGTACGTCGTGTACGCCTCGGAGCCGTTGAAGAACGGCTTCCACAGCACCCAGTCCAGCTGGTGCTTCTCGTCCAGGGACGCGTACACCCACCAGAGGACGGCCGCGAGCGCGACGACGAAGAACGCCGTGTAGAGGATGTTGCGCCGTTTGGCGCGCGGTCCCTGGGCGTCGTAGAGGACCGAGCTCATCGCTTCACCGCCACCTTCTTGCCCACCCAGCCGAGGATCAGACCGGTCGGCAGGGTCAGGCAGCAGAATCCGAAGGCGATGATCGCGGAGATCAGCAGCAGCTGGGCCTCCTTCTCGACCATGTCCTTCATGAGCAGGGCCGCCTCGGCGACGCCGATCGCGGCCGCCACGGTCGTGTTCTTCGTCAAGGCGATCAGGACGTTGGTCAGCGGGCCGACGGCCGCCCGGAAGGCCTGCGGCAGCACCACCAGGAACAGCACCTGGGAGAAGCTCAGGCCGATGGCCCGCGCGGCCTCGGCCTGGCCCACCGGCACCGTGTTGATGCCGGACCGGATCGCCTCGCACACGAAGGCCGACGTGTAGACGATCAGGCCCAGCACGGCGAGCCGGAAGTTGATCGCGTCGGTGTCCTTCGCGGCGAGGGTGATGTTCAGCGTCTGGTAGAGGCCGAGCGAGGAGAACAGGATGATCACCGTGAGCGGGATGTTCCGCACGATGTTCACGTAGGCGGTGCCGAAACCGCGCATCAGCGGTACGGGACCCACCCGCATGGCTGCCAGCAGAGTGCCCCAGACCAGGGAGCCCACGGCGGACAGCAGCGTCAGCTGCACTGTCGTCCAGAAGGCGCCCAGTACGTCGTAACCGTCAAGAAAGTCGAACACGATCTCCCGCGCTTTCGCGTGTAGGGATGCCCGGATGCGCCGCCCTCGAGGACGGCGCATCCGCCGGGCGTTGCCTCAGCTCTTGATGTCGCCGATCTTCGGCGCGGGCTCGTTCTTGTAGCCGGCCGGGCCGAAGTTCTTCTTCACGGCCGCGTCCCAGGAACCGTCGGAGACCATGGCCTCCAGCGCCTTGTTGATCTTGCCCTTGAGGTCGCTGCCCTTCTTGACGCCGATGCCGTAGTTCTCGTTGGTCATCTTCAGGCCACCGAGCTTGAACTTGCCCTTGAACTGGGACTGGGCGGCGTAGCCGGCGAGGATCGAGTCGTCCGTGGTCAGGGCGTCGATCACCTTGTTCTGGAGACCGGTCAGGCACGCGGAGTACGTCGGGTACTGCTGGAGCTGCGCCTTGGGAGCGAGCTTGTTCTTGACGTTCTGCGCGGAGGTGGAGCCGGTGACCGAACACAGCTTCTTGTTGTTCAGGTCGGCCGGCGACTTGATGCTGCTGTCGTCCGCGCGGACCAGCACGTCCTGGTGGGCCAGCAGGTACGGCCCGGCGAAGTCGACCAGCTTCTGGCGCTCCGGGGTGATCGAGTAGGAGGCGGCGATGAAGTCGACGTCACCGCGCTTCAGCATGGTCTCGCGGTCGGCGCTCTTCGACTCCTTCCACTCGATCTGGTCGGCGTTGTAGCCGAGCTTCTTGGCGACATAGGTGGCCACGTCGACGTCGAAGCCCGAGTAACCCTGCGGGGTCTTCTGGCCGATGCCCGGCTGGTCGAACTTGATGCCGATGGTGATCTTGGCGCCGCCGTCGGAGGAACCGGCGCCGTCGTCCTTCTTGTCGCCGCCGCAGGCGGTGGCGGTCACGGAGAGGGCGAGGAGGACGGCCGACGCGGCGGTGACCTTGCGGAGCTTCATGCTGAACATCCTTCTGAGTGGTGAGGAACGAGTGCCTGAGGCGGGGGTGACGCGGACCCGGGCGGGCGTGCGGTCGGACGGCGGGTGCGGCCGGGCGGAGCGGCGGCCGGGCGGTGCGGACGGCCCGGCCGTGCCGTCAGTGGTGCAGGATCTTGGACAGGAAGTCCTTGGCCCGGTCGCTGCGCGGGTTGCTGAAGAACTGGTCGGGCGTGGCCTGTTCGACGATCCGGCCGTCCGCCATGAAGACCACCCGGTTGGCGGCCGATCGCGCGAAGCCCATCTCGTGGGTGACCACGATCATCGTCATGCCCTCGCGCGCGAGCTGCTGCATGACCTCCAGGACCTCGTTGATCATCTCGGGGTCGAGGGCGGAGGTCGGCTCGTCGAAGAGCATGACCTTCGGGCCCATCGCCAGCGCCCGCGCGATCGCGACCCGCTGCTGCTGGCCGCCGGAGAGCTGGGCGGGGTACTTGTCGGCCTGCGTGCCCACGCCGACCCGGTCCAGCAGGGCCCGGGCCTTCTCCTCGGCCTGCTTCTTGGCGGCCTTGCGGACCTTGACCTGACCCAGCATCACGTTTTCGAGCACGGTCTTGTGCGCGAAGAGGTTGAACGACTGGAACACCATGCCCACGTCCGCCCGCAGCCGGGCCAGCTCGCGGCCCTCGTGCGGCAGGGGCTTGCCGTCGATCGTGATCGTGCCCGAGTCGATCGTCTCCAGGCGGTTGATGGTGCGGCACAGGGTCGACTTTCCGGACCCGGAGGGCCCGATGACCACGACGACCTCGCCGCGGGCGATCGTCAGGTCGATGTCCTGGAGCACGTGCAACGCGCCGAAGTGCTTGTTGACGCTCCTCAGGACGACCAGTTCGTCGGACGTGGCCACATCTTCCTTGGCCACCGATACATTGGTCATCGCTCTCAGGCTCCGTCCTCCTCGGGTTTCCGAGGACAGTAGTGAGGGGCTGTGACCTGCGTCATCACATCTGAGGGAGATCTGAGCATCACGATCCGATAGCAATCGGACACATGTCGTAGCACTTGTCGCCGGTGCGCGTATCGGCCGGATAACGGAAGCGACGGGCAACCCGAAGCCTCTTGACGCCGTCCTTGTACATCAGCGTCACTGCACTGGTGCACGCGCGCGTGCGCGTGATCTACACGCCCGACACGAACCGAGACCGTACGACCGCTGAACCGGAGGGGGCCGGGATGAGACTGCTCCTCGTCGAGGACGACAACCACGTCGCCGCGGCGCTGTCGGCCGTCCTCGCGAAGCACGGCTTCCAGGTCACCCACGCGCGCAGCGGCGAGGAAGCCCTCCAGGCGCTCGTCCCCGAGGGCAACGGCTTCGGTGTCGTCCTGCTCGACCTCGGCCTGCCCGACCAGGACGGCTACGAGGTCTGCGGCAAGATCCGCAAACGCACCAGCACCCCGGTGATCATGGTCACCGCGCGCTCCGACGTCCGCTCCCGCATCCACGGGCTCAACCTGGGCGCCGACGACTACGTCGTGAAGCCGTACGACACCGGGGAACTGCTCGCCCGGATCCACGCCGTCAGCCGGCGCACCGCCCACGAGGACCCGGCGGCCGTCGGAGAGAGCGCCCTGCTCCTCGGCCCGGTCCGGATCGAACTGCCCACCCGCCAGGTCAGCGTGGGCGGTTCGGTCGTCCAGCTGACTCGTAAGGAGTTCGATCTGCTCGCCCTGCTCGCCCAGCGGCCCGGTGTGGTCTTCCGGCGCGAACAGATCATCAGCGAGGTGTGGCGCACCAGCTGGGAGGGGACCGGTCGTACCCTGGAAGTGCACGTCGCCTCCCTGCGCGCCAAGCTGCGGATGCCCGCGCTGATCGAGACCGTACGCGGCGTCGGCTACCGGCTCGTCGCCCCGGCCGCCTAGCGGGGACGGGTGCGCACACGCCTCCTCCCGCTGCTCATCGTCCTGCTGGCGGCCGTCCTGCTCGCGCTCGGCATCCCGCTCGCCGGCAGCGTGGCCGCCGCGCAGCAGCAGCGGGTCGTCGTCGACCGGATAGACGACACGGCACGCTTCGCGGCGCTCGCCCAGTTCGTCACCGACGGGCCCGGCGGACCCCACCGCACCACCACGGACGAGCGCGGGGAGACCCTGCGCAGCGAACTGGAGAGCTACTACGGCGTCTACGGCATCCGCGCCGGTGTCTTCTACCGCAACGGCTCCGCCATGGCCAACGCGCCCGGCGACTGGTTCGTACCGCGGACGGGGGAGGTGCGCAGGGCGTTCGACGAGGCGCTGCTCAGCCGGCGCAGCCATGACCCGCGGCAGGTGTGGCCCTGGCAGCGCGGTTGGCTCGTCGTCGCCTCCCCGGTGATCCGGGACGGGGACGTCGTCGCGGTCGTGGTCACCGACTCGCCCACCGGGCAGCTTCGTTCGCGCATCCTGCGCGGCTGGCTGCTCATCGGGGCCGGTGAGATCGCGGCCATGCTGCTCGCCGTCGGCGCCGCGCTCAGGCTGACCGGCTGGGTGCTCAGGCCGGTACGGATCCTGGACGCCACCACCCACGACATCGCCACCGGGCGCCTGAAGTCCCGGGTCGCGGTCGCCGGCGGGCCGCCGGAACTCAGACGGCTGGCACGCTCGTTCAACGAGATGGCGGACAACGTCGAGGACGTGCTGGAACAGCAGCGCGCCTTCGTCGCCGACGCCTCGCACCAGTTGCGCAACCCGCTCGCGGCGCTGCTGCTGCGCATCGAACTGCTCGCCCTCGAACTGCCGGAGGACAACGAGGAGATCGCCTCGGTCCGCACCGAGGGCAAGCGTCTCGCGCAGGTCCTGGACGACCTGCTCGACCTGGCGCTGGCCGAGCACGCCGAGGCCGACCTCGTGCTGACCGACATCGGCGCGCTGGCCGAGGAACGGGTGGCCGCCTGGGCGCCGGCCGCCCGGACCAAGGGTGTCCGGATGACCGGCGACTGCCCGCCCACCACCGGCTGGGCCGATCCGATCGCCCTGTCCAGCGCCCTGGACGCGGTGATCGACAACGCCGTGAAGTTCTCCCCCGAGGGGGGCACGGTCGAGGTCACCGTCGCCCCCGACGGCGACAGCACCACCGTCGTCGTCACGGACACCGGCCCCGGCCTCACCGACGAGGAACTCGCGCGCGTGGGCGACCGTTTCTGGCGCAGTGGCCGGCACCAGAACGTGAAGGGCTCGGGTCTCGGCCTGTCCATCACCCGCGCGCTGCTCGGTGCGGGCGGCGGCTCGATCGACTACGCCCACCACGAGCCGCGGGGGCTGCGGGTGACGGTCCGGGTGCCCCGGCACGGGGAGACCGGCGCGGGCGTGGCGGACGCCGCCTCCTAGGCTCCGCCAAGCCCGGCGTCGGCTCCGGGATTTCCGTTGCCGGGCTTCCCCCGGGCCTCTCACTGCTTCACCGTGAGGCCCCTACGGCTTGACCGACCGGTAGTACCGCCGGGCGCCCTCCTGCAAGGGCAGGGGAGCGGTGTAGATGGCGGTGCGCAGATCGACGAGCTGGGCGGAATGCACATGGGCGCCGATGCCGTCCCGGCTCTTGATCACCGTACGGGTCACCCACTCGGTCAGCCGGGGGTCCACGTCCGTGCGGGTCATCAGCAGGTTGGACACGGCGATCGTCGGAACCTGCGCCCCCTGCTGCACGTTGGGGTAGGCCGACTCGGGGATCTTGGTGGTCCGGTAGTAGCGCGCGCCCTCGCCCTGGCCGTGCAGCCGGGTGACGAGGGTGTCGTCGATCGGCAGGAACCGGAACCCGCCCTGCTGTGCCAGCGCCACCAGTCCCTTCGTGGGCAGGCCGCCGGACCAGAAGAAGGCGTCGATCTTCCCGTCCCGCAGCCGCGCGGGCCCGGTGTCGATGCCGTCCGCGACCGGCGTGATGTCCTTGCGCGGGTCGATACCGGCGGCCCGCAGCACCCGGTCGGCTATCAGCCGCACCCCGGAATCGGGCAGTCCGGTCGCCACCCGCTTGTGCCGCAGGTCGGCGATGCTCCTGAGGTCCGAGTCGCGCGGGACGATGAGGTGCACATAGTCGTCGTAGAGCCGGGCCACACCGCGCAGCCGCCCGGCGCCGCTGCCGTGCCGCAGCTTGTACGTCGCCACCGCGTCGGCCGCCGCGATGGTGAAGTCGGCCTGCCCGGTCGCCACCCGCTGGACGTTCTCCTGGGAGCCGGCGCTGGTGAGCAGCTTCACCTTCAGGCCCGGCATGTCCCTGCCCAGCTCGGTGCGCAGCCGCTCGCCGTACTCCTGGTAGACCCCGCGGGACGTGCCGGTGCTGAACACGATCGTCCCGCTCGGCGGCTTCTCGCCCAAGGGCAGCAGCCACCACAGCAGCAGCGCGAGGGCGACGGCACCGACGGCCGCGCCCTGCAACGCTCGGCGCCTGCCGAGCCGGGGGAAGACCTTGGACATACGGCGATCCTGCCAGGCGACGCGCTCCACTGACCAGGGCCGGGGGCACTCCGGGAACCGGGGAGCGGAGGCCGCGGGGATCCGCACGGGCCGAGGGGCGTTGTCAGTGGCCGCCGTTAGAGTCGCCGTATGACCACTTCGCCCGCCGGCCGTACGAGCACGTCGCCCGCCCGCCTCGTCAGCGAGTTCCACCACGCCTTCGGTCTCGACGCCCGCAGCACGCCGACGGAGGTGGACCCGGAACTGGCCGCCCACCGCGGTGAACTGCTCGCCGAGGAGGCCGCGGAGGTGGCCGAGGTCGCGGTGGAGGGACCGCTGGACCGGCTCGCGCACGAGCTGGCCGACGTGGTGTACGTGGCCTACGGCACGGCCCTGGTGCACGGCATCGACCTCGACGAGGTGATCGCCGAGATCCACCGCGCCAACATGAGCAAGAGAGGCCCGGACGGGACGGTCGCCCGCCGGGCCGACGGCAAGGTGCTCAAGGGGGAGCACTACCGGGCGCCGGACGTCTCGGCCGTACTGCGCCGCCAGGGCTGGATACCGGGCGGCGCGGCCTGACGTCGGTGCCCGACACCGACACCGGCAGCCGGAGGCCACGGGCTCCCCTCTCAACGTGACCCAAGGGCCGCGGAGTTGAGGCAGCGCGGCGGCGCGGACTCAGCGTCCCGTCAGGCCCGTCCCGCCGAGACGGGTCAGCAGGTCCGCGAGGCGGGCGATGTCCGCCGCGGGCCACGCCGGGCCGGCGAAGACCTCGGCGGCGGTCTCCTCCGCCGTGGTCCGCATCTCCGCCAGCAGGCGCCGGCCCGTCCCGGTCAGCGCCGCGTACGCCACGCGCGCGTCCCGGGCGTCCGTCTCCCGGGTCACCAGCCCGATCCGCTCCAGCGGAGCGAGCCCGCGCGTCACGCCCGAGGCGGTCAGCCCCAGCGCCTCGGCGAGGTCCACCCGGCGCATCCGGCCGCCGGGCGCCTGCTCCAGCCGCAGCAGCAGGGTGAAGTCGGCCAGGCTGACGCCGTGCAGGCCGCCGAGCCGGGCGTCGAAGCGTCGTACGAGCGCCGACTGGGCCCGTACCAGGCGCAGCGCGGCGTCCAGGCCCTCACTCACGATCCACCCCCTCGACCCACTCCCACTCGTACCTCTTGCCTTGTCCTTGAGTACTCAAGTTTAGGGCGGACGTCAGAGACCGGCCGCACGGGCCGCGCGGCGCTGTCGCTTGCCCAGGGGCGCCTGAGAGAGGTCCTCGGCGGTCGTCCGCAACTGCTTGAAGCCGTAGCCGCGCGCCGTCAGCCAGGACTTCGCCGCCTCCTCGGCCCGTTCCGTCGCCTCCAGAACGTCCTCCTCCTTCTCTCCCGTCGCGGAGAAACGGAAGACGAAGGCGGGCCGGGCGGCGATGTCGTAGGTGAGGGTGCCCTCCGGGGTGAAGGCGGCGCGCAGGACGTCGTGTTCGGCGGCGTCGGCCAGCAGGGCGGCGCGCTGGGCGTCGGTGAGGGCGTCGAAGGCGCCGCGGACGGTGATGCGGAAGGTTCGTGTACTCATTCCGCGACCCTAGGCACAGCCCGGGCGACTCCTCCACCGGGTTTCCCGGTCCGGGTGCCGTCCGCCTGGCCGGCCGGCGGAGCCGGGCGTGGGCGGGGCGGACACCGGGCGAGGTCCGGCTCGGCTGTTCACTCGGCGCGCGGGTGCTGATTTCCTGACAGCGTGGGCCATGACGGGGACGGAGGGCGGGGGTGGATGTCGGGGAAGCGACCGCGCCCGTGGTCGCGGTCGTCGGGGTCGTCGGCACGCTCCTGTCCGCGCTGCTGACCCAGCGCGCGGCCGACCGCAGCCGCCGGCGGGAGCAGGAGCGCGCCGAGGAGGTGCGCGAGCGGCGCCGGCACGCCCAGGAACTGCGCGCGTGCTACGTCGCCCTCAACACCTGCGCGCGGCAGTACCTGGCCGCGCTCACCGACCACATGCACGCCCTGGGGCGTGAGGAGGAGCTGCCGGCCGCACGGCAGCGGCTCACGGAGGCACGCGACCAGTACCGGGACGTGTACGCGGAGGCCCAGATGCGGATGCCCGACCGGGTGCTCGGCCTCGCGGGCGGCCTCAGCCACTACCTCGGGGCGGTCTACGGCATGATCCGGCGCCTGGACGACGGAACCCCACGCGCCGGTGACTCACCGGCCGCGGTGCGGGAGAACATCGACGAGCTGTGGGGCCGACTGCGCGGGATGCGGCGCGAGATGCGCTCACAACTGGGTGGCTTCCGGGCGGATTCCGGGCGGTGAGGAGGGCGGGAGCGGGATCGTGTCGCCGTGCGCGCCGGGGGTCGGCATAGTACGGCGCAGACGGCGGACGCGGAGGGGAGGACGGCGTGCACGAGGAGCGTGCGGGAGCGGCGGAGCGGCTGCTCGCCCTGATCGGCGAACACCGGGACACCATCCACGAGGCGCTGGGCGAGGAGCAGTTCACGGTGCTGCTGGCCCGGCTGACGGCGCTCGCCGAAGCGCCGGCGGACGACGACCGGGCGGTACGCAGGGCACTCCACGGCGTCAGGCTGGTGCTGCTGAAGCTGCCGCTGGGCCATCCGGTGCGCGGGGAACTGGACTCCCCACGCGGTGCCGTGACCCTGCCCGGACCGGGGACCGTGGCCGGGGCGCGGGAGCTGATGGCCTGGTACGGCCTGCCGTCGCCGGCGCGTGGACCGGCGTACGAACCGGACCCCGGGCACGAGCGGCTGCTGCGGGAACCGGCCCTGTCGGCCCCCGAGGCGCGGGCCCGGTGCGGTGGCGCGCCGCCTCCCGAGCTGATCGGACTGCGCGCTCGCGACGGCGGCGACCGCTACCCGGAGTTCCAGTTCGCACCGGACGGCGGCACCCCGTACGAGGTCGTCCTGGAGGTCAACCGGCTGCTGCTCGCGGACATCGACCCGTGGGGGGCCGCGGCCTGGTGGTTCAGCGGCAACAGCTGGCTGGGCGGCACCCCCGCCGCGCTGCTCGGCCGACTGCCCGACCACCGGCTGACGGGCGCGGCCCGCGAACTGGCGGAGGGGGAGTGATGAGCGGCTTCTTCCCCATGATCGACCTGAAGCTGCGGCCCCGTCGCCGGGTGATCCCGGCGGGCACGGTGCTGTGGCGGGTGCACCAGTCCCGGTACGCGGCAGACGAGTTCAACCCGCGACTCGCGGACATCCACTTCGAGGGGGGCCGCTTCGACGGCACCGTGCTGGACACGTACCACAGCCTGTACCTGGCGGACAGCGCGCTGACGGCACTGGCCGAGAGCGTGCTGCGCTCCCGGCCGTTCGAACCACCCGTCGGCGAGCGCACGATCCCCTACCGCGCGGTCTGGCAACGGTCGCTCAGCTGTCTGCGCACGCGCTACGACCTGACCCTCGTCTCCCTGATCAGCGGCGCGGACCTGGCCGCCGTGTGCCAGGACGCCACGCTGCTGGAGGACGAGAGCAACTACGCGCGGGCGCGGCGCTGGTCGAGCGAGATCCGGGCGCAGGCATCCGATGCCATGGGCCTGATCTGGGAGTCCCGGCGCAACCGGTCGGAACACGCGCTGGTGCTCTATCACGACCGTTGCGCGGGTCCGGGCGGCGGGCCGCTGGAGGTCCTGCCGGGGCGGGGCATCCAGGACCTCGGTTCCGAGGAGGGCTGGGAGCGTGCCAGCGAACTCCTCGCACCGCTGCGGGCGAGGATCGCCAAGCCCGAGTGGCCGTGTTGAGAGCGAGGTGGACGTCGCGGTGTCCGTCATCGCCCAGCAGTGGGCGACCGGGGATCGCGGGCCGCCGGGAGGAGGTCGTGATCGGCGACGGTGTCCGGCTGGAAGAGGGAGAGGAGCGGCCCCGCCATCGCCGTGGTCACGACGGCCATGGCGACCATCAGGGAGTACAACCGGTCGTTGAGGACACCGAGTTGCAGACCGGCGGTCAGAATGATGAGCTCGGTGAGACCCCTGGTGTTCATCAGCGTGGCGAGCACCGCGGATTGGCGCGCCGTGACGCCGTGCGCCCGGGCGCTCAGGAACGCGCCGAGGAATTTGCCGCTGACCGCGACCAGCATGATGAGGCCGAAGTCCAGCCATCCGGACCGCCCCAGGTGCGACAGGTCGACTTTCAGGCCCACGCTGATGAAGAAGACCGGCAGCAGTAAATGGCTGCTCATGTGGCCGATCCGCTCGGTGATGTCCGCGCGCAGCTGCTCGGTGGACTCCTTCGGCATCACCACGCCGAAGAAGAAGGCGCCGAAGATGAAATGCAGCCCGATCTTCTCCGTGACCGCCCCCGACATGAGGAGACCGGCGAGGACGACCGTCAGCGCGACGGGACTCAGCCGGGCGGTACCGCCGGTGGCGGCGACCAGTCCGCGCAGCAGCGGACGCACCACCCAGAGCATCACACCGGCGTACGGCACGAGCAGCAGCAGGTACCACTGGTCGGCGCCGGCCCCGCCGACGATCGCGACCACGGCGGCGAGCATGCACCAGGCGAGCACGTCGCCGATCGCGGCGCAGGCCAGCGCCAGTCCGCCGACCGGGGTGTGCTGCATCTTGCGGTCCGTGAGAATGCGGGCCAGCACCGGAAAGGCGGTCACCGCCATCGCCGTGCCCATGAAGAGCACGAATCCCAGCCGGTGATCCGGGGCGTTGTCGTCGACCAGCAGCAGGGCGAGCAGAGCGCCGAGTCCGAACGGCAGCACGATGGAGGAGACCGACACGGTGACCGCCAGTCGTCCGGTCCCGCGCAGGAGTCCGCGGTCCAGTTCCAGGCCCACGATGAACATGAAGACGGCCATGCCGACATCGGCGAGAGCCGTGAGCATCGGCCGGATACCGGTGGGAAACAGGAAGTCCGACACCGTATGGCCCAGGAGAGTCGGGCCGAGTGCGATACCCGCGAGCACCTCGCCGATGACCGCGGGCTGGGACAATCGCCGGGCCACCATGCCCAGGAGATGGGCGAGGACGAGAATGAGAGCCAGGTCGGAGAAGAGCGCGAACAATTGGTTCGTGGTCACCGGTCCCTGCCTTCATGACGGGCCGCGTGTGCCGCCCGGAATTCGATGGGATGCCGCCGACGTGCCCAGCCATGCTTCGGTGCGCCGGCCCTTTTTGTCAACGGCTTCCGTGGTCCCGGAAAGGCGACCGGGATTCCCCTTGACGCGGAAGGTGCCGGGAGAGGCGGAAACGGGAGGCGCCGAGCGCGTCGAGCGCGCCGGTCGCCTCCCGTGAGGTCACCGCGAGAGCCCCGGGCCGTGCTGGCGGTGTCCGCCGCCGGTCCCGGGGCCGGGCCGGTCAGCCGGTGTAGCCGGCGAAGACCCGCGTGTAGTCCCAGGCGGACTGGCTGACGCCGGAGCAGCTGTCGGCGGGCCCGCCGGTGCAGGGACGGTCCCGGTTGGCGGACCAGAAGGTCAGCCGGGCCAGGTGGTGCTGCTGGGCGTAGCCCAGGATGGTGCGGAAGTCGGCCACCGTGACGGTCTCGTTCTGGTCGGTGATGCCGTTCATGGACGAGATGCCCATGTCCCGGTAGGCCTGGTCGTCGCTGTAGTGGTAGGCGTTCTTCAGGGCGTTCTTCAGGCCCTCGGCCGCCTGCACGGTCAGGTTGCCCATGTTCTGGCCCGCGCCGTCGAAGTCGAACGGCATGATGGCCCAGGCGTCGACGGTCAGACCGGAGGCGGCGGCCCGGTTGATGAGGCTGGTGTCGGGGCCGCTCTGGCCGGTGCCGATGGTGATGTACACCTTCAGACCGGGGTTGTTGGCCTTCACGGTCTTCAGCGCGTCGACCGTGCGCTGCTGGACGGTGCCGTTGCTGTAGGCGTCGGCCTCCAGGTCGATGTCGATCGCCTTCAGGCCGTAGGTGTTGATGACCTTCTGGTAGGCGGCGGCGAGCTCGCCGGCGCTGGAGCAGGAACTCTCCAGCTTGTTGCCGCTGTAACCGCCGAAGGACGGGATGACGTCACCGCCGTTCGCCCGCACGGTGTTGACCGTCTGCTGGTCCACTCCGCCGGTCAGCGGACGGCTGCCGTCCCACTGCGGGTTGCAGTAGCCGTTGCTCAGCACGAAGGCGAGCGTGAACCACTTGACGCCCGTGGCCTGGGTGATGGTGGTCGGGTCGGGCGGGCTGCCCCAGCCGTTGTACAGGTACGGCGCCACCGCCATCGGTGCCGAGGGGGTGCTGCCGCCGGCCGCGGGCGCGTTCCACTTCTGGTTGGCGGTACCGGTGCAGCTCCAGATCTGTGCCCGGGTGCCGTTGGCGGAGTTGTTGTCGGTGACGTCCAGGCACTTGTTCGCCTGCGGGTTGACGATGTCGTGGGCGGCGGTGACGGTCCACTTCTGGTTGGCGCCGCCGGTACAGGTCCACAGCTGTGCCTTGGCGCCGTCGGCGGTGGAGTTGCCGGTGACGTCGAGGCACTTGCCGAGGGCGCGGATGGTGCCGTCGCTGCCGACGGTCCACTGCTGGGCGCTGGTGCCGTTGCAGTCGTAGAGCTGTACGGCGGTGCCGTCGGCGGAGGCGGCCCCGGCGACGTCGAGGCACTTGCCGGCGAGGCCGGTGATCGTGCCGGTCGCGGCCTGTGCGGGGGAGGCGGCGAACAGCCCGGTGGACAGGGTGAGAGCGGCGACCGCCAGCGCGGCGGAAGCGGACGCGGGCAAGGACCTGGCTCTGGGCATGGTGGGGGCGCCCTTTCGTGGGGTGGGGTGGTCGCCCGGCGAAACTAGAGGTACGGACCACTTCCGTCAAGGTATGAAGTAAGAAGTGAGGGAAGGGAGTTGCCGTGCCGACCACCGGAGCGGACGCTGGCCGGAAGTCGTCACCGCCGCAGCGGTGGGTCCTAAGCTCGGTCGCGCTTGGCGATCTCGGTGATGCTCGGTGATCTCGGTGAAGGGGCCTGAACTGCGATGGAGGACAAGCGCGTTGTCGTCGTGACCGGCGGAGGCTCGGGTATCGGCCAGTCGACGGCCCGGCTGCTGACCGAGGCGGGTCACCAGGTGGTCGTCTCCGGCCGCCGGACCGAACCCCTGGAGCGCCTCGCTCAGGAGACGGGGGCGCTGGCACATCCGTCCGACGTCGGGGACCCCGACGCGGCCGAGGGGCTGGTCCAGGCGGCCCTGGCCGCGTACGGACGGCTCGACGGGCTGGTGCTGAACGCGGGCATCGGGCGCGGCGGAGCCGTGGGCGACATGTCGCTGCGGGACTGGGACGAGGTGATGCGCACCAACGTGACCGGTCCGCTCCTCCTGCTGCGCGCCGCGATCCCGCACCTGCTGGAGTCCCGGGGAGCGGTGGTCGCCGTCGCTTCCGTGTCCGCGCTGCGCAACGGCACGAGCAACGCGCCGTACGCCACCTCCAAGGCCGCCCTGCTCCAGCTGTGCCGTTCCGTCGCCGTCGACTACGGGCGTCAGGGGGTGCGGGCCAACATCGTGTGTCCCGGCTGGGTGCGCACCGAGATGGCCGACCGGCGCATGGCGCGCTTCGCCGCGGAGGCGGAACTGCCGGGTGGCGGGGTGGAGGCGGGCTACGCGGAGGCCACCAGGCTGCTGCCGCAGGGGCGCCCGGGTGAGCCGCGCGAGGTCGCGGAGGCGATCGGCTGGCTGCTGTCCCCGGCGGCGTCGTACGTCAACGGCGCGGTGCTCACCGTGGACGGCGGCGCGACGGCCCTCGACCCGGGAACACTCGCGTTCGACTACCGGATCGCGGCCCGCGACGGCGGGCACGGCTCCGCCGCTCCCCACTGACCGGGCTTCGGTGCCGCTCGGCTGGTGTGCGGGGCGGGTTGACGGGGCTTCGGCGCTGCTCGGCTGGTGGGCAGCGCGGTTGACGGGGCTCCTGCTGGGGCGGTCTTCAGCACGGCTGTCGAGGCCCCTGCTCCGTCAGGCTTCCGCGCGGCGGGCCGGCTTCCGCGTTGCCGGCTGGCTCCGCCGGCCGGCCAGGCTTCAGCGCCGACGGGCCGGCGAGGTCCGGTCGGGGCAGGGGAGTGCGCCGGTCATGGCGGGCCACATCCGGGCGATCCCGAGGAGTGTCCCCGGACTGCCCTGCGTCACCCCGGGCAAGGGCCGCGGGTCGGCCGGTGGCACGCCGGCGAGGACGGCCCGCCGGGCCTGGTCCACGGCACCGGCGAGCGCGGCGGACGCCAGACGATCGTCCCGCACCCCCGCCCGCCTGGCGTACCGGTACGCGTTCTCGTAGGCGTCCGGCCGCACGTACTGCTGGAGTGTCAGAAGGGCGTCGTACGTCTCGATGGTCTGCCGGTGCGCCTGCAAGGCCGGCGGAAGGCGCGGCCACAGCACCTCCTGGAGCCGGGACCGCCGGGGCCCGGTGAGGGCCACATGGGGCACCGCCGTCACCAGGTCGCGCCACAGCGGCCACAGCCGCCAGATCGTCCGCAGCGCGCCGGCCGTCCGGACGAGGGCGCTCGCGGTGGGGACCAGCAGGGACGCCGCCCGCAGGAAGCCGTGCACACTCATGATCATGGTCAGGTAGGGGAGCAGGCGCGGGACACGGTCGTAGAGGTGCCAGAGGTAGCCGGACCAGAAGGCGAGCGCGAGCACGCTGCCCGCCGCGAACAGGCGCAGCGACCATACGAGATCGCGCTCGGTCGTCCGCAGGCTGTACCGCCAGCAGACCACGACGGCGGCGGCGTCACCGGCCAGATGGGCGGCGATGAGGATCAGCCAGTAGGCGGACGCGGCGGACGCGGGCCCCTGGGCGGACGCCGTTCCCGTGCCGAGGTGCATGAGACCCAGGACGAGCAACGAGACGAGGGCCGCCGTCATCCCCACCGCCACGAAGCGGCGCAGCCGCGGCGGACCGCTGGAATCGACGACGAAGAGCAGGACCAGTCCCGCGCTGAGCACGCCGATCAGATTGCGGACGAGGGACACCGTGTGGACATCGAGGCCGGCCGACGTGAGCGGGCCGACGATCCCGGGCTGGAAGAGGGTGATCGCGATGGTCGTGGCCAGCACGGTGAGCCAGAGCCCCCGCTGCTGGGAGTGGCGCAGTGCCGGCCGGGCCCGCCAGACGAGGGCGAACCACAGGGCGAAGACGCCGGCGAGTCCGACCCGGGCCGCCAGCTCATTCACCGGCGTCGGCCGTCACCCCGAGGAACGCGCCGAGCCGCCCCAGGGGTCCGGCCACCCGGCCGGCGGTCCCGGCGCTCTGGATCAGGGTGGCGATCATCTCGGCTTCCTGTTCCTCGGTGTTCGTGTAGCTGGTCCTGGCCCTCAGCCGTGTGACGAGATGGGGCTGGAGGCCGACCAGGAGGTCACCGGCCTGCTGCTCGCCGTCGACCGTGAGGCTCCGGTGGTGGTCGCACAGCACGTGGCCGATCTCGTGGAGGATGATGTGCTCCCGGTGCAGCGGGGCGGTCCGGGCCTCGTAGAAGACGTAGTCGGCCTTGTCGGTGGCCATCCACAGGCCGCAGGCCCCGGTGGCCGCCGCCTCCTCGGGCAGTTCCCTCAGCACGAGCGGACGGCCTCTGAGCTCTTCCACCCGCTCCCGTACCGCGTCCAGGGACAGCGACCGGGGCACCCCGAGATCGCGCAGGATCGTGGTGCACCGGCGCCGTAGCGCGGCGTACTCGCCCGTTCTCCTCACCTGCCGTGTCACCCCGTTCGGGCGAGAAAGCACTTCATGTCACCAGCGGACACGCTGTGGGTCACACCTAAGCAGGTCGCGCGCCCTCTTGCACACGCCTGCCCGGCCTTTTTGGTCACCCTTTGGCGAAAACCTTCTGCTGCGCCCGGCCGGCCCATGACCGCGTCGGGGCCCGGACAGGCGCCGGCCGGGCCGGGTCAGGCGTCGAAGCCGACGTCGCGGCCGACCGGCTCCCAGGCCGGCGGCTCGGGGGTGTGCACGGCAAGCACCCGGTGATCCCGTCAAGGCCGCCGCGGCCGTTCTCACCGCCCTCGACAGCGGCAGGACGCCGCTGCGCCTGCCGTTGGGCAACGATTCCATGGACGCGCTCAAGGGCCACCTGGACAGCGTCCGTGACGACACACCGGCGGGGTGACGGCCACCGCGGCCGGGCGGGACGTCGTGGCGGAGGCCCGCCGTACGCTGCGCCGGGCCGACCGCATCCGGGTGCTCGCGGAGCGCCACCGGCGGTCGGGCACCCGGGTGCTGCGGGTGGGTTCGAGGCCGGCGACGCCGGTGGGGCTCACCGCCCAGGGCGAGTTCGCGCGTCGCCGGCCCGGCGTCCGCGTCGAACCGAAACGCCCCGACCGGGGCGAGGAGGTGACGGCAGCGTCAAGGACGAACCCCTCACCTGGACGGCGCGCGCACCGCGCCCCTGGGCGGACTGGTGGGCGGTGAACCCGAGGCCCGACGGCTCGACACCGCGCGGGGGACCGGCCGACGACAACGCCGAGGAAATGCTGGAGCAGGCGCCGCCCGGGGAGGCCGTCCGCTTCGCCCCGGCGGGCCTGGCCCGCCACCACGCCCGGCCCGACCTCGCCCGGGTCCCGCTTCTGGCCGTCGAGCCCCTGCGCGCAGCGATGGCCTGGATGTGGGGAACGGAGACCGGTCTCGTCCGGCGATTCGCCGAGACCGTACGGGGACTCGTCGCGGACAGCCCGCCGCAGTGCCCGGGAGGCCGGGCCCGAGGCCGCCGGCCGGCAGGGCAGCGATCGCCCCCTCCGGGACCGCCTACCCTTGACGCATGACCAGCAGCAGCGACCGGAGCCCCGCAGTGGACGTTCAAGGATCCAAGAGTTACGAAATCCGCACCTACGGGTGCCAGATGAACGTCCACGACTCCGAGCGATTGGCCGGGCTGCTCGAAGACGCCGGGTACGTGCGGGCCCCCGAGGGCTCGGACGGCGACGCCGACGTCGTCGTCTTCAACACCTGCGCGGTCCGCGAGAACGCCGACAACCGGCTCTACGGCAACCTCGGACGGCTCGCGCCGAAGAAGGCCTCGCGCCCCGGGATGCAGATCGCGGTCGGCGGCTGCCTCGCGCAGAAGGACCGGGACACCATCGTGAAGAAGGCGCCCTGGGTGGACGTCGTCTTCGGCACGCACAACATCGGCAAGCTGCCCGTCCTGCTGGAGCGCGCCCGCGTCCAGGAGGAGGCGCAGGTCGAGATCGCCGAGTCCCTGGAGGCCTTCCCCTCCACGCTGCCGACCCGCCGCGAGAGCGCCTACGCGGCCTGGGTGTCGATCTCCGTCGGCTGCAACAACACGTGCACCTTCTGTATCGTCCCGGCCCTGCGCGGCAAGGAGAAGGACCGCCGCCCCGGCGACATCCTCGCGGAGATCGAGGCCCTGGTCGGCGAGGGCGTCTCCGAGATCACGCTGCTCGGCCAGAACGTCAACGCGTACGGCTCCGACATCGGCGACCGCGAGGCGTTCAGCAAGCTGCTGCGCGCCTGCGGGACCATCGAGGGCCTGGAGCGGGTCCGCTTCACCTCCCCGCACCCGCGCGACTTCACCGACGACGTCATCGCCGCCATGGCCGAGACGCCGAACGTGATGCCGCAGCTGCACATGCCGCTCCAGTCCGGCTCGGACACGGTCCTGAAGGCGATGCGCCGCTCCTACCGCCAGGACCGCTACCTGGGAATCATCGAGAAGGTGCGGGCGGCCATCCCGCACGCCGCGATCACCACCGACATCATCGTGGGCTTCCCCGGCGAGACCGAGGAGGACTTCGAGCAGACGCTGCACGTCGTCCGCGAGGCCCGCTTCGCGCAGGCCTTCACCTTCCAGTACTCCAAGCGCCCCGGCACCCCCGCCGCGACCATGGAGAACCAGATCCCGAAGGAGGTCGTCCAGGAGCGCTACGAGCGGCTGGTCGCCCTCCAGGAGGAGATCTCCTGGGAGGAGAACAAGAAGCAGGTCGGCCGCACGCTGGAGCTGATGGTCGCGGAGGGCGAGGGCCGTAAGGACGGCGCCACCCACCGTCTCTCCGGCCGCGCCCCCGACAACCGCCTCGTCCACTTCACCAAGCCGGACCAGGAGGTGCGCCCCGGCGACGTCGTCACCGTCGAGGTCACCTACGCCGCCCCGCACCACCTCCTCGCCGAGGGCCCCGTCCTCGGCGTGCGCCGCACGCGCGCGGGGGACGCCTGGGAGAAGCGCACCGCCGCGGCGGCCGCCAAGCCGGCGGGGGTCATGCTCGGCCTGCCGAAGATCGGCGTCCCGGCGCCGCTGCCGGCGGCCACGGGAAGCGCCTGCGGCTGCGACTGAGGTCCTGGCGCACCGCGGGGCGGCAGGCAGCAGCACGCTCCTGCCACACGTGCGACCTCTTCGGCGAGTACGTGATCAGCGTCCGGGTGGCCGGGCGCGGTGGGGGACAGGGAGGACCCGTGCCGGTGATCACGCCGTCCCGTTCCATCCGGTCCAGCCGGGCCTGGAGTGTGCCGTGGGCGACGCCGAGGACGCGGGCGGCAAGCTCGTGGTGCTCGTCCTGACGGTGACCGGCCCGGCGGACGTGCTGATCGAGGAGTGACACGCGCCCCGCTCGCGGGGTTACGCTGCCGATCATGCTTGTCGCCGCCGCAGTCTGCCCCTGCCCACCACTGCTCGTGCCCGAGGTCGCCGCGGGTGCCGCGTCAGAACTGGACGCCGCCCGCGCGGCCTGCACGGACGCGCTCGGCGTGCTCGCCGCCGCCCGCCCCGGCCTGCTGGTGGTCGTCGGCACCGCCGAGGAGGGCGGGCGCGGCCCGTTCCCGCAGGGCACCCCGGGCACCTTCCGCGGATTCGGGGTCGACCTGGACGTACACCTGGGGCCCGCCGCTCACCCCGCCCCGGAGCGCCCGCTGCCGACCTCCCTGGCCGTCGGCGCCTGGCTGCTGGAGCGGACCGGCTGGTCCGACGCCCCGATCGAGGGACTCGGCGTCGCGGACACGCTGGAGCCGGAGCGGTGCGCCGAGACCGGACGGGAGCTGGCGGGCCGGGCCGGGCGGGTGGCCCTGCTGGTGATGGGGGACGGCAGCGCCTGCCGCACGGTCAAGGCACCGGGCTACCTGGACGAGCGGGCGGCGCCCTTCGACGCGGAGGCCGCCCGGGCACTCGGCGCGGCGGACCTGGCCGCCCTGCGGGCACTGGACCCGGCCCTGGCCCGCGAACTGAAGGCCGCGGGCCGCGCGCCCTGGCAGATCCTGGCCGGCGCGGCCGAGAACGCGAACCTCGGCGGGGCACTGCTGTACGAGGACGCGCCGTACGGCGTGGGGTACATGGTCGCGTCCTGGTCCTGAGCCCGCGCCGAGGTCTGGGCGGCCGTACGACCGCTGCACGCGCGCGTGCGGACGCGGTATCACCGGCCGGCTCTGCCTCCGCGTGCGGATGTGCGGCTCTCCCACGCCTGCTCGACGTACGTACGAGCCTGCCCGCGCGCGTGCGACGTACCGGCGCCGACACCGCGCGTGCCGACGTACGACCCCGCTCCCGCGCACGCTGATCCACGCCGCCGTCGCAGGGGTGGGCGGAGGAACCGGCTCTCGGCGGACAGCGCACGCCGCCGGGGCGCCCCGCGGATCACGGGACGCCCCGGGCGCGTAGTCGCCAGGAACGACCGTCGGCCCTCACGAAGCCGGTGGCGGGCCCTCCGGGTGGGTCGGACGGGTCGGGGTCATCGGGTCGTGGGGCGCCGCCTCCGGGCCGCCCTTGTGCGCGAGGCGGTCCATGGCCTCCTTGGCCTTGCCCGTGCCCGCCTGGATCTTGTCGCTGTACTTGCCCTTGGTCCGCTGGTCGACGGCCTTCGCGGCCTTGTCGATCCCGTGCTGGACCTTGTCCCCGTGCTGCCGAGCGAGGTCCGACACCTTGTCCTTGGCCGGGCCCAGCTTGGCCTTCATGTTGTCCATCAGACCCATGGTCCACCTTCCCTCGCGGGACAGTTATCTGCGGGCGCCCTCGCCGGCCTCGCTGTCGGCGGCCTCGTCCGCGGACTGCTGGCGGGGGATCCCGGCACCGTCGGACGCGTCGTCCGTACCGGAGTCCGAGCGCACGGCCCCGTCCTGGTGCCCGTCACCGGACGCGTCCTCCGTCTCCGCCGGTCCGGTTCCCCTCGCCTCCGCCGCCTCCGCCTGCTCCGTCTCGGTCTCCTCCGGCTCCGTGCCGGCGCTCACCGCCGTGGCCGACGCCTCCGGAGTCGCCTTCGATCGGCCGAGAAGCCGTGCAAACACGCCCATATCCACTCCATACGGTACTCGTGCGGGCGAATTCCCGCGTCACCCGGTGCGTAAGGTTGCGCCGCCCGGGTCACCGCCCCCGGCAGCCCGGCGGGCGGCACCTCGCACGGGCAACGACCCGGGATGTACGCCGTCACGTAACTCGTTCGAGGCCTCGCCGGAAGGTTTGCGAGACTGGTGCGGTGAGCAGTGCACCCCCCGCCCCCCGCGTCATCGCCGTCGTCGGACCCACCGCGGCCGGAAAGTCCGATCTCGGCGTCTTCCTGGCCCAGAGGCTCGGCGGCGAGATCGTCAACGCCGACTCCATGCAGCTGTACCGAGGGATGGACATCGGTACCGCCAAGCTGACGCCCGAGGAGCGCGGCGGCGTCCCACACCATCTGCTGGACATCTGGGACGTGACGGTCACCGCGTCGGTCGCCGAGTACCAGAAGCTGGCCCGCGCGCGGATCGACGCACTGCTCGCAGAAGGCCGCTGGCCCATCCTGGTCGGCGGCTCCGGTCTGTACGTCCGTGGCGCCGTCGACAACCTGGAGTTCCCGGGTACCGACCCGGAGGTCCGGGCCCGCCTGGAGGAGGAACTGGCGCTGCGCGGCTCGGGCGCGCTGCACGCCCGGCTGGCCGCCGCCGACCCCGAGGCCGCCCGCGTGATCCTGCCGAGCAACGGCCGCCGTATCGTCCGCGCCCTCGAAGTGATCGAGATCACCGGCCAGCCCTTCACGGCCAACCTGCCCGGTCATGACTCCGTCTACGACACCGTCCAGATCGGTGTCGACGTGGCTCGTCCGGAACTGGACGACCGCATCGCGCGGCGCGTCGACCGCATGTGGGAGGCGGGTCTCGTGGCGGAGGTGCGCGCACTGGAGGCGCAGGGCCTGCGCGAGGGGCGCACGGCGTCGCGCGCGCTCGGCTACCAGCAGGTGCTGACGGCACTCGCCGGGGAGTGCACCGAAGCGGAAGCGCGGGCCGAGACCGTCCGTGCCACCAAGCGCTTCGCGCGCCGCCAGGATTCATGGTTCAGGCGCGATCCCCGGGTGCACTGGTTGAGTGGGGCCGCGGTGGATCGCCGGGAACTTCCGCAGCAGGCCCTGGCGTTGGTCGAACGACCGGTTACAGCCTGATCACGTCATGGCATCGGGATGCGCCGCCGGTCATCGCGGCCATGGGCGCCGTGCCATCATCGAGCTTCGATCGACCAAGTGGAGCCTAGTTGGGAGGGCGCGTGGCGATGGAGGCCGGCCCTCGCGACACCGCACGAAGTGCCGAGCACGTCACCACAGAGGGTGACGATCCGGGCCGGGGCGGTCCGCGCCCCGGCGGGGACCGCCCACGGGTGAACGGGCATGCCGACAGCCGTCCGCGCGAGAACGGCGTGCTCGACGCCGCTGTCCCCGACGACGGCCTCCGCGAGGACCGTCTCACGGAGACCGCCCTGTCCGGCGACCGGCTCCCCGGGGACCTGCTCCCGGAGGACCGCCTCTCCGACGACCGCCTGTCCGACCCCGGCCTTTCTGACGACCACCTCTCCGGCGACCGCCTCCCCGAAGACCCTCTGGCCGATGACGGGCCCGACGACACCGTCGGCGGTGTGACCGCCGACGGACCGGCGCCCGAGGAGATGTACCCGAGCGGGCCGGAGGTCGAGGTCGAACTGCGCCCGCAGCGCCGGCTGCGCATCTGGCAACTCGCCCCCATCGTGGGCCTGGCCGCCGTCGGCTCCCTGATGTTCGCCTTCCCCCTCGCCTTCGACTTCGGCGACAGCGGCGCGGTCATCGCCATGCTCGGCCTGCTGATCTGCTCCTGCGCGGCGGGCTGGGGCATGATGGCCGCCCGCCGGGTGGGCTACACCTGGCCCGGCCTGCCCCCGCGCGGCTCCGGCCGCCGCCCCGACTGGCGGGTGGTGCTCGGGTACGTGCTCCTGGTGGCCGTGGTCGTGGTGCTCGCGGTGTGGCGCGTCGCCCGCCTGCGCTAGACCCGCCGGAACGGGCACTGACGTACCCACCCCGTACGATCGAGGAATGAGCACAAGGATCGCCTTCCTCAAGGGCCACGGCACCGAGAACGACTTCGTGATCGTTCCGGACCCCGAGAACGCCCTCGACCTGCCCCCGGCCGCCGTCGCCGCCCTGTGCGACCGCCGGGCGGGCATCGGAGGCGACGGCGTGCTGCACGTCGTACGGTCCGCGGCTCACCCGGAGGCGCAGGGGATGGCCGCCGAGGCCGAGTGGTTCATGGACTACCACAATGGCGATGGCTCGGTCGCCGAGATGTGCGGCAACGGCGTCCGTGTGTTCGCGCGCTACCTCCAGCACGCCGGACATGTGGCCGAAGGGGACCTCACGATCGCCACGCGCGCGGGGGTGAAGACCGTCCACATCGCGAAGGACGGCGACATCACCGTCGGCATGGGCCGCGCCCGCCTCCCCGAGGGAGACGTCACGGTCACCGTCAGTGAGCGCAGCTGGCCCGCGCGCAACGTGAACATGGGCAACCCGCACGCGGTGGCCTTCGTGGCCGACCTGGCGCACGCCGGCGACCTGTACACCGCGCCGCCGGTCAGCCCGGCGGCCACCTACCCGGACGGTGTGAACGTCGAGTTCGTGGTCGACCGCGGCCCCCGCCACGTCGCCATGCGCGTGCACGAGCGAGGCTCCGGCGAGACCCGCTCGTGCGGTACGGGCGCGTGCGCCGTCGCCGTGGCCACCGCCCGGCGGGACGGCGCCGACCCGGCCGTCACCGGCACCCCGGCGACATACACCGTCGACGTGCCCGGGGGCCGCCTCGTCATCACCGAGCGACCGGACGGCGAGATCGAGATGACCGGCCCCGCCGTGATCGTCGCCGAGGGCGAGATCGACGCCGAGTGGCTGGCTCACGCGTTCGGCTGACCCACGACCCTAAACCTCAAATCCGTCGCTCGAATGGGTGATCCGTTTCACGCTCGGCGAGAGGCGGTCTGTCGCACGTGATGGGCTCGGTAGCATCAAGCACCGGCACGGACGGGGGAACGTCGCCATCCCTGAGCCGCGTACGCCCTGGGGCCCCGTCCGCCGGTCCACGAGCCGGAGGTGCCCATGAGTGCGGAGGCCACGAATCCTGCGACCGCTGGCCCGGTAGCGCCCACAGCGCCACAAGCGCTCACAGCGTCCGTGGCGCCCGCGGCGGCGCGCAGAAAGTCCAGGCCCCGGATCGATCTGCGCCGACTGGGCCGGGCCGCGCTGCTCGGCCCCACGACCCGCGGCAAACTGCCCGACGCGATCAGCCATGTCGTGGAGGCGCACCGCGCCCACCATCCCGACGCCGACCTCGAACCCCTGCGCCGCGCCTACGTCCTGGCGGAGTCCTCGCATCGCGGCCAGATGCGCAAGAGCGGTGAGCCGTACATCACGCACCCGCTCGCCGTGACCCTGATCCTCGCCGAACTCGGCGCCGAGACCACGACGTTGACGGCCTCCCTGCTGCACGACACGGTCGAGGACACCGAGGTGACGCTGCATCAGGTGCGGGAACAGTTCGGGGAGGAGGTCCGTTATCTGGTCGACGGCGTCACGAAACTGGAGAAGGTCGACTACGGAGCCGCCGCCGAGCCCGAGACCTTCCGCAAGATGCTCGTCGCCACCGGCAACGACGTGCGCGTGATGTCGATCAAACTCGCCGACCGCCTGCACAACATGCGCACCCTCGGCGTGATGCGCCCCGAGAAACAGGAGCGGATCGCCAAGGTCACCCGTGACGTCCTCATCCCGCTCGCCGAACGCCTCGGCGTGCAGGCCCTGAAGACCGAACTGGAGGACCTGGTCTTCGCCATCCTCCACCCCGAGGAGTACGAGCACACCAGAGAACTCATCGCGGAGAACGCCGCCCGCCCCGGCGACCCCCTCGCCGAGGTCGCCGACGAGGTGCGCGGGGTGCTGCGCGAGTCCGGCATCCCGGCCGAAGTCCTCATCCGCCCCCGGCACTTCGTCTCCGTCCACCGTGTGGCCCGCAAACGCGGACAGCTGCGCGGCTCCGACTTCGGCCGCCTGCTGGTGCTGGTGAACGAGGACGCGGACTGTTACGGCGTCCTCGGCGAACTGCACACGTGCATGACGCCGGTGGTGTCGGAGTTCAAGGACTTCATCGCCGTACCGAAGTTCAACCTCTACCAGTCCCTGCACACCGCCGTCGCCCGCCCCGACGGCCAGGTGGTCGAAGTCCTCATCCGCACCCACCTGATGCACAAGGTGGCGGAGGCCGGTGTCGTGGCCCTCGGCAACCCGTACGCACCCGCCGCCGACACTCCCGCGTCCGACACCGCCACGGCCGACGCCCCGTCTTCCGGTGCCCCGGCCGACGGTGAGCGCGTCGACCCCACCCGCCCCGGCTGGCTCTCCCGCCTCCTCGACTGGCAGCAGGCCGCCCCCGACCCCGACACCTTCTGGTCCACCCTGCGCGAGGACCTCGCCCAGGACCGCGAGATCACCGTCTTCCGCCCCGACGGCGGTGCGCTCGGCCTGCCCGAGGGCGCCACCTGCGTGGACGCCGCCTACGCGCAGTACGGCGAGGACGCGCACGCCTGCATCGGCGCCCGCGTCAACGGCCGGCTGGCCACCCTCAGCACGGTCCTGCGCGACGGCGACACGGTCCAGC
The DNA here is from genome assembly GCF_014650735.1 of Streptomyces canarius. Classification (NCBI taxonomy): domain Bacteria; kingdom Bacillati; phylum Actinomycetota; class Actinomycetes; order Kitasatosporales; family Streptomycetaceae; genus Streptomyces; species Streptomyces canarius. The sequence continues at coordinate 66,787 of NZ_BMVN01000001.1, forward strand.
TGCTGATGGGCCAGGACCCGGCCTCCGAACCCTCCCGTGAGTGGCTGGAGCACGCGCACACCCCGGCCGCCCGCATCGCCATCCAGCGCTGGCTGGCGACCCACCCCGCCGGCGGCACCGACCCGGCCGAGTCGGGCGAGTCGGGCGACACCTGCGCCGGAGGCGTCCGGGCCACCGCCGGGCCCTTCGAGGCCGCCGCCGAGCCCCGCACGGCGTCGTCACGGGCGGGAGAGGCCCCTTCGACCGACCCCGCAGCCACCACCGCCCGCCCCGCACCTGCAACCGCCCGCTTCGCGGACCCCTCCGCGACCCGTTCAGCAGCCCCTTCCGCAACCCGTCCCGCAGACTCCGCCGCGGCCCGTCCCGCCGGGCCGTCCGGCACCCACCCCGTAGGTCCCTCCTCACCCCGCTCCTCAGCCGCTCCGGGGGCTGCGCCGGCGCACCCCGCCGACGGTGCCCACGCCCCGCGCTCCCGGCGCGCCGAGGTCCTCGTGGACCGGCCCGGTGCCGCCGTACGGCTCGCCGGGTGCTGCACGCCCGTACCGCCGGACGAGATCACCGGGTTCGCGGTGCGCGGGGGCGTGGTGACCGTGCACCGCGTGGAGTGCGCGGCGGTGGCGCACATGAAGAGCAGGGGGCGCGCGGAGATCGGCGTGCGCTGGGGGGACACCGCCGAGTGCCGGGTCTCCCTGGTCGCTGAATCGTTCGGCCGCCCCCATCTGCTCGCCGACCTCACCGAGGCGATCGCCGTGCAGGGCGTCGAGATCGTCTCCGCCACCGTCGAACCGCCCAGCCAGCAGCGGGTGCGGCACACCTACACCCTCCAGTTGCCCGACGCGGCCCACCTCCCGGCCCTGATGCGCGCCATGCGGGACGTACCGGGGGTGTACGACGTACGGAGGGCGCAGCACCAGCCGAGGGCGTCCTGACGACGGCGTCCACGAGCGTCCCGGCGACGGTGTCCGGCCTACCCGTTCGGGTGGGCCGGTCGCGCGTCGCCACCGCGGGGCGGGCAGCCACTGGTAGCGGTGGTCCATGCTGCTCACCCCCCGCTCCCGGCCCCGGACCGCCCTCCCCCGGACCACGCCCAAGGCCTCCCGGCACCGGAAGGCGGCCCTGCTCGCCGCCGCCGTCTCCGTCTGCCTCCTGGCCGCCGCGGCGCCGCCCGAACCCCTCGGCGTCGGCGACCGGCTCTTCCCCTACCTGGGCAACCCGGGCTACGACGTCGCCTCGTACGACCTCTCCCTCACCTACCCCGGCACCAACGACAAGCCGCTCCAGGCCGTCACCACCATCGACGCCTGGACAACCGACGACCTGGAGCGCCTGAACCTCGACTTCGCGCACGGCACCGTGCGGTCGGTCGAGGTCGACGGACGTCCCGCGGACTTCACCAGCGCCGGTGACGACCTGGTCGTCACCCCGGAGCACCCCCTGACCGAGGGCAGCCTGACCCGGATCACCGTGCGCCACACCAGTGACCCCGTCTACGGCAAGGACCAGCAGGGCGGCTGGGTGCGCACCTCCGACGGCCTCGCCATGGCGAACCAGGCCGACGCCGCCCACCTGGTGTTCCCGTGCAACGACCACCCGTCCGACAAGGCGATGTTCACCTTCCGGATCACCGCCCCGAACGGTTACACCGCCGTCGCCAACGGCCTGCCCGCCGGTGCCGACCGGGTCGGTACCACCACCACCTGGACCTACCGCACCCGGCACCCCATGGCCACCGAACTCGCCCAGGTCTCGATCGGCCGCTCGGCCGTGCCGCGCCGCGAGGGCCCCCACGGCCTGCCCGTGCGTGACGTCGTACCCGCGAGCGACCGCAAGGCCCTCGAACCGTGGCTCGCGAAGACGCCCGACCAGATCGCCTGGATGGAGAGCAAGGTCGGCCGGTACCCGTTCGAGACCTACGGCGTGCTCATGGCCCAGGCCTCCACGGGCTTCGAACTGGAGACGCAGACCCTCTCGCTCTTCGAGAAGGACCTGTTCACCGAGCCCGCCTATCCCCAGTGGTACATCGAGTCGATCATGGTGCACGAGCTGTCCCACCAGTGGTTCGGGGACAGTGTCACCCCCCGTAGCTGGTCCGACGTCTGGCTGAACGAGGGCCATGCCACCTGGTACGAGGCGCTGTACGCCGAGGAGACGGCGCACCGGCCGATGGAGGACCGGATGAAGGCCGCCTACGGCGCCTCCGACCGCTGGCGGGAGGCCGGCGGCCCGCCCGCCCGGCCGAAGCCGCCCGTCCCGGGCCAGAAGATCAGCATCTTCCGGCCCAGCATCTACGACGGCGCCGCCCTCGCGCTCTACGCCCTGCGGCAGGAGATCGGCCGGCCGGCCTTCGAGCGGCTGGAGCGGATCTGGGTCCGCGAGCACCAGGACGCCACCGCCACCACCGCCGACTTCGTCCGGCTGGCCTCGGCCATCGCCGGCCGCGACCTGAGCGGCTTCTTCAAGGCCTGGCTGTACGGCGAGAAGACCCCGCCGATGCCCGGCCACCCGGACTGGAAGCAGGCGGCATCGGCCCAGCCCACCCCGCCCCGGGCCCGGCGGTGACCCGGTGACGCCCGGCGATAACCCGGTGACGAGACGTGCCGTACCGTGCGACCATCTAGAGGTGGGCGCGCACGGGACACGGGAATCTCCCGGGGTACTCATGCGTTGGACATCACGGGCGGCGCGGGCTACCGCACGCCGTGCCGAGGCCGTGACGGCACTCCCACCGACGTATCTCATCGACGTAAGGATCCAATGACCTCCTCTTCTTCCCCTTCCCAGGACACCAAGCGCCTCGCGCACGCCTATCCCGAGGGTCTTCGGGCCGATGCCCTGATGGAAGAGGACGTCGCCTGGAGCCACGAGATCGACGGCGATCGGGACGGCGACCAGTTCGACCGCACCGAGCGCGCGGCCCTGCGCCGCGTGGTGGGCCTGTCCACCGAGCTGGAGGACGTCACCGAGGTCGAGTACCGCCAGCTCCGCCTGGAGCGCGTCGTGCTCGTCGGCGTGTGGACCACCGGCACGGCGCAGGACGCCGACAACTCCCTCGCGGAGCTGGCCGCCCTCGCGGAGACCGCGGGCGCGCTCGTGCTCGACGGTGTGATCCAGCGCCGCGACAAGCCCGACGCGGCCACCTACATCGGCTCCGGCAAGGCCGCCGAGCTGCGCGACATCGTCATCGAGACGGGCGCGGACACCGTCATCTGCGACGGTGAGCTGAGCCCCGGCCAGCTGATCCAGCTGGAGGACGTCGTCAAGGTCAAGGTCATCGACCGTACGGCCCTGATCCTGGACATCTTCGCCCAGCACGCCAAGTCCCGTGAGGGCAAGGCGCAAGTCGCGCTCGCGCAGATGCAGTACATGCTGCCGCGGCTGCGCGGCTGGGGTCAGTCGCTGTCCCGGCAGATGGGTGGCGGTCGCGGCGGCCTCGCCACGCGTGGCCCCGGTGAGACCAAGATCGAGACGGACCGGCGCCGTATCCGCGAGAAGATGGCCAAAATGCGCCGGGAGATCGCGGAGATGAAGACCGGCCGCGACATCAAGCGCCAGGAACGCCGGCGCAACAAGGTGCCGTCCGTCGCCATCGCGGGCTACACCAACGCCGGCAAGTCCTCCCTGCTCAACCGCCTCACGGGCGCCGGCGTCCTGGTCGAGAACGCGCTGTTCGCGACCCTGGACCCGACCGTCCGCCGGGCCGAGACCCCGAGCGGGCGGCTCTACACCCTGGTGGACACCGTCGGCTTCGTCCGGCACCTGCCGCACCACCTGGTCGAGGCGTTCCGGTCCACCATGGAGGAGGTCGGCGACTCCGACCTGATCCTGCACGTGGTGGACGGCTCGCACCCGAACCCGGAGGAGCAGCTCGCCGCCGTACGCGAGGTGATCCGGGACGTCGGCGCCACCGACGTGCCCGAGATCGTCGTGGTCAACAAGGCGGACGCGGCCGACCCGCTGGTCCTCCAGCGGCTGCTGCGGGTCGAGAAGCGCTCGATCGCCGTCTCGGCACGCACCGGCCAGGGCATCGAGGAGCTGCTCGGCCTGATCGACAACGAGCTGCCCCGTCCCTCGGTCGAGATCGAGGCGCTCGTGCCGTACACCCACGGCAAGCTGGTCGCCCGCGCCCACACCGAGGGCGAGGTGATCTCCGAGGAGCACACCGCGGAGGGCACCCTGCTCAAGGTCCGGGTGCACGAGGAGCTGGCGGCGGACCTCGCGCCGTACGTCCCGGTCTCCGCGGCCTGACCCACCCCGTCACAAGGGCCCGTCACCCCCTCGGGTGACGGGCCCTCGTCATGCCCACCGCCAGGTCACTGCCCGGCGAACTGCTTGCTCACCGACTCGTACAGGCTCTTGGCCACCTCACCCAGCCGGGGACCGGCCAGCCAGCCGGAACGCACCGGGCCGATGGACGTGTTCGACACCAGCGCGGGCTTGCCATCCGCGCCCGTCTCCACCCAGCCGCCACCGGAGGAGCCACCGGTCATCGTGCAGCCGATCCGGTACATCGTCGGGTCGGACTGCTCGATGGACAGCCGGCCCGGCTTGTCCTGGCACTGGTACAGCAGCTGACCGTCGTACGGCGCCGCCGCCGGGTAGCCGGTCGCCGTGATGCTCTTCACCTGGGGCACGGCCGGCGCGTCGAAGTTCACCGGCAGCGCCCCGCCGACGGTCTCCTCCAGCGACTTGCCGCCGCTGCCCTGCTCGGGCGTCACATGGATGACGGCGAAGTCGTACGACGCGCCGTCACCGCCCGTCTCGCCCCCCTTGCTGATCCACTGCTGCGAGGTCTTCGCCGCGTCGGCCCACCACACGCCGTACGGCGCGATCTCGGACCGGCTGGCGTTCTCCAGCTCGGCCGCCGACTTGCCCTGGTCGTTGTACGACGGCACGAAGGCGAGGTTGCGGTACCAACCGCCCTTCTTGCCCGCGTGCACACAGTGACCCGCCGTCCAGACGAGGTTGGACTTGCCCGGGTGCGCGGGGTCCGTCACCACCGTCGCCGAGCACACCATCGTGCCCTCGGGAGCGTCGAACAGCAGCTTGCCCGAGGTGGCCGCGCTGGTGTGGTACGGCGGGGTCACCGCACGTGCCTGCACCGGCTGCGGCGTCGGGTCCGTCACGCCCTGGTCACCGGAGATGTCGTTGTCGTCGACGCCCTGGTCCGGGTCGTCGGCGCCACGCATCCGGTCCGGGTCCCACAGGCCCTTGATGATCGGGTTGATGAAGTCGTTGGCCTCGCGCAGCCAGTCGTCCCGGTTCCAGTTCTTCCAGGCGCCGTTCTTCCACTTGTCGACATCGATCCCGTGTTCCTTCAGCCTCTGCTTCAGGTCGTCCGGGATCGTGATCTTGCTGTCGCCGGTGCTCACCGCGGACGGCTTGCCGTCGGCGTTGTCGTCGCCGGCGCAGGCGGTGGCGGTCAGCGCCAGCACCGACACGAGAGCGACCGCCGTCAGCGAGGTGGAGGTCCGGCGACCACCCCTCCCTCGCCGAGCGGTGAACGACGGCCGTATGGATCGCATGTTTGTGACTCCCCCTGCTGTGAAAGGAATTCGGCGCTTCGGCCCCGACACCGGCGGTCGAACTCATGGAAGGTTCATGCCGGTCTCACGACCTTCTGGGAACGGCATCACACACTATGCCGTCGCCGTGGGGGAGTTCCGACGGGAGGGCAACGGTTGCGTCACAGGCTGTCTGAACAGGGAACGAGCGTCGGTGAGTCCGAGGTCCGCCTCGTCGCCCACGATGATCCGCGCCGGCTGATGACCTGTCACGGGTGGCCGTGCCCCACTGGGGGCGGCGCGGGCGGAAGCGCTGTCCGGCGGGGCGCCGGAGGGGCTCGTCCGCGCGCCGTCCGGCCAAGGATCTCCAGACGAGCCCGTAACCGCCCGAACGGTCCGCTGTTGTAGCCGGTGGGGCCTGCTGCCAGTGTCCGGTCCCCGAGGATCAACTCGCCTTTGAGCAGCGGGGAGGACAGCGCGCCGTGGCTGTTACGGAGTCGATGGCCGGAGGCACGTCCGGAGAAGCGCGAGCCGTGCACGAGGGGATCCTCAGACGCCAGTCGGCGCGTGAGTCCTCGGCACGCACCTATGCCCGGGCCCTGCCCATCGTGCCCGTCCGGGCGCGAGGACTCACCATCGAGGGCGCCGACGGCCGCCGTTACCTGGACTGCCTCTCCGGTGCCGGCACCCTCGCCCTCGGCCACAACCACCCGGTCGTGCTGGAAGCCATCCGCCGGGTCCTCGACTCCGGCGCCCCCCTCTCCGTCCTCGACCTGGCGACCCCCGTCAAGGACGCCTTCGTCACCGAGCTGTTCCGCACACTCCCACCCGGCCTGGCCGACCGCTCCCGCGTCCAGTTCTGCGGACCGGCCGGCACCGACGCCGTCGAGGCCGCCCTCAAACTGGTCAGGACCGCGACCGGCCGTACCGGCGTCCTCGCCTTCACCGGCGCCTACCACGGCATGACCGCCGGCGCCCTGGCCGCCTCCGGCGGCGCCCCCGACGTCCAGGTCGCCCGCCTGCCCTACCCGCAGGACTACCGCTGCCCCTTCGGCGTCGGCGGCCCGCACGGCGCCGAACTCGCCGCCCGCTGGACCGAGTCCCTCCTCGACGACCCCAAATCCGGCGTCCCGCTGCCGGCCGGGATGATCCTCGAACCGGTCCAGGGCGAAGGCGGAGTGATCCCCGCCCCGGACGACTGGCTGCGCCGCATGCGCCGGCTCACGGCGGACCGGTCCATCCCGCTGATCGCCGACGAGATCCAGACCGGAGTCGGCCGCACGGGCGCCTTCTGGGCCGTCGACCACAGCGGCGTCACCCCCGACGTCATGGTCCTGTCCAAGGCCATCGGCGGCAGCCTCCCGCTCGCCGTGATCGTCTACCGCGACGACCTCGACGTCTGGCAGCCCGGGGCCCACGCCGGCACCTTCCGCGGCAACCAGCTCGCCATGGCCGCGGGCACCGCCACCCTCGCCTACGTCCGCGAGAACGCCCTCGCCGAACGCGCCGCCGCCCTCGGCACCCGCATGCTGACCCGACTCGCCGAACTCACGCACGGGTTCCCCTGCGTGGGAGACGTCCGAGGGCGCGGACTCATGATCGGGGTCGAGCTGGTGAACCCGGACGCCGACCACACCGCTTCTCGCCCGGCGCCCCTTGCCGGTGACGTCGGTGACACCGCTGTCGTCGCCGACGTCGGTGCCGGTGGCATGGGTGACCTCAGCGGCACGGCGGCCCGGCCGGAGCCCACCCGCACCCCGTATCCGGCAGCCCCCGAACTCGCCGCCGCCGTGCAGCGGGAGTGCCTCCAGCGCGGACTGATCGTCGAACTCGGCGGCCGGCACGCGTCCGTGGTCCGGCTGCTTCCGCCCCTCACGATCAGCGACGAACAGGCGACGGCCGTACTCGACCGGCTGACCGACGCGGTGGCCGCGGCCGTCCGCCACCAGGAATCCCATGGCCCACACCAGCAACGCCAGCCCTGCCCGGCCCAGCGCGCGGGCTGAACACCACCCGCGCCGGTCCCGGCCCCCGGCGCCGACCTCTGGGCGCGCACCGCTTCCCATACTCGTTCACCCCCCTTTCCGGGTGTCCAGGCCGACGTCCACCGCCGACCGCAACCTCAGGTCATCCCGCCCCCCGACCGCCGACCCCGAGGGAACGGCGCCCGAGCGGACGACGGAACGGGCCCGCACCACCTCACTCCAGCCCCCAGAGGAGCGTCATGAACGCCACCCCCGCCCCCGACGACCAGGGAGGCTCCGGCGCCCCGTCCTCCGCCGCACCGCTCACCGAGTCGGTCCCGCGGCAGCTGAAGCGGGAGACGGATCCCGTCCGGTGGACAGCTTCCGTCGCCGATCCGCTGGAGGACCCCGATCCGCTGGAGGACCCCGATCCCCGCGCGGCGGCCCAGGCCGCCGCCGTCGAGAACCTCCTGCGGTGCTGGACCCGCGAGACCGGGCTCACCGCTCCCACGACCGGCAGCCTCCGCATCCCCCTGCCGGCCAGCGGCACCACCCTGATCGCGCCGGTCCGCCACTGGTCCCCGACGGGCTGGCACCGCTTCGGCCTGCCGCGCCTGGCCGACGCGCCCGACTCGGCGCCACCCATCGACGCCCTCACTCTCGCGGCCCTCCTCGCGAGGGAACCGGCCACCGAGCCGACCGACACCACCGCTCCCTCACCTCGCACCTCCCCGGGTCCCGGTGACGGCACCAGTCCCAACGGCACCGGCTCCCACGGCACCAGTCCCAACGGCACCGGCTCCCCTCCTGACACCGGCGTCCATGATCAAGCCGGCGGCCCCGATCTCGTGGCCGGAGTCGCCGACTCCGTCCGCCGTACCGCCACCTTCATCCGGCACCGGCGGGAACACCCCGCCGACACCCCCGACCGCTTCCTCAGCGCCGAACAGGCCCTCCTGCTCGGGCACCCGCTGCATCCGACCCCGAAGAGCAGGGAGGGCCTGACCGAAGCGGAAGCCGAGCGGTACTCACCGGAGTCGCGCGGCTCCTTCCCCCTGCACTGGCTGGCCGTCGCCCCCTCTCTCCTCGCGACCGACTCCGCCTGGACCGAGCGCGGCCGTCCCGTGCCCGCCGGGCACCTCGTCCGCCGCCTCGCCGGCACCGGACTGCCGCTGCCCGACGGTTACACCGCCCTGCCATTGCACCCCTGGCAGGCCCGCGAGGTCCGGCACCGGGCGCCCGTCGCCGCGCTGCTCGACTCCGGGCTCCTCCGCGACCTCGGTCCCCTGGGCGCTCCCTGGTACCCCACCTCCTCCGTACGCACCGTGCACCGATCCGGTGCCCCCGCGATGCTCAAGCTCTCGCTGGCCCTGCGCATCACCAACTCCCGCCGGGAGAACCTCCGCAAGGAACTCCACCGCGGAGTCGAGGTGCACCGGCTCCTGCGCACCGGCCTCGCCCGCGAGTGGCACACCGCACACCCCGGCTTCGACATCGTCCGTGACCCGGCCTGGCTCGCCGTCGACGGCCCGGACGGCCTGCCCCTGCCGGGACTCGACGTGGTGATCCGGCACAATTCGTTCACCCCGGCCGACGACGTCGGCTGCGTCGCCGGGCTCGTCGCCCCGCGCCCGTTCCCCGAGCCGCCCGCCGGCACCGCGCCGTGCCATCCCACTCGGCCGATGCGGTCCCGGCTGGCCCGACTCGCCGCCCGCCTCGCCGCACGCACCGGCCGACCCGTCGGCGCCGTCGCCGTCGAGTGGTTCCTGCGCTACCTGGAGCAGGTCGTGCGGCCCGTCCTCTGGCTGGACGGCGAGGCCGGCATCGCCCTCGAAGCGCACCAGCAGAACACGCTGGTCCTGCTGGACGGCGAGGGCTGGCCCGCCGGCGGGCGCTACCGAGACAACCAGGGGTACTACTTCCGCGAGTCGCGGCGAGCCGAACTGACCGCCCGGCTGCCCGGCATCGGCGAGCACAGCGACACCTTCGTCGCCGACGAGGTCGCCGACGAGCGCTTCGCCTACTACCTCGCCGTCAACAACGTGCTCGGTCTGATCGGTGCCTTCGGCTCCCAGCACCTCGCCGACGAGCGGCTGCTGCTCGCGGCCTTCCGCCGCTTCCTCACCTGCCTCGCCTCGGGGCCCGCCCCGCTGCGCACCTCCCTGCCCGGCCGCCTCCTCGACTCACCCGTCCTGCGCTGCAAGGCCAACCTGCTGACCCGGCTGCACGGTCTCGACGAACTCGTCGGCCCGGTCGACACCCAGTCCGTCTACGTCACCATCGCCAACCCCCTTCATGCATGAGCGACGTACCTGCGCGCACCACCTGGGCGGATCGCCCTCGGCGAACCGCACACCGTCTCCCGTCCGGGAACATGACCCACCACGTCTCCTGAGAGGAGCGCACCGTGCCTCCCACCGACGCGAGCGCCGGAACCGGCTCCGTCCCCGCCCAACCGGACAGCGCCACTCCCCGCGCGGTCACCGCGGGGCCCCGGAACTCTCCCTTCGGACGTTTCACCGTCGAGGACGACGACCCGGACAGCGAGGACACGCTGGAGCTGTGCCTGCCCCCGGAGTTCGTCGCCCTCCGCGCCGGGGCGACGACCGGCCTCCTCGGCCGACTCGCCACGTGGGGCCCGGTCGTGACCCCGGTCGGCTCCTTCCAGCTGATGCCCGTACGCCTTGATCAGGACCTCCCGCTCGTCCACCGCTGGATGAACGACCCCGCCGTCGCCGAGTTCTGGGAGCTGGCCGGGCCCCGGAACCGGACGGAGGACCACCTGCGGGCGCAACTCCACGGCGACGGGCGCAGCATGCCGTGCCTCGGGGTACTCGACGGCATCCCCATGAGCTACTGGGAGATCTACCGTGCGGACCTGGATCCGCTGGCTCGTCACTACCCGGTCCGCCCGCACGACACCGGGATCCACCTCCTCGTCGGTGACGCCGCCGACCGGGGTCGAGGGCTGGGATCCGTCCTGGTCCGAGCCGTGGCCGACCTGATCCTCGACCGGCGTCCCCCGTGCGCACGTGTCGTGGCAGAACCCGATCTTCGCAACACCCCCTCCATCGCAGCGTTCCTGAGCGCGGGCTTCCGGTTCGCGGCGGAGGTCGACCTGCCCGACAAGCGGGCCGCCCTCGTGATCCGCGACCGAGTCCTGCGCGGTGTTCTGTAGCACCTCGTGATCGCACGCTCACAGATAGATACGAGTGGCGGATCCGTGGTGTTCCCGCGTCGAAGAAAGAATTTCGGGGCGCCGACGCCTCCGAGCCGGGGTGATCGTGCCTCCGAGCCGGGGTGACCGTGCCTCCGAACCGGGGCGGTTGCGCCCCGGTACCGACCACCAGCTCCCGTCCGCCCCGGCCCGACGCGGAATCCCCGGACGCGGCCCCACCCACCCACCCCCGTCCCGCCCCCGCCCCACCGTCACCCAGGAGCCCCGCTCGTGAGCCCTCCCCCTACCCCCGTAACGACCCCCCGTTTGTCAGTGCAGGGTCGTAGGGTGGTCAGGCTATGACGAAGCCCTCCCTCCCCGAACTCCTGCATGCCGCCGTCGCCGCCGTCGGCGGCACGGAGCGCCCCGGCCAGGTGACCATGGCCGAAGCGGTCGCCGAGGCGATCGACGACGGATCCCACCTGCTGGTCCAGGCCGGCACCGGCACCGGAAAGTCGCTGGGCTATCTCGTGCCCGCGCTCGCGCACGGAGAACGCGTGGTCGTCGCGACGGCCACGCTCGCCTTGCAGCGCCAGCTCGTCGAGCGGGACCTTCCGCGCACGGTCGACGCCCTGCACCCGCTGCTGCGCCGCCGCCCGGAGTTCGCGATGCTCAAGGGCAGGTCGAACTACCTGTGCCTGCACCGCTTGCACGAGGGGATGCCGCAGGACGAGGAGGAGGGGCTCTTCGACCAGTTCGAGGCCGCGGCGCCCACCAGCAAGCTGGGCCAGGACCTGCTGCGGCTGCGGGACTGGGCCGACGAGACGGAGAGCGGCGACCGGGACGATCTCACCCCGGGCGTCTCGGACCGCGCCTGGGCTCAGGTCTCCGTGTCGTCGCGGGAGTGCCTGGGCGCGTCGAAGTGCGCGTACGGCGCAGAGTGCTTCGCGGAGATGGCCCGTGAGCGGGCCAAGCTCGCCGAGGTCGTGGTCACGAATCACGCGCTGCTGGCCATCGACGCCATCGAGGGTGCCCCGGTGCTGCCCCAGCACGAGGTGCTGATCGTCGACGAGGCACATGAACTCGTCTCCCGTGTCACGGGCGTCGCCACCGGCGAGCTCACGCCCGGTCAGGTCAACCGCGCGGTGCGCCGTGCCGCCAAGCTGGTCAACGAGAAGGCCGCCGATCAGCTCCAGACCGCCGCCGAGGGCTTCGAGCGGCTCATGGAACTCGCGCTGCCGGGCCGCCTGGAGGAGATCCCGGAAGACCTCGGCTATGCCCTGATGGCGCTGCGGGACGCCGCCCGCACGGTGATCTCCGCGATCGGCGCGACGCGCGACAAGTCCGTCCAGGACGAGGACGCGGTCCGCAAGCAGGCGCTGGCCTCGGTGGAGACGGTGCACGACGTGGCGGAGCGGGTCGTGAACGGCTCGGAGTGGGACGTCGTCTGGTACGAGCGGCACGACCGCTTCGGCGCGTCCCTCCGTGTCGCCCCGATGTCGGTCTCCGGTCTGCTCAGGGAGAAGCTGTTCGCCGACCGGGCCGTGGTCCTCACCTCGGCGACGCTCAAGCTGGGCGGCGACTTCAACGGCGTCGGTGCCTCCCTGGGGCTCGGCCCGGAGGGCACGGAGGGCGAGGATCTGCCGAAGTGGAAGGGCGTCGACGTCGGCTCGCCCTTCGACTACCGCAAGCAGGGCATCCTGTACGTCGCCAAGCACCTGGCACGCCCCGCGCGTGACGGCGAGCGCTCCGACATGCTGGACGAGCTGACCGAGCTGATCCAGGCGGCCGGCGGGCGCACCCTCGGCCTGTTCTCGTCCATGCGGGCCGCTCAGCTCGCCGCGGAGGAGCTGCGTTCCCGGATCCCCGAGTTCCCCATCCTGCTCCAGGGCGAGGAGACGCTCGGTGAACTGATCAAGAACTTCGCGGCCGACCCGGAGACGTGTCTCTTCGGCACGCTGTCGCTGTGGCAGGGCGTCGACGTCCCGGGCCCCAGCTGCCAGCTGGTCGTCATGGACAAGATCCCGTTCCCGCGGCCCGACGATCCGCTGATGAGCGCGCGCCAGAAGGCGGTGGAAGAGGCGGGAGGCAACGGTTTCATGGCGGTGGCCGCGACCCATGCCGCCCTGCTCATGGCACAGGGCGCCGGCCGTCTCGTCCGGGCGTCCGGCGACCGGGGCGTGGTCGCCGTACTGGACCAGCGGCTGGCCACCGCGCGCTACGGCGGCTATCTGAAGGCGTCACTGCCGGACTTCTGGTACACCACGGACCGTAACCAGGTCCGCAAGTCGCTCGCGGCGATCGACGCGGTGGCGAAGCAGGCCGAGGCACAGCCGGCGGCGGCCAAGTGATCGCGGGGTAGTCCGCCCGGCGCCGGCCGGACTACCCGATGCGGTCCGGCCCCACGGCTGCCCGGGCCCCATAAGGCTGCCGGAATACGCAGGGCCGCGGACGGACGCACGCACGGCCCCGAACATACGCATGCACGGCTCCGGACATACGCAGGGCCCCGGAACCGGCGCAGGGGTTCCGGGGCCCGGTCAGGGAGCGAGCCTGCCGGCCCGCTCGCCGCGGCTGTCACACGCGGCGCAGTACGGCGACGACCTTGCCGAGGATGGTCGCGTCGTCGCCGGGGATCGGCTCGTAGGCCGCGTTGTGCGGGAGGAGCCATACGTGGCCGTCCTCGCGCTTGAAGCGCTTGACGGTGGCTTCGCCGTCGAGCATGGCGGCGACGATGTCGCCGTTCTCGGCGACCGGCTGGCGGCGGACGGTGACCCAGTCACCGTCGCAGATCGCCGCCTCGATCATCGAGTCGCCGACGACCTTGAGGACGAACAGTTCGCCGTCGCCGACAAGCTGGCGGGGGAGGGGGAAGACGTCCTCGACGGACTCCTCCGCCAGGATCGGGCCACCGGCGGCGATGCGGCCGACCAGCGGGACGTACGACGCGGCGGGCTTGCCGGCGGTGTCCGTGGGCTGCACGGTGACGGCCTGGTCGGATCCGCGCACCTCGTACGCGCGCGGGCGGTGCGGGTCGCGGCGCAGGAAGCCCTTGCGCTCCAGCGCCATCAGCTGATGGGCGACCGAGGACGTGCTGGAGAGGCCGACGGCCTGGCCGATCTCCCGCATCGACGGCGGGTAACCGCGCCGCTGTACGGAGTCCCTGATGACCTCGATCACCCGGCGCTGCCGGTCGGTGAGGCCGGAGCTGTCCGCCCGGATGCCTGGAGGTCGCCCCGGCAGGGAGCGCTTGTGTCCCTCGGGATTCGTGGCTTCGTTCATCGCGTGTACCGGCTCGACTCGGCCCAAGGAGCGGTCCTGGGCGGTGATGGTGGCACTGTCTGCGGTGGTGGTCACGTCGGCCCCTCTCGATGGTCTCCCTGCTGGACAACGGTAGTTGCTTTCGAAAGGTTGCGCCAAACACACGTTCGAGTGAAAAAGTGCGATTCGCCTGACGCGATCGTGTGTCTGGGTGTATTGCTAACGCGACACTTGGCGGACAAAAGCGCCCATTGTTGTACTCTTCACCGCCGGGGCGTGCCGGCCTCGTGGGCCGTGCCCCAGTCTGCCATCCGGAATCCCGCAGTCCGGGATCCGGGGTCCATTCTGCGCGGGAGCGCCACGCCTCCTCCTTGTGGCGCCCACGGTATCCCCGCAAGACGTTCCGGCGGCACTGCCCGGCGCCCGCGTGTCCCCGCCGGTCGCCGGCGGCGCTCGGGGACGCCCTTCCGGCGCGACACGCGTATCTGCCTCGCTGTATGAGCCAATCCCCACATCTAGTGGTTGGATGGCTACCGCAGCCCAGAAGTTGTGGTCCCCCGGGTCTGAGACGCCTCGACGATCGCCTATGCTTAGGGCTGCTTCGCGGGGCCTGTGGGTCCGGCGAGGCTGACGAGTCTGCTGTGAGGAGGGTTGGAGAACATGCACTGCCCCTTCTGCAGGCATCCCGACAGCCGTGTGGTCGACAGCCGTACGACCGACGACGGCACGTCCATCCGCAGGCGCCGCCAGTGCCCTGACTGCTCCCGTCGTTTCACGACCGTGGAGACGTGCTCGCTCATGGTGGTCAAGCGGTCCGGGGTCACCGAGCCCTTCAGCCGCACCAAGATCATCAACGGTGTGCGCAAGGCGTGCCAGGGACGGCCTGTCACCGAGGACGCGCTCGCCCAGCTCGGCCAGCGGGTCGAGGAGGCGGTGCGTGCGACCGGAAGCGCCGAGCTGACCACCCACGACGTGGGTCTGGCCATACTCGGTCCGTTGCAGGAGCTCGACCTCGTCGCCTACCTGCGGTTCGCCTCCGTCTACCGGGCGTTCGACTCGCTCGACGACTTCGAGGCCGCCATCGCGGAGCTGAGGGAGACGACGGGAGGCCCCGCCGCGAACGGGGAAGACGCGGGAACGGGGAGCCAGGAAGACGATCGCGGGCCCGGCGGGACCACTCAGGTCCCCGTGCCCGCCCGCGCCGCCGACTGACCGGAGGGCCGGAAACCGGGAGGAGAACCGGGTTCCGGCCGGGAGGCGGCGAACGAAGACCTGTTGCGGGTGGCAGCTGAGGGTGCCCGCAACGCACTACAGAAACACGTGCCCATAGGAACAAATGGGCACTTCAGGGCGTTTTTGCCCGTACAGGGAGGCGGCATGACAGAGACGGCGAGCGGTCCGGCACGAGGTTCCCGAGCAAAGGGCGCCAAGGCCACCAAGGGACTGCGGATCGAGCGCATCCACACCACCCCCGGAGTGCACCCGTACGACGAGGTGTCGTGGGAGCGCCGTGACGTCGTCATGACCAACTGGCGCGACGGCTCGGTCAACTTCGAGCAGCGTGGCGTCGAGTTCCCCGACTTCTGGTCGGTGAACGCGGTCAACATCGTCACCAGCAAGTACTTCCGGGGCGCCGTCGGCACCCCGCAGCGCGAGACCAGCCTCAGGCAGCTGATCGACCGCATCGTGAAGACGTACCGGAAGGCCGGTGAGGACTACAAGTACTTCGCCTCGCCCGCCGACGCCGAGATCTTCGAGCACGAGCTGGCGTACGCCCTCCTGCACCAGATCTTCAGCTTCAACAGCCCCGTCTGGTTCAACGTCGGCACCCCGCAGCCCCAGCAGGTCTCCGCCTGCTTCATCCTGTCCGTCGACGACTCCATGGAGTCGATCCTCGACTGGTACAAGGAAGAGGGCATGATCTTCAAGGGCGGCTCCGGTGCCGGCCTGAACCTCTCCCGCATCCGCTCCTCCAAGGAGCTGCTCTCCTCCGGCGGCAATGCCTCCGGCCCGGTCTCCTTCATGCGCGGCGCCGACGCCTCCGCCGGCACCATCAAGTCCGGTGGCGCCACCCGCCGCGCCGCCAAGATGGTCGTGCTCGACGTCGACCACCCCGACATCGAGGACTTCATCGAGACCAAGGTCAAGGAAGAGGAGAAGATCCGCGTCCTGCGCGACGCGGGCTTCGACATGGACCTGGGCGGCGACGACATCACGTCCGTCCAGTACCAGAACGCCAACAACTCGGTCCGCGTGAACGACGAGTTCATGACGGCGGTCGAGAACGGCGGCAAGTTCGGCCTGCGTGCCCGCATGACCGGTGAGGTCATCGAAGAGGTCGAGGCCAAGGCCCTGTTCCGCAAGATCGCCGAGGCCGCCTGGGCCTGCGCCGACCCGGGCATCCAGTACGACGACACCATCAACAACTGGCACACCTGCCCCGAGTCCGGCCGGATCACCGCGTCGAACCCGTGCAGCGAGTACATGCACCTGGACAACACGTCCTGCAACCTGGCCTCGCTGAACCTGATGAAGTTCCTGAAGGACGACGGCAAGGGCAGCCAGTCCTTCGAGACCGAGCGCTTCCAGAAGGTCGTCGAGCTGGTCATCACCGCGATGGACATCTCGATCTGCTTCGCGGACTTCCCGACCCAGAAGATCGGCGAGAACACGCGCGCGTTCCGCCAGCTCGGCATCGGCTACGCCAACCTCGGCGCCCTGCTGATGGCCACCGGCCACGCCTACGACTCCGACGGCGGCCGCGCCCTGGCCGGCGCCATCACCTCCCTGATGACGGGTACGGCCTACCGCCGCTCCGCCGAGCTGGCCGCGGTCGTCGGCACCTACGACGGCTACGCCCGCAACGCCGACGCCCACAACCGCGTCATGAAGCAGCACGCCGACGCCAACGGCATCGCCGTCCGCATGGACGACCTGGACACCCCGGTGTGGGCCGCCGCCACGGAGGCCTGGCAGGACGTCCTGCGTCTCGGTGAGAAGAACGGTTTCCGTAACTCCCAGGCGTCCGTCCTCGCGCCGACCGGCACGATCGGCCTCGCGATGTCCTGCGACACCACCGGTGTCGAGCCCGACCTGGCGCTGGTGAAGTTCAAGAAGCTGGTCGGCGGCGGCTCGATGCAGATCGTCAACGGCACCGTCCCGCAGGCCCTGCGCCGCCTGGGCTACCAGGAGGAGCAGATCGAGGCGATCGTCGCCCACATCGCCGAGCACGGCAACGTGATCGACGCCCCCGGCCTCAAGCACGAGCACTACGAGGTGTTCGACTGCGCCATGGGCGAGCGTGCCATCTCCCCGATGGGTCACGTCCGCATGATGGCGGCGATCCAGCCGTGGATCTCCGGCGCCATCTCCAAGACGGTCAACATGCCGGAGACGGCGACCGTCGAGGAGGTCGAGGAGATCTACTTCGAGGCATGGAAGCTGGGCGTCAAGGCGCTCGCGATCTACCGCGACAACTGCAAGGTCGGCCAGCCGCTCTCCGCGAAGACCAAGGAGAAGGAGAAGGCCGAGGTCACCGAGAAGGCCGAGGAGACGATTCGGGCCGCGGTCGAGAAGGTGGTCGAGTACCGCCCGGTCCGCAAGCGCCTCCCGAAGGGGCGTCCCGGCATCACCACGTCCTTCACCGTCGGCGGCGCCGAGGGCTACATGACGGCCAACTCCTACCCCGACGACGGTCTCGGCGAGGTCTTCCTGAAGATGTCCAAGCAGGGCTCCACCCTCGCGGGCATGATGGACGCGTTCTCCATCGCCGTCTCGGTCGGTCTTCAGTACGGCGTGCCGCTGGAGACGTACGTCTCGAAGTTCACCAACATGCGCTTCGAGCCGGCCGGCATGACGGACGACCCGGACGTCCGGATGGCGCAGTCGATCGTCGACTACATCTTCCGCCGTCTGGCGCTGGACTTCCTGCCGTTCGAGACCCGCTCCGCGCTCGGCATCCACTCCGCCGAGGAGCGTCAGCGGCACCTGGAGACCGGCTCCTACGAGCCGGCCGAGGACGAGGTCGACGTCGAGGGCCTGGCCCAGTCCGCCCCCCGTGCCCAGGAGCTGAAGGCGGTCGCCGCGCCGAAGGCCGAGGCGGCCAAGCCCGCGCCGCGGCAGGCGCACACCAGCGCGGAGCTGGTGGAGATGCAGCTGGGCATCCAGGCGGACGCCCCGCTGTGCTTCTCCTGCGGTACGAAGATGCAGCGGGCCGGTTCCTGCTACATCTGCGAGGGCTGCGGCTCGACCAGCGGTTGCAGCTGATGACACGCCGTTCCTGAAGTAAGGGGCGCCGGCCAGGGCCGGCGCCCCTTACCCGTACGGGTCCCGGGACGCTCAGGACGGGTGGGCCCTGCCCATCACCCGGGTGAAGGTGGCCGGGTCCTCGTCGAAGCCACGCACGCCGGGACGGAACGTCCACTCGTCCGAGTCGTCCCGGACGAACTCGGCGATCGTGGCGGCCGTCGACCCGAGGACCGACGCGAAGCCGTCCTCGGCGAGCACGGTGTACCCCTCACGGATGCGTACGGCGGGATTCAGCACGTGGGCGAACGTCCTGTGCCCGGGCCGCTGTTGGATGACGACACCCACCACCACGCGCGCGTAGCGGTCGCTGAGGCGGTCCAGTTCGAGCGTCATCACCTCGTCCCAGCCGAAGCCCTTGCCGTCCGTGCTGTCCCGGTTGAGGAGGATCGTGCCGTCCGGCGAGCGGCTGTCGAAGTGCACCAGATAGGCCGGATCCCCGTACGGGTCGCCCGACAGGAACGTCGCGGCGACGATGTCGAGATCCGTCGGCGGCCGACCCGCCGGACTGGGGTCCCACTTGAGCGCGACCTCGACCTTGCGGATTCCCTTGCTGAAGCCGGTCACCAGGCCTTCCCTTCCCCCTGTGGCTCGCTCGACCCCAACTTCCCGTCGGTCGGGGTCCCTTGCCGCCCATCGTCCCACGCGCGCGGGGGCGTGCGCGCGGGCGATCTCCGCCGGAGCGTGACCGGCGCCACGCCCGGTGGCCTTACGATGGCGCCGTGCTGGTCAAGTGGATTCGCTGCACCGTGGTGGACCGCCGGGGGTTCGAGCGGGGACAGCGAAAATGGGCGGGGCTTCCGGGGGAGCCGGGTTTTCGGGGACAGGGCGGGGGCTGGAGCCGGCAGCGGGCGGGGGTGGCGCACATCTTCACCTTCTGGGAGAGCCGTGCCTTCTACGACTCCTTCATGGCCCGTTCCCACGACCGCCTGGCCGCCGCCCAGTCCGGCACGTTCAAGGACGCCCAGGTCAAGTTGTTCGAGTACCGCTTCGACGTGAAGACGGGATTCGAGCCGCGGTTCACCGACGCCGATCTGATCCGCGTGGCCCTGTGCCGGATCCATGAGGAGCGTGTGGAGCACTTCACGCTCATGCAGGAGAAGGTCTGGAATCCCGCGATGGCGGGCTCGCCCGGCATGATCCGCGGCATGTTCGCGGAGGCCCCGGAGCAGGAGTTCCTGATCCTGTCGATGTGGCGGTCGGCGGCCGAGCACGGAAAGTACCGCACGGAGCGTGTGGAGCGCCTCGCCCTGCGTGCCCAGACCGAGGCGGACATCGCGGCGCTCTCCGGTGACATCGTGGACCTGGAGCCGTCGTGGACGGTCTGACGTAGTGGTCCGACGAACCGGCGCACCGCCTGAAACCGCCTCGGTACGGCTCGTGCGGAAGCGGCCCCGGACACGACAGGCATGTGACCTACGCCGTACAAGGCCCCATGAGTGCTCGACTCTCCGTGGTTCGAACTAGGGTTTCGGCATGGCACGACCACGGCGCATCGTCCTTGTCCGGCACGGCGAGTCCACGGGCAACGCCGACGACTCCGTGTACGAGCGCGAGCCCGACCACGCTCTCGCGCTGACCGAGCGCGGCTGGCGGCAGGCCGAGGAGACGGGCAAGCGGCTCCGCGAGGTCTTCGGCCGGGAACGCGTGAGCGTGTACGTCTCCCCCTACCGCCGCACCCACGAGACGCTCCGCGCCCTCCACCTCGACCCCGATCTCATACGCGTCCGGGAGGAGCCCAGACTGCGCGAGCAGGACTGGGGCAACTGGCAGGACCGCGACGACGTGCGCTTGCAGAAGGCCTACCGCGACGCGTACGGCCACTTCTTCTTCCGGTTCCCGCAGGGCGAGTCCGGCGCCGACGTGTACGACCGGGTCGGCGGCTTCCTGGAGAGCTTGTTCCGCAGCTTCGAGGCCCCCGACCACCCGCCGAACGTCCTTCTGGTGACCCACGGGCTGGCGATGCGGCTGTTCTGCATGCGCTGGTTCCACTGGACGGTCGCCGAATTCGAGTCGCTGTCCAACCCCGGGAACGCCGAGATCCGGATGCTCGTCCTGGGAGAGGACGGCAAATACACACTCGACCGGCCCTTCGAGCGCTGGCGGGAACCGATGCCGTACTGGGCGAACGGATAGAGTGGCAGGGCGATGACCGCTGACTCCTCTTCCCTCGTACGCCTGGAACGCGCCCTGGCGAGCCTGCGCGGACTGGCCGTGGGGGACGCGCTGGGCTCCCAGTTCTTCGTTCCCGCGAACCACCCCCTGCTGAAGCGCCGCGAGCCGCCCGCAGGCCCCTGGCAGTGGACGGACGACACCGAGATGGCCTGCTCCGTGGTCGCCGTTCTCGCCACCCATCACCGCATCGACCAGGACGCGCTCGCCCGCTCCTTCGCCGAGCACCACGACTTCGACCGGGGCTACGGCCCTGCCGTCAACCGGCTGCTGCGCCTCGTCCGGGAAGGCGAGGACTGGCGCCGGCTGGCCGCCGGGCTCTTCAACGGCCAGGGGTCCTGGGGCAACGGCGCGGCGATGCGGATCGCGCCTCTGGGCGCCTGGTACGCGGACGACCCCGAGCAGGCGACCCATCAGGCGGAGATCTCGGCCTACACCACGCACCAGCACCGGGAGGCCGTGGTCGGGGCCATGGCCGTGGCCGCGGCGGCAGCCATGGTGGGCTCGCCCGACGGTCCGCCCGCCCCGGAGGCACTGCTCGACGGCGTCGTCGCGCTCGTCCCGAAGAGCGCGGTCGGCCAGGGCCTGCGCCGCGCCCGCGACATGCTCGACTACGCCGACGCCGCCACCGTCGCCGCCGTCCTGGGCTGCGGACGCCGTACGACGGCCCATGACACCGTTCCCTTCGCCCTCTGGTCCGCCGCGCGTTGCCTCGGTGACTACACATCGGCGTTCTGGACCACCGCCCAGGTCGGTGGCGACGTCGACACGACCTGCGCGATCGTGGGAGGCGTGCTGGCCGCGGCCGACACAGGGGCGCCGCCCGCCGAGTGGGTGCGGCACACCGAGGCACTGCCGGACTGGGTGCCCACGGGGAGCTGACGGCTTCCGTCCGATGCCTTCCGCCTGGCGGCCTTCACCGGCTTCACGTCGACGATCAGAGACTCTCCGTGCCCCTCGGGAACTCTGCGTGACCGCCGCCCGTTCTTCCGGTATCCGCCGTCCACCTCGTTCGTGGTCGGGTGGGCGGGCGGAGCCGTGACCGTGACGAGGAGGGACGGAGGGGTGGGAGATGGCCTTCGCCCTGCCGGCGCCTGTGCCGAAGCTGGTTCCGGCTCTGTTCTTCCTGTTCCTCGCCTTGTCCAGGGCGCTGGTGGCCGTGGTGCGGCCGACCGGATCTTCGCGTGCGCCGTCGGTCCCCAGGCGACGATCCGGTCGGCCGCGGCATCGCGCGGCCGGGCCTGGATCAGCCGAGGTGCGGTCCCGCCGTGCCCGCGAGGGAGTCGAGGTCGCCCTTGCGGACCCTGAGCACCAGCCACGCGGTGAGGAAGGCGAGCGCGGCCATCGCCGCGGCCGGTATGAAGGCCGTGGAGATGCCGTGGGCGAGCACGTCGTGGCCCCAGGGCGCGGGCAGCTGGTGCGTCTTGGCGAACTGCGCCTTCTGCTCCGGCGAGGCGTCGGCGAGGAACTTCGGCAGCTGCTTCTTCGCCTCGTCCGTGCTGGCCGATCCGAAGACGGTCGTCAGGATGGACAGCCCGAGCGAACCGCCGACCTGCTGCATCGCGTTGAGGAGCCCGGAAGCCGCTCCCGCCTCGTGCGGGGCGACGCCCGACACGGCGGTGACGGTGGCCGTCACGAAGTTCAGGCCCATGCCGAAGCCGAACACCAGCATGGGGCCCAGCACCCCGCCCACGTAGGTGCTGTCGGGCCGGATGAAGGTCTGCCAGACCAGCCCGATGACCACCAGCGCGGAACCGCCCATCATGAACGGCTTGGGGCCCAGTACCGGCAGGAGGCGCTGGGACAGGCCCGCCCCCACCGCGATCGCGGCGGTCACGGGAAGGAAGGCGAGACCGGCCTTGATGGCGCTGTAGCCGAGCACGTTCTGCACGAACAGCACGATGTAGAAGAACATGCCGAACATCGCCGCGGCCAGGCACAGCATGATCACGTACGTGCCCCAGCGGTTCCGGTCGGCGAACATCCTGAGCGGGGTGATCGGCTCCTTCGCCCGCATCTCGGTGAAGACGAAGGCGAACAGGAGGACCACGGCCGCGCCGAAGGAGCCCAGGGTGAGGCCGTCCCGCCAACCGTCCTCCGCGGCGCGTATGAACCCGTACACCAGCGACGCCATGCCGACCGTGGAGGTCAGCGCGCCGGTGAGGTCGAAGCGTCCCGGATGCCGCTCGGACTCGTTGATGTAGAGCGGTGCGAGCGAGGCGATCAGCACACCGATGGGCACGTTGACGAACAGCACCCACCGCCAGTCGAGCCAGTCGGTGAGCATGCCGCCCGCGAGCAGGCCGATGGCGCCGCCGCCCGCCGAGACGGCGGCGAAGACCCCGAAGGCCCGGTTCCGTTCGGGACCTTCGGGGAACGTCGTGGTGATCAGCGCCAGCGACGTGGGCGATGCGATCGCGCCACCCACGCCCTGAAGAGCCCGCGCGGCGAGCAGCTGCCAGGGTTCCTGGGCCAGACCGCCCAGCAGCGACGCGAAGGTGAACAGCAGGATGCCGGCCATGAACACCCGGCGGCGGCCGAGAATGTCACCGGCCCGCGCACCGAGCAGCAGCAGACCACCGAAGGTGAGCGTGTAGGAGCTGACCACCCACGTCAGGTCGGTGGTGCTGAACCTGAGGGCCTCTTGAATGTGCGGGAGCGCGATATTCACAATCGTCGCGTCGAGTACCACCATGAGTTGGCAAGCCGCGATGACGGTGAGTGCGATGCCGGGATGCCCCTCCCGGCGGGCCACGCCCGGTTTCTGATCGTCCTTGAGCAGCTGAGAGGTCGTCACTGTGGGTCCCCCATACAGGCTATAGTGAACGCTCGCGTTCACTTTCGCGTCCACGGTAGTGAGTCCCCAACAGTGAACGCAAGCGTTCACTGAATCGTGCGCCACGTTCCGCGTCCCCCTGTTGCTGCGGCGCGGCGCCACTTCCCCCGGAACCCCCGCTTCCCTTGCATGCTGGAGAAACACTGATGGTTACCTCGCGCTGGACGGCCGCCCCTGACCGGACGGCTTCCCCTCGTCGGCGCGGTGCGGTGCTGGAACGCGCGATCCTGGACGCCGCTCTGGAGCAGCTCAGTACGGTCGGCTGGAAGGGGCTGACCATGGAAGGCGTCGCGGCCGGCGCCCAGACCGGCAAGGCCGCGGTCTACCGTCGCTGGCCCTCCAAGGAGGATCTGGTCGCCGACGCCCTGGTGTCCGGACTGCCCCGGGTCGAGAAGGCCCCGGACCTCGGGAGCGTGCGCGAGGACCTGCTCACCCTGTGCCGGCAGGTGCGGCGGATCATGTACTCGCGGCCCGGAGTCGCGCTGCGTTCAGTAATTCACGAGTGTGATCATGTGCAAGCGGGGCGCTTCGAGGGGGTGATCTTCGGGACCGTGGTGGAGCCGACCGTCACACTGCTCCGGGAGGTCATCACTCGTGGCATAGAGCGAGGGGAGGTCCGGCCGGACGCGGCCAACGGATACGTCTTCGATGCCGTCCCGGCCATGATGATGTACCGATCAAAGATGTGCGCGAGCGAATGGAGCGATCGGGATCTCGAAGAGATGATCGACCAGTTGATGCTTCCGCTGCTGCGGCCCTACGAGACCTGACCCGCCGCGTCGGCACTCCCGGTGCCGACCGGACGACCGGGGTGTCGCGAGGCGATCCCGGCGGCGTACGCTAAGGGCGCCATGCCGTACGAACCACCTACTCACACCGTCGAGCGCTCCCTGCGCGCCACGACCGGAGCGAAGGTCATTGCCGGTGTCGACGAGGTGGGGCGCGGCGCCTGGGCCGGGCCCGTCACCGTCTGCGCGGCGATCACCGGACTCCGCCGCCCGCCCGAGGGGCTGACCGACTCCAAGCTGCTGACGGTCAAGCGCCGTACGGAACTCGCTCTGATCCTTCAGTCATGGGTGACGGCCTACGCACTGGGGCATGCTTCTCCGGAGGAGATCGACGACCTGGGGATGACGGCCGCGCTGCGGCTCGCCGCGGTCCGCGCTCTGGACACGCTGCCGGTCCGCCCCGACGCCGTGATCCTCGACGGGAAGCACGACTACCTCGGCGACCCCTGGCAGGTACGCACGGTGATCAAAGGCGATCGATCGTGTGTGGCCGTCGCGGCGGCGTCGGTGATCGCCAAGGTCCAGCGCGACAAAATGATGGCCGAACTGGGTATCGACCATGCAGACTTCGGATTCGCGGACAACGCCGGGTATCCGTCGCCCGTGCACAAGGCCGCACTGGAGGAGTGGGGGCCCACCCCGCACCACCGATTGTCGTGGGCGTATCTTGATGCGTTGCCTCAGTGGCGGCACCTCAAGAAGGTCCGCAGCTGGGCGGACGGAAGCGTTCCGGAAATCGAGGGTCAGCTCGTTCTCGATTTCTGACGGTTCCGCTCGCACTGATGTGCCACCCGGCCATCCGCGCCGCACCAACGTTTGATAAATATCAGCTCATGCCTCTCATTCCCGAGGAGCCTCAGATTCACGAGAGTGCCCAGGGTCCCCGCGCCACTCCGGCCAGCGGCCGTACCGCGCCGACCCCACGCCCCGTACCCGGCCCCCGTCCCGCGGCTCCGTCCCGCCCCGGTCGTCCCGGCCCTCTGCGGCCCACGCCGCCGGTGCAGCGCACGCCGCGTGACGTGGCTCCGGCCAAGCCTGGCCCGGCCGCTCCCGCCGCCACCGCGGCGAGCCCACAGATCCAGCTGATCCCGGCTTCGGCCGAGGGGGCGCTCGACGCCGCCGAGGAGGCCGTGGACCTGCTCCTGGACTCGGGCCGCGCCCCCGGCGACGTGCTCGTGATCACCACTGGTGCCCAGCACCCGTGGGCCGAGCACGAGTTGTCCTTCGGCGAGACGTCCTACTGGGCGCAGCACGACGCCGGTGACGACGTCTTCTACGCGGATGCCGCCGTCGCCTCCCGCGCCGCGTCCCGCCCGGTGGTCGTCGTGGCCGTCAACGGAGGACCCGCCTCCATCGCTGCCACCGCCCTTCCGCTGGCCCACTCCCGGGCCGGTGCCCTGCTGATCGTCTGCGGCGACCCGCAGCAGATCAACTCGGTGCTGGGTGCCGGCGTCTGAGCCGTGTCCGGCACCCCGGGTCACCGGGGTGCCGAGGTGGCCGCTCCGGCGGAGTCCGCACGGTGCGGCTTTTGGCATGCCCGCGTGCGGGCCGCGGCAGCACCGCTGGCGGGGCGGCTCTCCGGGGGACCGCTTGAGAGCGGGACACGGAGGGCCGGCACGCTTGACCGGGTCGCGACAGCGCGGGCGCATGCCGGGCCGGCGGGAGCGTTCTCCCTGTGTGGCCATGGCCGTGCCGTGGCCCTGGCCGAGGCGACCGCGCCGGGGCTGCTACCGGAGTTGATCCGGCCGGAGCCGATCTCGTACCCCCGGACCGACGCCTGAGCCCACGTGTGTTCTCGGCACCGCTCGCGACAGCCGAGGGCCCGGCTCGGGCATCGCACACCGGGCGCCGGCTACCGGTCGGCCACGTGCTTTGGGCAGCCCGGCCGGCCGTTCCGTTTGCGCTGCCCGGCTGTTGTGGTGCTTGTGCAGCCGAGCCCGGTCGGTCGCGGCGATCGGGCACCCCGGCTGTCGCAGCGTTCGGGGTGTTCGTGGCGTTCGTACAGCCAGGTCGGCGGCATGAACCGTCGTACCGCCGACGCAGCGCTGCTCGGTGAACTTCAGCGAGCCGCAGCCCGGCGCAGCACCTCTGAGACCGGGCCACCGGTGCGCGGTATGAGCGGCGGAGCCTCCGCCGTGGCGAAAGGCTCGGGAGCCGAGTGCGCGTTGGGCCGGCGTCCGCCGCGCCCCTCGCCGAGCACCTGCCAGCCGTCATGCGTCAGCGTGATGTACGCCCCGCAGCGCAGCCCGTGCAGCGTGCAGGCATCGCGCAGTCCCCACATCCAGGCGCCGTCCTCCTCGGTCCAACGCGCGTCACCTTCGCGGCAGTAGAGCAGGACGGCCGTGCGCACGGGAGTGCGGCGACGGAGGTCGTGCGGAATCACCCGGCGCAGCTGGGCCAGCAGCGCGTTGCGGAACATCCAGCCGTCGGCGGCAGCCGGACGGCGTGTGAACGAGGCGCTGGCCCGCAGCCGCTCGTCCGGGTCGAGAACCGCCACGATCGCCGTGAGCGGCTCCGGGTGATGGCGGGCATGCAGCCCGCTGACGACCTCACGGGGGTTGCGCAGCAGAGGGATTCCGGCAGCGGCCCACTCGGCCGGCTCCAGCAGGCGACTGGCGGAAGCGGCGGACGTGGACATCGACAACGAGGCCGCCGAGGACGAGGCGAATCCGAAGGTCACGTTCCTCCCTTCGGCTACGCGCCCACACTGCGGGCGAGGTCGGATTCGGGGGAGCGCGCACCGCAGCGGAGCCCAACCGGATCACGGACGAGCCGTGCGGGGAGCGGACCTCAATTCTTCCTGTCGAACTTGGCTGCGGCAACGAGCAATTGGCACCGCCGACTGTTATCTGGTGGTGCGTGGCTTATATCCCTACCCAAAGGTTCGGCTGACGACGCCTGAGGTGCCCGGCCGCCGTCTGCCGGGCCACCGTGAGTAGCCGCGCGGTCCTCCCTGAGCAGTGAGGTCCTCCCTGAGCCGTGGAGTTCTGCGGCCACACGTCGCTCAGTCCGTGGGAGGCGAGAGCGGACGGCGGCAGGCGGGTCTCGCCGGACGGCGAGAAGCGGTGGCGACACTTCGCTTCCCCGTGGACGGCGAGACGTAATGGCGACACGTCGCTTGACCCCGGACGGTGAGACGCGGTCCGGGGCATGTCGGTCACCTCTGCACGGCGAGAAGTGGTCGGCGGCACCTCTGTCACCCCTGCACCGCGAGGACCAGCGGCAGCACTCCGCGCGCCCCGGACTTCCGGAGCAGGCGCGCCGCGACCGCGAGCGTCCAACCCGTCTCCGTGAAGTCGTCGACCAGCAGCACCGGACCGTTCGCCGCGGCGAGTGCCGACGCCAGGTCGGGCGGCACCGTCAACGCGCCGTCGAGGGCCTTCAGTCGCTGCGCGCTGTTGCTGCGTGGCGTGCGGGGAGCGTCCCCGGCGTACTCCACCGAGCCGAGCAGGGGCAGTCTGCCGACTTCGGCGATCCGGGTGCCCAGGGAGTGGATCAGCCGGGGCCGGCTGCGCGAGGCCACGGTGACGACGCCCACGGGCCGGGGCGGGGCGTCGGACGCACCGGAGGCCCAGCCGCCGGGACCTCGGGCCCAGTCGGCCAGGACGTCCACCACAGCTCGTGCCACGTCGTCGGGGACCGCGGCATCCGGCGTCTGGGGCGCGAGCAGCGGACGCAGGCGGTTGCCCCAGCCGATGTCGGACAGGCGTCCCAGCGCCCGCCCGGGCGAGGCCTGGTCTCCGGCCGGGATGCGTCCCTTGAGGTCGATGCCGATGGCCGGCAGGCCGGTCGGCCACATGCGGCGGGGCTCCACTTCCACTCCGGCGCGACCCAGGTCGCTCCGCGCGGCGTCGAGGGCCGCCGGGGACAGACCGGAGGTGAAGCGCGGTCCGGCGCAGTTGTCGCAGCGGCCACAGGGTTTGGCGCCCTCGTCGTCCAGTTGGCGCTGGAGGAACTCCATCCGGCACTCGGCGGTGGTCGCGTACTCGCGCATCGCCTGCTGTTCGGCCGCGCGCTGCCGGGCCACCCACGCGTAGCGGTCGGCGTCGTAGGACCACGGCTGTCCGGTCGCGATCCAGCCGCCCTTGACGCGACGCACCGCTCCGTCCACGTCGAGGACCTTCAGCATGGTCTCCAGGCGTGAGCGCCGCAGCTCGACCAGCGGTTCCAGCGCGGGCAGCGACAGGGGGCCGTCCGCCCGGGCCAGGACGTCCAGGGTGCGCCGGACCAGATCCTCGGCGGGGAAGGCCAGCGACGCGAAGTACTGCCAGATCGCCTCGTCCTCCCTGCCCGGCAGCAGCAGTACCTCCGCGTGGTCGACACCACGGCCGGCCCTGCCGACCTGCTGGTAGTAGGCGATGGGGGAGGAGGGCGAGCCGAGATGGACCACGAAACCGAGATCCGGCTTGTCGAAGCCCATGCCGAGCGCGGAGGTGGCGACCAGGGCCTTGACGCGGTTGGCGAGGAGGTCGTCCTCGGCCTGCTGCCGTTCGGCGTTCTCCGTCTTGCCCGTGTACGGGGCGACGGCGTGCCCGCGCTGCCGCAGGAAGGCGGTGACCTCCTCGGCGGCGGCCACGGTGAGCGTGTAGATGATGCCGGAGCCCGGCAGGTCGTCCAGATGGTCGGCGAGCCAGGCCATCCGGTGCGCGGCGTCCGGGAGCCGCAGCACGCCGAGGCTCAGACTCTCCCGGTCCAGCGGCCCGCGCAGGACCAGGGCATCGGACGTGCCCCCCGTGCCGAGCTGCTCGGCGACGTCCGCGGTCACTCGCGCGTTGGCCGTGGCGGTGGTGGCCAGCACGGGGACCCCGGGCGGGAGGTCGGCGAGCATGGTGCGCAGCCGGCGGTAGTCGGGACGGAAGTCGTGACCCCAGTCGGAGATGCAGTGGGCCTCGTCCACGACGAGCAGACCGGTGGCCGCGGACAGCTTGGGCAGGACCTGGTCACGGAAGTCCGGGTTGTTCAGCCGCTCCGGCGAGACGAGCAACACGTCGACGTCGCCCGCCGCGATCTCGGCCTGGACGGCCTCCCACTCCTCGGTGTTGGCGGAGTTGATGGTCCGGGCGTGGATACCGGCCCGGCCGGCGGCGTCCACCTGGTTCCGCATGAGCGCGAGCAGCGGCGAGACGATCACCGTGGGGCCGCTTCCTCTGGCCCGCAGCAGCGAGGTCGCCACGAAGTACACCGCGGACTTGCCCCATCCCGTGCGCTGTACGACCAGGGCCCGGCGCCGGTCCGCGACCAGTGCCTCGATCGCCCGCCACTGGTCCTCGCGCAGCCGGGCCGCGCCCGTGGCATCTCCGACGAGCCGGGCGAGGACGGCGTCCGCCTGCGCCCGGAGATCCGCGTTGCTCGTGTGCTCCATGCGTCCCATACAACAGGACGGCACCGACAAACGGGCGGGCCCGAGCCAAGGCTGTGGACAACGCGGGAGGCTTTGTCGTGTCCCTGATTCGAGTTATCCACAGGCTCAACCGGAATCTCGGGATCCGCGAGATCGTCGGCGCATGACGAATCACAGCGAAACCACCGGACCGTTCGAAAGCAACGACATCTCGGGGCAGGAACCGGCGGCATCCGCGGACCACGCCACGCAGGTCACGCTGCGCACCCCGGCCGAGCTGGCCGACGCCCTGCCCTACCTCCTCGGCTACCGCCCGGAGGACAGCATGGTGCTCGTCGCCCTGCACGACCACGCGGGCCGCCGGGGCAGGTTCGGCGGCCGGGCCCGGCTCGGCATCCCCGCGACCGAGGAGGACTGGGAGGCCGCCGCCCGGCAGCTGGCCCGCGGTCTGGTCACCGGCAGTGAGCGGCGCGGCGCCCGGCCCGAGCGGATGGTGGCCTACGTCTGCCAGGAACCGGGCCCGGGAGAGTCCGGCCGGGACGTCAAACTGCGGCTGGAGAGGCTGGCACAGCTGATGCGCACCGAGTGCGGCAACCTCGACGTGCCGGTCATCGAAGCCCTGTGCATCTCCGACGGCCGGTTCTGGTCGTACTGCTGCCCGGTCAAGGGCTGCTGCCCCGAGGACGGCTCGCCGATGGGCCTTCCCGGCACGTCCGTGCTCGCCGCGGCGGCCACCTACGCCGGCATCCAGGTGCGCGGCACACTGCGGGAGCTGCGCGCCCGGTTGCAGCCGTGGGAGACCAGCGCGGCGCTGGAACAGGAGGTCGCCCTGGACACAGCCGGCATGAGCCTGGTGCCCCGCCTCCTGGACGAGACGGCCCGTCAGGAGGTGGCGCAGGAGACCCTGGACCTGGCCGAGCGGATCATTCGCCGCTACGGCACTGCGGCTCCGGTCTCCGGCGCGCATCCGGCGGACGTGCGCGACGACAACCTCCTCGCGGACGACGAGGCGGCCACCCTGATCCTCGGGCTCCAGGACCGTACGACCCGCGACAGGGCCGCCGCCTGGATGGAGGGGGGCGAGGCCGGTCCCGCGCTCCGGCTCTGGCGCGCCCTGGCCCGCCGCTGCGTCGGTCCCTACGGCGAGCACGCCGCCGCACCACTGACCCTCGCGGGCTGGGTCGCCTGGTCCATGGGGGACGAACTGGAGGCACGGGAAGCGCTGGCCATGGCCCTGGCCGCCGATCCCGACTACCTCTTCGCCCGCCTGCTGCACCAGGCCTGCAACGAGGGACTCGACCCCGAGGCGGTCCGCCGCTGCCTGCGCACGGAGAGCGCACGGCACACAGCGCCGGGGACCACGGAGCGAACGGACCCGGCACCGCGGACCGCCCTCACCGAATCCCCGCAGACCCCGGCTCCGGCACCCGCAGCCGGCATCCAGGCGGACGACCAGAGCGCCGAGCCCGGCTCCCGGACGGGCAGGCAACGACGGCGCCGTGCGCGCGACGCGGACGGCGACGACGGCCGTCAGACGGCTCGCGCGAAGGGAGGCCGACGGAGGCCGGCCGACACCCGCCCCCGGCCGTCCGCCACCGGGACCTCCAGGCCCGGCACCCGCAACCCGATCACCACGCGCACGCGTGCGGCGGGTCCAGGCGACGCCTCCACCGGTGGCGCCCGCTCGGACACCGGGCGTCCGCAGCCCGAGGAGAACGGATGAGCGCCGACCGGTGTGAGCCCGGACAGGTGCCGGCCCGCAGGGGAACGGCCACCCGTTCACCGGGCCTGAGCGGAGGCATCTCCGGGTGTCCCGGGAGCTCACTCCTGGCGAGGCATCGAGGCCGATCGGCTCCGGGTGCTCTGACGGCCCCCGCGGACCGGTCGCGTCGGCACCAGGTGCCCTGACGGCTCCCCTCGCCGACCGGTCCCGCCACCATTCGGTCGGCTTCATCGGGAGAGCCGTGACCCGGACGAGTCCCCTGCCGTTCACCTGAGTGGCGGAAAGCCTGGACGGTCCAGCCGCCGCACCCTCTGTCCCCGGGGCGACCCACCGGCCGCCCAGCACGTCCGAGGCACACCGAGCGCAGAAGAAGCCAGCCCATGCACCAGCAGCCGACTCCGCCCTCCACCGCCGGCGAACGTCCGCCCCGAAGCAGGCCCGAGCCGTTCCTGACGGACGGCGCAGGCCCTCGCTCACCGAGGGCAGCCGACTTTCGACCGACCTCCTGCGCGGACGTCCGTCCCCTCGCCCCGGCCGCCCAGGGCAGCCCCCCGTCCGCCGTCACTTCCCGGCCCCGTCGTCCCGCCGCGGCTGCGCCGCCCCGTACACCTCCGGTGAGCCGCCCGGTGCCGGAGTTGCCGCCCACACACACCGCGCTGATGTGCGTGGCCCTGCCCGGCCTCGCCATCTCCGGTGAGTCGGGGCAGTTGGCAGGCCGGGGACTGGACGGGTACTACCGGGGCGGCAGGCGGCTGCTGTCCCGGTGCCAGGTCCGCGTGGCAGGCCGCGAACCGCTGCCGGTGCAGGCCAGGATGACCGGAGCCGACAGCGCCCGCTTCGTGGGGACGCTGCGCACTTCAGCAGCGGCCGGCCCCGACCCCGATGTCGTCGTCGAACGGACACGCCACGCCGACGGAACCGAAAGGATCACACTCCGCAGCGCGGCCCCGCTTCCGCTGCGCCTGCCCGTCGAGGTCGCCTTCGGCACCGACCTGGCGGAACTCGGCGCCATCGCCGCCGGGGCGGCAGGCCCCGAACTCCCGGCCAGCGTCCGCGACTCGGGTCTGCGCTGGGCCAAGGCCGACGCCGCCGCCTACGTCACCGCTGACCCGCCGCCCGCCGACGCCCTGGCGTCCGCCGGACTGCTGCGCTGGGAGCTGGAACTGCCACCGGGCGGGACGGCAGCCGTGGAACTGCGGGTCCGGCCCGAGGGCGCCGGCCCCCTGAGGGCCGCGGGACGCGCCGCCACCAACCCTGTGGCACCCGCCCGGGCGGCCGGCGACGACCCCCGGGTGGGCCCACTGCTGCACTCGGCCGTCGCCGACCTCCAGGCACTGCTCCTGCGCGACCCGGTACACCCCTCCGACACCTACCTCGCGGCGGGCGCCCCCTGGCGCTGCGGAATGGCTCCGGCCGAGGCGCTCGCCGCCGCCCGCATGACGCTGCCCCTGGGCACTCGCCTCGCCGCGGGCACCCTGCGCACCCTGGCCCGTACCCAGCTCCCGGGTCCGGGTCCCCGGGCCGGCATGATCCCCGGCCCCCGACGCGACGCCGGCCCGCATCTCCCGCCGAGTTGCACCGCGACGGAGGCCACACTGCTCTTCCCCGTCCTGCTCGCCGAGGCCCGCCGCTGGGGGCTGCCCGAACAGGAGACACAGGAACTGCTCCCCTCGGCCGAGCGCTGCCTGACCTGGCTGCGGACCACCGTCCGCGACGGCACCTACCTCTCCGACCCGCACCCCGCAGGACCGGCCCGCTGCGAGACCCAGGCCCACGCGCATCGCGCCGCCCTGCTCGGTGCCGACCTTCTCGACGCCTACGACAGACCGGGCGCCACGGAATTGCGCCAGTGGGCCCAGATCCTGCGGTCGGCCTTCCGGGCCGACTTCTGGGTGGAGGACCGCAGTGGTGGACGCCCGGCCATGGCCCTGACACCGGACGGCCGGCCCGTGCCCCACCTGGCCGCCACCACCGTCCACCTCCTCGACACCGGGCTGCTCGGCGCCGGCATGTTCGCCCCGGGCCTGCTCGACAAGGTGCACACCGCACACCTCGCCCGACTGCTCGCCACCCCCGCCATGGACGCGGGCTGGGGACTGCGCGGCCTCGGCACCAAGGAGGCGGGCCACAATCCGTTCGGCCACCGGACCGGAGCCGTGCGCGTCCAGGAGACGGCACTCGCGGTCGCCGGACTGGCGGCGGCCGGATACGAGAAGGAGGCGGCCGGACTGCTGAACGGGCTGCTGGAAGCGGCGGAACACTTCGGTCACCGGCTGCCCGAGATGTTCGCCGGGGAACACCGCTCCGCCGGCACCGCGCCCCTCCCGCACCCCGCCGCCTGCCGTCCGGCGGCCACCGCCGCGGCGTCCGTGGTCGTGCTACTCACCGTCCTCGCAGGCATCCGTCCCGACGCCCCCGCCCGCACCGTCACCCTGCGCCCCGTTCGCAGCGCCCCGCTCGGCGAACTCGGACTCAGCGGCCTGCGCGTCGCGGGCGCCCCTTTCGCCGTGCGGATCAGCCGACTGGGACTGGCCATGGTGGAAGAGGCGGCGGACGGCCTGCAACTGGGAGCGTGACACCCGCGGAACAGGCGGTGACCTCGTAGGACGGCACTGGATCGACGGACGGAGAGCCGGTGCCGCGCCCTGTTGCGGAGCCAAGTGGAATCGCCACCGGTGCGACCGGCGAAGGGAGTGTTTATCGTCAGGAAGACGACTATGATCGCGGCATGCCCTACGACCCGTCAGCCTTTCCGCCCTTCGCCGTCACCGTGGATCTGGTCGTGCTGACCGTGCGCCGCCATTCCCTGTGCGCGCTGGCGGTACGCAGGGGCGAGCCCCCGTTCCAGGGGCGCTGGGCGCTGCCCGGCGGCTTCGTACGGGCCGACGAGGATCTGTCCCAGGCGGCGGCGCGCGAGCTGGCCGAGGAGACCGGGCTGTGCGCCCACGATGCCTCGGTCCCGGCTCAGGACAACGGAGCCCACCTGGAGCAGCTCGCCACCTACGGCGACCCCAAGCGGGACCCGCGTATGCGCGTGGTCAGCGTCGCGCATCTCGCGCTCGCGCCCGACCTGCCCGCACCGCGCGCCGGCGGTGACGCCAGCAACGCGCGTTGGGCCCCGGTCGAGGAACTGCTCCAGCAGGGTGGATACGGCCGCGACGGCGAACCCGTGGCGCCACTCGCCTTCGACCACGCGCAGATCCTCGCCGACGGAGTGGAACGCGCGCGCTCCAAGATCGAGTACTCGTCGCTGGCCACCGCCTTCTGCCCGCCCGAATTCACCGTCGGAGAGCTGCGCCGGGTGTACGAGGCGGTGTGGGGCGTGGCCCTCGACCCGCGCAACTTCCACCGCAAGGTCACCGGAACACCCGGCTTCCTCGTTCCCACAGGCGGTACGACCACACGCCAGGGCGGCAGGCCGGCCCAGCTCTTCCGAGCGGGCGGCGCCACCCTGCTCAACCCGCCGATGCTGCGCCCCGATGTGTGAGGCGGGGGCGGCGGGCCCGCCTGGGCGACCGGCGTACCGACTGCCCGTACTGAGGCCCGAGTCCATCGAACGGCGGACAAGATCGGGGCTAGACCACGCGGCATGTTTTCGCAAGTCGCCTTATACCGGGAAAACCGGACATGTAGCGCTATCTTGCTTCAGGTGATCCAGGCCTTCGGACTGACCAGCAATCCCCGCAAGGCGCACCCGCCCGCTGTCGACGACATCTCCTTCGAAGCGCGCGCCGGGCAAGTCACCGCGCTCCTCGGGGCCGCCGGTGCGGGCAAGACGACGGCGCTCAAACTCATGCTTGAGCTCCAACCCGGGCGCGGCATCACCTACTTCAAAGGACGGCCCCTGCACCGGATCGCACATCCGTCGCGGGAAGTCGGCGTACTCCTCGGCGACGTACCGGGCCACCCGTCCCGCTCGGTCCGCGGCCATCTGCGCATGCTGTGCGCGGCGTCGGGAGTCCCCGCGCGGCGGGCCGACGAGGTCCTCGAAGCGGTCGGTCTCGTCAGCCTCCGCGAGGAACGCCTCGGCACGCTGTCGCGCGGCATGGACCGCAGACTCGGCCTGGCCTGCGCCCTGCTGCCCGACCCGCACACGCTCGTCCTCGACGAACCCGCCGACGGCCTCTCCGCCCGTGAGGCCCAGTGGCTGCACAGCATGCTGCGGGCCCACGCCGTCCAGGGCGGCACGGTGCTCTTCACCACGGCCGACACCAAGGAGGCCGCACGCACCGCCGACCGGGTCGTCACGCTCGATGCCGGCAGAGTCGTCGCGGACCAGGAAGCAAGGGCGTTCGCCCGCCACCGGCTTCGCCCCCGCGTGGCCGTCCGCAGCCCCCACGCCGTACGCCTCGCGGTCCTGCTCGCCAAAGACGCGCGCACCACTCGCCGCTCCGTCGAGGTCGTACGCGAGGGCGGCAACCGCCTGTCGGTGTACGGCACCACGACCGCCGACGTCGGCGAGATCGCGTTCCGTCACGGCATCCTCGTCCACCAACTGGCAGACGAGGTGGGTGACATGGGGCCAGGAGCCGGTACTGAGAGCGACGCGGGGGTGTGTTCCACCGAGCCCCTCCCGGCGGTCCCGGACTCATCACCGGCGGACCGGGAGACCCGGCAGGACCACACCCCCGCGGAATCGGAACCGGCGGCGCCCGACGCCCCGTACGAGGAGCCGAAGCAGGCGTCGGCGGGCCCTTCGTGGGCGCGTCGCCGACGTACCGTGCCGGGCTGCCCGGCGCCGGAGCGCGCCGAGGGCTCCGCGCTGGAACCCGGCTCGGCCGCGCTCGGCGACTCACCCGAGAACCCGGGTGAAACGGTGGACGAGTCGCCGACGGCGCCCGAACGCGCGAGGCCGGTGTCCGAGGAGACCGCGCCGCTTGCCCTCCGCGCGGCGGACTCGCGCGCCACGGAGCCGCCGGTCGAGTCACGCGCCCCGGCGACCGATGCGGCAACGGGCGAGACCCGCGCGACAACCTCCGACCGATCCGCGCCCGAGCCGGACACCGCGGCGCCGGGGCACTCGTCGGTCGGCACGACCATCGCCGGGCAGCCTTCGGGACGGCGGGGACACGCCCTCGACTCCTCGGCGCAGGCGCCTGAGCGGGCCGTGCGCGGCCTCTCCCCGGTCGGCGAAGACCCATTGTCTCCCGGGCTCGCGGCGCGGGAACGCGGGCGGACCGCCGGCGGCGAGCGGACTGCGTCCGGCCGCGGTCTCGGCCGAGGCGGCGCGGCGGAACGTCCGCTGATCGTCTCTGGCGCTACGGCGCACGACGCGCCGTCGGCCGGCGCAGCCGCCGCCGGTACCCGTGGCCACGGCGGAGTCACCGCGTCCGGCGAGAAGAACACGGCCGGTGCCGACGCCGGTGATGCGCCCGCCAGGGCCACCGGCGGCCGGTACACCGACCCGGCGGCCATCCCGGACTCCGGCCTCGGCGGAGTCGCCACGGCCTCCGAACCGCAGACCGGACGTACCCGCACGCCCCCGGCGACCGTCGCCGGCACCCGTACCCTCCTGCCTGGAGCCAGGAATCCGGCCGCCCGGCAGCAGCGGACCGGCCGGGCTGCCCGGCCCGACGGTGTCCGCCCCTTCCCCGCCGGCTCCGCCCTCCCGCCCCCCATCTCCGTCCGCCCCGCCCGCAGCCCCCTTCGCCCCCTGCGCTACGAGATCCGGCGTGCCGGCGGAATCGGCACCGGTTTCCTCACCTGCGGTGCCGTACTGGTGGTGTCCGCGCTCATCGCCGTACTCCTGGCGCGGCTCGGTCACACCCCGCAGGCGCGGCTGTTCGCGGCGTGGCCGCGGGAGCTGCCGCTGCCGCCCGCGGCGCTCGCGGCGGGACTGCTCGGTGCGCTGGCCTTCGGGGACGAATTCCGCCATCCCGCCCTGGCGGCGGACCGCGGCACCGTCCCCCGCCGGCTGGGGCTGCTCACCGCGAAACTGCTCGTCTCCGGAGCCACCGCGATGCTGCTCGCCTTCCTCACCGTGGGCTGCGACGCCGAAGTGCTCTACATCGTCTACGGACGGGAGCTGACGCAAGTTCCCGCGGACTGGCTTTCGCTGACCGCGAGTTGGTTCGGGCTGGTCGTCGGCTGCGCCTGGGCCGGTGTGCTGGCGGCCGGTGTGTTCCGGTCCGCGACGGCCGGACTGGCCGCCGTCCTCGCCGTGCCCGTCCTCGTCGTGCCCCTCGTGCACAAGGCGATGCAGGGTCCGGCCGTACGGATGGCGGCGGACTTCCCGGTGCGGATGCGGGAGGTCTTCCTGCTGCGGTGGCCCTTCGGAGGGGAGCGGTACCTGGTCGCGGCTGTGCGGGTCCTCGCCCAACCTGTCGGGGGTGCGCTGGCGTTGTCGCTCCTTGCACTGCTGTGCGCGTACCTGCTCACAGCACTGCGCACCCGGTTCCGATGACAACCGTCCGTACGCTTTCGTTCTCGCTGTGTGCACAACTCCCCGAAGAAGGCCCATTTCTTTTCGATAAGGCGTCAATTGCGACGCCGTGAGCGATCACCCTTTCGTGTGCTTTTCACCAAAGACCTCAAGGGAGTTGAAGGCGGCGCCGACAAAGGATCCGTGAGTACCCTTGCGCACACCATGATGACCGCCGCCCGCTCCACAGACTCCGGTCTGGCCGGCCCGGGCGAACTCGACCGCTACCCCTACGCCGAGGCCCCGGTGACCGACCGCGTCGGCGCACCTGCCTGGGACGGCGGGGACCCCGAGCTGGGCCGTGTCGGCAGGCGGGCCTCGGGCAGCCGCGGACGCGGACTGCACGGCCAACTCGTACAGCAGCTGGGACAGATGATCGTCTCCGGTGACCTGGGCGCCGACCGCCCGCTGGTGCCGGAGGAGATCGGCCAGCGTTTCGAGGTCTCCCGCACCGTCGTCCGCGAGTCCCTCCGCGTCCTGGAGGCCAAGGGCCTGGTCAGCGCCCGCCCGAACGTCGGCACGCGCGTGCGTCCCGTCAGTGACTGGAACCTTCTCGACCCGGACATCATCGAGTGGCGGGCCTTCGGGCCGCAGCGCGACGACCAGCGCCGGGAACTGAGCGAGCTGCGCTGGACGATCGAGCCGCTCGCCGCCCGTCTCGCCGCAGGGCACGGACGCGAGGAGGTGCAGCAGCGCCTCTGCGACATGGTAGAGATCATGAGCCACGCGCTGGCCCAGGGCGACGCGCTCACCTACTCGCGCGCCGACACCGAGTTCCACACGCTGCTGATCCAGATCGCGGGCAACCGCATGCTGGAGCACCTGTCCGGCATCGTCTCGGCGGCCCTCCAGGTCTCCGGCGGCCCGGTCACCGGCTGTGACCGGCCGAACGAGGCGTCCCTCGCGCAGCACGCGCGGATCGTCGACGCGCTCGGCACCGGCGACGGCACGGCGGCGGAGACCGCCATGCGCCAGCTCCTCACCATTCACCCCGAGGTGGAGCGCGTGGTTCCCGCCCCGCGCGAGCACTGATCTCGCGAGGAACGCGGTGCGGTCGCAGGTGTGCGGCGCTCTCGTGGTACTCGCGGTGGCACCAGGCCCGGGTACCGGCCGCCGCCGGACCCGGCCGGACCGTCTGGAGTCCGGCCGGGTCCGGCGGTGACGGGAACCTCTGGTCGTGGGTGCGGATTGGTTCGAAGGCCAAAGGCGATCTCGTTTGCACATGTTTGACCGTCTTTGACTGCTTACGGGGTGTGACTCGGGCCACGCAGATTGGGCGTAACGCTCGTGGAGACAGCGCGATGACCTAAGAGGTGACAGCCGCGGAGGGAATACGGACGCCGAACCAGGCGCTGTGCATCTTCCCGGCCCCCGCCCGCGCCGTCGGCCCATCCCCAGGCCGGTGGTCGGCTCCTGTCCTCACTGGACGGTGCCGGAAGCCGTTTTCCAACGTTCCGAGAGGTTGTTCGTGTCGGCCAGCACATCCCGTACGCTCCCGCCGGAGATCGCCGAGTCCGTCTCTGTCATGGCGCTCATTGAGCGGGGAAAGGCTGAGGGGCAGATCGCCGGCGACGATGTGCGTCGGGCCTTCGAAGCTGACCAGATTCCGGCCACTCAGTGGAAGAACGTATTGCGCAGCCTCAACCAGATCCTTGAGGAAGAGGGTGTGACGCTGATGGTCAGTGCCGCAGAGCCCAAGCGCACCCGTAAGAGCGTCGCAGCGAAGAGCCCCGCCAAGCGCACCGCCACCAAGACGGTCGCGGCGAAGACGGTGACCACCCGTAAGGCCACCACGACCACGGCCGCCCCCGCGGCGCCCGCCGCTACGGCCGCAGCCGATTCCGCCGAAGAAGCCGCACCCGCCAGGAAGGCCGTCGCCAAGAAGACGGTCGCCAAGAAGACGGTCGCCAAGAAGGCCGTCGCGAAGAAGACGGCCGCCAAGAAGACCACGGCCAAGAAGGACGACGCCGAGCTCCTTGAGGACGAGGTTCTTGAGGACACCAAGGTCGCCGACGAGCCCGAGGGTGCCGAGAGCGCCGGCTTCGTCCTGTCCGACGAGGACGAGGACGACGCGCCCGCGCAGCAGGTCGCCGCGGCCGGTGCCACCGCGGACCCGGTCAAGGACTACCTGAAGCAGATCGGCAAGGTCCCCCTGCTCAACGCCGAGCAGGAGGTCGAGCTGGCCAAGCGCATCGAGGCGGGTCTGTTCGCCGAGGACAAGCTGGCGAACGCCGACAAGCTCGCCCCGAAGCTCAAGCGCGAGCTGGAGATCATCGCCGAGGACGGCCGCCGTGCCAAGAACCACCTCCTGGAGGCCAACCTCCGTCTGGTGGTCTCCCTGGCCAAGCGCTACACCGGCCGCGGCATGCTCTTCCTGGACCTCATCCAGGAGGGCAACCTCGGTCTGATCCGCGCGGTCGAGAAGTTCGACTACACCAAGGGCTACAAGTTCTCCACGTACGCCACCTGGTGGATCCGTCAGGCGATCACCCGCGCCATGGCCGACCAGGCCCGCACCATCCGTATCCCGGTGCACATGGTCGAGGTCATCAACAAGCTCGCGCGCGTGCAGCGTCAGATGCTCCAGGACCTGGGCCGCGAGCCCACCCCGGAGGAGCTGGCCAAGGAGCTCGACATGACCCCGGAGAAGGTCATCGAGGTCCAGAAGTACGGCCGTGAGCCCATCTCGCTGCACACCCCGCTGGGCGAGGACGGCGACAGCGAGTTCGGTGACCTCATCGAGGACTCCGAGGCCGTCGTCCCGGCCGACGCGGTCAGCTTCACGCTCCTCCAGGAGCAGCTGCACTCCGTCCTGGACACCCTGTCCGAGCGTGAGGCGGGCGTCGTCTCCATGCGCTTCGGTCTCACCGACGGTCAGCCGAAGACCCTCGACGAGATCGGCAAGGTGTACGGCGTGACGCGTGAGCGCATCCGCCAGATCGAGTCCAAGACCATGTCGAAGCTGCGCCACCCGTCGCGTTCCCAGGTGCTGCGCGACTACCTCGACTAGGTCGCGGTCGTACGACGGCGAAGGCCCGGTCCCTCGCGGGAGCCGGGCCTTCGTGCTGCGCGCTTTGGTGGCGTGGATCACTCTGGGTGTCCCAGGAGGACCCAGAGTGAGGAGCATGCATGCGCCGTTCCGTTGTCCGGGCACTGATCCGGCCGCTGGCCCTGGCGGCCACCGTGACCGCGATACCTCTGGTGAGCGCGGCTCCCGCCGTCTCCGACAGCGTAGTGGTCGGAGGGTTCCCGATCGACGTCTCCCAGGCTCCGTGGACGGTGGCGCTGGCCAGCCGTGACCGGTTCGGAGGTATGCGGGCGGGCCAGTTCTGCGGCGCCGTGGCCGTCGGGCGCACCACCGTGGTCACCGCGGCCCACTGTCTGTCCGAGGAGGTCCTCGGGACACCGCCGAACCGTGTGCGTGACCTCAAGGTCATCACGGGCCGCACCGACCTGCTCTCGGGGCAGGGCGACGAGATCGCCGTACGGGAGATCCGGCTCAATCCCGCGTACGACGGCACGACCAATTCAGGGGACTTCGCGGTCCTCGGGCTCGCCGGACCGCTGCCGCAGAGCACGGTCGTCGCCATGGCGGGCGCGGCTGATCCGGCGTACGCACCGGGCACTCGGGCCTTGGTGTCCGGGTGGGGGGACACGACCGGCGCAGGGTCCTACGCGCACCGGCTCCATGCCGCACGTGTACGCGTCCTGCCCGACGAGATGTGTGCTCGCGCCTATCCGGGGGGCCCCGACGGCGCCTACCGGGCCGCCACCATGCTCTGCGCCGGTGAGGCCGGCGGAGGCCCCGACGCCTGCCAGGGGGACAGCGGCGGCCCTCTGGTGGCCGGGGGACGGCTGATCGGCCTTGTGTCGTGGGGGAGCGGCTGCGGACGGCCGGGACTTCCCGGGGTCTACACGCGCGTCTCCGAGATCGTACGAGCCCTGCGGCCGACCGCGGGGACCCAGCCTTCCGGGCGCTCGTGAGCGAGCGTCCGCGGGTACGAGCACGGGCGGCCGCTCCTGGTGAGGAGCGGCCGCCCGTGCACCGGCCTGTGCCGGGGCTGGCTCGTCGTGGTGCGAGATTCAGCGCTCTTCTTCGGAAGCGGTGTTCGGAGCGGACGTCAGCCGCTCCGTCTCGTCCTGTATCTCAGCGGCGATCTTCTTGAGTTCCGGCTCGAACTTGCGACCGTGGTGGGCGCAGAAGAGCAGTTCTCCGCCGCTGAGCAGGACGACGCGCAGGTATGCCTGGGCGCCGCAGCGGTCGCAGCGATCGGCGGCCGTCAACGGGCTCGCGGGGGTCAGAACAGTAGTCACGTCGCCTCTTCTCTAGCTCGACGAGCTGTCGTACCAGGGTCAACATCCAACCAGCCCGAAAACGTTCCCGCTCGTGGCTTTTCCTCGAAAAAATCTTTCCGGGGCGGCTGTCTGCTGCCGGTTGGCGGCGAATGTGCCGTATTGCGTCTCTTGTATGCGTACGGGTTCGCGCTGTCTTGCTGTCTCGGTCCTCCCGGCCGGGTTGCCGGTTGTTCATGAGGACGTGCCCGGAGCCTAAATGGTTCATGCCTCGAAGGGAACGTGATGTGTGCTTCACTCCAACGAGGGATCGAACAGGTATGCGAGCCTGGACTAGTGTGAGGTGCCGACGAGGGTGGCGTTACACCGGCTCCACCAGGGCTCGGTACCCTCTGTGCGGCGAACGAAGCCGCCCCCTTACCCAAAGGGGGGCCATCTGAAATTCAGCGAGGAGCGAACCGCGTGACCGCCGATACGTCCGTGCCGTCCACAGCGCTGCTGGCAGGAGCAGACCGGGACGGTTCCAACTACACCGCGCGGCACCTGCTCGTCCTTGAGGGTCTTGAGGCCGTGCGCAAGCGCCCCGGCATGTACATCGGCTCGACCGACAGCCGCGGTCTGATGCACTGCCTGTGGGAGATCATCGACAACTCGGTGGACGAGGCCCTGGGCGGCTACTGCGACCACATCGAGGTGATCCTCCACGACGACGGCTCCGTGGAGGTGCGCGACAACGGCCGCGGCATCCCCGTGGACGTGGAACCGAAGACCGGCCTGTCCGGCGTCGAGGTCGTCATGACCAAGCTGCACGCCGGCGGCAAGTTCGGCGGCGGCTCGTACGCGGCCTCCGGCGGTCTGCACGGCGTCGGTGCCTCCGTGGTCAACGCCCTCTCCGCCCGCCTCGACGTAGAGGTGGACCGTGGCGGCCACACCCACGCCATCAGCTTCCGGCGCGGCGTGCCCGGAGCCTTCTCCGCCGAGGGTGCCGACGCGAAGTTCGAGGCCAAGAGCGGTCTGCGCAAGGCCAAGAAGATCCCCAAGACGCGCACCGGCACGCGTGTGCGTTACTGGGCCGACCGGCAGATCTTCCTCAAGGACGCCAAGCTGTCCCTGGAGAACCTGCACCAGCGTGCCCGGCAGACCGCGTTCCTGGTGCCCGGCCTGACCATCGTCGTCCGTGACGAGTTCGGCCTCGGCGAGGGCGGCAGCAAGGGCGAGGAGTCGTTCCGCTTCGACGGCGGTATCAGCGAGTTCTGCGAGTACCTGGCGAACGACAAGGCGATCTGCGACGTCCTCCGCTTCTCGGGCAGGGGCACCTTCAAGGAGACCGTCCCGGTTCTGGACGAACACGGTCAGATGACCCCCACCGAGGTCACCCGTGAGCTGGGTGTCGACGTCGCGATGCGGTGGGGCACGGGCTACGACACGACCGTCAGGTCGTTCGTCAACATCATCGCCACCCCCAAGGGCGGCACCCACGTCGCCGGATTCGAGCAGGCCCTCACCCAGACGATGAACGATGTGCTGCGCGCCAAGAAGATGCTGCGCGTGGCCGAGGACAACATCGTCAAGGACGACGCACTGGAGGGCCTCACCGCCGTCGTCACCGTCCGGCTGGCCGAGCCGCAGTTCGAGGGCCAGACCAAGGAGGTCCTCGGTACCTCGGCGGCCCGCCGCATCGTGAACAGCGTGATCAGCAAGGAACTGAAGGCGTTCCTCACGGCCACCAAGCGCGACGCCGCCGCCCAGGCCCGGGTGGTCATGGAGAAGGTGGTCGCGGCCGCCCGCACCCGGGTCGCGGCCCGTCAGCACAAGGACGCCCAGCGTCGCAAGACGGCCCTGGAGTCCTCGTCCCTGCCGGCCAAGCTCGCCGACTGCCGCAGCGACGACGTCGACCGCAGCGAGCTGTTCATCGTCGAGGGCGACTCCGCGCTCGGCACGGCGAAGCTGGCGCGGAACTCCGAGTTCCAGGCCCTGCTGCCGATCCGCGGCAAGATCCTCAATGTGCAGCGGTCGTCGGTCACCGACATGCTCAAGAACGCCGAGTGCGGCGCGATCATCCAGGTCATAGGAGCGGGCTCGGGCCGCACCTTCGACATCGACCAGGCCCGCTACGGCAAGATCATCATGATGACCGACGCCGATGTGGACGGCTCCCACATCCGCTGTCTGCTGCTCACGCTGTTCCAGCGCTACATGCGGCCCATGGTCGAGGCCGGCCGGGTCTTCGCCGCGGTGCCGCCGCTGCACCGCATCGAGCTGATCCAGCCGAAGAAGGGGCAGGAGAAGTACGTTTACACGTACTCCGACCGCGAGCTGCGCGACAAGCTCATGGAGTTCCAGAGCAAGGGCATCCGGTACAAGGACTCCATCCAGCGCTACAAGGGTCTGGGCGAGATGGACGCCGACCAGCTCGCCGAAACCACGATGGACCCGCGCCATCGCACCCTGCGCCGCATCAACCTCTCCGACCTGGAGGCCGCCGAACAGGTCTTCGACCTGCTGATGGGCAACGACGTGGCACCCCGCAAGGAGTTCATCTCCAGCTCGGCGGCGACGCTGGACCGGTCACGCATCGACGCGTAGCCGCTGCGCTGGGCTTTGGCGGTCGGGGCGGGGGCTCGGCTGACGGGGGTGGTTGCCCGGGGGTGGGGGCTGCCTCGGTCGGGGCGGGCTTCCGTGTGGGCAGGCGCCTGTTGCTGGGAGGCGCGGTGGCGTAGGCGGGGCTCGCTTGGCAGCGGGTCCCGCCGGGCAGGCGGGCACGGAGCGGCAGTCGGGGTTTTCCGGGTCGCAGCCGAGCGGGTGCTCGCCGGGGCATTCCGGGGTGAGCCTGGGCCGGACGGTGTGAGTAGCCGGCGCGGACGGCAGGGTGTCCGCTGTCGCCAGCCCGCCAGCCCGCCAGCCCGCCAGCCCGCCAGCCCGCCACTGGCCCCGTCGGCCCTGGTCTGCCGTCCCGCACCGCGTCGCCCCCATCTCACCCCCATCAGCCCCCCATCCGCCCCCGAAGGCCTCTCCACCCCTGGGTGGAGGTGGGCCGGTTCCAGGTTCCACCCGTGATCCACCCGGACTCCGATCCCCTACCCTGTGGACTTCCGTACCTTCGAAGGCGTCGGCGGCACTCGCTTCCGATACGCCCTCTCGCTCACGGAGGTCCAGATGGCCGGGCTCGTCAACGTGCTGGTGACCGTTGCCGTGGTCGCCATAGTGATCGCGCGGCAGTTCCGCG
Source organism: Streptomyces canarius (assembly GCF_014650735.1). Classification (NCBI taxonomy): domain Bacteria; kingdom Bacillati; phylum Actinomycetota; class Actinomycetes; order Kitasatosporales; family Streptomycetaceae; genus Streptomyces; species Streptomyces canarius. Next base: position 111,775 of record NZ_BMVN01000001.1, read on the forward strand.
CCCGGGCGATCGACACGGACCGGCGCTGGTGGCTGTTGCCCGTGATCCTGGCCGTCGTCTCACTGCGCGAGCCCGGCATCCTCGACGCCCACCACCGCGCCGAATCCGCCGTACTGCTCGTGATGGATCTGTTCATCGGCCTGGTCACCGGCGTCGGCTGGGGCTGGACCACCCGTATCTGGACCGCGCCGAACGGCGTTGTGTGGACCAAGAGCAGCAAGGCGAGCGGCGCTGTATGGATCGTGGGCATAGCCTTGCGAGCCGGCGTCTTCGCCCTCGGCTCCGCTCTCGGCGTGCACCAGGACAGCTCCGCGCTGATGCTCGGCCTCGCCGGCACCCTGTTGGTCCGCGGCGGGATCCTGACCTGGCGGGCCCAGTCCGTCGGCGCCCCGAGCCAGCCCGCCACGAGCCGCCCCGCCACGAGCCACCCCGCTCCGGCGTACGGTGACGAGCGGTCGGCGTATAAGGAGCGCGTGTGACGGAGAACGCCTGGACACGCTGGCCCTCACGCGAAGCGCTCGGCCGTTCGGGAACCATCCGTCCCCGGCACATGCTCGTCTGGGCCGTCCGACTGCTCGTGCTGGCCGTGCTCCTGTGGGGTGCCTTCAGCCAGAGGCACGTCGCTCTGTGGGAAGCATTCGCGGCAGCGGCGGCGATCCTTGTCGCCGGCCTCGTCTCCTGGACCTTCTTCCGGACCACCTACGAGCACCGGCTGGTGCCCTCCCTCGCGCTCATGGGCGTGCTCCTGGGCATCGCGGTCGCCGCGGAGGCCACGGGGTTCACAGGGCCGGCGCTCGTGATCTGGTGCGGCTGTGGAGTCGGCGCGCTGGAGCGGCTGCCGCTAGGGGCCGCGGTCCCCGTGGCGTCGGTGGCGCTGGCCTCGTACTCCGCGTTCACCAACGACGTCTGGCTGACCACGGCCGCCACCGTGGCCGGCATGGCCCTCGCCGGGTATGTCCTGCGGCTGGACGCGGAAGCCCGGGGCAGTGCGCAGCGTCTTCTCGCCCAGGAGCGCGCCGCCCGCGCGGCTGAGGCCGAGTCCGCCGCACTGGCCGAGCGTGCCCGCATCGCACGGGAGATCCACGACGTGCTGGCGCACAGTCTCTCGGCGCAGCTCGTGCACCTGGAGGCGGCCCGGCTGCTGATCGAGAACGGCGCGGATCGCGAGCGGATCCTGGAACGGGTGGTGGCCGCCCGGGGCATGGCCCGCGACGGCCTCGCCGAGACCCGGCAGGCGCTGTCCGCGCTGCGGGGCGAGCTGACCCCGCTGGAGGACTTCCTCGCCGAACTCGTCAGCACGGCCGACGGCGCCGAGGTCACCGTCACAGGTGAACGCAGACCCCTGCCGGCCGAGGCGTCCCAGGCCGTGCGGCGGGTCGCCCAGGAAGCGCTGACGAACGTCCGCAAGCACGCGCAGGGCGCCAGAGTGACCGTGCGGCTCGGCTACAGCGAGCATGAAGTGACGCTGAATGTACGGGATTCGGGCGGCGAAGCGAGCGAGCTGAACGGATCCGGAGGTGGGTACGGTCTGCTGGGCATGCGTGAGCGCGCCGAACTGCTGGGCGGTTCGCTGGACGCGGGACCGGACGAGGAGGGGTTCGTGGTGACGCTGAAGGTGCCCGTATGACGGAGACGGAAGGGGAGAGGAAGCCCGCGCGGGTGGTGGTGGCCGACGATCAGACCGTGGTCCGTGAAGGCATCGTGATGTTGCTCGGGCTGTTGCCCGGCGTGGAGGTCGTCGGGGCCGCGGGAGACGGGGAGGAGGCGGTGCGGCTGGTTGGGGAACTCGCCCCGGACGTCGTGCTGATGGACCTCAGGATGCCCCGCTGCGACGGCGTGGAGGCCACCCGACGGATCCGGGCGCGGTACCCGGGCACGCAGGTCGTGGTGCTCACCACGTACGCGGACGACGATTCGCTGTTCCCCGCGCTCAGGGCCGGCGCCCGGGGTTACCTGACCAAGGACGCGGGCGGAGACGAGATCGTCCGTGCCGTGCACAGTGTGCTCTCGGGGGACGCGGGGCTGTCGCCGAGTGTCCAGCGACGGTTGCTGGAGAGGCTGTCGCAGGCCGAGCCCGTGCCGGTGCCCGCGGCCGGCGAGGCACCCGACGGGCTGACCACGCGCGAGACCGAGGTCCTGGTGCTGATCGGCGAAGGTCTCACCAATCAGGAGATCGCCCGGCGGCTGCATGTGTCGACCGCGACCGTGAAGACCCACATCAACAACCTCTTCGCCAAGACGGGTCTCAAGGACCGGGCACAGGCCGTGCGGTATGCCTACAGCAAGGGGCTGGTGCGGCCACCCACGGGGTGAATCACCTGATGGGGTGAAGAGCCGGAGGAAGAAGAGTCAGGGAACTTCCTGTTCTGTCCATCCTTGGGCATGCAGTCAAGCAACGGTCGTCCTCGTGGAGCCGGAGACGGTCCCGAGAGATCGGCCGGGAATCAGGAAGACGACGGCGCGCCCTCCCGTGACGTGGCGCCCGAGGACCCTTGGTACGACACGTCGGCCTCGGGCTGGGGCGAGCTGGATGGTGCGGGCATGCCGGCGCCGGCCGTGCCGCCCGCGCGTGCCGAGCCCGGCGCGGCGGTGGCGCGCACCCGCGATGTGTACGTCGAGGTGCAGCGGAGCGAGGCGTTCCAGGAGGTGCGCGGAAGGTACCGGCGGTTCGTGGTGCCCGGGGTCACGGCCTTCCTGGTGTGGTACGTGGCGTACGTGGTCGCCGCCACGACCGCGCCGGGACTCATGGCCCGGCCCGTGGTGGGGGCGGTGAACGTGGCGATGCTCGCGGGGCTCGGGCAGTTCCTCACCACGTTCCTGTTCACCTGGGCCTACGCCCGGCACGCGCGGCTGCGCCGGGACCGGGCCGCGCTGGAGCTGCGCTGGGACACCCAGGAGCTGGCCCGCGGAGCGCAGGGAGGGGCCTCGTGACCGGTGATCATCAAACACTGGCGTTGCTGCTGTTCAGCGGGTTCGTGGCGGTCACCCTCGCGATCACGACGTGGGTGAGCCGCAGGCGGCACGGTTCGGCGGAGGAGTTCTACGCGGGCGGGCGGCTGTTCTCCCCGATGGAGAATGGTTTTGCCATCGCGGGCGACTACATGTCGGCGGCCTCTTTCCTGGGGATCAGCGGGCTCATCGCGCTGTACGGGTACGACGGGCTGCTGTACGGGGTGGGGTTCCTCGTCGCGTGGCTGGTCGTGCTGTTCCTGGTGGCCGAACTGGTGCGCAACTGCGGGCGGTTCACGCTGGCCGACGTGGTGGCCGCCCGGATGAGCGAGCGGCCGGTGCGGATCGCCGCGGGAACGTCTTCGGTGACGGTGTCCGTGCTGTATCTGGTGGCGCAGATGGTCGGCGCGGGCAGTCTGGTGGCGTTGCTGCTGGGGCGGACGAGCGGCGCGGCCCAGGCATGGACGGTCATCGGTGTCGGCGCGCTCATGGTGATCTATGTGTCGTTGGGAGGGATGAGGGCCACCACTTGGATCCAGATCGTGAAGGCGGTCCTGCTGCTGGGCGGGACGGTCGTGCTGACCGTCCTGGTCCTGCTGCGCTTCCACGGCGATGTCGACCGGCTGCTGCTCACGGCGGCGGAGCGCAGCGGCCATGGCAGGGCGTTCCTCGCGCCGGGGCTGAAGTACGGCGGGGACTGGAACGCCCGGTTGGACTTCATCAGCCTGGGGCTGGCGCTGGTGCTGGGCACGGCCGGGCTGCCGCACATCCTGGCCCGCTTCTACACCGTGCCGACCGCGCGGGCCGCCCGCCGCTCCGTGGTGTGGTCCATCGGCCTGATCGGCAGCTTCTACCTGATGACGATCGTCCTCGGCTTCGGGGCGGCGGCGGTGGTGGGGCCGGGGGCCGTACGCGGATCCAACGCGGCCGGGAACACCGCGGTGCCCCTCCTCGCCCTCGACCTCGGCGGCGGAGCGGGCTCGACCGGGGGCACCGTGCTGTTCGCGGTGGTCGCCGCCGTGGCCTTCGCCACGATCCTCGCGGTGGTCGCGGGCATCACGCTCGCCTCCTCGGCCTCGGTGGCCCACGACCTGTACGCGTCGCTGCGCCGACGGCGCGGCAAGCACCGCAGCGAGGTGGCCGTGGCCCGGTGCGCGGCGGTCGGCATCGGCGTCGTGGCGATCGGGCTCGGCCTGCTGGCCCGTGATCTCAATGTCGCCTTCCTCGTCGGCCTCGCCTTCGCGGTCGCCGCCTCGGCGAACCTGCCGGTCTTGCTCTACTCCCTGTTCTGGCGCGGCTTCACCACGCGGGGCGCGGTGTGGGCGGTGTACGGGGGGCTGCTCCCGGCGATCGGGCTCGTGCTGCTCTCCCCGGTGGTGTCCGGCAGCCCGGAATCCCTGTTCCCCGGCGTCGACTTCCAGTACTTCCCGCTGGAAAACCCGGGCATCGTCTCCATCCCGCTCGGCTTCCTCGCCGGCTGGCTGGGCACGGTGACCTCGGACGAGGTTCCGGACGAGGCCAAGTACGCCGAGACGGAGGTGCGTTCGCTGACCGGGGCCGGGGCCGTGTAGCCGGGCCGGGGCCCCGTTACGGCGCCACCCAGGCGTACCGGTGTTCCGGGCGGCCGGTGTCGCCGTACTTCAGGGAGAGGCGGAGACGGCCCGCCTGTTCGAGGTGGCGGAGATAGCGCTGGGCGGTGGAGCGGCTCAGGCCCGTGCGGGCGGCCACCTCGTGGGCCGAGAGCGGATGGTCGGCGCGGTGCAGGACACCGCAGATGAGGTCGGTCGTGGGCTCGGAGTGGCCGCTCGGCAGGCCGGGCGCGGGAGGAGCGGGGGCGGTGCGCAGGGCGCCGAAGATCCGGTCGACCTGTTCCTGGCCCGTCAGGCCCCGGCCGCCCACCCGGTCGACCGTGCGGCGCAGGGCGGCGTAGGAGTCCAGGCGGGTGCGCAGCGCGGCGAAGGTGAACGGCTTGACCAGGTAGTGCAGGGCGCCCAGACGCATCGCCTGCTGGACGGTCGTCACATCGCTGGCCGCCGTGATCATGATGACGTCGGTGCCGTGACCCTGCTCGCGCATGCGGTGCACGAGTTCGAGGCCGGTCTGGTCCGGCAGGTAGTGGTCGAGCAGTACCAGGTCGATGGAGCCGCGTTCCACGGCGGCCAGGGCCTGAGCGGCGCTGTGCGCGCGGGCGGCCACCCGGAAGCCGGGAACCTTTCCCACGTACTTGGCGTTGATCTCAGCGACACGGAAGTCGTCGTCGACCACCAGGACGTCAATCATCAGGCCTCTCCTTACAAGGCCGGCGAGCGTTCAGCCCGTGTTTCGGCTCCGCAGTTCTAGCGCGAGCAAAACGAGCACAACAGGTTCTTGCGAGCAAAAGAACGGCTTGTGCTCACAAGACTCCTGCCGTGGCCGGGGCCACACCTACCGTCCCGGCCCATGAGCGCACACACCAGCCCCGCCATCGAGCTGCGGGGCGCGAGCAAGACCTTCAGAACCCCGTCCGGGGGACTGCACACGGCGGTGCGCGGCCTGGACCTCACCGTGGAGCGCGGCGAGTTCGTGGCCGTCGTAGGACCGACCGGATGTGGCAAGTCCACGACGCTGACCCTGGTCAGCGGCCTGGAGGAGCCCACCGAGGGCGAGGTGCTGGTGGCCGGGGAACCGGTCGACGGGGTCGGCGACAAGGTCGGCTTCGTCTTCCAGCAGGACGCCACCTTCCCCTGGCGGACCGTGCTGTCGAACGTCATGGCGGGCCCGCGTTTCCGGGGCGTGCCCAAGGCGGAGGCCAAGCAGAGGGCTCGCGACTGGCTGGCCCGGGTGGGGCTCGCCGCCTTCGAGGACCGCTATCCCCACCAGCTCTCCGGTGGCCAGCGCAAGCGGGTCGCCCTGGCGGCCACCTTCGTCAACGACCCCGAGATCCTGCTGATGGACGAGCCGTTCTCGGCGCTCGACGTGCAGACCCGCGCGCTGATGTCGGACGAGCTGCTGGAACTGTGGGAGGGCACCGGCGCCTCCGTCGTCTTCGTCACCCACGACCTGGAGGAGTCCATCGCGCTGGCCGACAAGGTCGTCGTGATGACCGCCGGACCCGCGACCGTGAAGCAGGTCTTCGACATCGACCTGCCCCGCCCGCGCAAGGTCGAGTCGGTGCGCCTGGAGCCGCGGTTCATCGAGATCTACCGCGAGATCTGGGAGTCCCTCGGCGAAGAGGTCCGCATCACCCGTGAGAGGGGTGCCGCCCATGTCGCCTGAGGTCCTCAGCACCCCGGTCGTGGACACCGTCAAGACACCCGATCGCGCGCAGACCCGCGCGCAGGCCGCGCGCCGGCGCAAGCTCTTCGTCAACGCCGTGCGCGTGGTGCTCCTGGTCGCCGTCCTCGGACTGTGGGAGGTACTGTCCCGCGCCAAGGTCATCGACCCGTTCAACTTCTCGATGCCCTCGAAGATCTGGGACCAGATCTGGACCTGGGTGACCCACGGGACAGCGCTCGGTTCCCTGGGCGAGCAGATCTGGTACACGCTGTACGAGGCCCTGCTCGGCTGGGTCATCGGCGTGGTCGCCGGTGTGCTGCTCGGCATTGCGCTCGGGCGGATCAGATTGCTCGCCGAGGTGCTTGGTCCATACATCAAGGTGCTCAACTCGATTCCCAGGATCGTGCTGGCGCCCATCTTCCTGATCTGGTTCGGTCTCGGACCGTCCTCCAAGGTGGCCTCCGCCGTCGTACTCGTCTTCTTCCCGGTGTTCTTCAACGCCTTCCAGGGCGCCCGCGAAGTGGACCGCAACCTGGTGGCCAACGCCCGCATCCTGGGCGCGAGCGACCGCAGGGTGACCCTCCAGGTGGTCATCCCGTCGGCCACCTCCTGGATCTTCACCAGCCTGCACGTCAGCTTCGGCTTCGCGCTCATCGGCGCCATCGTCGGCGAGTACATCGGCGCGACCAAGGGCATCGGCCTGCTCGTCTCGCAGTCGCAGAACACCTTCAACGCCGCCGGCGTGTACGCCGCGATGGTCATCCTCGCCGTTGTCGCCCTCGTCGCCGAGGGGCTGCTGACCTTCGCCGAGCGCCGCATCTTCCGCTGGAAGCCCACCGGTTCCGACGACTGACCGGCCCCCTCGCCACCCCCGCTCCTTCCCGCACCGCCCTCTCACAAGGACGTGAACCCGCATGCGCAAGACCGCCAGATACGCCTCCCTGGCCGCCACCGGACTGCTCGCCCTCTCCTCGCTCACCGCCTGTGCCAACGACGCGGCGAGCTCCACGGCCGACACCGGCAGCGGTGGGGGCGGCGGAAAGGGGGAGACCGTCAAGATCATGGTCGGTGGTCTGGACAAGGTCATCTACCTGCCCGCGATGCTCACCCAGCGCCTCGGCTACTTCCAGGCGGAGGGGCTGAACGTCCAGCTCCTCAGCGAGCCCGCCGGGGTCCAGGCCGAGACCGCGCTCGTCTCCGGGCAGGTGCAGGGAGCGGTCGGGTTCTACGACCACACCCTGGACCTCCAGGTGAAGGGCAAGTCGGTGGAGTCGGTCGTGCAGTTCTCGCACGCGCCCGGCGAGGTCGAGGTCGTCTCGAACAAGGCCGCCGGCGACCTCACCTCGCCCAAGGACTTCAAGGGCCGCAAGCTGGGTGTGACCGGGCTCGGTTCCTCGACCGACTTCCTCACCAAGTACCTGGCGGTCAAGAACGGAGTGAAGATCAGTGACTTCACGCCGGTCGCGGTCGGTGCCGGACCCACGTTCATCGCGGCGCTCCAGAAGGGGGCGATCGACGGCGGCATGACCACCGACCCGACCGTCGCGACGATCCTGGACAAGAAGGCCGGCAAGATCCTCATCGACATGCGCACCCCCGAGGGCTCGCAGGAAGCGCTGGGCGGCCCGTACCCCTCGTCAAGTCTGTACATGCAGACGGACTGGGTGAACGGACACAAGGAGACCGTCCAGAAGATGGTCAACGCATTCGTCAAGACGCTCAAGTGGATGTCCACGCACAGCGCCGACGAGATCGCCGCCAAGATGCCCGCCGACTACTCCCAGGGCAACAAGGCGCTGTACGCGCAGGCCATCAAGAGCACCCTGCCGATGTTCACCGACGACGGCGTGATGCCCCAGGGCGGCCCCGAGACCGTCGAGAAGGTCCTCAAGGCGTTCAACCCCAACATCAAGAACGCGAAGGTCGACTTGAGCAAGACGTACACGACGGAGTTCGTCAAGGCGGTCAAGTGACCGCCGCCGCGTCCGTGTGAATCGCGCTCAGGCGCGGGTCGCCCACACGTAACGGTGTTCCGGGCGGCCCGCGTCGCCGTACTTCAGGGTCAACCGGGCCCGGCCCGTGCGCTCCAGGAGCTTCAGATACCGCTGGGCGGTCTGTCGGCTCACCCCCGTCCGCTCCGCGATCTCCTGGGCGGACAGGGGGCGTTCGGTGTTCAGCAGCGCCTGGCGCACCAGCTCGGCCGTCGTGGGGGAGTGCCCCTTCGGCAACCCGGGCTCCGACGGGGCGGACAGGGCCCCGAAGATGCGGTCCACCTCCGCCTGCTCGGCCTCCCCGCCGCCGTCCAGGGTGCGCCGCAGCTCGGCGTACGCCTCCAGCTTCGCCCGCAGACCGGCGAAGGCGAACGGCTTCACCAGGTACTGCAACGCGCCCTGCCGCATGGCCGCCTGCACGGTCGACACGTCCCGCGCGGCCGTCACCATGATCACGTCGGTCTGGTGGCCGCGCCGGCGCATCTCCTGGACCACCGCGAGACCCGTGTCGTCGGGCAGGTAGTGGTCCATCAGGACGAGGTCCAGCCGGGGCAGCACCTCGACCTGGCGCAGTGCCTCGGCCGCGTTGTGCGCCTCGCCGGCGACATGGAAGCCGGGCACCTTCTCCACGTAGGCGGCGTTGACCCGGGCGACGCGGGTGTCGTCGTCCACGACCAGGACCTCGATCATCGCGCCTCCTCCTCGGCGACGGCAGCGGTCTCCACAGACCCCCCGGGCACCGCCGGTTCCAGTTCCGGCTCGGTCAGCGCCTCGGGCAGGACCACGGTGAACTCCGCGCCACCGCCGGCCGCCGCGCCCACGGCCGCGCTCCCGCCCTGCCGTTCGGCGAGTCGGCGCACCAAGGAGAGCCCGATGCCCCGCTTGCCGTGCGCGGGCGGCTTCTTGGTGGACCATCCGTCCGTGAAGATCAGCTCCCGCTGGTCCTCGGGTATCCCGGGGCCCGTGTCACGTACCCGCAGGACCACCGTACGGCCCTCCGCGCGCAACTCGACCTCCACGCGCGCGTGCGGTGTGCCCGCGACCGCGTCGAGGGCGTTGTCCACGAGGTTGCCGACGACCGTGACCAGCCCCCGGGGATCGATCAGCCGGTCCGGGAGCCGGGTGTGCTCCGACACCCACAGGGCGACCCCGCGCTCGGCCGCCACGGTCGCCTTGCCCACCAGCAGCGCGGCCAGCAGCGGGTCCTGGATCTTCTCCGTGACCTGCTCGGCGGTGGCCCGGTGGTCCCCGACCACCTCGCCGACGAACTCCACGGCGTCGTCGTACATTTCCAGCTCCAGCAGCCCCAGCAGGGTGTGCATGCGGTTGGCGTGTTCGTGGTCCTGGGCGCGCAGGGCGTCGATCAGCCCGCGCGTGGAGTCTAGTTCGCGCCCCAGCTGTTCCAGTTCGGTGCGGTCGCGCAGGGTCGCCACCGCGCCGCCGTCGTCGGTGGGCATGCGGTTGGCGACCAGGACGCGGTGGCCGCGCACGGTGAGCAGGTCGGTGCCGGTCACCCGGCCGGCCAGCACATCCGTCGTACGGCCCGCGCCGAGCGCCTCGTCCGGGGTCCGCCCGACGGCCTCGTCGCCGATGCCCAGCAGCCGCCGTGCCTCGTCGTTGAGCAGGCGGATACGGCCGCCCCGGTCGAGGGCGACCACACCCTCCCGGATGCCGTGCAGCATCGCCTCGCGCTCCGCCAGCAGCGCCGAGATGTCGGAGAAGGCCAGGTCCCGGGTCTGCCGCTGGACCCGGCGCGAGATCAGCCAGGCGGCCAGCGCGCCCACCGCGAGCGCGCCGCCGGCGTACGCGAACAGGCCCGGGATCGCGCTGATCAGCCGCGCCCGCACGCTGTCGTAGGCGATGCCGACCGAGACCGCGCCGACGATGCGGTGATCGGCGTCGTACAGCGGAACCTTGCCGCGTGCCGAGCGGCCCAGAGTGCCTCTGTCGATCTCCATGACCTCCTGGCCGGCCAGGGCGTCGGTGGGGTCGGTGGAGACGCGCCGGCCGATCTCCGAGGCCGTGGGGTGCGACCAGCGCACCCAGTTCCGGTCGAGCACCACGATGTACTCGGCGTGCGTGGCCCGCCGGATCCGCTCGGCCTCCTTCTGCACCGGGCCGTTCCTGGTCGGCGGGGTGGTCAGGACGCCCTCGGCGATCTGCGGGTCCTGGGCCGCGGTCTCGGCGATGGCCAGCGCGCGGCGCATCGCCTCCTGGTCCAGCTGCTTGCTCAGCGGGGCGAGGAAGAGCCCGGTCGCGAGCACCGCTACTCCCGCGGCGATCGCCACCTGCATCAGCAGCAGCTGGGAGAACATCCGCCGAGGCAGACCGAGGCGCAGCCGGCGGGCGGGGGGAGTGGGGCTCATACCCATGACGGTACGTGGGGCCGCCGGACGCGCCCCAGCGGGTGTGGTGTGCATCTCTTGATCCATGCGTTGATCAAGGGTTGACGTCAGCCATGCCAAGGACGGCGCCTATGCTCAGAACGGCGCGCATGTCCAGGCGGCACCCGCCCCCAGGGCGGCGCCACCCACAGCCCCGGGCGGCACCCGCGCCCGGCTAGCTCGCCAGCGCCGTCGGCCTCAGCTCGCGCACCTCGACCACGTCCATCCGCGCCGGCGCACCGAGCACCGCCGCGCCACAGCTCTCCGGGCGGGGCGGCAGCGACGTGCCCTGCGCCACGGTGACCCGCCACCGCCGGCCGTCGGCGTGCCGGACGGTGACCTCCCAGCCCGAAGCCGTGCCGTCGGTCCGTACGACGCTGAGCACACCCGCCCGGTACTCGCCCGCGGCCGACCGGACGGCCAGCTCCGCCGCCTGGCCGGGGCGTTCCCATGCGGAGCACCCCCGGCACCCCTCCACGACCACACGTCCCTCCCGGACGCCGTGCAGGGCCTCCTTGACGGTGTGCGCCTCGGCCCGGCCGTAGGCGTAGCCGTACGGCAGGACCAGCACCGTGGGCGCGAACCGATGTCCACCCAGATGGGTGACCTCCCAGACGCCGCGCACCCCCGAGGCGACCAGCTCCGTGGCGAGCGGGCGGCCCAGGAGGGCACAGCAGCGGTCGCGCTTGCCGTTGGTGCACACGAGCGCCAGCGGATCACCCCGGTGCGGCCGTCCGCCGAGCACCGCGCCGAAGGAACGGTGGTCGCCCGCTCCGAGGCCGGCGAAGTCGAGGTCGAGCAGCCGCCGCGGATCGCGCGTGGTGGCGCCGTGCAGCCACACGCGCCCGGGAACGGTGTGCGCGGCGTACACCTGCCGGATCGGGGGCGTACCGGGGTCGGCGTGGCGGCCGGGGCGCCGGATGAGAGCGATCCGCACGCCGGTTCCGTCGGCGGCGGCCTCCAGCGCCCGGCCCAGCGCGGGGTCCAGATGGCTGGACGTGAGCGCCTTGGCGCCCCAGGGGCCGGGCTGTTCCAGCAGCAGCCACGTCGTCGCCGTCGCCGCCGTACCGGACACCGGCTCGTCGAGGCTCCGGGAGACGGTCGCACACCTACTCACAGAGGTGAGCCTAACCTGACTTTGCCCGGGGTGACTTCCGGCCCGCCCGTGTCCTACTCCGGGAGGGGCCGCGGCGGGCGCGGACCGACGTAGTGGCCGCTGGGTCGCATGCGCAGCGGACGCTCGCCGTACTCCTCCAGGGCGTGGGCGATCCAGCCCGCGGTCCGCGCCACGGCGAAGATCGTCTCACCGGCCGTGGCCGGCATGCCGCTGGACGCGGTGAACACCGCCAGGGCCAGGTCCACATTGGCGTGCAGCGAGGTGTGCCGGGCGGTCGTCGCGACGATGTCACGGGCCGCGAGCAGGGCGGACTCCGCGCGCGGGAGTTGCTCCAGGAGGCCGAACAGCACCCGCGCGCGGGGATCCTCGCCGGCGTACAGCCGGTGGCCGAGACCGGGGACACGGCGGCCCGCGCGCAGCTCGTCGGCGATCACCGGGACCGCCGTGCCCTGGTCGAGCACGTCCAGGAGCATCCGGTGGGCCAGGCCGCTGGCGGCGCCGTGCAGCGGGCCCTCCAGCACGCCGAGCCCGGCCGAGACGGCCGCGTACGCGTGCGCCCGGGCCGAGGCGGCGACCCGGACCGCCAGCGTGGACGCGGCCAGGTCGTGGTCGGCGAGCAGCGCGAGCGCGGTGTCCAGGACGCGCAGGGACGCCTCGTCGGCCGGGTGGCCGGTCAGCCGTCCCCACAGCCGCTGCGCCAGCGGCCCGCCGTCCTTGTGGCCGGGACGGACCGGCGGGAGCGCGGCGACGAGGGTCGGGATGAGGACGCGCGCCGTGTTCAGCACGGCGTCCTCGGACAGGTCGAAGCGCAGCGGGTCCTCGGCCGCCGCGGCGATCGCGGCGACCCGCAGCCGGTCCACCGGGGAGGCGTGTTCGGACAGGGCGTCCACCGCGCGGCGGGCGACCTCGACGGTGGGCCCGGGCGCGGAGAACGTGACCCCGGGGCTCAGCCGGCCGGTCCACAGCCACTCCGCGACCTCCTCGTAGGAGTGGCGGGTGGCCAGGTCGACGGCGTCCACGCCCCGGTAGAAGTACCGGTCCTGTTCGATGAGCGTGATCCGGGTGCGGACGGACAGGTCCCCGCCGGAGCCCGGACTCCCGGCCGCCTCGCGCCGGTTGCGGCGGGCGAGCGCCTCCACCTCCTTGGCCTCGAACGTGCTGGACCGGCCGCCGGGTTCGCGTCTGCTGGTGAGCAGGCCGCGGCTCACGTACGCGTAGACCGTCTCGGGCTTCACGCCGAGCAGTTCGGCGGTCTCCTTGGTGCTCAGCCGGCGCCCGGGACGGTGGGGGGCGGTGTCGTGATCGCGCATGGGGGTCACCGTAGTCGTCTCTGCACATCTTGATGAGCATATATTGATCGAATCAACGTTGACAAGAAATTAGTCAAGCATGGACAGTCGGATCAAGTAATGGATGGAATCCAAGGAGGAGTTCATGGTCGTCAACATGCCCGCCGCCCCGCTCATCGACGTCCCGCGCGGTCTCGCCGGCGTCGTCGTCGCCGAGACCGAGGTCGGTGACGTCCGGGGCCGGGAGGGCTTCTACCACTACCGCCAGTACCCGGCCGTCGACCTCGCGCGCACCCGGAGCTTCGAGGACGTCTGGCATCTCCTGGTCCACGGCACCCTGCCGGACGCCCGGGTCGGTGCCGCCTTCGCCGCCCAGACCGCCGCGCTGCGGCGCCTGCCCGAGGACGTCCGCGCGGCCCTGCCGGCCATCGCCGCGGCCGGGCGGGGCTCCGGACCGCTGGCCGGACTGCGCACGGCCCTGTCCCTGCTCGGCGCGGCACAGGGCTTCCGGCCGGTGTACGACACCGACGCCGACCGGCGCCGCGCCGACACCGTGGCCGCCTGCGCGGCCGTACCCACCCTGCTCACCGCGCTGTACCGGCTGGGCCGCGGTCTCGACCCGGTCGAGCCGCGCGAGGACCTCTCGTACGCGGCCAACTACCTGTACATGTTGACGGGTTCGGAACCGGACCCGCGCCGGGCGCGTGCGATCGAGCAATACCTCATCTCAACCATTGATCACGGATTCAATGCGTCAACCTTCACCGCACGCGTCATCGCCTCCACAGGCGCCGACGTGGCGGCCTGCCTGACCGGTGCCGTCGGCGCACTGTCCGGGCCGCTGCACGGAGGCGCGCCCAGCCGGGCCCTGGACACCCTGGACGCGATCGGCACGCCCGACCGGATCGACGCCTGGATCCGCGAGCGGGTGCTCGCCGGTGACCGGATCATGGGCTTCGGGCACGCCGTCTACCGCACGGAGGACCCGCGGTCCCGGATGCTGCGCGAGATCGCCCTCGGCTTCAGCGGCCCGCGGGCGCACTTCGCGGTCGAGGTCGAGCGCCGTGTGGAGGCGATCCTCGCCGAGCTGAAGCCCGGCCGCGAACTCCACACGAACGTCGAGTTCTATGCCGGCGTGGTCATGGAACTGTGCGGCCTGCCCCGGGAGATGTTCACCCCCACCTTCGCCGCGGCACGGGTCGTGGGCTGGAGCGCCAACATCCTGGAACAGGCCGCCGACTCGAAGATCATCCGCCCGGTGGCGCGGTACGTGGGCCCGGAGCCGGGGGCTGAGGTGCCCGCCGCCGAGTGAGCGCGGCGGACCGCCATGACGCCCATGCCACCCGCCGCGTCCCCGTGCCGCCCACGGTGTCCCCGCGCCCGCTGTGGCGCCGTGCCGTCCGCCGCGTCACCGCGCCGACCACCGTTCCCCGCACAGCCCACCGCGTCCCTGCACAGCCCACCGCGTCACCGCGCCGACCACCGTTCCCTGCACCGCCCGCAGTGTCTCTTCACCGCCCGTCGTGTCCCTGCGTCGCCCGCAGCGTCTCCCTGCACCGCCCGCCATGGCGCCCGTGCCGCCCGCCATGGCGCCCGTGCCACTCACCGCGTCCCCGCGTCCCCCGCCGCCTCCCCGTGCCACCCGCCGCCTCCCCGCGTCCCCCGCTGTAACCCGCCCCCACCGACGGCCGCGCCCCTTCGTGTCCCGTCCCGCTCGTATCCTTGACGCCCAGTCCATGCCCGTCCGCGCATCGGGCCGCGATCCGGTGCGCTCTGGTACGTCAGATACGTCAGATACGTCAGAGAGGTCGCCCGTTGAGGAACAGCTCGGCACGCGGCGGCAGTCCGCAGCAGATCCCGGTCGTCGTGCTCGCCGGTTTCCTGGGCTCCGGAAAGACCACGCTCCTGAATCACCTGCTGCACCGCAGCGGAGGCAGCCGGATCGGGGCCGTCGTCAACGACTTCGGGGCCATCGAGATCGACGCGATGGCCGTCGCCGGCGCCCTGGGCGACTCGACCGTCTCGCTCGGCAACGGCTGTCTGTGCTGTGCCGTCGACGCGAGCGAACTCGACCTCTACCTGGACCGGCTCGCCGCGCCCGACGCCGGGATCGACGTGATCGTCATCGAGGCCAGCGGGCTGGCCGAGCCCCGGGAACTCGTGCGCATGGTGCTCGCCAGCGAGCACCCGGGCATCGTCTACGGCGGCCTCGTGGAGGTCGTCGACGCCGCCGAGTTCGACGACACGCGGGCGAAGCACCCCGAGATCGACCGGCACCTGGCGCTCGCCGACCTGGTCGTCGTCAACAAACTCGACCGAGCGGACGACGCCGAGCGGACGCTGGCGGCCGTCCGGGCGCTCACCGACCGCGCCGCCGTCGTCCCCGCCACCTACGGCCGGATCGACCCCGAGTTCCTCTTCGACTGCCGGCCGAGCGAGGAGCGCCTCGGGCAGCTGTCCTTCGACGACCTCACCGACCGCGACGCCGACGCCGACGACCCTGACGCCCCCGACGGGCACGACCACACCGGACATCTGCACACCGGCTACGACAGCCTGTCCTTCAGCTCCGACGTGCCCCTGGAGCCCCGTCGGCTCATGCGGTTCCTGGACAGCCGGCCCGAGGGGCTGTACCGGATCAAGGGATACGTCGACTTCGGGGCGTACGACCCGCTCAACCGCTACGCCGTGCACGCCGTCGGCCGGTTCCTGCGCTTCTACCCGGAGCCCTGGGCGGCCCGCGAGGACCGCCTCACCCAGCTCGTGCTGATCGGCGCCGGCATCGACGCCGGCACTCTCGGCAAGGAACTGGAGGCGTGCAGGGGCGACGACGCCCCACACGCCGACGAACACGGCATGTGGGGCGTCCTGCGCTACGTACAGGGCCCGGACGAAGCGGACGCCGACGTGGAGGATCCGCCCGCCTAGAGCCACCGGGCGAGCCCCAGGGAGCCCGCCCGGAGCCCGGCTACAGCACCGGTCCCGCCACCACCGCCACCGTCTTCCCCAGCGACATGCCCGAGCCGTCCCGGCGCGGGTCCGGCTCCGGCAGGTCCGCCGGGGTGCCGTTCTTCTGCGCCGCGAGCGCGGGCGTCGGGCCCGCCCAGGCCAGCGACAGGCAGTCCTCGCCCTTCAGGAACCGCTGGCAGCGCACGCCGCCCGTCGCCCGGCCCTTGCGCGGGTACTGGTCGAACGGGGTGAGCTTGGCCGTCGTCTGCACCGAGTCGTCCAGCGTGCCGCGCGAGCCCGCGACCGTGAACACCACCGCGTCGACGGCAGGGTCGACCGCCGTGAAGGAGATCACCTTCGCGCCCTCGGTGAGCTTGATGCCCGCCATGCCGCCCGCCGGGCGGCCCTGCGGGCGCACGATGGAGGCCTGGAAGCGCAGCAGCTGTGCGTCGTCCGTGATGAACACCAGGTCCTCCTCGCCGGTGCGCAGCTCCACCGCGCCGACGATCCGGTCGCCCTCCTTGAGCGTGATGACCTCCAACTCGTCCTTGTTGGACGGGTAGTCAGGCACCACGCGCTTGACGACGCCCTGCTCGGTGCCGAGCGCGAGACCCGGGGACGATTCGTCCAGCGTGGTCAGGCAGACCACCGTCTCGTCGTCCTCCAGTGAGACGAACTCCGCCAGCGGGGCCCCTCCGGAGAGGTTCGGCGCGGCCGCCGGCTCGGGCAACTGCGGCAGGTCGACCACGTTGATCCGCAGCAGCCGGCCTTCCGAGGTCACCGCGCCGATCACCCCGCGCGCGGTCGCCGGCACCGCCGAGACGATCACGTCGTGCTTGACGCGCTTGGCGCCCGCCGCCTCCGGGAACGGCTCGTCGGTCGCCGTACGGGCCAGCAGCCCCGTGGAGGACAGCAGCACCCGGCACGGGTCGTCGGCCACCTGGAGCGGGACGGTGGCCGCCGGGGCGCCCGCGGACTCCAGCAGAACCGTGCGCCGGTCGGTGCCGAACTTCTTCGCCACGGCGGCCAGTTCGGCCGAGACCAGCTTGCGCAGCTCCGCGTCCGACTCCAGGATCCGGGTCAGCTCCTCGATCTCCGCGGTGAGCTTGTCCTTCTCCGCCTCCAGCTCGATCCGGTCGTACTTGGTGAGCCGGCGCAGCGGCGTGTCGAGGATGTACTGCGTCTGCACCTCGCTCAGCGAGAAGCGCTCGATCAGGCGCTCCTTGGCCTGCGCGGAGTTCTCGCTGGACCGGATGATCCGGATGACCTCGTCGATGTCGACCAGCGCGGTCAACAGGCCCTCGACCAGGTGCAGCCGGTCGCGCTTCTTGCCGCGGCGGAACTCGCTGCGGCGCCGGACCACGTCGAAGCGGTGGTCCAGGTAGACCTCCAGCAGCTCCTTCAGGCCCAGGGTGAGCGGCTGGCCGTCGACCAGGGCGACGTTGTTGATGCCGAAGGACTCCTCCATCGGGGTCAGCTTGTACAGCTGCTCCAGGATCGCCTCCGGCACGAAGCCGTTCTTGATCTCGATGACCAGGCGCAGGCCGTGCTCGCGGTCGGTGAGGTCCTTGACGTCGGCGATGCCCTGGACCTTCTTCGCGTTGACCAGGTCCTTGATCTTCGCGATGACCTTCTCGGGGCCGACCGTGAACGGCAGCTCGGTGACCACCAGGCCCTTGCGGCGGGCGGTGACCGTCTCGACCGAGACCGTCGCGCGCATCTTGAAGGTGCCGCGGCCGGTCGCGTACGCGTCCCGGATGCCGTCCAGGCCGACGATCCGGCCGCCGGTGGGCAGGTCCGGGCCGGGGACGTGCTTCATCAGCGCGTCCAGGTCCGCGTTCGGGTTGCGGATCAGGTGGCGGGCGGCGGCGATGACCTCGCGCAGGTTGTGCGGCGCCATGTTCGTCGCCATGCCGACCGCGATGCCCGAGGAGCCGTTGACCAGCAGGTTCGGGAATGCGGCGGGCAGCGCCACCGGCTCCTGCTCCTGGCCGTCGTAGTTCGGCGCGAAGTCGACCGTGTCCTCGTCGATCGACTCGGTCATCAGGCTCGTCGCCTCGGCCATCCGGCACTCGGTGTACCGCATGGCGGCCGGCGGGTCGTCGTTGCCCAGCGAGCCGAAGTTGCCGTGGCCGTCGACCAGCGGCACGCGCATGGAGAAGGGCTGCGCCATGCGCACCAGGGCGTCGTAGATCGACGCGTCGCCGTGCGGGTGCAGCTTGCCCATGACCTCGCCGACGACACGGGCGCACTTCACATAGCCGCGTTCGGGGCGCAGGCCCATCTCGTTCATCTGGTACACGATGCGGCGGTGCACCGGCTTCAAGCCGTCACGGGCGTCCGGCAGGGCGCGCGAGTAGATGACCGAGTACGCGTACTCCAGGTAGGAGCCACGCATCTCGTCCACGACGTCGATGTCGAGGATCCTCTCCTCGAACGAATCGTCGGGCGGCGGGGTCTTCGTGCTGCGGCGGGCCATCGCTGCCGGCTCCTTGCTGAAAGGATGGACGGAACTGACGCCGACCATTGTGGACCGAGGCAGTGACAACCCGTGCCGCGACCCGGTTCCCAAGGCCCCGCCGGGAGCCGGGACCGGCTCCCGGACGGGTCGCGGGATCCGCTGTGGGCGTACGCCCCGCGGGAACTTCGCCGAGGCCCCGCACGCTTTGCATACAGTGGCAGGAACGGCAGGAAAACCGCGGTTTCCATCAACCGCCTCCGCTCGCGAAGGGACGTACATGCCCATGGGTCACACGACCACAGCCGAGGCAGGCTCCGGGGGCCTGACAGCGACCGAGCACCGCCTGGCCAACGGTCTGCGCGTGGTGCTCTCCGAGGACCACCTGACCCCGGTGGCGGCGGTCTGCCTCTGGTACGACGTCGGCTCACGCCACGAAGTCAAGGGGCGTACCGGCCTGGCTCACCTCTTCGAGCACCTGATGTTCCAGGGCTCCGCGCAGGTCAAGGGGAACGGCCACTTCGAGCTGGTGCAGGGCGCCGGCGGCTCGCTGAACGGCACCACCAGCTTCGAGCGGACCAACTACTTCGAGACCATGCCCGCCCACCAGCTGGAGCTGGCGCTCTGGCTGGAGGCCGACCGCATGGGCTCGCTGCTGGCCGCTCTGGACGACGAGTCCATGGAGAACCAGCGGGACGTCGTCAAGAACGAGCGCCGCCAGCGCTACGACAACGTGCCGTACGGCACCGCCTTCGAGAAGCTGACCGCGCTCTCCTACCCCGAGGGCCACCCCTACCACCACACGCCGATCGGCTCGATGGCGGACCTGGACGCGGCCACCCTGGAGGACGCCCGCCAGTTCTTCCGCACCTACTACGCGCCGAACAACGCGGTGCTCTCCGTGGTCGGCGACATCGACCCCCAGCAGACGCTCGCCTGGATCGAGAAGTACTTCGGCTCCATCGCGTCCCACGACGGCAAGCCCGCCCCCCGCGACGGCTCCCTGCCGGAGGTCATCGGCGAGCAGCTGCGCGAGGTCGTCGTGGAGGAGGTCCCGGCGCGCGCCCTGATGGCCGCCTACCGGCTCCCGCACGACGGCACGCGCGCGTGCGACGCGGCCGACCTCGCCCTGACCGTCCTGGGCGGCGGAGAGTCCTCCCGCCTGTACAACCGGCTGGTGCGCCGGGACCGGACGGCCGTCGCGGCCGGTTTCGGCCTGCTGCGTCTGGCCGGTGCTCCCTCCATGGGCTGGCTGGACGTGAAGACCTCCGGTGACGTCGAGGTGCCGGTCATCGAGGCCGCCATCGACGAGGAGCTGGCCCGGTTCGCCGCGGAGGGCCCCACGGCCGAGGAGATGGAGCGCGCCCAGGCCCAGCTGGAGCGCGAGTGGCTGGACCGGCTCGGCACGGTCGCCGGCCGCGCCGACGAACTGTGCCGGTACGCGGTCCTGTTCGGCGACCCGCAGCTCGCCCTGACCGCCGTCAAGCGCGTCCTGGAGGTGACCCCGCAGGAGGTCCAGGAGGTCGCCAAGGCCCGCCTGCGGCCCGACAACCGCGCGGTCCTCGTCTACGAGCCGAAGTCCCCGGAGGCCGTCCCGGACGCCGCGGTCCCCGAGGACCCGGAGCAGGAAGCGACCGTAGAGGCGGGCCGCGACGAGACCGAGAACGAGGAGACGGCCAAGTGACCGAGCTCGCCACCATGGACTTCCACCCCCAGCCGCGGCCCGGCGAGGCCAA
Source organism: Streptomyces canarius (assembly GCF_014650735.1). NCBI lineage: Bacteria > Bacillati > Actinomycetota > Actinomycetes > Kitasatosporales > Streptomycetaceae > Streptomyces > Streptomyces canarius. Next base: position 131,903 of record NZ_BMVN01000001.1, read on the forward strand.
GCCGTGGGCGTTCCCGGCGCCCGAACGCGGCACGCTGGACAACGGCCTGACCGTGCTGCGCTGCCACCGCCCGGGCCAGCAGGTCGTTGCCGTCGAGGTGCTGCTGGACGCGCCGCTGGACGCCGAGCCGGCCGGCCTGGACGGCGTCGCCACGATCATGGCGCGGGCCTTCTCCGAGGGCACCGACAAGCACTCCGCCGAGGAGTTCGCCGCCGAGCTGGAGCGCGCGGGCGCCACCCTCGACGCGCATGCGGACCACCCCGGCGTGCGGCTCAGCCTTGAGGTCCCGGCCTCCCGCCTGGCCAAGGGCCTCGGCCTGCTCGCCGACGCCCTGCGCGCGCCCGCCTTCGCCGCGAGCGAGGTCGAGCGGCTGGTCCGCAACCGCCTGGACGAGATCCCGCACGAGCTGGCCAACCCCTCCCGCCGGGCCGCCAAGGAACTCTCCAAGGAGCTGTTCCCGGCGACCTCGCGCATGTCCCGTCCGCGCCAGGGCACCGAGGAGACGGTCGAGAAGATCGACGAGGCGGCCGTACGCGCCTTCTACGACCGTCATGTGCGGCCCGCCACGGCCACCGTGGTCGTCGTCGGCGACCTGACCGGCGCCGACCTGGACGCGCTGCTGGGCGACACCCTGGGCGCGTGGACCGGCACCCCGGGCGAGCCCCGGCCGGTGCCGCCGGTGACCGCCGACGACACCGGGCGCGTGGTCATCGTGGACCGGCCCGGCGCGGTCCAGACCCAACTGCTCATCGGCCGGATCGGTCCCGACCGGCACGACCGGGTGTGGCCCGCCCAGGTGCTCGGCACGTACTGCCTCGGCGGCACCCTCACCTCCCGCCTGGACCGCGTGCTGCGCGAGGAGAAGGGCTACACCTACGGCGTGCGGTCCTTCGGGCAGGTCCTGCGGTCCGCGCCGGACGGCACGGGCGCGGCGATGCTCGCCATCAGCGGCTCCGTGGACACCCCGAACAGCGGCCCGGCGCTGGACGACCTGTGGAAGGTGCTGCGCACGGTCGCGGCGGACGGTCTGACCGACGCCGAGCGGGACGTCGCCGTGCAGAACCTGGTCGGTGTGGCGCCGCTGAAGTACGAGACCGCGGCGGCCGTGGCGAGCACGCTGGCGGACCAGGTCGAGCAGCACCTGCCCGACGACTTCCAGGCGACGCTGTACCAGCAGTTGGCGGCCACGGGCACGGTGGAGGCCACCGCGGCCGTCGTGAACGCCTTCCCGGTGGACCGCCTGGTGACCGTCCTCGTCGGGGACGCGTCGCAGATCAAGGCGCCGGTGGAGGCGCTGGGCATCGGTGAAGTGACCGTGGTGGCGGCCGAGTAGCCGCGACCGCGGTGGCGGCCGGACGACGGCACGCGCGCGTGGGGCCCTGACGACCTACGGGTCGTCAGGGCCCCACGCTGTTCCACTCCGTCCGCCAGATGCCCGTTTTGGGGCGGAGGTTGCCTGTCTGCCCTGTGGGATGCGCTACAAAATCCGGGATGTGTTTGAGGATTGACAGCGTGCTTGCGTAGTTTCGTCCGGGCTGTTCGTCAGGCAGTGCGCCGCACCCGCGGCACCGGACAGTCATCGCCGAGTCCCCGTACGGCGCGAGCCAGGGGAGCCGGGGACCCATCGTCCCTGGGGTGAATCGGGCGTCCGCGCGACTGCGAGGGGGCCCGTAGGAGACCTTCCTGCTCCGAACCCGTCAGCTAACCCGGTAGGCGAGAGGGAAGGAAAGGACCAGCCACTTCATGGCGTTCATGTGCGCCACCGGGAAGCACCGCAAGCCCGGCCGGGTCAAGCGGACCACCGTTCAGGCGGCCGGCGTCGCGGCCCTCACCACCACCGGTGTGATCGGCACCCTCGCCGCCTCCCCGGCGCTCGCCGCCGGGAACTCCACGGAGCAGACCGGCCTCACCCCGGTCGTCGCCGTGTCCGAGGACGTCGCCGACGAGATCGACGCGCAGGCCGCCGCGCAGCAGCAGGCCGCCGAGCAGAAGGCGGCCGAGGAGGCCGCGGCGAAGGCGGCGGCGAAGCGGGCCCAGGAGGTCCGCGCCGCCAAGGCCCGGGCCGCCCGTGAGGCCGAGCGCAAGCGGCTGAACACCTTCGTCGCCCCGATCGCGCACTCGTACGTCTCCACCGCCTACCAGGCCAGCAGTTCCCTGTGGTCCTCCGGTTCGCACACCGGTATCGACTTCCACGCGGCCAGCGGCACGGCCGTCCACGCGGTGGGCTCCGGCACGGTCGTCTCCGCGGGCTGGGGCGGCGCGTACGGCAACCAGGTCGTGATCCGCATGGCCGACGGCATGTACACCCAGTACGGGCACCTGTCGTCCATCGGGGTCACGGTGGGCCAGCAGGTCGTCCCGGGCCAGCAGATCGGCCTGTCCGGCGCCACCGGCAACGTCACCGGCGCGCACCTCCACTTCGAGGCGCGCACGACCCCTGAGTACGGCTCGGACGTCGACCCCGTCGCCTACCTCCGCAAGCACGGCGTTCCCGTCTGACACCGACCGCACGGCTGTCCGAGGCCCCGGCTCACCGAGCCGGGGCTTTCGCCGTTTTTCACGGTGTCCGCCGGATCCGCTGTCCAAAAAATAGCCATGGATTAGGGTCCGCCGTCGGAAATTCCGGCTCATTGGAATAGAGTCTCGGAACACGCGTCCATCGTCGACGTTTCACGGGGATTAAGACGGAGGTCGGTCATGCGTATTCCGGCGCACTCGGTGTGCACGGCCATCCGGGACGACATCGTCGCGGGTGTCTACGAGCGCGGCAGCCGCCTCACCGAGGAAGTCCTGGCCCGCCGCTACGGCGTCTCGCGCGTCCCCGTGCGCGAGGCCCTGCGCACCCTGGAGGCCGAGGGCTTCGTGGTGACGCGCCGGCACGCGGGCGCGTGCGTGGCCGAGCCGACCGAGCAGGAGGCCGCCGACCTGCTGGAGATGCGGACGCTGCTGGAGCCGCTGGGCGCCGCGCGGGCCGCCCAGCGGCGCACCGAGGCACACCTGAAGGTGTTGCGCGGCCTGGTCCGACTGGGCCAGGAGCGGGCCCGCAGGGGCAGCAACGAGGACCTGCGCTCGTTGGGCGGCTGGTTCCACGAGACGCTCGCCCAGGCCTCCGGCAGCACCTCGCTGACCTCGATGCTCACCCAGTTGCGGCACAAGATCGCCTGGATGTACACGGTGGAGGCGCCGATCGGCCCGGTGGAGTCCTGGACGGAGCACGGCGCCATCGTGGACGCGGTGGCACGTGGCGATGCGGAACGCGCGCGGGCGCTCACGGCGCTGCACGCCGAGCGTGCGACAGGCGCGCACCGATTGCGGTTTTCCCCCGCCGGGGAGCGCGTGAGGACTTCGCAACATGCCGTAAACATGTCGGGCCCGCGGCATTAACAAGCGCACCGTATACAAAGAAGAGGCATTTCCCGTCGGGGTATTTCCTGCTGCCCGAATTCATCGTGCCGTAATTCCCCGGAGTTCACCGGGGGCCGACGGGTGGTGAATCGACGGAACATCGGGTCGAGTGCGTCCGCATACGGCGGAGCCGCGCCGCCCCGAAAGGCGAACGCGGCTCCGGCGCTCTGCGCGGTGGTCGCTCAGACGGTCTCGGGCAGCTCTTCCAGGCCCTCGGAGACCAGCTTGGCCAGACGGTCCAGGGCGGCGTCGGCGCCCTCGGCGTCGGAGGCGAGGACGATCTCCTCGCCACCCTGGGCACCCAGGCCCAGGACGGCCAGCATGGAGGCCGCGTTGACGGGGTTGCCCCCGGCCTTGGCGATCGTCACCGGGACGCCTGCGGCCGTGGCGGCTCGGACGAAGATGGAAGCGGGGCGGGCGTGGAGGCCCTCGGCCCAGCCGACGTTGACGCGGCGCTCAGCCATGTGTTGCTGCCCTTCGGTGTTCAGGTTGTCTAGACCAGTTTCCCATATCGTGAAGCCTGTCCGGAGCGGACCTTCGTCCCCTCCGGTGCGGCACCGGACCGCGGCCTCGGTCCGGCTTCTCGTCCTCCACAGACTGCCTCGCGACGTTGTCGGACGCGAGCCGTACTCTGGGGCCCATGCAGACCTCGGCGGGCCGGCAGGACCGGCACCAGTACCCCGCCCACTGGGAGGCGGACGTGGTGCTGCGCGACGGTGGCACCGCGCGCATCAGGCCCATCACCGTTGATGACGCCGACCGCCTGGTCAGTTTCTACGAGCAGGTCTCGGACGAGTCGAAGTACTACCGCTTCTTCGCGCCGTACCCACGGCTCTCCGCCAAGGACGTCCACCGCTTCACGCACCACGACTTTGTGGACCGGGTGGGACTCGCGGCCACCATCGGCGGCGAGTTCATCGCCACCGTACGCTATGACCGCATCGGCACCGACGGCATGCCCGCGTCCGCGCCCGCCGACGAGGCCGAGGTCGCCTTCCTGGTGCAGGACGCCCACCAGGGCCGCGGGGTCGCCTCCGCTCTGCTGGAGCACATCGCGGCCGTCGCGCGCGAGCGGGGCATCCGCCGCTTCGCCGCCGAGGTGCTGCCCGCCAACACCAAGATGATCAAGGTGTTCACGGACGCGGGCTACACCCAGAAGCGCAGCTTCGAGGACGGCGTCGTCCGCCTGGAGTTCGACCTCGAACCCACCGACCGCTCACTCGCCGTGCAGCGCGCGCGGGAGCAGCGCGCCGAGGCCCGTTCGGTACGCCGGCTCCTCGCCCCCGGCTCCGTCGCGGTCGTCGGCGTCGGCCGGGCCCCCGGCGGGGTGGGCCGCGGCGTCCTCGGCAACCTCCGCGACGCCGGCTACCCCGGCGCCCTGTACGCCGTGAACACGGTCTTCCCGGACGACCTCAAGGAGGTCGACGGGGTGCCCGCGCACCGCTCGGTGCGGGACATCGACGGGCATGTCGACCTGGCCGTCGTCGCCGTACCGGCCGCGCACGTGCCCGCCGTGGTCGCCGAGTGCGGGGAGCACGGCGTCCAGGGGCTGGTCGTGCTCTCCGCCGGATACGCCGAGAGCGGGCCCGAGGGGCGCGAGCGGCAGCGGGCCCTCGTCCGGGCCGCGCGCGCGTACGGCATGCGGATCATCGGCCCGAACGCCTTCGGGATCATCAACACCGCCCCGGACGTCCGGCTGAACGCCTCGCTCGCCCCGCAGATGCCCCGCCCCGGCCGCATCGGGCTGTTCGCCCAGTCCGGCGCCATCGGCATCGCCCTGCTCTCCCGGCTGCACCGGCGCGGCGGCGGCGTCACCGGCGTCACCGGCGTCTCCACCTTCGTGTCCGCCGGCAACCGCGCCGACGTCTCCGGCAACGACGTCCTCCAGTACTGGTACGACGACCCCGAGACCGACGTCGTCCTCATGTACCTGGAGTCCATCGGCAACCCCCGCAAGTTCACCCGCCTCGCCCGGCGGACGGCGGCGGCGAAGCCGCTCGTGGTGGTGCAGGGGACCGGCACGGCACCGCAGGGGCACGCGGTACGGGCCACCCGGCTGCCGTACGAGACCGTCTCCGCACTCCTGCGGCAGGCCGGTGTGATCCGGGTCGACACGATCACCGAGCTGGTCGACGCGGGCCTGCTGCTCGCGCGGCAGCCGCTGCCCGCCGGACCGCGCGTGGCCATCCTCGGCAACTCGGAGTCGCTGGGCGTGCTGACGTACGACCGGTGCCTCGCCGAGGGACTGCGGCCCGCGCGGCCGGTCGACCTGACGACCGGGGCGACGGCGGAGGACTTCCACCGTGCGCTCGCCGCCGCCCTGGCCGACGGCACGAACGACGCCGTCGTCGTCACGGCGATCCCCGCGATCGGGGAGAGCTCGCCGGGGGACCCGGAGCTGGCGGAGGCGCTGCGGTCGGCCGCGGCGGCGGTGCCGGGCAAGCCGGTGCTCGTGGTGCACGTGGAGCTCGGTGGACTGGCGGAAGCGTTGTCGGCGGCGGCGAGCACCGCACCGGGAGCCGTCGACAGGACGCCCGGCACCGAGGGGGCGGCGGCCCCCGCCCCGCTGACCACCCCGCCCGAGGGCACCCACCTGATCCCCGCCTACCCCGCCGCCGAACGCGCCGTCCGCGCCCTCGCGGAAGCCGTGAAGTACGCGCAGTGGCGGCGGGAGGCGGCCGATCCCGGGAAGGTGCCGGAGTACGACGACATCGACGAGAAGGGGGCCGCCCGGCTGATCGTCGAGCTGCTCGCGCGCGGGCAAGGGCTCACCATCTCCGACGCGGAGACCTGTCGGCTGCTCGCCAAGTACGGCATACCCGTGCGCCGCGCCCTGCCCGCCCTCACCCCGGGCGCCGCCGTCGAGGCCGCCCGCGCGCTCGGCTACCCGGTCGCCCTCAAGGCCACCGCCCCGCACCTCAGGCACCGCGCCGACCTGGGCGGCGTCCGCCTCGACCTCGCGGACGAGGAGCAACTGCTGCGGGCGTACGCCGAATTGACCGAGCTGTTCGGGCAGCCGGAGGAACTGCGGCCGGTGGTGCAGGGCATGGCGCCGCGCGGCGTCGACACGGTCGTACGCGCGGTGATCGACCCGGCGGCCGGGGCCGTGCTGTCCTTCGGCCTGGCCGGGGCCGCCTCACAGCTGCTCGGGGACATGGCCCACCGGCTGGTCCCCGTCACCGACCGGGAGGCGACCTCGCTGGTGCGGTCGATCCGGACGGCACCGCTGCTGTTCGGCTGGCGCGGCTCCACCCCGGTGGACACCCCGGCCCTGGAGGAACTGCTGCTGCGGGTGTCGCGGCTGGTCGACGACCACCCGGAGGTGGTCGCGGTCACCCTGGAGCCGGTCGTCGTCGCCCCCCACGGAGCCAGCGTGCTCGGCGCCACCGTACGGCTCGCGCCGCCGCCCGCCCGTGACGACCTCGGCCCGCGCACCCTGCCGGCCTACTGAACGGGACCGGGGGGCCACATGGAGATCACCGGACGGAAGCCGCCCGAGGGCAGCTGGTGGGACGGGGAGGTCATCGCCTGCGACGCGGGACGGCTGCGCCTGGCCGCCGGGTACGACCTCACCCGTCACCACGGCCTGGAAGTGATCTTCACCGACCCGCGCTTCGTCTCCTGCCCGCCGAGCTTCCAGGACCCCGTCTTCCGTCCGCCCACGCCCGAGGAGACCGCACGTCTCGCGCGCGGCCCGGCGGACGACGCGCCCCTCGTCGTCGCGTTCGAGGCGGACGCCGGGGGACGGGCGGCCGTCTCCTGCCTGATCGCCGCCGAAGGGCCGGAGATCCGGCCGGGGTTCGTGCCGAGGCCCCCGCGCGCGGACGCACAGACCGCCGCCGGTCCGCGCGACTGGCCCGGACCCCCCTTGCCCACGGATTAGGATGGACGCCATGGCCAAGACCAGTACGACGACCCAGGGGCTGCGCGCGGCGATCGAGCGCAGCGGCTACTACCCGGCCCTCGTGGCCGAGGCGGTGGAGGCCGCCGTGGGCGGCGAGCCCATCCGGTCGTACCTGGTCCACCAGGAGACCACGTTCGACCAGAACGAGGTGCGCCGGCACGTCACCGTGCTGGTCCTGACCGGCAACCGCTTCATCGTCAGCCACACCGACGAGCAGGCCGCCGACAGCACGTCCCCCACGCCGTACGCCACCACCTCCACCGAGTCCGTGAAGCTCGACCGGATCTCCTCGGTCGTGGTCAGCCGGGTGGTCGCGAACCCCGAGCAGTACACGCCGGGCACGCTGCCCCGCGAGGTCGTGCTGACCATCGGCTGGGGCGCGGTCAGCCGCATCGACCTGGAGCCCGCCGCCTGCGGCGACCCCAACTGCGACGCCGACCACGGCTACACCGGTAGCTCCACGGCGGACGACCTCAGCCTGCGCGTCAGCGAGGCCGGGGACGGCCCGGAGACGTTGCGCCAGGCGCTCGCCTTCGCGCAGGCCATCTCGGAGGCGACCGCGGACGTCACGCGCTGATGTCCCAGCTCTCCGCCTGGGACCACCCGGAACCCCTCGCCCTGGACACCGCGCCGCTGCCCGAGTACGGCAGCGGCTCCCTCGCCGACCTGCTGCCCACCCTGGCCGCCGGCATGGGCGTGCCCGGCCTGACCGCCACGATCGGGGAACTGACCCCCGCCGACCGGGTCTGCGTCTTCCTGATCGACGGCCTCGGCTGGGAGCAGCTGAAGGCCCACCCGGACGAGGCGCCGTTCCTGACCTCCCTGCTCGGCAGCTCACGCGGCGGCACCGGCCGCCCGCTCACCGCCGGCTACCCGGCGACCACCGCGACCTCCCTCGCCTCCGTCGGCACCGGCCTGCCGCCCGGCGCCCACGGCCTGCCCGGCTACAGCGTGCGCAACCCGGACACCGGCGCGCTGATGAACCAGCTCCGCTGGCAGCCGTACACCGAACCGCGCACCTGGCAGCCGTACCCCACCGTCTTCCAGCTCGCCCACCAGGCCGGGGTGCACGCCGCGCAGGTGTCCTCGCCCGCCTTCGAGCACACCCCGCTCACCAAGGTGGCGCTCAGCGGCGGCAGCTTCCACGGACGGCTCACCGGTGAGGAGCGCATGGACCTGGCGGCCGGGCAACTGGCCGCCGCGGACCGCGCTCTGGTGTACACGTACTACGCCGAACTGGACGGCTCCGGGCACCGTTACGGCATCGCCTCCGACACCTGGCGCGGCCAGCTGATGTACGTCGACCGGCTCGTCCAGCGCCTCGCGGAGCAACTGCCGCCGCGCAGCGCCCTCTACGTCACCGCCGACCACGGCATGGTCGACATCCCGTTCGACGAGCGGCACCGCATCGACTTCGACGAGGACTGGGAACTGCGCGCCGGTGTCGCCCTGCTGGGCGGCGAGGGCCGGGCCCGGCACGTGTACGCGGTGCCGGGTGCCGAGAACGACGTGCTGACGGTGTGGCGCGAGGTGCTCGGGGAGCAGTTCTGGGTGGCCTCGCGGGACGAGGCGATCGCGGCCGGCTGGTTCGGGCGGCCCGGCGAGTGCGACGAGCGCGTGTACCCGCGGATCGGGGACGTGGTCGCCGCCGCGCACGACGACGTCCTGATCATCGCCTCCGAGCGGGAGCCCAAGGAGTCGGCGCTGGTCGGCAACCACGGCTCGATGACCCCTGCCGAGCAGCTCGTCCCGCTGCTCGAAGTACGCTCCTGAACCGTCCCCCCTCTTCAGCGACTCGCCGAAAGGTGCTCAACTCCTCATGCCCGAGCTGGTGTTCTTCTCCGGAACGATGGACTGCGGGAAGTCGACGCTGGCTCTCCAGATCGAGCACAACCGCTCCGCGCGCGGCCTGACCGGCATGATCTTCACGCGGGACGACCGCGCCGGCGAGGGCAAGCTGTCCTCCCGGCTGGGCCTGGTCACCGACGCGGTGGAGGTCGAGGACGGCCAGGACGTGTACGCCTTCCTCGTGGACCACCTCTCGCGGGGCGGCCGGGCCGACTACGTGATCGCGGACGAGGCGCAGTTCCTCGCCCCCGAGCAGATCGACCAGCTCGCGCGCGTGGTGGACGATCTCGGCCTGGACGTGTTCGCCTTCGGCATCACCACCGACTTCCGCTCCAAGCTGTTCCCCGGCTCCCAGCGGCTGGTGGAGCTGGCCGACCGGATCGAGGTGCTCCAGGTGGAGGCGCTGTGCTGGTGCGGCGCCCGCGCCACGCACAACGCCCGCACGATCGACGGCGAGATGGTGGTCGAGGGCGCCCAGGTGGTCGTCGGCGACGTCAACCAGTCCGCGGGCCAGGTCGGCTACGAGGTGCTGTGCCGGCGCCACCACCGGCGCCGGATGACAGCGGCGACGGCCCGCGCGGCGGCCCTGTCCCCGGACGTGCTGCCCATCCTGTCCTCCGGCACCCCCTGAGGGCTCAGCGCGGACCCTGGACCACCGAGAGCTCGGCGCCCTCCGGGTCCGCCACCGTCGCCAGCCGCCCGTGCGGGCTGTCGTGGGCCGGCTTGAGGATCCGGCCGCCGAGGCCGGTGACCTGCCGTAGCGTTTCGGCGAGGTCGGCGACCTCGAAGTACGTCCGCCAGTACGGCCCCCGGTCCCGGGGCAGGCCGTGGCCCACGCCGTGCAGCCCGGCCACCGGACGGCCGTCGAGGCACAGGGTCAGATAGTCGAAGTCGGCGGAGACCACCGGCTCCTCCTCGTAGCCGAACACGCTCCTGTAGAACTTGGCGACGCTCTCCGTCTCGTAGGTGACCAGTTCGTTCCAGACGGGCGTGCCGGGCACGCCGGTGATCGACGTGCCGAGATGCGCGGAGCCCTGCCAGATCCCGAACACCGCCCCGGAGGGGTCGGAGGCGATTGCCATCCGCCCGGCCTCGGCCGCGTCCAGCGGGCCGACGGCCAGCGTGCCGCCGCACAACCGCACGGTGTCCGCGGTCCGGTCCACGTCCTCCGAGGCGAAGTACGGCGTCCAGGCGACCGGCAGCCGGCGGTCCGCCGGCAACTGGCCCATGCCGGCGACCTCCCGCCCGTCCAGCAGCGCCCGCACATAGGGCCCGAGCTGCTGCGGGCCCGGCAGGAACTCCCAGCCGAACAGCTCACCGTAGAACTCCTCGGTGGCGTCCAGCGCGTGCACCATCAGGCTCACCCAGCAGGGCGTGCCGGGCACGCGCCGCGCGTGCGGACCGGCCGGCTCCCGTGCCTCGGTCATCGATCACTCTCTCCCCGGCCCCTCGTGGTGGCCGTGTCGCTTCCGCTCCCCGGAAGGGTGTCCGCGCTGGTGGCGCGTACGCCCGTGCCGGTGCCCGCATCCTCCGCGGTGCCCTGGGGCCGTACCGCGCCGCTCGGCCGTACGTCCGGGAGGATGCCCGATCTGCCGTCTTTCGTCGCTTCCTGACGGTGGCCGGCGGGTGTCCGTCGGCTGTACAGCACGTGCTCGATCACGTACAGCGGGTGATCGAGCGTGTCCGGCCGAGCAGAGTAGCGGGACCTGGACGCCGCGGCCACCCCTGGCGTATGGATGGACGCCATGAGAGCCATCATCACCGCATCCGAACTCGCGCACGAGCTGACCGGCGGCAACCCCCCGGTGCTGCTGGACGTGCGCTGGCAGCTGAGCACGGCGAAGGCGGCGGGCGCGCCCGCCTTCGACGGACGGGCCGAGTACGCGGCCGGTCACATCCCCGGCGCGGTCTTCGTCGACCTGGACCGGGAGCTGGCCGCCGCGCCCGGCGCGCACGGCCGGCATCCGCTGCCCGACCTGACGGAGTTCGGTGCCGCGATGCGCCGCGCCGGCGTGTCGGCGGGCCGGCCGGTCATCGTGTACGACGGCGGGCAGGGCTGGGCCGCGGCGCGCGCGTGGTGGCTGCTGCGCTGGACGGGTCACCCGGACGTGCGGGTGCTCGACGGCGGGTTGCCGTCCTGGGAGGGCGAGCTGTCCACCGGGACGCCGGTCCCGGCCGAGGGCGACTTCGAGCCGGCGCCGGGCGCGGCGGGGCTGCTGGACGCGGACGGCGCCGCGGCCCTCGCCCGCACGGGTGTGCTGCTGGACGCGCGTGCGGGGGAGCGGTACCGCGGCGAGGTGGAGCCGATCGACCGGGTCGGCGGGCACATCCCGGGCGCGGTGTCGGCACCGACGACGGAGAACGTGGGCCCGGACGGCCGCTTCCTGCCCGCGGCGGAGCTGAGGGACCGCTTCAAGGCCCTGGGGGTGTCCGGGGACGCCGAGGTGGGCGTGTACTGCGGTTCGGGCGTCTCCGCCGCCCACGAGGCCCTCGCGCTGGCGGTGGCGGGCATTCCGGCGGCCCTGTACGTCGGTTCCTGGTCCGAGTGGTCCGCGGACCCGTCCCGGCCGGTGGCGGTGGGGGCGGATCCGCAGTAACCGGGCAGCCGGATGAGGGGGCACGCGCGCGTGCCCCCTCATCCGGTCGGTAGGACCGTCCTACTCCTGCTTCTTGCGGCGCGTGCCGAACACGATCTCGTCCCAGCTCGGTACGGCGGCGCGGCGGCCGGGGCGGACGCCGTCGGCCTCGGCCTGGCGGTCGGTCGCGCCGACGAGCCGGTCGCGGTGGCTGCCCACGGAGCGCGGCATGAGGACGTCCGCGTAGGCGGAGCCGGCGGACGCGGCGGGTGCCGGCGGCTCCTCGGCGGCGGGCTCCTCCTCGGTGTCCTCCGAGGGTTCCGACGGGCGTTCCGGGACCACCAGGTCGCCCCGGAAGCTCGGCACGGCCTCCAGCAGGCTGGTCAGCGAGTCGCGTTCGCCCGTGCTCTCCTCGGCCGGCTCCGACGACGGCGCGGGCAGGCTGGGCCGCTCCCGGTCGCTCCGGTCGAGAGCGCGGTCCATGGTGCGCTCGCGCGGCAGCCGGGCGATCCTCGGGACGAACGGGAAGCTCGGCTCCGGTACGGCGAGGTCGTCGGACTCGCCGATCAGCGAGCGTGCCTCGTTGTCGACGGCCTGGACAAGCCGCCGCGGCGGGTCGTACGTCCAGCTCGCCGAGTGCGGTTCGCCCGCGACCCGGTAGACGAGGAGTACCTCCCAGGTGCCGTCGTCGCGGCGCCAGGAGTCCCACTGCACGGTGTCCTTCTCGGCGCCGCGCAGCAGCAGCCGCTCCTGCACGGCCTCGCCGAGCAGCGGGCCGGAGTTCTCGCCGGGGCGGCGGACCGGGGTCTTGCGGGCCCGCTCGGCCATGAAGGCGCGCTCGGCCAGCACCGGACCCTCGAAGCGCCGTACCCGGTCGACGGGGATGCCGGCGAGCTGCGCGACCTCTTCCGCCGTGGCACCGGCTCGTATCCGCGCCTGGATGTCGCGCGGGCGCAGGTGGCTCTCGACCTCGATCTCGATCTGGCCGAGGCGGGGCCGGTCGCCGCGGACGGCGGCGCGGAGCCGTTCGTCGATCGGAAGCGTGTACTCCGTAGAGTCGGCAGCCTTCAGCACCAGCCGTGTGCCGTCATTCGAGACGGCCACGACACGCAGTTCGGGCATGGGGACCTCCCGGGTGGTGCCTGCCGACGTCACGTGCGTCGCTGCTTCCGCTAGTCGAGTGTGGCCTGCCCGGGTGCAGCCTGCCACAACCTTGCCGAGTTGCCCGGCGTGTCGGGCACGGGCCCGGGACCGCCGTTATGGCACGGTTACCTGTTCGCAACGCTAAGTGACCAACTGCGTCACCCTGTGCAACTAGCCCCCTCCCGGCGATCCTGCAAGGCCGCGGGCACCCTGACGGGAGACCGGACCCAGGGCTCGCAACAGTACTCCATTTGGACCACGTGCGTGGATTGGCGCGCCGCCCAACTTCTGGCGACGGGTGCGACTTGGCCGTCCGCAACCGGTTTTGTGGATCATGAACGTGGCGAACTTCACGCAATCGCCAGAAACGGAACTAATGGTTTCGTCCGTACGTCCCTTTCTCGTGCAGTCGGTCGACCAATGTCGCCGACTGCGGCAAGTGCTCCATGAGGTGCGGGAAAGGCAGGCAAGTTCCGGGTATGCGTGAGACGCCCGATACGGGTCGCAAGCGGATCGACCTGAACGTCCCCCAGGTCGCGGGCAGCGCTCTCGCGGCGGTGGTGGCGGCCAAACTGGCCTCGTACTTCGGCGTGTACGGCACGATCCTCGGCGCCGGTGTCGTCAGTGTCGTCGCCACCTGCGGCGGCTCGGTCTTCCAGCACTTCTTCAAGCGGACCGGGGAGCAGCTCCGGGAGAAGACCGCGGTGGCGGCCCGGCCGCTGGAGGAGCGGGAAGCGCGGGCGCGTGGGCGGCAGGCGTCCCCGGCGCCGGACGGCTTCACCGAGGGCACCGTCTACCGCGCGCGGGCCGGGAGCCGGCGCCGCCCGCTGGTCGCCGCCGCCCTGGTCTTCGGGGTCACGCTGGCCGGCATCACGGCGTACGAGCTGGTCTCCGGCAGCAGCTTCAGCGGCGGTACGGGTACGACGGTCAGCGACGCCGTCACCGGCCGGGGCTCCTCCGGCGCCACGTCCGACGGGACACCCGCCCCTTCCCGTACCACGTCCCCGGAGCGCACGCCGTCCACCGGCGACGGTGCGAGCCACGGCGCGCCCGCGGCGCCCGGCACCTCACCGAGCGGCCGGCCGACCGGGCAGCCGGACCCCGAGCGGAGCGGGGAACCGAGCGGCGACCCGGCCACTCCGGCCCCCACGCCCAGTGCCCCCAGCGCGTCCGCCACGACGCCTACGCCCCCAGAACCCTCCGCAGATAGTCGTTCTGGAACAGCCGGTCCGGGTCCAGACGATCCCGCAGCGCCGTGAACTCGCCGAAGCGCGGGTACACCCGGGAGAAGTACTCCGCGTTGCGTGTGTGCACCTTGCCCCAGTGCGGACGTCCCTCGTGCGCGGTGAAGATCCGCTCGGCGGCCGTGAAGTACGCCTGGTACGGCGTGCCCCGGAACATGTGCACGGCGATGTAGGCGCTGTCCCGGCCGGAGGCGGTGGACAGGGTGATGTCGTCGGCCGGGGCGGTGCGCACCTCGACCGGGAAGCTGACGCGCAGCCCGGAGCGGTCGACCAGGGACTTCAGCTCGCGCAGCGTCCGCACCAGGGCCGCGCGCGGGACGGCGTACTCCATCTCCACGAAGCGCACCCGGCGCGGTGAGGTGTAGACCTGGTGGGGGATGTCCGTGTACGTCCGCGCGGACAGGGCCCGGCTGGAGATCCGCGCGATCGCCGGAACGGTCGCCGGGACCGCGCGGCCGACCCACTGGGCCACCTGGAAGACGCCGTTGGAGAGGAACTCGTCCTCGTACCAGCCCGCGAACCGGCCCACCGGCTGCCCGGGGCCGGCGCTGCGGTTGTTCCGCTTGGTGTTGGTGTTGCCGGTGTGCGGGAACCAGTAGAACTCGAAGTGCTCGTTCTCGGCCCACAGCTGGTCGAACTCGGCGAGGACCCGCTCGAAGGGCATGGGTTCCTCGCGCGCGGTGAGCAGGAAGAGCGGCTCCACGGCGAAGGTGATCGCGGTGACGACGCCCAGGGCGCCGAGGCCGATGCGGGCCGCCGCGAAGACCTCCGGGTTCTCCTTCTCGGAACAGGTGAGCACCGAGCCGTCGGCCGTGACCAGTTCCAGTGCCTTGATCTGGGCGGCGATGGAACCCGACGTTCGGCCGGTGCCGTGCGTGCCCGTGCTGGTGGCCCCGGAGACGGTCTGCTCCATGATGTCGCCCATGTTGGTGAGCGAGAGGCCCTCGCGCGCGAGAGCGGCGTTGAGTCTCTTGAGCGGGGTGCCCGCCTCCACCGTGACCGTCATGGAAGCCCGGTCGATGGTGCGTATACCGGTCAACAGTTGAGGGCGGATCAACACACCGTCGGTGGCGGCGATCGAGGTGAAGGAGTGCCCGGTGCCGACCGCCTTCACCTTCAGGCCGTCCTCCCGGGCCCGGCGCACCGCGCCGGCCAGCTCCTCCACCGAGGCCGGCGTGACCTGCCGGACGGGCCGGGCGGAGACATTGCCGCCCCAGTTACGCCAGGTGCCGTTCTTCCCGTTCGCTGTGCTGCTCAACGGTGCCTCCCCGACCCGTGGCCGGCCTGCGCAGCCGGCGGTACCCGAGGAAACCGACCGCGACCGCGACGGCCCCGGACACGGCCGGAACCCCGTACCCGGCCCGTGCTCCAGCCGCGTCGATCACCCAGCCGGCCACGGAGGAGCCGGCCGCGATGCCGACGGCGAGGCCGGTGCTCACCCAGGTCATGCCCTCGGTGAGCTGCGCGCGCGGTACGTGCTCTTCGATCAGGGACATCGTCGTGATCATCGTCGGCGCGATGGACAGCCCCGCCACGAACAGCGCCACGGCCAGAAGCGGCAAGTTTCCGACCAGTAGGAGGGGGATCATACTCACGGCCATCGCCGCCACGCCCAGCAACCAGCGACGTTCCGGCGCACCGCTGAGGCGCAGCAGTCCGAAGACCACGCCCGCGGCGCACGAGCCGGCCGCGTACAGCGCCAGGACCAGGCTCGCGGCGCTCTTGTGGCCGCGCTCGTCGGCGAAGGCGACGGTGACCACGTCCACGGCTCCGAAGATCGCGCCGGTCGCCACGAAGGTCGCCACCAGCACCTTGAGCCCCGGCGCGCGCAGGGCGCTGCCGCCGCCCCGCCGCTCGCGCGGATGCGGTTCCGGCTCGGTGGCGCGCTGGGCGGTCAGCCAGCAGACGCCGGCCGCCAGGAAGCAGGCGGCGAGCAGCGGGCCCGCCTCCGGGAACCAGGCCGTGGACAGGCCGATGGAGATGATCGGGCCGAAGATGAAGCACACCTCGTCCACGACCGACTCGAACGAGTAGGCGGTGTGCAGCTTCGGGGTGCCCCGGTACAGCGCGGCCCAGCGGGCCCGGATCATCGCGCCCAGACTCGGCACCGAGCCGATCCCGGCCGCGCAGACGAACAGCACCCAGTCCGGCCACCGGAAGTGTGCGGCGAGCAGCAGCCCGGCCGCCGCGAGCAGGGCCACCAGGGTCGCGGGGCGCAGCACCCGGCGCTGCCCGTGCCGGTCCACCAGCCGGGAGATCTGCGGACCGATCGCGGCGGCGGACAGCGCGATGGCGGCCGACAGGGCGCCCGCGAGGCCGTAGCGCCCGGTGAGCTGGGAGACCATCGTGACGACGCCGATGCCCATCATCGACAGCGGCATCCGCCCGAGGAATCCGGCGGCGGAGAAGGCCTTGGTGCCGGGCTCGGCGAACAGGGCTCTGTAGGGGCTGGGCACGTGGTCTCCGAAGCGGCTCGGTAAGGCGCGAATGCGGCTGATACAGCTTACGAGTTAGGGGACCCTAAAGCACCCGATATGACAATTGGATAAACCGCCCTGAACCGACTGGAATCCGACTCTTCACCCCGCTGTTTCCCCGCTGTCAGTGCCGGGTGGCAGGATCGACCCATGCCAGACGCGCTCGATCCCACCCCGTACGACGCCCTGCTCCTGCTCTCCTTCGGTGGCCCCGAAGGCCCGGACGACGTGGTCCCGTTCCTGGAGAACGTCACGCGCGGGCGCGGCATCCCCAAGGAACGCCTCAAGGAGGTCGGGCAGCACTACTTCCTGTTCGGCGGGGTCAGCCCCATCAACGCCCAGAACCGCGCCCTGCTGGACGCCCTGCGCGAGGACTTCGCCGGCCACGGCCTGGACCTGCCGGTCTACTGGGGGAACCGCAACTGGGCGCCGTACCTGACGGACACCCTGCGCGAGATGGTCGCCGACGGCCGTCGCCGGATCCTGGTCCTGGCCACCAGCGCCTACGCCTCCTACTCGGGCTGCCGCCAGTACCGGGAGAACCTCGCCGACGCGCTGGCCGCCCTGGAGGCCGAGGGCCTGGAGCCGCCGAGGATCGACAAGCTGCGGCACTACTTCAACCACCCCGGCTTCGTCGAACCGATGACCGACGGCGTACTGCGCTCCCTCGCCGACCTCCCCGAGGACGTCCGCGCGGGCGCCCACATCGCCTTCACCACCCACTCCATCCCGACCTCCGCCGCCGACACCTCCGGTCCCGTCGAGGCCCACGGCGAGGGCGGCGCCTACGTCGAGCAGCACCTGGACGTGGCCCAGTTGATCGCCGACGCCGTCCGCGAGCGAACCGGCGTCGACCACCCCTGGCGGCTGGTCTACCAGTCCCGCTCCGGCGCCCCGCACATCCCCTGGCTGGAGCCGGACATCTGCGACCACCTCCAGGAGCGGCACGCCGCCGGCGTCCCGGCCGTCGTCATGGCCCCCATCGGCTTCGTCTCCGACCACATGGAGGTCCTCTACGACCTCGACACCGAGGCGACGGCCAAGGCCGGGGAACTGGGCCTGCCGGTGCGCCGCTCGGCCACCGTGGGCGCCGACCCGCGGTTCGCCGCGGCCGTCCGCGAGCTGATCCTGGAGCGGGCCGCCGTGGAGCGCGGCCAGGAGGTCACCCCCTGTGCCCTGGGCGCGCTCGGCCCCAGCCACCACGTCTGCCCGGTCGGCTGCTGCCCGGCCCGCGCCCCGCGCCCCGCCGCCGCGGGCGCCGACAGCCCCTACGCGTGAGGAGACCCGTGACCGACGCCCTGCACCGGGACCTGCTCGAACTGGCCCAGGAGGCCGCCCGTCGCGCCGGCGAACTGCTGCGCGACGGCCGCCCCGCCGACCTTGCCGTGGCGAAGACCAAGTCCAGCCCCATCGACGTCGTCACCGAGATGGACATCGCGGCGGAGAAGCTGATCACCGATCTGATCTCCGGGCAGCGCCCCGACGACGGCTTCCTCGGCGAGGAGGGAGCCTCCGTCGAGGGCACGAGCGGCATCCGCTGGGTCATCGACCCGCTGGACGGCACGGTCAACTACCTGTACGGCCTGCCGACCTGGGCGGTGTCCATCGCCGCCGAGCGGGACGGCGAGACCGTCGTCGGGGTCGTCGCGGCTCCGATGCGCGGCGAGACGTACCACGCGGTGCGCGGCGGCGGCGCCTGGGCCACGGGCGCGTGGCAGGGCGAGCGGGCGCTCGCCTGCCGCCCCGCGCCCCCGCTGGAGCAGGCCCTGGTCTCCACCGGCTTCAACTACGTCACCGAGGTCCGCGCCCGCCAGGCCGAGATCGCCGCCCGGCTGATCCCCGTGCTGCGGGACATCCGGCGCGGCGGTTCGGCGGCGGTGGACCTGTGCGACGTGGCCTGCGGCCGGCTCGACGGGTACTACGAGCGGGGGCTCCACGCGTGGGACTTCGCGGCGGGGGACCTGATCGCCCGGGAGGCCGGTGCGCTGACCGGTGGACGGCCCGGGGAGCGGCCGTCGCGGGATCTGACCGTGGCCGGGTCGCCGGGCGTCTTCGAGCCCCTCCAGCGGCTGCTGGAGGACTTCGGGGCCTGGCACGACTGACCTCGGGAAGCGGGCACGCGAAGGGACCCCGGCGCTGGATTCGCCGGGGTCCCTCCTTGTGCTGCCGGGCCGATCAGACGCGTGACGTCGCGCCGACCTCCACACCGTGTTCGGCGGCGAGGCGTCGCAGGTCGTCGAGCTCTGCCTGCTCCACCTCGACGAGGAAGTCGTCGCCTTCGTCGCGAGCCCGCGACAGGTCGGACTCGGTCGCCTCTATGCGCTGGAGAAGTCCTGCGGTGAAAGCGTCCATGCTGCGCCCCCTCGTCCTGGGTCGTGGGTCGGTGGCACGGGGGTGTGCCGTAGGAAAGGGGCGATCACGTCTCTCGCAGGTGCCCAGCGCTGCCCGGCCGGGCGGCGACGGTGCCGGACACCCACGCCCGCTCTGCGAAGCGGAGGCCGAAGTACCGCATGGTGCTGCGGCACATGCAGAGCGTGATCGCGGGGTGTAAAGCCGTCCTCCCCCCGCTCCCCTCCAGGGAAACCTCAACCGGAGCAGAAATTCTCGTATTCCCGCCCCGGACCCCCGTTCCTGCGGCCCGGACACCGCCTTACAGCCGACTTATGGCCGAAAAGGGCAGGATGGGGGTCACATCCACGGACACCCCTGCCCGCACGCGCCCACGGCGCGTCCTCGCGGGTGGACACAGGAAGGACAAGCGACGTGCGCGTACTCGTCGTCGAGGACGAGCAGCTGCTCGCCGATGCGGTGGCCACCGGACTGCGCCGGGAGGCCATGGCCGTCGACGTCGTGTACGACGGTGCGGCCGCCCTGGAGCGCATCGGCGTCAACGACTACGACGTGGTCGTCCTCGACCGCGACCTCCCGCTCGTCCACGGCGACGACGTCTGCCGCAGGATCGTCGAGCTGGGCATGCCCACGCGCGTGCTCATGCTCACCGCTTCCGGCGACGTCAGCGACCGCGTCGAGGGCCTGGAGATCGGCGCCGACGACTACCTGCCCAAGCCGTTCGCGTTCAGCGAGCTGATCGCGCGCGTGCGCGCCCTCGGCCGGCGGACCAGCGTGCCGCTGCCGCCGGTCCTGGAGCGCGCCGGCATCAAGCTCGACCCCAACCGTCGTGAGGTCTTCCGCGACGGCAAGGAGGTCCAGCTCGCGCCCAAGGAGTTCGCGGTGCTGGAGGTGCTGATGCGCAGCGAGGGCGCGGTCGTCTCGGCGGAGCAGCTGCTGGAGAAGGCCTGGGACGAGAACACCGACCCGTTCACCAACGTGGTGCGCGTGACGGTGATGACCCTGCGCCGCAAGCTGGGCGAGCCGCCCGTCATCGTCACCGTCCCCGGCTCCGGCTACCGGATCTGATCCCCGTGGCCACGACACCCGCGCCGCCCCAGGCACCCCCGAAGCCCACCTGGGACCCCAGGAGGCCGCAGCCGCCCTTCCCGTGGCTGCGCCCGACCATCCGCATACGGCTGACGCTGCTCTACGGCGGCATGTTCCTGATCGCCGGCATCCTGCTGCTGTCGATCATCTATCTGCTGGCCGCACAGGCGATCAGCACCGGCAACCAGCCGCTGTTCAAGATCGTCAGCGGTTCGGCGATCAAGGTCGCCAGCGACAACTGCCCCGCGGTCACCGCGATCAACTCCGGCCCGGTGCCGCTGTCGGACTTCAACGAGGCCATCGCCCACTGCGTGGACCAGCAGCGCCAGGCGGCCCTGGACAACCTGCTCAGCCGCTCCCTGCTGGCGCTGCTGGGCCTCGCCGTGATCGCCTTCGCGTTCGGCTACGCGATGGCCGGCCGTGTGCTCTCCCCGCTCGGCCGGATCACCCGTACCGCCCGCCAGGTCGCCGGCTCGGACCTCTCGCGCCGGATCGAGCTGGACGGCCCGGACGACGAGCTGAAGGAGCTGGCCGACACCTTCGACGACATGCTGGAGCGGCTGGAGCGGGCCTTCACCGCCCAGCAGCGCTTCGTGGGCAACGCCTCGCACGAGCTGCGCACCCCGCTCGCGATCAACCGCACGCTCCTCGAAGTGCACCTGTCGGACCCGAACGCGCCGATGGAACTCCAGCAGCTCGGCAAGACCCTGCTCGCCACCAACGAGCGCAGCGAACAGCTGGTCGAGGGGCTGCTGCTGCTCGCCCGCAGTGACAACCAGATCGTCGAGCGCAAGCCGGTCGACCTGGCCGAGGTCGCCACGCAGGCCGTCGACCAGGTGCACGCCGAGGCCGAGGACAAGGGCGTGAAGATCCGCGGCGAGCGCAAGCCCGCCGTGGTGCAGGGCAACGGCGTGCTGCTGGAGCGGATCGCGCTGAACCTCGTCCAGAACGCCGTGCGGTACAACGTGCCGGAGGACGGCTGGGTCGAGGTGGACACCGAGATCCAGCACGGGCAGGCGGTGCTGACCGTCACGAACACCGGGCCGGTCGTTCCGGCGTACGAGATCGACAACCTCTTCGAGCCCTTCCGGCGGTTGCGTACCGAGCGGACGGGCAGTGACAAGGGGGTGGGGCTCGGTCTGTCCATTGTCCGGTCCGTGGCCCGCGCGCACGGCGGTCACATTCTGGCCCAGCCCCGGGAAGGCGGCGGTCTGGTGATGCGCGTCACCCTGCCGCTGTGATCAGGGACCGACACACGCGGAGGATGTTCGCTTTGCGCGGAATTTTTCGACCGCCGTACGTGGTTCTTCCTGTGTGATCGATCACATGGGCGGATTTCCGGCCATGTACGCACGGTGATCATGACAGAAGGTGGAAAGCCGGGAAAGTCCGGGTTTTCAGGGCTCTTGATCACGGGAAGTACACGGTGAGGCGCCTTTGAGGTGCGGCATTCGAACCGTGTACGGTCCTCACCGCCATCCAAGCCGATCACTCTTGAGGGATCGGGTTGGGTGTCGATTGAGTAACAGACCTTGATGTGAGGCAAAATCTCCGCCTCAGGTCGGGCACAAGTCCGGCCTCTCACGCGTTACGTGCGCTGGAGACACCGCAGACACCCAGAGGGGGAGAGCGATATGGCAACCGATTACGACACTCCACGCAAGACCGACGACGACGTCGACTCGGACAGCCTTGAAGAGCTGAAGGCCCGGCGGAACGACAAGTCCACCTCGTCGGTGGACGTCGACGAGTTCGAGGCCGCCGAGGGCCTCGAACTGCCCGGCGCCGACCTCTCGAACGAGGAGCTGGCCGTCCGGGTACTGCCGAAGCAGCAGGACGAGTTCACCTGCATGAGCTGCTTCCTGGTGCACCACCGCAGCCAGCTGGCCAGGGAGAAGAACGGCCAGCCGATCTGCCGCGACTGCGACTGAGGACGGGTCGGCCGTGTCTGGCTCGACCCCTCCCCGGAAGCGCCGCTTCCCCTTGCGGAAAGCGGACCAAGGGCCGTTCGGCGGCCCGCACGGCGCGCGTGACGGCGAGCGGGGCTCTCCTGTGACGGGAGCCCCGCTCGAACCGGCGGCCGACCGGGAGAACCCTCCCGTGCCGGCGCAGCACCCCGCACCCGTCGCCCGCCGCCGGGCGGCGGTCATCCGTGAGAAGGCCCGGGATCTGGCCCGGGAAGGCGCCCGTATGGGCGGCAGCCGGGCTCGCGCGGGACTGGCGTACCTCGCGGACCGGATCATCGAGATCGCCCCGCGCATCCCCGTACGCGACCTCGCGGCCCTGCGCGGGCAGTTCCCCGGCCTCGGACCCGAGGAACTGGCCGACAAGCTGGTGGCGGGTGCGGCGGCCGGCACCTCCACGGTCGGAGCCGGGATCGGAGCCGCGGCCATGCTGCCGGTGCCGCCGGCCATGCCGACCGAACTGGCCGCGGAGATCACCGGGGTCGCCGCGATCGAGCTGAAGCTCATCGCCGAACTGCACGAGGTCTACGGCGTACGCCCGCCCGGGAACCTCAGGGCCCGCTCCGCCGCGTATCTGTCCTCCTGGTCGGGGGAGCGCGGGATCGACGTGATGAAGCCGTCGACGTACGACACGGCCATGGGCGGCCACATGAAGCGCCGGCTCCGCCAGCAGATCATGAAGCGGATGGTGCGCGACCTGCCCAACCTGATGCCGTTCATGGTCGGGGCCACGGTCGGGGCGGTCATGAACCGCCGGGACACCAAGAGACTCGCGACCCGCATCCGGGCCGACCTGCGCAAGATCCAGGTGCCCTGGGACGAACTGCCGGAACTGCCGCCGCTGGAGAAGCCGGCGGAACCGCTGAGACTGCGGGAACTGCCCGACGGACTCTAGGCGTGCGCCTTGCGCGCCGCCTCGATCGCCGCGGCCAGCTTCTCGGGCTCCCGCGTCGACAGGTACAGGTACGGCGTCGGGTCCTGCGGGTCCGTGACCTCCACGCGCAGCGCCGTCGGGATGTAGGCGCGCAGCAGCAGGAACGCCCGGGTGTCGGCCTTGTACGTCCGCCAGGCGCGGGCCTCCTCCGCGTCCAGGATCCGCGCCTCGCCCAGCGCCGCCACCGGGATCTTCGCCTCGCCCGCGATCAGGGAGTCGCCCACGAGCCGGATGCGCGGGGAACCGTAGGCGCTGGCCACCACAGCCGCCGCGGCCGTACCGCCGACCAGTCCGCCGAGCAGCGGCAGGGTGCCGAAGGGCAGCAGGATCAGGGCGAACGAGACGCCCACCAGGAAGCTGATCAGCCACCACGAGCGGGGGGCGGTGAGGCGTTCTTCGTACGGGGTGGCGGAGAGCTGCATGAAGCCAAGCTTGGCACGGGAACCGCATACGCCAGGAGCCGGGGCGGTCGGCGCGGAGCGCTGTCGAGCGGGTTGGGCGGTCGGCGCGGAGCGCTGTCGAACGGGGCGGTGGCGGGTGGCGGGCGGGCGGGTAAGGTCTGCGGCTGTGAGTGGTAGTTCCGCAGCTCTTCAGCCCCCCGCCGACGCGGGGAAACCGGTACGGCACCCCGACGCACCCGCGCCCGGGGAACTCCTCGGCGCCCATTACGAACACTGTTTCGGGTGCGGCCCCGGGCAGCCGCACGGACTGCACCTGGAGGCCCGCGCCGGCGAGGGCGTCTCGCTGACGGCCGAGTTCACCGTGCAGCCCGCCCACCAGGGCGCCCCGGGCCTCGCGCACGGCGGAGTGCTCGCCACGGCCCTGGACGAGACCCTCGGCTCGCTGAACTGGCTGCTGCGCACCATCGCCGTCACCGGACGGCTGGAGACCGACTTCGTCCGGCCCGTGCCCGTCGGCACCACGCTGTACCTGGAGGCCGAGGTCACCGCCGTCGCCGGGTGGAAGATCTACTCCACCGCCACCGGGCGCATCGGCGGCCCCGACGGGCCGGTTGCCGTCCGTGCCGACGCCCTCTTCATCGAGGTCAAGGTGGACCACTTCATCGACCACGGCCGCCCCGCGGAGATCCAGGCCGCCATGAGCGACCCGGACCAGATCCGCCGCAGCCGCGCCTTCGAGGTGAACCCGTGAGCCGAGACCCGCTGAACGTCCTGATCCGGCGCGTCGACGCGGACGTACCGCTTCCGGCGTACGAGCATCCCGGGGACGCCGGAGCCGATCTGCGTACCACCGAGGCGTGCGAGCTGGCGCCCGGAGAACGGGCCGTTCTGCCCACGGGTGTGTCGATCGCCCTGCCGGAGGGGTACGCGGCCTTCGTGCATCCGCGTTCCGGTCTCGCCGCCCGCTGCGGTGTCGCCCTCGTGAATGCCCCGGGGACGGTTGATGCCGGGTACCGTGGGGAGATCAAGGTGATCGTGGTGAATCTCGACCCGCGCGAGAGCGTGCGGTTCGAGCGCTTCGACCGGATTGCCCAACTGGTCGTCCAGCAGGTCGAGAGGGTCCGCTTCCAGGAGGTCGCGGAACTTCCCGGCTCGGCGCGCGCCGAGGGGGGCTTCGGGTCCACCGGTGGCCATGCCGCGGTGGGCGGCGAGAGCGGCACAAGCGGTCAGGCCGCCGAGGGCGGTCCGACGGGTGGGAATCGATACGCTGCGGTCGTATCCGACCGGGAAGGACAGTGACGTGTTCGGACGTCGCAAGAAGAAGGGTGCCGCCGAGGACGCGGCCGGCGAGGCCGAGCAGGTCGTCGACAGCGTCGACACCGAGGCGGACGAGGAGGAGGCCGAGCGCGAGCGCGTCCGGCTTGAGCCCGGGCCCCGGCCCGACGGTCCGTGGGACGGCAGCGAGGTACGCGACCCGGCCGAGGGCCGCGTGGACCTCGGCGGTCTGTTCGTACCGGGCGTCGACGGCATGGAGCTGCGGGTCGAGGTCGCCGGTGACGCCATCGTCGCCGCGACCGTCGTGCTGCGCGACAGCGCCATCCAGCTCCAGGCGTTCGCCGCGCCCAAGCGCGAGGGCATCTGGGGCGAGGTCCGCGAGGAGATCGCGTCCGGCATCACCCAGCAGGGTGGCATCGTCGACGAGGTCGAGGGCCCGCTGGGCTGGGAGCTGCGCGCGCAGGTTCCGGTGCAGCTTCCGGACGGCACCGGCGGCTTCCAGGTCGTCCGGTTCGTCGGCGTGGACGGCCCGCGATGGTTCCTGCGCGGGGTGATCTCCGGCCAGGGCGCGGTGCAGCCGCAGGCCGCCGGGCTGCTGGAGCAGATCTTCCGGGACACCGTCGTGGTCCGTGGCGAGGGTCCGATGGCCCCGCGCGACCCGATCGTCCTCAAGCTGCCGAACGACGCGCAGATGGTCCCCGAGGGGGTCCAGCAGGAGGAGGGCTCGCGGTTCTCCGGCGGGATGGGGCAGTTGCAGCGGGGACCCGAGATCACCGAAGTCCGCTGACGGCTTCGGCAGCGATACACGGGCCGTGCCCCTCAGGGGGTGCGGCCCGTTCTCCTGCGGGGGCGCGCCGTCGGGGCGCCTGGCCGGTGCCGGGTGCGGGTCCGTCGTCGTTGCTCGCGCGGTTCCCCGCGCCCCTTACGGGACGCGATCCTGACCGGTGATACTGATGCGCGGTCGACCGGGGGAGGCGGTATGAGCGGGCGTGTGGTCACCGAGACCATGGTGCGGGTCGAGGGCGTGCACAAGTCGTACGGGGTGGGGGCCGCCGCCGTGCACGCGTTGCGCGGGGTGTCCTTCGAGGTGCCCCGGGGCGAACTCGTGGCCCTGAAAGGGCGGTCGGGGTCCGGCAAGACCACCCTGCTGAACATCGTCGGCGGGCTGGACACCCCCGACCAGGGCCGGGTGGAGGTCGAGGGGCGGGACCTCGCCCGGCTCGGCGAGAGCGAGCTGCTCCGGCTGCGCCGGGACCGGGTCGGGTTCGTGTTCCAGTCCTTCGGGCTCATCCCGATCCTGAGCGCCGCCGAGAACGTCGGCGTACCGCTGCGGCTGCGTCGTGCCGACCCGCGTGAGCGTGAGGAGCGGGTCGAGCTGCTGCTCTCCCTCGTGGGGCTCGCCGGGCACGCGGCCCAGCGGCCCGGCGAGCTGTCCGGCGGCCAGCAGCAGCGGGTCGCCATCGCACGGGCCCTCGCCAACCGGCCCGCCCTGCTCATCGCGGACGAGCCCACCGGCCAGCTCGACGCCGAGACCGGGCACGCCGTCATGGAGCTGCTGCGGGCCGTCGTCCACGGCTCGGGGCACCTCCCAGGCCCTTCGGGGCACTGGGGGAGGGTCACGGCGCTGGTCGCCACGCACGACGCGACCCTGCTGGACCTGGCCGACCGGGTGCTGGAGCTGCGCGACGGGGAGATCACCGAGGACTGAGCCGCGCCGCCCGGCGGGGTCTCATCAGGGTTGCGTCAAAGTTGCCCACTGCCCCCGCTCCCCGTCCCGTTCGCCGTGATCGCGGGCCGTAGGGTCGACGCTGCGCAGGCGACACGCACGGGAAGACAATGGGGCCATGGCACGCGGCAAGCTTCGGATCTACCTCGGTGCGGCACCGGGCGTGGGCAAGACCTACGCGATGCTCTCCGAGGCGCACCGCCGGGTCGAGCGGGGCACCGACTGCGTGGTCGCGCTGGTGGAGAGCCACGGCCGGCCGCGCACCGAGGTGATGCTGCACGGTCTGGAGCAGGTGCCGCGCAGACAGCTGGAGTACCGGGGTGCCGTCTTCGGTGAGATGGACGTCGAGGCCGTGCTGCGCCGGGCGCCCGCCGTCGCCCTCGTGGACGAGCTGGCCCACACCAACATTCCCGGCTCCCGCAACGCCAAGCGCTGGCAGGACGTGGAGGAGCTGCTGGCCGCCGGCATCGACGTCGTCTCCACCGTCAACATCCAGCACCTGGAGTCGCTCGGCGACGTGGTCGAGTCGATCACCGGGGTGCGGCAGCGGGAGACCGTCCCGGACGAGGTCGTACGGCGGGCCGACGACATCGAGCTGGTCGACATGTCCCCGCAGGCCCTGCGTCGCCGCATGGCCCACGGCAACATCTACCAGCCGGACAAGGTCGACGCGGCCCTGTCCAACTACTTCCGCCCCGGCAACCTCACCGCCCTGCGCGAGCTGGCGCTGCTGTGGGTGGCCGACCGGGTCGACGCGTACCTCAACGCCTACCGCAGCGAGCACCGGGTGTCGACGATATGGGGCTCCCGGGAGCGGATCGTGGTGGGCCTGACCGGCGGCCCCGAGGGGCGCACCCTGATCCGCCGGGCCACCCGGCTCGCCGAGAAGGGCGCCGGCGGCGAGGTCATGGCCGTCTACATCGCCCGCAGCGACGGGCTGACCTCGGCCTCCCCGAAGGAGCTGGCCGTCCAGCGCACCCTGGTCGAGGACCTCGGCGGAACGTTCCACCACGTGGTCGGCGACGACGTCCCGGCCGCCCTGCTCGACTTCGCGCGCGGGGTCAACGCCACCCAGATCGTGCTCGGCTCCTCCCGCCGCAAGGCCTGGCAGTACGTCTTCGGGCCCGGCGTCGGCGCCACGGTCGCCCGGGAATCAGGCCCCGACCTGGACGTGCACATCGTCACCCACGAAGAGGTCGCCAAGGGCCGGGGACTGCCCGTGGCCCGGGGCGGCCGGCTCGGGCGGGCCCGGATCATCTGGGGCTGGGCGGTCGGTCTGGCCGGTCCCGCGATCCTCGCGGTGCTGCTGAACACCGTCGACCTCGGCCTCGCCAACGACATGCTGCTGTTCCTGGCCGTCACCGTCGCGGCGGCCCTGCTCGGCGGCCTGCTGCCCGCGCTGGCCTCGGCGGCCTTCGGCTCCCTGCTGCTGAACTACTTCTACACACCGCCGCTGCACCGGCTGACCGTCGCCGACCCCAAGAACATCGTCGCCATCGCGATCTTCTTCGGGGTGGGGATGGCGGTCGCCTCGGTGGTCGACCTCGCCGCCCGGCGCACCCACCAGGCCGCCCGGCTGCGCGCCGAGTCCGAGATCCTCTCCTTCCTGGCCGGGAACGTGCTGCGGGGCGAGACGGGCCTGGAGGAGCTGCTGGAGCGGGTCCGCGAGACCTTCGCCATGGAGTCGGCGGCCCTGCTGGAGCGCGCGAGCGACGTGGCGCCGTGGACGTGCGCGGGCCGCGCCGGTTTCGGGCCGCCGCTGGAGCGCCCCGAGGACGCCGACGTCGACGTGCCCGTCGGCGACCACATGGCGCTCGCGCTCACCGGCCGGGTGCTGCCCGCGGCGGACCGCCGGGTGCTCGCCGCGTTCGCCGCCCAGGCCGCCGTCGTGCTCGACCGCAGGCGCCTGAAGGAGGAGGCCGACCGGGCCCGCACACTCGCCGAGGGCAACCGCATCCGCACCGCCCTGCTGGCCGCCGTCAGCCACGACCTGCGCACCCCGCTGGCCGGCATCAAGGCCGCCGTGTCGTCCCTGCGCTCCGACGACGTCGCCTGGTCCGAGGAGGACCAGGCGGAGCTGCTGGAGGGCATCGAGGAGGGCGCCGACCGGCTCGACCACCTCGTGGGCAACCTCCTGGACATGTCCCGCCTCCAGACGGGCACGGTCACCCCGCTGATCCGCGAGATCGACGTCGACGAGGTCGTGCCGATGGCGCTGGGCGGCGTACCCGAGGACAGCGTGGAGCTCGACGTGCCCGAGACGCTGCCCATGGTCGCCGTCGATCCCGGGCTGCTGGAGCGGTCGGTGGCCAACCTGGTGGAGAACGCCGTCAAGTACAGCCCGCACGGGCGGCGCGTCCTGGTGGCCGCGAGCGCCATCGCCGACCGCGTGGAGGTGCGCGTGGTGGACCGTGGCCCGGGCGTCCCGGACGAGGCCAAGGACCGCATCTTCGAGCCTTTCCAGCGGTACGGTGACGCTCCGCGCGGTGCCGGCGTCGGGCTCGGCCTCGCGGTCGCCCGGGGCTTCGCCGAGGCCATGGGCGGCACCCTCACCGCCGAGGACACGCCGGGCGGCGGGCTCACCATGGTGCTGAGCCTGCGCGCCGCAGGAGCGCGTCCCGAGCCCCTCCCCGCCGGGGAGTCCCGTACCGAACCGGAAAGGCAGGCCACATGGTGAGCCCGGCTGGGGGGTCCCCCCAGACCTCCACGAGGGTGCTCGTGGTCGACGACGAGCCGCAGATCGTGCGCGCCCTCGTGATCAACCTCAAGGCACGCAAGTACGAGGTCGACGCGGCCCCCGACGGCAGGACCGCGCTCGAACTCGCCGCCTCCCGCCACCCCGACGTGATCGTCCTTGACCTGGGCCTGCCCGACATGGACGGCGTCGAGGTGATCAGGGGGCTGCGCGGCTGGACCCGGGTGCCGATCCTGGTGCTGTCCGCGCGCCACTCCTCCGACGAGAAGGTCGAGGCGCTCGACGCGGGCGCCGACGACTACGTGACCAAGCCGTTCGGCATGGACGAGCTGCTGGCCCGGCTGCGGGCCGCCGTCCGCCGGGCCGAGCCGGCCGGGCCGGGCGAGGACGACGTGACGACCGTGGAGACCGAGGGCTTCACCGTCGACCTCGCCGCCAAGAAGGTCAACCGGGGCGGCAAGGACGTACGGCTCACCCCGACCGAGTGGCACCTGCTGGAGGTGCTGGTCCGCAACACCGGTCGGCTGGTCAGCCAGAAGCAGCTGCTCCAGGAGGTGTGGGGGCCGTCGTACGGGACCGAGAGCAACTACCTGCGGGTGTACATGGCCCAGCTGCGGCGGAAGCTGGAGTCGGACCCGTCGCACCCGAAGCACTTCATCACCGAGCCGGGGATGGGGTACCGGTTCGAGATGTGAACCGCCCGGCGGGGAAGAGCAGCCCCGGGGGAGGAGCCGCCGCTGCGGGAGTGAGCTGCGCTACGGCCCTGTCGGTGCACCCCGGTACGCTTCAGGTATGACTGCTGTTCCTCGATCCGAAAAGCAGGCCGGCCGGTTCCGGCGCATGCTCGACCGGCTCTCCTCGTCGCAGGAGGACCTGGAGTCCGAGGAGCTGCGCGAGGACGCGGAGACGGCCGGGTGCACGAAGATCGGTGACTGTCACGACCGACAGATCGTCACCGTAACTGGTACCTTGCGCACGGTCACCCTGCGCCCGCGCGCCGGCGTCCCGGCCCTGGAGGCCGAGCTGTTCGACGGCTCCGCCGCGCTGGACGTGGTGTGGCTCGGCAGGCGCTCCATCGTGGGGATAGAACCGGGGCGCAAGCTGATCGCATCGGGCCGGATCTCGATGAGCCGGGGCCGCCGGGTGCTGTTCAACCCGAAATACGAACTGCGACCCCTCGGACGGGAGTAGCCGGTGACGTCCCTCGACAAGCCGACCCAAGACACCGACCAGACTCAGCCCGACGACGCCCGCGCGGTGACCGAGGCGGCGCTGTTCGAGGCCTTCGGCGGGGTCCGCGGCATGGTCGAGACGGTCCTGCCGGGCCTGCTCTTCGTCGCGATCTTCACGGTCAACAAGAACCTGCACATGGCGGCGATCGCCGCGCTGGCGCTGTCGCTGATCCTGGTCGTGGTCCGGCTGGCGATGAAGGACACCGTCAAGCACGCCTTCAGCGGTGTCTTCGGCGTGGCCTTCGGTGTCGTGTTCGCGATGTTCACCGGCAACGCCAAGGACTTCTACCTCCCCGGCATGCTGTACACGCTGGGCCTGGCGCTGGCCTACATCATCACGACGCTGGCCGGTGTGCCCCTGATCGGTGTCGTGCTCGGCCCGGTCTTCAAGGAGAACCTCTCCTGGCGCACCCGCAACCCCGGCCGCAAGAAGGCGTACGCCAAGGCCAGTTGGGCCTGGGGTCTGATCCTGCTCGCCAAGTGCGCGATCCTCTTCCCGCTGTACTGGTGGGCCGACACCGCCCAGCTCGGCTGGGTCCTGGTCATCCTGAAGATCCCGCCGTTCCTGCTGGCGGTGTGGCTGACCTGGGTCTTCCTCGCCAAGGCGCCCGCGCCCATCGACGTGTTCGCGGAGATGGAGGCGGAGGAGAAGGCGGCCGAGGAGAGGAAGGCCGCTGCCGAGGCGGCCGGCGGCCGACACCGCCGGGAGAGCTAGGCCGGTACCGCCGGGAGGGCTGGGCCGGTGCCGGCGGGAGGCTGCGCCGGCGCTGTCGCGAGGGCTGGGCGGGCTCCACCGGGGGCTGAACCGGCATCACCAGGAGGCTGGACCGGCCTCACCGGGAGGGCTGGGGAGGCCCCGCCGGGTGGCTGGGCCGGTGCTGGCGGCGGGCTGGGCCGATGCCGCCGGGGGCTGAACCGGCATCACCGGGAGGGCTGGGCAGGCCCCACCGGGAGGCTGCGCCGGTGCCGCCGCGAGGGCTGGGCGGGCTCCACCGGGGGCTGGACCGGCATCACCGGGAGGACTGGGAAGGCCCCGCCGAGAGGACTGGGAAGGCCCCGCCGGGAGGCTGAACCGGTGCGGGCGTGAGGCTGGGCCGGTGGCGGCGGGAGGGCTTGGCACGCTCCGCCGGGGATGCGGGCGGGTTGACGACGACGAAGGGCGCCCTTGGCGACAAGGGCGCCCTTCGTCGTCGCGCGGTCAGTCCTCCCGCCGCACCGACAGCAGGTCCTCCAGCTGCTCCTCCCGGGCCTGCGCGGCCACGAAGAGGAGTTCGTCGCCCGGTTCCAGGGAGTCCTCCTTGGAGGGCGTCAGCACCCGGGTGCCGCGGATGATCGTGACCAGGGAGGTGTCCTCCGGCCACTGCACGTCCCCGACCTGGGTGCCGGCCAGCGCCGACTCCTCCGGCAGGGTGAGCTCGACGAGGTTGGCGTCGCCGTGGCTGAAGCGGAGCAGCCGGACCAGGTCGCCGACGCTCACCGCCTCCTCGACCAGGGCGGACATCAGACGCGGGGTGGAGACGGCGACGTCGACGCCCCAGGCCTCGTTGAACAGCCACTCGTTCTTCGGGTTGTTCACCCGGGCCACGACGCGCGGAACGCCGTACTCCGTCTTGGCGAGCAGCGAGACGACCAGGTTCACCTTGTCGTCGCCGGTCGCGGCGATCACGACGTTGCAGCGCTGCAACGCCGCCTCGTCCAGCGAGGTGATCTCGCAGGCGTCGGCGAGCAGCCACTCCGCCTGCGGGACGCGCTCGACCGAGATGGCGGTCGGCGCCTTGTCGATCAGCAGGACCTCGTGGCCGTTCTCCAGCAGCTCGCCCGCGATCGAGCGGCCGACGGCGCCGGCCCCGGCAATGGCGACCCTCATCAGTGACCGCCCTCCTCTTCCGGGCCACCGGCGAACGCCGCCTCGACCTTGTCCACGTCGTCCGTCCGCATCATCACGTGCACGAGGTCGCCCTCCTGCAACACCGTCTGCGAGGTGGGCAGGATCGCCTCGCCCAGGCGGGTCAGGAACGCCACCCGGACGCCCGTCTCCTCCTGGAGCTTGCTGATCTTGTGGCCGACCCACTTCGGGGAGGCGTGCACCTCGGCGAGCTGCACCCCGCCGGTGGGATCGCGCCACAGCGGCTCGGCCCCGGAGGGCAGCAGCCGACGCAGCATCTGGTCGGCGGTCCAGCGCACCGTGGCCACGGTGGGGATGCCCAGGCGCTGGTAGACCTCGGCACGGCGGGGGTCGTAGATGCGGGCGGCCACGTTCTCCACGCCGAACATCTCGCGTGCCACGCGCGCGGAAATGATGTTGGAGTTGTCGCCGCTGGAGACGGCGGCGAAGGCGCCGGCCTCCTCGATGCCCGCCTCGCGCAGGGTGTCCTGGTCGAAGCCGACACCGGTGACCCTGCGGCCCCCGAATCCCGGGCCCAGCCGACGGAAGGCGGTGGGGTCCTGGTCGATCACGGCGACCGTGTGTCCCTGTTGCTCCAGGGTCTGGGCAAGAGCGGAACCCACTCTTCCACAGCCCATGATGACGATGTGCACGACCGTCCTTCCGGTGTCCAAAAGCTACTGCTCAGCATCAGGGTCTCAGACCGACGCCCAAAGCTACACACGGGCGCCGCGCGGTGGGCACCCCCGTGCCGCGGGTGGTGGCCGGAGCCGTCGGCGAGTGATGCTGCGCACGCTGCACAGGGTCAGGATTCCGAGGCCGCCGAGGGCGAGCAGCGCCCCGATCAGCTCCGCGGTCGCGGGCATGGAACCTCCGAAGTGCGATGACAGGCGGGGTTTGCCATCTAGGCACGACGGGCACACGAAGCACGGATTCCGTAGTTCCGTGCGCCCCCGATTTCACTCGTGAGGCAGATCCAGCACGCCGGGTGGGCGGGTGCCAGTTCGAAGGCTTACGATCCTCTCTCGTGTCCAAACTGACCGACGTGCCCAAACGGATCCTGATCGGGCGCGCACTGCGCAGTGACCGGCTGGGCGAAACGCTCCTGCCGAAGCGCATCGCACTCCCCGTCTTCGCTTCCGACCCGCTGTCCTCCGTCGCCTACGCGCCGGGGGAGGTCCTGCTGGTCCTGTCCATCGCGGGCGTGTCGGCGTACCACTTCAGCCCCTGGATCGCGGTCGCGGTCGTCGTGCTGATGTTCACCGTGGTCGCCTCCTACCGGCAGAACGTGCACGCCTACCCGAGCGGCGGCGGCGACTACGAGGTCGCGACCACGAACCTCGGCCCCAAGGCCGGCCTCACCGTGGCCAGCGCCCTGCTCGTGGACTACGTCCTGACCGTCGCCGTCTCCATCTCCTCCGGCATCGAGAACCTCGGCTCCGCGATCCCGTTCGTGGTCGAGCACAAGGTGTTCTGCGCGGCCGCCGTGATCGTGCTGCTGACGCTGATGAACCTGCGGGGCGTGAAGGAGTCGGGCAAGCTCTTCGCGATCCCGACCTACGTCTTCGTCGGCGGTGTCTTCATCATGATCGCCTGGGGTGCCTTCCGGGGTCTGGTCCTCGGGGACACCATGCGGGCGCCGACGGCCGACTACCACATCAAGGCCGAGCACCAGGGTCTCGCGGGCTTCGCGCTCGTCTTCCTGCTGCTGCGCGCCTTCTCCTCCGGCTGTGCCGCCCTCACCGGCGTCGAGGCCATCTCCAACGGCGTCCCGGCCTTCCGCAAGCCCAAGTCGAAGAACGCGGCCACCACGCTCGCCATGATGGGCCTGCTGGCCGTCACCATGTTCTGCGGCATCATCGCGCTCGCCATGACCACCAAGGTCCGCATGGCGGAGAGGCCGGCCACCGACCTGCTGCACAACGGCGTCCCGCTCGGCTCCGGCTACGTCCAGAACCCGGTGATCTCCCAGGTCGCCGAGGCGGTCTTCGGCAAGGGCAGCTTCCTGTTCGTCCTCCTCGCCGCCGCCACCGCGCTCGTCCTGTTCCTGGCGGCCAACACGGCGTACAACGGCTTCCCGCTGCTCGGCTCGATCCTCGCGCAGGACCGCTACCTGCCGCGCCAGCTGCACACCCGCGGCGACCGGCTCGCCTTCTCCAACGGCATCGTGCTGCTCGCCGGCGCGGCGATGCTGCTGGTCTTCATCTACGGCGCCGACTCCACCCGCCTGATCCAGCTCTACATCGTCGGCGTGTTCGTGTCCTTCACGCTCAGCCAGACTGGCATGGTCCGGCACTGGAACCGCCACCTCCGGGTCGAGAAGGACCCGGCCAAGCGCAGCCACATGGTCCGCTCCCGGGCCATCAACGCGTTCGGCGCCTTCTTCACCGGCCTGGTGCTCGTCGTCGTCCTGGTCACCAAGTTCACGCACGGCGCCTGGGTGGCCCTGCTCGGCATGTGCATCTTCTACGCGACGATGACCGCGATCCGGAAGCACTACGACCGGGTCGCCGAGGAGATCGCCGCGCCCGAGGGCCCGGCCGACGACATGGTCCGCCCGTCGCGGGTGCACTCGGTGGTGCTCATCTCGAAGATCCACCGTCCGACGCTGCGCGCCCTGGCCTACGCCAAGCTGATGCGCTCGGACACCCTGGAGGCGCTGACCGTCAACGTCGACCCGGCCGAGACCAAGGCGCTGCGCGAGGAGTGGGAGCGGCGCGGGATCGACGTACCGCTCAAGGTCCTGGACTCGCCGTACCGCGAGATCACGCGGCCGGTCATCGAGTACGTCAAGGGCCTGCGCAAGGAGTCCCCGCGTGACGCGGTCTCCGTGATCATCCCCGAGTACGTGGTCGGCCACTGGTACGAGCACCTGCTGCACAACCAGAGCGCGCTGCGCCTCAAGGGCCGTCTGCTGTTCACGCCGGGCGTGATGGTCACCTCTGTCCCCTACCAGCTGGCCTCCTCCGAGGCCGCCCGGGCCCGCGCCCGCAAGCGGCAGGAGTGGAACGCACCGGGCGCCGTCCGGCGCGGTCCGGCGCTGGTGCGGCCGAAGGAGCCGTCGGGCAAGGACTGAGCCGTCGGGAACCGGGGGCCCTCGCCGAAATCCGAGTCGGCGTCGTCCGAGTCGGCGTCGACGGGGCCCTCGGGCGAGGTCCGAGGCGGGGCGGGAAGGCCGTAGACTGGTGGGCTGTTGTCGGGCCCGCCGGTGCGGGCCGCCCCCTTTCCCCGATTTCCCGGTCTGGAGTCACCCCACCATGCAGACAGAACCGACCAAGTCTCTGGTGGGCGAGGAGTACGAGGTCGAGATCGGCCCCGTCGCCCACGGCGGCCACTGCATCGCCCGTACCCCCGAGGGACAGGTGCTGTTCGTCCGGCACGCGCTGCCCGGCGAGCGGGTGGTGGCGAGGGTGACCGAGGGGGAGGAAGGCGCCCGCTTCCTGCGCGCGGACGCCGTACGGATCCTGGAGGCGTCCAAGGACCGCATCGAGGCCCCCTGCCCCTTCGCCGGCCCCGGCCGCTGCGGCGGCTGCGACTGGCAGCACGCCAAGCCGGGCGCCCAGCGCCGGCTGAAGGCGGAGGTGATCGCGGAACAGCTCCAGCGACTCGCCGGCCTCACCCCCGAGGAGGCGGGCTGGGACGGCACCGTGGTCCCCGCCGAGGGCGACAAGCTGCCCGCCGGACAGGTCCCGCAGTGGCGCACCCGCGTCCAGTACGCCGTCGACGCCGAGGGCCACGCCGGTCTGCGCCGGCACCGCTCGCACGAGGTCGAGCGCATCGACCACTGCTTGATCGCGGCGGAGGGCGTCAGCGAGCTGGGCATCGAGAAGCGGGACTGGACCGGCATGGAATCGGTCGAGGCCGTCGCGGCGACCGGATCCCAGGACCGCCAGGTGATCCTCACCCCGCGCCCCGGCGCCCGCCTCCCGCTGGTCGAACTGGACCGGCCGGTGTCGGTCCTGCGGGTGGACGAGAAGTCCGGCGGAGTGCACCGCGTCCACGGCCGCCCCTTCGTCCGCGAACGCGCGGACGGCCGTACGCACCGGGTGGGCAACGGCGGCTTCTGGCAGGTCCACCCGAAGGCGGCGGACACGCTCGTCACCGCCGTCATGCAGGGCCTGCTGCCCCGCAAGGGCGAGACGGCCCTGGACCTCTACTGCGGTGTCGGCCTCTTCGCCGGCGCGCTCGCCGACCGTCTCGGCGAGAAGGGCGCGGTCCTCGGCATCGAGTCCGGCAAGCGGGCGGTGGAGGACGCGCGGCACAACCTGGCCGACTTCCCGCGGGTCCGCGTCGAGCAGGGCAAGGTCGAGTCGGTCCTGCCGCGCACCGGCATCACCGAGGTGGACCTGATCGTCCTCGACCCGCCCCGCGCCGGCGCCGGCCGCGACACGGTCGCCCACCTGTCCTCCCTCGGGGCCCGCCGCATCGCCTACGTCGCCTGCGATCCCGCTGCGCTGGCCCGGGACCTGGGGTACTTCCGCGAGGGCGGCTACCGGGTGCGGACGCTTCGGGCGTTCGATCTGTTTCCGATGACGCATCATGTGGAGTGCGTGGCGATCCTCGAACCGGCGGCCAAGGGGTCCTGACCTGCGGCTTCGATCAGTGCCGGGAATGCGGGCGCGGGGTGCTCCCGGCCTTGGCGGGGTCCGCGCCAGGCAGTTCTGACGCACCGCGAAGCGGGCGATCCGGCCGAGGTCTTCTGCGTCGCGCCGCGTCGGCACGACTCCTTCAAGGGCGTGCTCCCGGAGGACGACCAGGCCGTGGCCCTCCCGGCCGAGGTCGGGGATCGCCGCACGGGAACCCCGTGGGGGCGCCGGCCGGCTCCACCGTCGCCGCCTCGGCGGGTACCGGATTCACCGCGGCGAACATGGCGAATCCCGGGTCGCCGCCACCACGGCGGCGACCCGGGACCACGACGATGTCCTACCGGAGGGGCGGGAGCAGCCGCACCGTAGGCCGTCGCCGCTTGAACCTTTCGTGTGCGGCAGGTCCCGTCAGGTGCGGGTCCAGCGTTGGTTGCTGCCGTTCGAGCAGGAGTAGAGCTGGATCAGGGTGCCGTTGGCGGTTCCGCTCGCGACGGCGTCGAGGCACAGGCCGGACTGGACGCCGACGATGGACCCGTCGGAGTTGAGGCGCCACTTCTGGTTGTCGCCGCCCCAGCAGCTGTAGATCTGGACCTTGGTGCCGTTGCCGGTTCCGGCGGCGTCCAGGCACTTGTCGCCGTAGACCCTCAGCTCGCCGGCGTCGGTGTACGTCCACTGCTGGTTGGTGCCGCTGTGGCAGTCCCACAGTTGGAGCTGGGTGCCGTCGGTGGTGCTGGCGCTGGGCACGTCCAGGCAACGGCCCGAACCGACACCCTTGATCTGTCCGCCACCCGAAGGGGGCGGCGTGGAGGTGCCGCCGTTGAGCGCGTTGAGGACGGCGGTGTAGGCAGCCTTCTTGCTGCCGTCGCCGTTGAACAGCAGCGGCGTGTCCCCCGATCGCCAGGAGTCGGTGTCGCGCACGCCCCAGACGGTGATGCCGAGGCAGCGGGAGACGGCCAGGCAGTCGTTGGTCACGTTGGCGTAGGTCGAGGCCGAGGCGCCCTGGATGTCGAGTTCGGTGATGGCCACGTCGACACCGAGGGCGGCGAAGTTCTGGAGGGTGGTGCGGAAGTTGCTGTTGTAGGGGCTGCCGCTGTTGAAGTGCGACTGGAAGCCGACGCAGTCGATCGGCACACCGCGCTGCTTGAAGTCCCGGACCATGGAGTACACGGCCTGGGTCTTGGCCCAGGTCCAGTCCTCGATGTTGTAGTCGTTGTAGCAGAGCTTGGCCGCCGGGTCGGCGGCGCGCGCGGTCCGGAAGGCGACCTCGATCCAGTCGTTGCCGGTGCGCTGAAGGTTGGAGTCCCGCCGGGCTCCCGAACTGCCGTCGGCGTAGGCCTCGTTCACGACGTCCCACTGGGCGATCTTGCCCTTGTAGTGGCCCATCACGCCGTTGATGTGGTCGATCATCGCCTGGCGCAGTGTGCTGCCGCTGAGGCTCTGCATCCAGCCGGGCTGCTGGGAGTGCCAGGCCAGGGTGTGGCCGCGCACCTGCTTGCCGTTCTGCACCGCCCAGTTGTAGACGCGGTCGGCGGCGGAGAAGCTGAACTGGCCCCGCTGCGGTTCGGTGGCGTCGATCTTCATCTCGTTCTCGGCCGTCACCATGTTGAACTCACGGCCCGCGATCGTCGTGTACGCCGAGTCGCCCAGCTTGCCCGAGGCGATGGCGGTGCCGAAGTAGCGGCCGCTCTGTGCCGCCGCGGCGCCGAGCGTGCTCTCGGCGGCGTGTGCGGTCGGCGGCGCGGCCAGTGCGGTGACCGCACCGAGGACGCCGACGACCAGCGTCAGCAGCAGGCCGCGGATCGTCCGGCGGATACCGGATCTGGGAAGGGCGTACAAGCCCATGACTGTGCCTCCGGGGTCGAAATCACGGATGGACTGAAGCGCTGGGGATTGCGTCGTCCGCTCCGACGCGGCAGACGGACGGGGCGGGCCGGATCCCCGGCAGCACGGAATCACCGGACACCGCGGTCATGGGTCGACACAGGCATGGGCTACTCCATCGCGGCTCAGCCGGGGGACCGTCACGCGGCGTCGCGGACCTCTCCGACTGCGCGAAGAGCCAGGATGCGCTGGTGCGGACCTCACCGGATCGAAACGGGGTGGCGCAGGTGCTGTGGTGCGCGGATCTGTTCGTGCGGCTGGTCGTGGATCTGCCGTGCGGCACGGATCGTCCAAGCCGACAGGGCACGGAATCACGAACCGGGGCCGGTTTCCCAGACAGGGATGATTGAGGTGGTGACCGTGGATCGTCAATACTCCCCGCAGAAGAAATTTCCGATTGCCGCACGAAACTTTCGGAACGCGGTGAGTCGGAGGGCGAACCCGGGTGTCGGCGTCGGTGGGTGCGGGAGGTCAGGGCCGGGACCAGCGCGACCGTGCGGATACTGATCACTTGGGGCAAGGTGGACCGAGTGCCGACGCCGTCCGCACCTCGCTCGGTTCCGGGGTCAAGAGGCGTACCGGCCGACCATTTGACGGTGTGGTGTGCGCTGTTCGACGCGTACGGGTGCGAAGACTTTCGGTGTTGGCAGCGATTCATGCGAGAGGTATTGACGCCGTCCACCGGCTCTTTATCATTCGGGTTGCTCGACGCTTCGACGGTTTCAGTCGCAGGCATCCGTCCGTGGTGCCTGTCGCCGCCCCGGTTCGGGCGGCCTCCAGTGGCGCCTCGCGCGGCGCTGGTTCCGGCCGGTGTCCCGATGTGCCGGGCGCCGGCCAGAGCGACGGCACGGTCGTCGGTGTGGAGTCCTCATCGAGCCGTACGACGACCCCGGCACGTTCGCCGCGTAGACCAGGTGCTTGCCGTTGTACGTCACCGTGGTGAGGTCCTTCAGCGAGACCCACCCGTTGGCCGCGTTCGGTCCCTTCGCGAACTGGTCGGACATGGCGTCGGCCCGGCGGGCCGGGATGAGCCGGGCCGCGGTGGCGCCCACGCTGGACTGCTTCGCGCCCGAGAACGTCCGGGTGCCGGCGTACCAGTGGGGTGCGTCGCCCTTCGTCTACCGCACGTCAGGGACGTGAAATGGACGCGTCATAGGATGGCTCGTCCCCAACACACCGTTGAACCGAAGGAAACAGATGGGTAGACAGATACGGCGCTCGGCGGCACTCGCCGCCCCTCTCGCGCTCGGTGCGGCACTGCTCGCCCCGGCCACCGCTCAGGCGGAGACCGTCGTCTCCGGGAACTACACCGCGGTGTTCAACTACCCGACGCCCACGACCTACGACTCCTCGATCAACACGTCGGTCGGCAGCCTCATCGATCTCGCGGCGCCCAACTCGACGCTCTACATGGGCATGTACTGGTTCAACAGCTCGGATCTCCAGGGGAAGCTCGCCGCCGCCCAGAGCCGCGGCGTCACGCTGCGCATCATCTCGGAGTCGGCGAACCGGGCCAGCAGCAACCTGGACGGTCTGACGCTGACGGGCAACTCCAGCCTCACCTGGTGCTCCCGCGGCTGCCTGGGCAACGGCTCGGGCGACACCAACGCGATCGACCACGACAAGTACATCGTGTTCGACGCGCTCACCGACGGCCGTACGAACGTCGTCTGGCAGAGCTCGCAGAACCTCGCGGGCGGCCAGGACGGCGAGATCAACAACGCGGTCGTCGTGTCCGGCAACGCGGCCCTCGCCTCCCGGTACCGCGCGCACTTCAACGACCAGATCAAGCACGCCGGCGACAGCCTGCACACCACGTACGACTACACCACGGGCGACCCGAACTCTCCCGTCGAGGCGTTCTTCTTCCCCCGTAACACCGCCTCGGACGCCACCCACTACGGCAACGCCGACATCCTCGCCTCGTTCATCGACAAGGTCGACTGCTCGGTCGACGGCAAGATCAGGATCTCGGCCGCCGAGCTCGACCAGCGGACCACCCGCCCGGCCGTCTACGACGCCCTCCAGGCGAAGCGGTCCCAGGGGTGCAGCGTCGACGCCAACGTCCGCGACCTCAGCAACGGCGGTGGCAACGACGGCGTCAACGACCTGACCGCGCTCGACGTCGCGGCCTACGGCAACCGCCCCGGCGGATGCCGCTACAAGTCCTCGGCGACCGCCTCCTGCAACCACGGCACCACCCACTCCAAGTACCTGCTGACGGAGTGGACGAAGTCCGACGGCACCAAGGTCCAGCACGTGTACACGGGCTCCCACAACTGGACCGCGGGCTCGCTGAAGACGAACGACGAGACGCTGCTGCGCATCGACGACCCGACGGTCTACCAGGCTTACGTCGCCAACTTCGACAAGGTGCGTTCGGGTGCGGTCGACATCGACGCGTCGAAGTACGGCTCGACGTCCCAGCACTACTCCCGGGTCAACGTGCAGACCGACGGCGACCAGCACTACAGCGCCGTCGCCTCCGGCGGCACCTCGTCCGTCTACACCGCCGTGGTGTACGAGCAGGGCGACCGGCACGACTCCTCGGACACCGAGCTGGGCACCGACGTGTACATCCGCATGTACAAGGACGGCGTCGCGCTGTGGAACGAGAAGCTGCTGAGCAACGGCGGCACCGCCGGCAACACGACCTGGTCGCACCAGAAGCCCGACGTCGGCGTGGACGACCAGGGCAACGCGATCGTCGCGTGGGCCAAGGACGACGACGGCAACAAGTACGCCGACATCGCCGTGGTCAAGGTGGCCCCCGACGGCACGGTGACCGCCCTGCCGCGCCCGCACGCCTCCGGTAGCGGGGACCAGCTGCGGCCGACGGTCGCGGTGGCCGGCGACGGCTCCTACACCGTGGCCTGGGAGAGCACGGCCGACGGCGCCACGCTCAACCAGGTCTACGCGAGCAGCTGGTCCGGGACCGGTGCGCTGCGCTACCAGGACGTCCAGGTCAGCACGATCAACTCGGGTGCTGCCGGGTCGAACCGCCGACCGGACGCGGCGATCGACGACGCGGGGAACACCGCGATCGTCTGGGAGGAGGACGCGGACGGCAACGGCGGCCTCAACATCGGTCTCGCGAAGCTGAACACCTCGGGCGGCTTCGCCGTGGCCCGCAAGGTGGCCAACTCCCTCACCGACGGCCAGCAGACCGTTCCCGCGGTGGCGTCGGCGGGCGACGGCCGGTTCGTCGTGGCGTGGACGGACGAGTACACCACCGGCACCGGCACGCCGGTGCGCCCGCAGCGGATCTACGACCGCGTGTTCTCCGCGACCGGCGGTGCCGCGGCGGCCGAACAGCGGGCCACCGAGGACGGCACCAGCAGCGGCCCGTACGTCGACGGCCAGCGGCCGATCTCCGACCAGGACGTCGCCGATGTCGCGGTCGCCGACGACGGCAGCTTCGTGGTCGCGTGGAAGGAGGCCTTCGACGTGAACATCGGCGGGACCGTGTACGCGGGCAAGGACGACGTGTGGGCCCGCGGCTTCAACGCGGACGGCACGACGACCGGCA
This sequence comes from Streptomyces canarius, assembly GCF_014650735.1. NCBI lineage: Bacteria > Bacillati > Actinomycetota > Actinomycetes > Kitasatosporales > Streptomycetaceae > Streptomyces > Streptomyces canarius. Next base: position 174,046 of record NZ_BMVN01000001.1, read on the forward strand.
GGCTGCCCGCCTACCGGATGAACGTGGTGACCGGCGGCGGCCAGGGCGGCCCGGCCGTGGCCCTCGCCCCGACCGGCCGGCTCGCGCTGACGTACTCGGACGACTACGACGGCAACGGCTTCAACGAGATGCGGCTGCGGGACGCCTTCGGCAACTCCTGAGTCCGGCCTGTCTCCGGCGGACGGGATCCGGTGTGCCCCGGCCGCGTTGTTGGTTAGGGTGGCCGGTGGCTCCCGTGCGGGCCGAGTCGGACACGACGGGGGGCTCGTTCGTGGGGAGTTGGCGTGTGACGGACCGGTCGGCGCCCGCGGTGCTGCCACCGTCGCTGCGCGTGCCGCTCGGGCCGGTCGCGGTCCTCGCCGCGCTGGTGGTCGTCGTCCTCGGGGTCCTGTACGCCGGCCACGGTGAGCCTGGCACGGTGGACCGGTGGGTCGTCCGGCCGACGGCGGACAGCGTGCGGCCACCGTGGCGGTACGTCGCCCTGGCCTTGGACTTCCTGGGGGAGCCCGGGGGAGCGGTGATGCTGGTCGGGGCCGCCGTGACCGGCTGCCTGCTGCTTCGGCGTCCTCGGGGAGCGGTGCTCGTCGTCGCCGGCGCCGGTGTGGCCGTCGGGGCGGCGACGCTGCTCAAGCACGTGGTGGGACGCACCATCCACGGCGACGGCAACCTGTCCTACCCGAGCGGGCACACCGCCTTCGCCACCGCGCTCGCCTGCGCGGTGGCCCTGCTCGCGGCCGGCCGGCTCCGCCTCGGCGGGACGGCCGGCACGTCACTCGTGCTCGCCGCGGCGCTGGTGGCCGGCGCCCCCATGGGCTGGGCGCAGGTCGCCCTGGGCGCGCACTACCCGACCGACGTCCTCGGCGGCTGGTGCACCGCGCTGGCGGTGACACCGGCGACCGCGTGGCTGGTCGACCGGACGGCCGACCGACTGGCCGAGCGGACGGCCGAGCGGACGGCAGACGCCGATCGGCGAGAGCGTCGCTGACGTCACGCCAAGCCGCGTCACGCCAAGCGGCGGAACACCGGCTTCACCGGGCGTCCGCCCAGCCAGGGGGTGGGGTCACCGGCGTCCAGTGCCTTCCGGTACACCGCACACGCCTGGGCCACCACGTCGACGGTGTGGTCGATGTCCGCGTCACTGAGCGCGCTGCTCACCACGAACGACGGGGCCAGCACCCCGCCCATGAGGAGCCGGCGCAGGAACAGGGTGCGGTACTGCTGTGACGGTTGCCCGCTCCCGTCGAGGGTGGCGAAGACCAGGTTGCTGGCCCGGCCCCGGACGACGACGTGGTCGCCGACGCCCAGGGCGTCGGCGGCCTCGCGGACTCCGGCGGCCAGCCGTTCGCCGAGGGCGTGCAGGCGCGCGGTGACGCCCTCCTCGACGTAGGTGGTGAGCACGGCCATCGCGGCGGCCAGGGAGTGGGTCTCCGCACCGTGCGTGGTGGACAGCAGGAACACCCGGTCGCCGGAGTGGCGCAGCCCGCCCCGTTCCATCAGTTCCCGGCGCCCGGCCAGCGCGGAGACGGCGCACCCGTTGCCCAGCGCCTTGCCGAACGTGGAGAGGTCGGGGACGACGCCGTACAGGCCCTGGGCGCCCGCCTCGGACCAGCGCAGACCGGTGATCATCTCGTCGAAGACCAGGACGCAGCCGTGCCGGTCGGCCAGCTCGCGCAGGCCGGCGAGGTACCCGGGCGGCGGCTCGGTGTGGGTGGCGGGTTCGAGGATCAGGCAGGCGACCTCGTCCTGGTACCGGGTGAGCAGCTCCTCCGTGGCGGCGAGGTCGCCGTAGGGGAACGCCACGGTGAGCTCGGTGGTCGACTCCGGGACGCCGGCGGACATCGGTGTGGTGCCGATGAACCAGTCGTCGACGGAGAAGAACGGGTGGTCGGCGCACATCGCCACCCGCGGGCGCCCGGTGACGGCGCGGGCGAGGCGCACCGCGGCGGTGGTGACGTCGGAGCCGTTCTTCGCGAACTTCACCATCTCGGCGGTCGGCACCGTCGCCAGGAAGCGTTCCGCGGCCTCGACCTCCACGATGGACGGCCGGACGAAGTTGCCGCCGCGGTCGAGTTCCCGCCGCACCGCCTCGGTCACGCGCGGGTGGGCGTGGCCGAGGCTCACCGACCGCAGGCCGGAGCCGTACTCGACGTAGCGGTTGCCGTCGACGTCCCACACGTGGGCGCCCCGGCCGTGGCTGATGACCGGGGCCAGGTTCTCGGGGTACTGGTCGTCGCCCTTGGCGTAGGTGTGCGCGCCCCCGGGAACCAGGGCGTGCAGTCGCTCGTTCGCCGCCCGTGACCTGGGCAGGTGGAACTCTTCGCTCTCCAAGCCGGCTTCATCCTTCCGTGTGCTTCAGGACCTCGGCGAGGCTCGGCGCCTCCCGGTCCCGCCGGGACATCGATGTGACCGGCAGCGGCCACGGAATGGCGAGCTCCGGATCGTCGAAGGCGATCGTCACGTCCTCGGCCGGATCGTGCGGGCGGTCGATCCGGTACGAGGTGTCGGCGGTGTCGGTGAGCGCCTGGAAGCCGTGCGCGCACCCCGCCGGGACGTACACGGTCGCCTGCGTCTCGCCGGCCAGCTCGAAGAAGGCCCGGCCCAGGTACGTCGGCGAGTGAGGCCGCAGGTCCACGACGACGTCGAAGATCCTCCCGTACGAGCACCGCACCAGCTTGGCCTCGCCGGCGCCGGAGCGCAGGTGCAGGCCGCGGAGCACGCCCCGGACCGAGCGGGACACGCTGTCCTGGACGAAGGCGCACGGGTCGAGGCCCACCGAGCGGACCACGTCGGCGTCGAAGGTGCGGCAGAAGAAGCCGCGCTCGTCGGCGTACGGCGTCGGCGCGAACACGTACGCGCCTGCGATCTCGGGGACTTCGGTCGCCTTCATGGAGCCTCCTGCCGGGCGGGGGAGTGCGCGTGGCCGGTCGCCGGGAACAGGGCCGTGGCCAAAGCGGTGAACTGGTGGTCGAGTTGCCGGACGGCGGCCAGGTTCCGCTCGACGAGGGTCCGCCGCAGCTCGGCCGATCGCTTCTCCAGCGCCCGGAACTGGGCGAGCAGCCGGTCGGCGTCGAGCTCGCGCGCCGGGTGGCAGTACGCGCCGAGGCCCATCCGTTCCATGAGCGCCTCGCTCTTCGCGGCATAGGTGACGGCGAGCGTCGGCGTTCCGGTCCTCAGCGCGCAGATCAGGTTGTGGTACCGGATCGCCACCACGGAGTCGGCAGCCGCCGTCTCCTTCATCAGGTCGGCCAGCGAGGCCGTCTCGGCGGCGGTGACCAGCGGCGAGTCGACCGCGTCGAGGATCGCGGCGACCACCGGCGCGTCGCACGCGTCGCCGGTGAGCAGCCGGACCGCCCTGCCCTCCTCGACCAGCGCGCGGACGAACCGGATGGTCCCGTCCAGGTAGCGCCGGTGGATCTGCTCGGCCCGGGAGCGGTCGTCGTCGCCGCCGTGGAAGTCCATGACACCGACACAGACCGGCCCCGGCGGGCCCGAGGGCGCGTTCGCCCCCGGAGTCGGCAGGGCGAACGCGAGGTCCGGGTAGACCTCGTCGCGCGCGGTGTCCACGCCCATCGCCCGCATCGCGTCGCGGGACTGGGCGTCCCGGTACGACCGGTACGCCGCCAGCCGCGCCGACCAGCGCACCAGGGCCCGGGTCGGCCGGCTGCCGATCGTCGCGGCGCCGACGCTGACCAGCGCGACCCGGGTGCCCAGCAGCCGGCCGCTCGCGCAGAGCAGGAACAGCGCGTACGGGAAGCCCCACGGCCGCAGCGGCAGCGTCGCCTCCAGGACGCCCATGCCCGGCACGATCACCACGTCGTGCCGGCGCACCCAGGCGGCGGTGCGGAAGACGTCGACGAGTTTGCCCAGGCCCTTCGACGCGACCGCGCCCGCACGCGACGCGGTCCGGTACTCCCCGCGGTACCAGTGCAGCCGCGTCGCGGGGATGCCGAACCGGGCCGTGACGGCCTCGGGTCCGCCGCACAGCGCGTCCACGACCGCGTCCGGGTGCTGGGAGCGGAGGTACCCGAGCACGGCCTCCAGCGACCCGTCGTTGCCGAGGTTGCCGGAGCCGAGCAGGCCGAACAGCCCCACGCGTGGCGCGCTCCTCACGCCGGCCTCCGCTCACGGCCGGCGACCAGGGCGTCGACCGAGACGGTGAGCTCGGCCGGGTCGACCGGGGCGCGGTCCTCGACCCGCTCGCCGGCGCCCGGCCGGGCCCGGCTGGCCATCCACGCGGCCAGGTGGCGGTAGCACGCGCGCCGGTCGGCCGGGGACAACGGCGCCCGCCGGATCGCCGAGACGAAGCCCCAGACGTACTCGGCGAGCAGCCGGGGCGTCGGGTGCAGCGGGCCGGCCCGGCGCGGGTCCAGGTTGACGCACCGGGAGCGCTTGGACGGGTTCGCCCGCTCGGCGCGGGTGGGATGGTCGCGGCGGAAGTACAGCAGCTCCGGCACCTGGTGGAAGGGCCCGTGCAGGCCGATCTCGGCGACGAACGTGCGGTCGGCGTGGTGGTAGCTGTCCATCGGTCTCACCCGGCGCAGCACGTCGGCCCGGATCACCCCGTAGAAGTCGTCGCCGCCGGGTTCGAACAGCATGCTGCGGAAGCGCTCCGGCGCGTGCGGCGAGGCGGTGGCGAGCGTGTACGCGTAGGGGACCTTCACCTGGCCGTCGCCGTCGATGACCGCCTGGTCGGCGTGCGCGAGGATCACGTCCGGCCGCTCGTCCAGCGCCTCGACGCAGCGCCGCAGCAGGTCCCGGGCGTACAGGTCGTCGTGCGAGGCCCACTTGAACAGCTCGCCGCGGCACTCGGCGAACACATGGTTGTGGTTCGGGGTGGCGCCGATGTTCCGGGGCAGGCGGAGGTACCGGATGCGGGAGTCCTTCGCGGCGTACGCGCGGCAGATGTCCTGGGTCCCGTCGGTCGAGGCGTTGTCGGAGACGACCAGCTCGAAGTCCTCGTAGGTCTGGCCGAGCAGGGCGTCGAGCGACTCGGCCAGGTACTCCTCGCCGTTGTACACGGGCAGGCCGATGCTCAGCCTGGGTCGGTCGGTCATGAGGTCCTCACTTCGGGAACGGAGTCGTGGTGCTGCTCGCGCAGGGCGGACCGCAGGTGCAGCCACCACACGGCCGAGCCGCTGACGGTCGCGGCGGCGACGCCCCAGGCCGAGCCGACCGTGCTCGCGGCGGCCGCCCCGCCGAGCCCGCCGCCGACGTAGCAGGCGGAGGCGAACAGCTGGGAGCGCAGGCTGCGCCGGGCCGCGCCGAGCGCGCGCAGCCCGGCCGCGGCGCCGGTGCCGAGGCCGGCGCCCGCGACGCTGAGGGTGATCGGCGCGATGAGCTGCGAGGCGGAGTGCCAGACGCCGCCCAGCACGAGGTCGCCGAGCCGGTCCGGCACCAGCAGCAGCGACCCGCCCCAGAGCAGCGCGCCGGCGGCCTGCCCGCCGCCCAGCAGGAGGCAGAACGTGCCGAGGCGGTGCGGGGCCTGCCGCAGCACCCGTGCCGCCTCCGGGACGGTCACCAGGGACAGTCCCATCAGTACGGCGAGGAAGGGACCCATCAGGAGCTCGGCGCCCCGTACCGCGCCCACCGCGCCGACGCCGACGATCGCGCCGAGCCCGTACGCCCGCAGCTGGCTCGCGCCGCTGAGGCTGACGTTCTCGACCAGGTACCGGTAGCCGAGGTCGCGGTGCTCGCGCAGCCACGCGCGTGCTCCGCTCACCTCGGGCCGGATCCCGGACTGGAGGCAGCCGTACGCGGCGGCCACCGCGGCGGAGGCTCCCCAGGCGAGCACGAACGCGGCCACGCTGCCCACGTGGGCCGCCAGGACCATGGCCGGGACGAGCGCGACGCACCACACGAGGTCGTTGACGAAGGCCTTCCGCCCGGCGCCGGCGGCGAAGAACGAGAACCGCCAGGCGTCCTGCAACAGCAGCCCCGGCAGCAGGACGCCGAGGCAGGCGAACGCGGGACCCACCCGGCCGCCGAGACCGAGCCCGACCACCAGGCACGCCGCGCCGATGGCGGCTCCCACGCCGAGCGCGGTACCCGACGACCGGGCCACCGCCCCGCGCCAGGACGCGTCCGGCACGCCGCTGAAGCGCACCACGAGAGGGTCGGTGGCAAGGCCGCGCGAGACGTTGAGCACGACGCCGTAGGTCACCCAGGCGAGGCTGAACACGCCGAACGCGGTCACGCCCAGCGAGCGGGCCACGTAGATGCCCACCGCGAAGTTGCTGATGCTGGAGGCCGCCTGGTCGGCGAGCCCCCAGGACAGCCGGCCGGCGACGGCCCGCCTGGTGGACCTCCGGGCGTGTCCGGCCCGGGTCGCCGGTGTCGTCTTCTCCCCCTCGGTGGTCATCGGCGTCATGCCTTGATCAGCCCGGCGCCGTGCAGGGCGTCGGCCGCGGCGGCGACGGTGCCGAACGGCAGCCCGGACCGCTCGGCGACGTCCAGCAGACTGTGCTCGCCGTCGGAGAGGCTGAGCACCCAGAGCATGGCCAGCTGGGCCTGCTTGGTGTCGCTGCGCCCGCCGAGCGCGTCGTACAACCCCCGTCGGCCCAGCTGCGGTTCGCCGTGCGGGCTGAGGTTGACGTACCGCCGGTCGCGGTCCAGGACGGCGAACGCCTCGCGGCAGACGGCGAGCGTGTCGGCCATCGCCTCCGGGGAGACGAAGTCCAGGTCGTCCGCCGAGGTGTGGTACTCGGGATAGCCCGCGTAGGGGGTCCGGGTGAGCGAGCCCACGCCGAGGTTGAACCCGGGCGAGCAGTACTGCCGCTCGTCGTAGCCGTACGGAGTGAACCCGGTGACGCGGTGCGGGCGTTCGGAGGCGGTCAGGACGTGCCGCATCACCCGGTCGATCGCCGCGTCGCCGCGCCGGCTCTGCTTGTACGTCAGGTGCCCGGGGTCGCCGGCGCAGGCCAGCACCAGGCCGTGCCTGACCCGGTCCACCCGCTCCGCGTTGCGGGCCAGCCACGTGATCGCGCCGATGGTGCCGGGCGCGAAGACGAACCGGTAGGTGTGGTACGGCGTCTGCCGGGCCAGCGCGCGGGCCAGGAACGTCGCCACGGCGATGCCGGCCAGGTTGTCGTTGGCCAGCGACGGGTGGCAGACGTGGCAGGAGACGAGCACCTCGTCGGGTACCTGCCCGGGGACCACGTGCTCGGCGTAGGTGAGGTGGCCGTCCGCGAGGGTGGAGTCGATGCGGACCTCGTAGTCGCCGTCCTCCATCGCGTCCAGGGTCTCCTGGGCCAGGCAGAACCCCCAGTCCGGCTTGTAGTAACTGGTGCGGTACGGCACCCAGGCCGGATGCTCCGGCAGGGTGTGCAGATGTCCGCGCAGTTCGGCCAGCGGCATGGTCGCCGACACCGGCACGCTGTAGCCGAGCACGTGCAGGCTGGACGCGGCGAAGTCGACGACCCGGTTCCCGGCGCTGTCGGCGATGTACGCGTCGCGGATGTTCCACTCCTGCGGCACGGTCCAGTCGAGCACCTGTGTGCCGGTCGGCACCTCGTGCCTCTGGAGCGGGATGTACTCCCCGACGATGTCCAAGGTGGCGCGCACACCGTCGCCGGTGATGCTCCGGCACAGCGGGTACATCCGCTCCACCAGCGCGTACATCTCCTCGCCGGTCCCGGTCACGGGCGCCACCGCAGGGTGTCGTCGACGGCGCCGGACTCGGACGCCGCGCGCAGCACGGCGAGGCGGGTGAAGCGCTGCTCGAAGTCCTCCCGGGTCAGGCCGAACGTCCGGTAGGCGTCGGCGAGTTCGAGCGCGCCCCGCTTCACCGTCCACTCGCAGTCGAAGCCGGGCACCGCGGCGCGGAACCGGGAGAAGTCCACCCGGTACGACCGCGGATCGGCACCGGTCTCCCCGGTGATCACCACCTTCGCGCCGGACACCGCCTCGGCGACCTGCGCGGCGATCTCGGCGACGGTGACGTTGTTGGTCTCGCTGCCGATGTTGAACGCCCGGTCGTGCACGGCTTCCCGGGGCGCGTCCAGCGCGGCCGTGAAGGCCCGTGCGATGTCGGCGGCGTGCACCAGCGGGCGCCAGGGGGTGCCGTCGGAGAGCACGAGGACCTCGCCGGACAGCAGCGCGTGGCCCACCAGGTTGTTGAGCACGATGTCGGCGCGCAGCCGGGGCGAGTAGCCGAAGGCGGTGGCGTTGCGCATGTACACCGGGGTGAAGTCGCCGTCGGCCAGGGAGTGCAGGTCGTCCTCCACCCGCACCTTGGACTCCGCGTACGGCGTCACCGGGCGCAGCGGGGCGTCCTCGGCCACCAGCTCGTCGCCGCCGGCGGCACCGTAGACGGAGCAGGTCGACGCGTACAGGAAGCGCGCCACCCCGGCATCGCGGGCCAGCCGGGCCAGCCGTACGGACGCGTGGTGGTTGATGTCGTAGGTGAGTTCCGGCGCCAGCGATCCCAGCGGGTCGTTGGAGAGCGCGGCCAGGTGGATCACGGCGTCCACCCCGGCCAGGTGGTCGGCCGTGACGTCGCGCAGGTCCACCCGGTGCCCCCGCGGGTCGGCGGGCGCCGGGCCGAGGACGCAGTCGGCGAACAGGCCGGCGTCGAGGCCGACGACCTCGTGTCCGGCGGCCGTGAGGACCGGGGCCATGACGGTGCCCAGGTAGCCCTGGTGTCCGGTGAGCAGTACGCGCAAGGTTCATTCCCCCAGGTCGAGCGTGAGTTTGGTGACGGCGAACGCCTCGGCGTAGCGCTCGTGGCATTCGATGCCGCGGATCCGGGCCAGGCCGAGGAAGGCCTCCCGGTCGTACCAGGGCCGGTGCCGCTGCGAGGGGTAGTGCTCCTGGAGCAGCCGTACCTTCCGTTCGGCGATCTCCGGTGACAGCGGCTGGTAGGCGGACGGCCGGCCGAGATCGCCGTCCCACTTGACGATCTCGTAGCCGAGGACCAGGTGGTCGCGGAACGCGGTCGGTACCAGCCGCGCCAGGCCGCGGTGGTCCTGGTGCGCGTCGTCGGTGCGCGGGGCCAGGACCAGGTCCGGGTCGGTCCGCTCGCGCAGTTCCTCGACGGCGGACTTGGCCTCGTCCCAGTGCACGGGCATCCGGCCGTCCGGCAGCTTGTGCACAGTCAGCCGCAGGTCGGCGCCGGGGCAGAAGGCGGCGAGCGCGGCCCGCTCCTCCTGCTCCCGCTCGCCGCCACCACCGGAGAGCACCAGCGCGTCGACACGGACACCCGGCCGCGCGAGGCACAGCGTCAGCAGCGTGCCGCCGGCGCCGATGGCGATGTCGTCGCAGTGCGCGCCCACCGCGACGATCCTGCCCAGGCGCCCCGCCCCGAGCCGGATCACGCGGTCACCCCCGCGCTGTCCCGTTCCCACACGGCCCACGGACGGTCGCCCCGGGCATAGGCGGCGTCGAGCGCGGCCCGCTCCTTCACGGTGTCGGTCGGCTTCCAGAAACCGCGGTGCTGGTGCGCCACCAGCCGTCCGCGCTTGGCCAGTTCGGCGCAGCCGTCGGCGACCAGGTCCCCGTCCTCGGGGATGTGGTCGAAGACCTCCTGGCGGAGCACGAAGTAGCCGCCGTTCTCCCACAGCGGCAGTTCGCTCACCGCCGTGATGCCCCCCACCAGGCCGTCCTCGCCCAGCTCGACGCAGTGGAACGACGACTGCGGCGGCACCACCATCATCGAGGCACCGGCGTCGCGCCGGGCGAAGTTCTCGATCATCTCGGGCAGCGGGGCGTCGGTGAGCACGTCGGCGTAGTTGGCGAGGAACATCTCGTCGCCGTCCAGGTGGTGCCGCACCCGGCGCAGCCGCTCCCCGATCGGCGACTCGATGCCGGTCTGCGCGAAGGTGATCGTCCAGTCCGAGATGTCGGTGGACAGCAGCTCGGTCCGCCCGCCCCGCAGCACGAAGTCGTTGGACGTCGTCTCCTCGTAGGTGAGGAAGAAGTTCTTGATGTGGTGGGCCCCGTACCCGAGGCACAGGATGAACTCCGTGTGGCCGAAGTGCGCGTAGTAGCGCATGACGTGCCAGATCAGCGGTCTGGGGCCGACCATCGCCATCGGCTTGGGCACGTCGTCGGCGGCACCGCTGCGCATCCGCATCCCGTAACCGCCGCAGAACAGAACGACCTTCATGCTGTGACCTCTCGGGACGCGACCTCGACAACGCTCAGTTCCGGGATGGGAAAGACCAGCCGGCCGCCCCAGTCGTGCACGTAGGACAGCTGCTCGACGAGCTCGGCCCGCAGGTTCCACGGGAGGACGAGCACGTAGTCCGGCTTGTCGGCGGCGATCCGCTCGGGCGGCAGGATCGGGATGCGGGTGCCCGGGGTGAACCTGCCGTGCTTGTAGGGGTTGCGGTCGACCGTGTACGCGAGCAGATCGGGACGGATGCCGCAGTGGTTGAGCAGGGTGTTGCCCTTGCCCGGGGCGCCGTAGCCGACGACCGTCTCGCCGCGCTCGGCCGCCTCGATCAGGAACTTGAGGAGGTCCCGGCGCACCTTGGCCACCCGGGCGGAGAACTCGGCGTACCCGGACAGCTCCTGGAGCCCGGCGGCCTTCTCCCGGTCCAGCACGTCGGCCACCCGCCGGGCCGGCTCGCCGGCCACCTCGGCCGGCCGGGCCCACAGCCGGACGGAACCGCCGTGCGTGGGCAGCAGCTCGACGTCCACGAGCGCGAGTCCGCCGCTCGCCAGGGCCCGGATCGCGGAGGCGACCGTGTAGTACTGGAAGTGCTCGTGGTAGATCGTGTCGTACTGGTTCTCCTCGATCAGGGTCAGCAGGTGCTGCACCTCGATGGAGACCCAGCCGTCGTCGGCGACCAGGGCGCGCAGCCCCCGGGTGAACCCGACGACGTCGGGGATGTGCGCGTACACGTTGTTGGCCACGACCAGGTTCGCCGGGCCGTGCTCGTCGCGCACGGCCGCGCCGGTGTCCGGGCTCAGGAACTCCGTGAGCGTGGGCACACCCGCGTCGCGTGCCGCGGCGCCGACGTTCTCCGACGGCTCGATGCCCAGGCAGCGGATCCCCCGGTCCACCACGTGCTTCAGCAGGTATCCGTCGTTGCTCGCGACCTCGACCACGAAGGCGTCCGGGCCGAGGCCCACCCGCCGCACGGCATCGGCGACGAACGTGCGCGCGTGCTCCACCCAGGACGTCGAGTACGAGGAGAAGTACGCGTACTCCGTGAACGTCTCCTCCGGCGTGATCAGCGGTGGGATCTGCGCGAGCCAGCAGTCGGTGCAGACCCGCAAGTGCAGCGGGTACGCGGGCTCCGGCCGGTCCAGTTGGTCCGCGGCGAGAAAGCTCTCGCACGGCGGCGTCGCCCCCAGGTCGACGACGCTCGCCAGTGTCGCCGAGCCGCAGAGTCGGCATCGTGTCATCTAGTGCCCCCCATTGATTCCGTCCCCCCTTGACTGCGTCCGCCCCGCGATCGCGGCGCGGTACTCCTCCTCCAGGCGCTGGAGCCCGACGGCCGGGCTGAAGCCCTTCTCGTAACGGCGCCGGGCCGCCTCGCCCATCTCCCGGCCCAGCTCCGGCCGGGCCGCGATCCGGCGTACGCACTCCGCGAGCGAGGCGGACTCGCCCGGCCGGTGCAGCAGCCCGGTCACCCCGTCCTCCACGAGTTCGACGAAGGCGCCGTGACCGGCGGCGACAGCGGGCACCCCCGCCGCCATCGCCTCCGCGACCACCAGGCCGAACGTCTCCATGGCCACCGACGGAGCCACCACGGCGACCGACCGCGCGACGGTCTGCCGGACCTGGGCCGGGTCGAGCAGACCGGCGTAGCGCACGTCGTCCCGGCCCGCCGCCCACGCGGTCACCTCCCGCTCCAGCGGTCCCGCGCCGGCGAGCACGAGCGGCACGCCCACACCGCCGTCCGCCGCGATGTCGTCCCACGCGGCCATGAGCAGCCGCACCCCCTTGGCCTCCGCGAGCCGGCCGAGGAAGAGCACCTGCTCCCCGTCGCCCACCCGGCAGGCGCCGGGGTCGGGGACGAAGTTGTGCTTCACCGTCAGCAGCCCGGCCGGCATGCCCGCGCGCACCAGGACGTCGCGCTGCGCCTCGGAGATGCAGAAGAACCGCTCCACGCCGGACCACCACCGCCGCCGGTTGACCGACAGGCTCACCGCGAGCGGCACCGTCGCGAGACGGGAGCCCCGGTAGCAGCCGTGCCGGACGGCGGGCAGCGGCGCCGCCTGGCCGACGCACTCGGTGCACAGCCGGCCGTCCCGTCGCAGCGTGCCGGGCGGGCAGATCTGGGTGTAGTTGTGCAGCGTGGCGACCACGGGCACGCCGGCGTCGGCGCAGGCGGCGAGGACCGCGGGCGACAGGAGCGGGAAGACGTTGTGGACGTGCACCACATCCGGCCGATCGGCGCGGAGCCTGGCGGTGAGCTCCCTGCGGACCGCCGGGTTCCACGGCACGAGCAGCGGCACCGCGACCTTGCCGGGCAGGGACCGGCCGGCGATGTCGTCGCTGCGCCGCTCGAACACCTCGACCCGGTGGCCGGCCGAGCGCAGCAGTTCCACCTCCTCGTCGACGACCCGGTTCTCGCCGCTCGGCTGCGCCGAGGAGTAGCGGTTGTGCACCACGAGGACGTGCATGGTCAGCTCACCTCCCGGTCCCGGGCCCAGCGCGGGACACCTGGTCGGGGGAGTGGGGGTGCCGGCAGCGGTGTGGCGGCGGCGGGGGCCGCGAGCAGCGAGGCGGCCAGGGCCAGGTGCAGCAGGTACGGCGAGGCGTCGCCGAGGCCGGCCTCGGTGTACGACGAGATCGCGACGTAGCTGATCAGGAAGATCGCACAGGCCCTCGGCAGCGACGGCGGGCGCAGCAGCGCGACGCCGCCGAGCACGAGGAGGACGGCCGCCACGAGGCAGACGCCGATCAGACCCTGCTCGTTGTAGACGGCCAGCCAGCTGTTGTCGATCGGCAGCCCGCCGAACGACTTGTCGCCCAGGCCCACGCCGAAGAACCGCTCCCCGGTCGTCCGGGGTGCCGCCAGCAGGGCGTCCCACACCTTGGCCCGGCCGGTGAGGCTGGAGAAGTTCTCCTTGCTCTGCCCGCGCAGGAACCATGCCTGGAGCGCGGAGGCGAACCCCACGGCGGCCACCGTGGCGCACAGCACCGTCCAGGTGAAGAAGCGGCGGGCGGCGGCGCTGGTCAGCAGGAGCGAGCCGACCGCCAGCGCCAGCCCGGCGAGCAGGCCGACGGTGGCCGTGCGGGTGTGGGTGAGGGCGAGGAGGACGAGTGACGGGACGATGACCACCGCCGCGCTGGTCCTGTCGACCTGGCGGCCCAGGAGGAGCAGCACGGTCAGCCCGGTGATCACCGCGGTGTACTGCCCGATCTGCGGCGGGGTGAGCGGCCACAGCGCGCCGACGAGGCGCCCGCCGTAGAGGTCGGGCATGGCCGCGCCCGGTGAGATGGCGAGGCCGGCGGCCACCGACACGAGCACCGCGAAGTACATGCGGATGTGGTGGCGGACGAACGCCACACTGCCGTCCCACCAGCGGCTCACCAGCCACAGCGTGCCGACGAAGAGGGCCAGCCGGGTGCAGCGGAACAGCGCGCCGAACCCGGACTCCAGGTGCACGCTGGAGATCACGCTCGGCACCAGCAGCAGGGTGAGCAGGAACACGAAGGCGCTGGGTCTGATGCGCAGCCGCACATTGAGCGCGAGCGCCAGCGCGAACGCGACGACGAGCGAGCCCATGGTGACCAGCTGGATGAGGGAGCGGGGCAGCTGGACGATGGTCTTCGCCCCGGCGGAGCCGAGCGTGTTGAGGCCCAGCAGCAGCCAGACGATCCCGACGGCCTTCGGTGGGGTGGCGGGGGCACGGTCCATCTCAACCACCGGCCCGTTGCGTCGCGAAGGTGCTGCCCGCGTCCTGCCGGTACGGCGGGCCCTGCCACTGCCACCGGTCGAGCACCTGGCTCGGGTCCCGGACGACGAACTGCCACGGTCCGCGGTAGGCGTTGTCGTGCCAGCGGTTGTGCTGCTCGAAGGTGATCGCCTCGGCCACCCGCCTGCCCTTGTACGGCGACCAGTCCGGATAGGTGCCGTAGTTGGCGAGCACCGCCATGCGGTCGCACTTCTCCGTGCACTTGACGACGGACTTGTCCAGGACGAAGCGGTTGTCGTGGATGTCCACGCGCTGCGTCTTCCACCGGCAGTCGGCGTACAGCGGTGCCTTGTCGATCGCCGGTTTCACGCACCGGTCCTTGTCCTTCACCAGCAGCGTGCAGTCACCGGAGGAGGTGTTGGCCGGGCTGTTGCAGAACCGGTCGGCGTTCTCCCAGAGGGTGATCCCGTTCCAGTTGTTCTCCAGCACGTTCCGGTAGATGTCGATCTTGTCCGTGCGGGCTGCGACCCGTGGTTCGCCGCCGGCCTCGGACAGGTAGACGGTCGCGTACGGGAAGTCGTCGCCGCGCGTCGCGGACGTGCGGCCCTCGACCCAGTTGTTCCGCCGGATCGTGTTGTTCCGGATGACCGCGTTGTAGCTGATCTCGTAGATCAGCGCGGCGCCGTCGTTCTCTTCGACGAGGTTGTCCTCGATGCGGAAGTCGTTGTTGTCGGTGTCCGCCCACAACCCGGCTCCGCGGTTGCCGTGCACCCAGTTGCCCCGGATCTCGGCGCCGTCGACGGCCCAGAACTTGATGCCTCCGGTGCAGCCGCAGCCGGGCTTGCGCCGCTCCCAGTCGCCGGTGTTGTTGCCGACGATCTCGTTGCCCTCGACCACCAGGTCGCGGATGGTGTTGCCGGTCTTGTACGCGTTCATCCCGTACTGGCCGTTGTCACGCAGGCAGTTGGCGCGGACCTGCTGGCGGGCGCCGGCCATCAGCCCGGCGCCGTCGTTGTCCTGGATCGTGGCGTGCTCGATCACCCACCCGTCGGCCATGTCGTGGTTGACCACGCCCTCGTCGGTCGGTGCGACGAAGCGCTGCACGGTCAGGTAGCGGATGGTGACATCGGGGGCGGTGCCGCTGAACGCGTACGCGTTCTTCTTCCCGCCGTCGAGCACCGCGCCCGGCGCGCCGAGGTAGCGGTCCCCCTTCTTGGGCATGACCTGGGCGTAGCGCTCCGGATCGAGCCGATGCGTGCCCGGTCGCAGCCAGAACGTGGTGCCCGGCGGGTTGTTCTTCGTCTTCTCGGCCAGGTCACCGACCACGTCGGGGTCGACCGTCACCGCGCCCGCCGGCGCCTTCGCGGGCCCGGCCGCGGGCTCGGCGCACACCCGGGCCACGGCGGACGCGGCCCCGGACCCGGACGGCGCGGCGGCCGGTTTCCCCGGTGCGTCCGGCGAGCTCGTACAGCCGGTCGCCGCCAGCAGGGTCAACGCCAGCGGTGCCGCCGGCAACGCCCAACGCCGGCACGTGATCCCCACGGGTCCCCTCCCCCCTAGCCGCGGAACGTCAGTACGGTGGTGAACCCCCGCACGCCGTCGGCGACACCGGTGCCGACCAGCGTGGTGGCGGGTTCCTTGCGCCCGAACCCTGCGGAGTACCAGCCCAGCGGTGGCTCGGTCTCGCCGCGATGCGCGCGCCAGGACAGGTCCCCGGGCAGGACGAGCAGCGCGGAGCGGTCCTCGCCGTCCCGGCTCCAGGTGAGCTCCGCCCGGTTGCCCACCAGGTCCGCGCTGATCGCCGGGCCGAGGTGGAACGCCAGCCGCACGGCCCGGCGCGGACCGCGCACCTCGTCGACCACCCTCAACTCCCGCGTCGCCGCCGTCAGTTCCACCCGACGGCGGTGCGTGGAGGGCCGGTAACCGTCGTGCTCGGCACACCAGCGGGCCGTCCCCCCGAAGGAGGCGCCGCAGGTGTCCGCGGCCAGGACGCGGCTCTTGGCGTGCCGGGTCCACAGGAACGGGCCGCCGGAGACGGACTGGTCACCGCCGTCCAGCTGCACGGTGTTGTGGCCGAGCGTCGACCGGAAGTACCGCCGCCACTCGGGCTGCCCGTGGTAGCAGTACGTCCCCGGGTCGGCGAGCACGTCGACCCCGTCGTGCCGGACCTCCACGGACAGCGCGTCCGCGTGGGCGTGCGCGGCGATGGACAGGAAGCCGTGCGGACCGCCGTCGCAGCGGCACCAGATCTCCGCCGGACCGCGCAGGATCGTCATGCCCGCGTCGGCGAAGTGGGCCGGCCGGCTCGCCGGGCGGGACACGGACGGTCCGGCGGGTTCGAGGAGCGCGGCCAGCAGCGGGGTGCGCACATCGGTGCCGGTCACCACCGGCCACCAGGCGAGCCGGCCGAACACGGCGTCCCCGGTGGCCAGCAGCGAGGCCCAGCGGTCGGTGCCCGCGCCGTCCACGACCAGACCGTGCCCGTCGTCCGCGTCCCCCTGGCGCGGCGGTCGCAGCCGGCTGTCCACGACGGCCGCGAGCGCGTCGGTCATCCGCAGCAGCACCAGCCGGACGGACGCGGGCACCGGCACGCCCGCGGCGTCCGCCTCGGCCACCGCGGCCAGGCCGAGTTCCAGCACCAGGCCGTGGTACTCGGAGGCCAGCTCGCGGTTGAGACCGGAGGGGAAGGTGTTGCCGCGCAGGTGCCGCTCCAGCGACCGCAGCGCGTCGGCCCGCCAGCGCGCCGAGGAGGGGAACCAGCCGAACGCGCAGGCCGCGGCGAACTGCCCGGCGGCCTCGGCGATGACGTGGTTGTTCGCCGAGGACCCCCGGCTGGGGAAGGCCGCCAGCCAGCGCTGGTGGTGCCAGATCTGGCTCAGCGCCACCGGGTCGCCCTCGAACAGCCCGGCCGCGCCCGGCCAGCCGTCGAGCAGCCGGCGGATCCACACCCAGGACAGCAGCCGGATGCCCAGCTCGATGCCGCTGGTCCAGTGCACCCCGCGCAGCGGCGGGTTGGCCGCCCACCACGACCGCAGGTGCCCGGCCACGCGCTCGGCGTACCGCTCGTTCCCGGTGATCGCGTAGGCGGCGGCGAGCACGGTGAGGTACTGGTGCCGGGACAGCTCCCAGATCTGCTTGATGTCCCCGACCGCGTCCTCGTCCCGGTAGGGCACGTCGAAGGCGTAGCCCCGCGGAGCGCGGCGCCCGGTCCTCGGGTCGTACCACCAGTCCGGGTCGGCCAGGTCGTCGCGGACCACCCCGAAATACTCGGCGTGCCCGTCCATCAGCCGGTCCGCCTCGGCGACGAGCCGCTTGGCGGCGTCCGGCGGCACCGCGGTGATCGTCCCCGCGGGCAGTACCGCGGTGAACCGGGCGCCGGTCACGCGCGGACAGTCCGGCGGCGCCGAGCGCCACCGCCGTCTGCGCACCGCGTCGCCCGCCCGGCCCGCGACCTCCCGCGGTCCCATCCGGGACAGCCGCCGCAGGTACCAGCCCGCGCTCATGGTCATCGTGCCCGCTCCAACGCCACCGGCGCACCGCCGGCCAGGCCGGTCCGGACGGCGAGGGTGGCCGCCGTGGTGGCGACCAGGGACTCAAGCGGCACCGGCATCGGCCCGCCGGTCCGCACGGCCCTGACGAACGCGGCCAGCTCGGCGTTCTGGCCCTTGTCGCGGGCCTTGGGCAGCCGCGAACTGACCCACCGCTTGCGGTCGTACACCGTGGCGCGGACGAAGTCGTCGAGCCGCAGCGCCTTGCCGTCCGCTACCAGGTCCAGCGTCTCCTTGGGGAAGCCGGCCGGGCCGCTGGTGACGTAGCTGATGGCGGCGGTGGACCCGTCCGGGTAGCGCAGCACGACCTGGAGGTCCTCGTTCCCGGGCGAGGCGACCGCGTACACCGAGACCGGGTCGGCGTCGAGCAGCCAGCTCGCCGTGTCGATGAAGTGCCCGCCCTCCCCGGCGAACCGCGAGCCCTCGGTGCCCTGCTGGAGGTACCAGCTGCTGTGGTCGAGGCGGCCCGCGTTGACCAGGTACCGCAGGTGCGCCGGACCGGTCCGGGCGCCGAACCGCGTCCTGGCCTCCCGCAGCAGCGGCGCGAACCGGCGGTTGAAGCCCACCTGCAACCGGTCGTTGCCGGACTCCTCCACCGCCGCGAGCACCCCGGCCAGCTCCTCCTCGGTGAGCGCCAACGGCTTCTCGACGAACACGGCCTTGCCGGCCAGCAGCGCCCTGCGGGTCAGTTCGGCGTGCGAGCTGTGCCGGGTGACGACGAACACCGCGTCGATGGACTGGTCGCCGAGCACGGCGTCGAGATCGGTCGTCGCCTCGGCGAAGCCGAACTTCCGCTGCGCGTTGGCCGCGGACAGCGCCGTCGTGGTGACGACGGTCGCCAGCTCGACGCCGTCGCGCTGCGCCAGGTGCGGCAGCAGCATCGACGTCGCGTAGTTGCCCGCGCCGACGAACGCCAGCCGCACCGACGTGTTGGCGACCCGGGCCGGACCGCGCCGCACGTTCACCGTGGGCACGGCCACCGCCGGGGCCGCCGATTTCGCCGCCTCCCCCTCCTGCCGGGGGTACCGGAACAGCACGGCCACCGCCTTCAGGTCGCCGTCCTTCAGGCGCTGGTACGTCTCGACGGCGTCGTCGAAGTCGGCGACGTGGGAGATCAAGGGCTCGACGTCGACGCTGCCGCGGGCGAGGAGATCGAGGAAGCACGCCAGGTTGCGGCGCTCGGTCCAGCGCACGTAGCCGATCGGGTAGTCCCGCCCCTGGAGCTCGTACTCCGGGTCGTAGCGCCCGGGCCCGTAACTGCGGGAGAACCGGACGTCCAGCTCCTTCTCGTAGTACGCGTTCCACGGCAGGTCCAGGCGGCACTTGCCGATGTCGACGACCCGGCCGCGGTCCCGGCAGAGCCGGGCGGCCAGCTCGACGGGCTGGTTGCTGCCGCCGCCCGCGGCCAGGTACACCTGGTCCACGCCCAGGCCGCCGGTGAGTTCGGCGACGGCGGCTTCCACGGCCGCGGACGCGGGGTCTCCGCAGGCCGCGGCGCCCAGACGCCCGGCCAGCTCGCAGCGCACCGGGTCGGGGTCGACCCCGACGACACGCACGCCCGAGGCGGCCAGGAGCTGCACCACCAGCTGCCCGATCAGCCCGAGGCCGATGACCAGTGCCACTTCGCCGAGCTGCGGCCCGCCCTGACGGACGCCCTGCATGGCGATCGACCCGACGGTGCCGAAGGCCGCGTGCCGGGGCGCGAGGCCGTCCGGCACCGGGACGTAGAGGTTCTTCGGCACCCAGTTCAGCTCGGCGTGCAGCGCGTGCTCGTTGCCCGCGCAGGCCACGAGGTCGCCGACCTTCACCTCGTCGATCCCGGCGCCGACCTGCTCGACCACCCCGCACAGCGAGTAGCCCAGCGGCGTGTAGGAGTCCAGCTTGCCCATCACCTTGCGGTAGGTGGCGGGCACCCCGTTGGTGGCCACGCTCTGCATGACCTTGGCCACCTGGTCCGGCCGGGAGCGGGCCTTGCCCAGCATCGACATCCCGGCCTCGGACACCTTCATGAGCTCGGTCCCGGTCGAGATCAGCGAGTAGGCGCTGCGGACCAGCACACCGCCCGGCTTGCACCCCGGCACCGGCACGTCGAGCACCGCCAGCTCGCCGCTCTTGTAGTTCTGCACAACCTGTTTCACCCGAACTCCTCTGATTCCTAAGCCGTGTGCCGAGTGCTCTGGCCGGACCCAGAGGTCGCGTCGCGATACCAGTACTCAAGCGTCAGTACGTGCCACAGATGCTTGGAGAAGTCCCGCTGCCCGGCGGCGTCCTCGGCGACCATCCGCGTCAGCGCGTCACGGCGCAGGAACCCGGAACGGACGAGCTCCCCGTCGTTGACCACCTCACGCACCAGCGGCGCCAGGTCCCGGCTCATCCAGGCGCGCAGCGGGGCGCTGAACAGGCCCTTGGGCCGGTACACGATCTCCCGGGGCAGGACCGAGACGGCCGCCTCCTTGAGGACGGCCTTGCCCTGCCGTCCGACGATCTTGCGGTCGCCGGGCACCGCGAACGCCGCCTTGACCACCTCGACGTCGACGTACGGCACCCGCACCTCGGTCGACGCGGCCATGCTGGAGCGGTCCGTGTACGCGAGGTTCAGGCCCGGCAGGAACATCCGGGCGTCCCCCAGGCACATGCGGTTGACGAAGTCGTCGAGCTCGTTGTCCTGGTAGACGTCCGCGTGCTCGGTCAGCACGTCCCCGACCGCCCCGGCCAGGTCCGGATCGACCAGGGCGAGCAGCTCGTCCCGGTCGTACATCGTGTAGCTGCGCCGGAACGCGGTCTCCTCCGGCAGATCGGCGAAGGAGAGGAACCGCTTCGCGAAGCGCACCGAGCGGTACCCCCGGCGGCTCGTCGCGACCGGCAGCCGGTCCACGGCCGTGGACACCCCGCGCCGCAGGGGCCGCGGGACGCGCTGGTAGCGCAGCGCGAGCAGGTTGGCCAGGTGCTTGCGGTACCCGGCGAACAGCTCGTCGGCGCCCATCCCCGAGAGCAGCACCTTGACCCCGGCCTCCCGGGCGGCCGAGCAGATCAGGAACGTGTTGATCGCGGCGGGGTCGCCGATCGGCTCGTCCAGGTGGTACGTCATCCGCGGCAGCAGGTCGAGCACGTCCGGGGCGATCTCGATCTCCCGCAGGTCGACGCCGAACCGCTCGGCCACCCGCCGGGCGTAGCGCAGGTCGTCCGGCATCGCCTCGAACCTGGCGTCCTCGGCGCGGAACCCGATCGTGTAGGCGGGGATCCCGGGCCGGTCGCGGGCCGCCAGCGCGGTCAGGTAGCTGGAGTCCAGCCCGCCGGAGAGGAAGGTCGCCACGGGTACGTCGGAGAGCAGGTGGCGCCGGGCCGACTCCTCGACGACGGCGGCGATGTCCGGCCGCTCCCCGGCCCGGGCCCGCTCCCGGCCCTCGGCGGCGACGTCCTTCAGGTTCCAGAACCGGCCGCGCTGCACCGAGCCGTCGGCCCGGCACCGCAGCCAGCTCCCCGGCGGCAGCTTCTCCGCCTCGCGGAACGCGCACCGCGAGTCCGGCACCCAGTAGTACAGCAGGGAGGCCACCAGCGCCGCATGGTCCACCTCCAGCGGCCCGCCGGTCACGGCGGCGAGCGCCTTGAGCTCGGAGGCGAACACCAGCCCCTCGCCGCGCCGGAGCAGGAACAGCGGCTTGATGCCGAGCTGGTCCCGGGCGAGCACCAGGTCACCGGTGCGTTCGTCGAAGATCCCGAACGCGAACATGCCGCGCAGCCGGGGCAGGCAGTCGGTGCCCCAGCGCCGCCAGGCCTCCAGCAGCACCTCGGTGTCGGAGGTGCCGCGGAAGCGCACCCCGGCGGCTGCCAGTTCGGCGCGCAGCTCGGGCGCGTTGTACAGCTCGCCGTTGTACGTCAGGGCGAGGCCGCCCGAGACCATCGGCTGGGCGCCGGTCCCGGACAGGTCGATGACGGCCAGCCGGCGGTGCCCGAGGTGCACCTCGCCGTCGCCGGCGGGGTGGCTGTACCGGCCCGCCCCGTCCGGACCGCGGTGGGCGAGGGTGTCGGTGAGCCGGTCGGTCACGAGCTTGCCGTCCGGCCAGCGGTACGTACCTGCGATGCCGCACATGTGCTACCGGGCCTCCTGGTCGTTGTCCGCGCCCCGTGCGGCCCACATCGGCTGCCGCTCCGTCAGCCGCCGGCCGGGCTGCTGGGCCGGCCGCTCGCTGCGTCCGCGGAGCGCGGTGTGCAGCCCGTCCCACAACGTGCCGTCGGTGCGGTCCCGTGGATCGGGGTCGATCAGCACCACACCGATCACCGCGATGTGCTGGTCCGCGAGCTGCCGCGCCACGGTGTGCAGCCATGCGGCGCTGCCGTGGCCGGCCCGCACGACGAGCACGGTCTGTGTGCCGAGGTACCGCAGGTCGGTCCACGCCGTGCCCGGCGCCACCGAGCCGACGCCGAGCCGGCGCTCCTGGGGCGACACGGCCGCGGCACGCTCGCCGCTGACCACGGTCGGGTCGCCGGGCTTCGGGCGGCGGTCCGCGAGCTGCGGGCTGGGCAGACCGTCGATGACGGTCACCGCTCCCTCCGCCGCCATCGCCCTGGCGAGGTCGAGGGCGATCACGCTGGTGCCGCGCGCGCAGCCGAGTTCCAGCAGCGACACCGGTTCCGAGGAGCCGCGCACGGTGCGGGCAAGGTGCGCGGTGAGCCGTTCGCGTGCCACCCGGGTCCGCCGGCGCTGCCGGCGCCTGCCCGACCGGCGGGGCAGTTCCGCGATGACCGAGGCGCCGAGGTTCGCCGCGATGTCCCGGCGCAGCACGGGGCGGTCCGCGACCACGACGCCGACCGCGGCGAGGGCGAGCCCGAGGACGAGGCCGAGGACGAGCCCGATCGCGGCGTCGGTGGCGGCGGCCTTGGGCAGGGAGTGCTTCACCGGGCGCGGGGCGTCCACGATCTGTGTGCCGGCGACGACCTCGGGCGTGCCGACACGCGCCTCCTCGGCGCGCTGGTTGAAGTCGGCGATCCGGGTCGTGAGTTCGGCCCGGCGGGCGAAGAGCGACTCGATGCCCGCCGATTCCTGCGGGCCGGTCTCCGTCTCCGGTGACCGGCCCCCGATGTCCTTGTTGACCTGGGCGAGCTCGTCCTTCATCCGGTCACGCTGGTCGAGCAGGGCCTTGGCCTCGGCGTTCGCGGTCGCCCGCATCCTTTGCACGTGGTCCGCGATGAACGCGTCGGCCAGCGCTTCGGCCCGGGCCACCGCTTGCGCGTCGCTGCCACCCGTCACAGTGATCTTCAGCAGGTTGTTGGTGACGCCGGTGCCCCGGTAGTCCCGCAGGAAGTCCTCGGGGTCCTCGGAGGAGTGGAGGGACCGCAGGGCCTTCTCGGCGATCCGCGTGGTTCCCAACACCTCGACGTCGGTGCGGATCAGCGTTCCGGTGTCGTTGGGCTGGTCCTCCTTGTGCGCGACCAGCAGCTCGGTGACCGCGGTCGGCGGCGGTGGCATCAGGGCCGCCACGGCCGCCCCGGCCAGCAGTCCGAGGAGCGCCATGGCGCACCACAGGCGGCGGCGCCTGCGGACCGCGACCACCAGCGCCTGTAGGTCGAGGAGCGGGGTGGTGGCCGACGACTCCGGTGCCGTGCTCGTCGTCACGCTGACCCTCCCGTCGCGTGGCCGCGGACCGCGAGCGCCAACGTGGCCTCGTCCGACGGGCGGCCGTCCGTCCTCGTCGGACGGGTCCGGACCATGCCGGCGACGACGATGCCGACGACCTCGTGCATGCCGTCCGCGCACGCCTCGGCGATACCGGCGAGTTCCTCCGCGGTCCAGCTCCCCGCGCTGAGGACGACCAGGGCGCCGGACTCGGTTTCGCGGTCCGGCACGACCGGCCGGTCCACCGACACCCGCACCACCCGTAGCTGCGGGTCGTTCTTGGCCTCGGCGGCGAGCTGTTCGGCGGCCCGGCGGGCGATCTCGTCGCCGTCCGGTACGACGGCCAACAGCCGCCTCGGAGAAGACAGTTGGCTGCGGAGTCGGGCGCACACCCGCCGGTAGCGGATCCGCCGGCCGGCCTCGTCGCCGGATGCCTGCGGGGCCGGGAGGTCCCACCGGGTGTCGATGCCGAGGAGCCGGCGGATCCGGGCTCGTGGGCCGCGGACTTCCGGCCGGTGCCCACCGTGCCGATCGGCGGGCACGTCGACGGTGCCGAGGAGCGCCGAGCCCAGCGCCGCGGCGATCTCCGGTTCGGTGCGCAACCGGCGGTTCGCCCGCGCGGCGACGAGATGGCCGATGACCGCGAGCACGAAGAACAGCAGCGCCCCGGCGACGACGAGCTGCGTCCTGGTCGGTGGCGCCTCGCCGGTCGGGCGGGCCGCCGGCCCCATGACGACCATGCCGGCCACGGGGTCCGCCGGGCCGGCCTGCTCCAGCTTCGTCATGGCCTCTTCCAGCGACGTGCGCAGCTTCTCCAGCTCGGTGCGGGCCTGCACGCTCTCCACGGTCTGTCCCGGGTCGGCCGCGTCGGCCAGTTCGCTGATGCGGCGGTTGGTCTCCTCGACCTGCTTCCGCAGCGCCTCGGGCCCCGTGGCCGCCTTGGAGTCGGTGGTGCCGCCCGCGATCCGCGCCGCGAACCTGACGAACTGGTCGGCCACCTGGTCGGCGAGCCGCTGCGCGCGCTCCGGGGTGCCGGCCGTGCCCGAGATCGTGATGATGTTCCCGTCGGCGGCCTTGGCGGACACGTGGTCCCGCAGCTCGGCGCCGCTGACGCCCGGCCAGTGGAGCGCGGCGGCGGCGCGGTCGACCACCGTCGAACTGGTCGCGATGTCCACCTGGGTGAGCAGTTCGCGCTCTTCCCACTGTCCGGGCAGCAGGACCGAGGCCGACGTCGTGTACCGCGGCGGGAACAGCACGGAGGCGCCGTAGCCGACGAGTGCCCCCACCACGGCGAGGACGGCGAGGAACCGCCGGCGCCGCCGGAGTATCCGCCCGATCGTGACCAGGCGTATCGTGTCATCGCTCAACGGCGCGGCCTCTTCCTTGCCCGGCCCGGGTCGCCCGCCGACACCGGAGCGTGGTCGCGGCAGGCGGCGTCGTAGGCGGCGAGCAGTGACGCTTGTGAGTTCCGCCAGGAGAGCGGCCCGCTGATCCGCTCCTGGCCGAGCTTGCCCATCCGGGCCCGCTGCTCCGGATCGTCCAGCAGCAGCGCGATGAGCCCCGCGAACTCGGCCTCGTCGTTGGCGCGCGCGTAGACGGCGGCGTCACCGGCGGAGACCCGCGCCTCCTTCAGGTCGAACGAGACGATCGGCCGGCCCATCACCATGTACTCCAGGACCTTGTTCATGGTGGACACGTCGTTGAGCGGATTGAGCGGGTCGGGGGAGAGGCACACGTCCGCGGTGGACAGGTAGCGCACCAGGTCGGCGTCCGGAACGCGCCCGGTGAACTCCACCCGCTCCGCGAGACCGAGCCGCCGGGACAGCTCCACCATCGCGTCGAAGGTGTCGCCGGCGCCGACGAACACCGCGTGCCAGTCGGTCCGCTCGAGCTCGTCGCGCAGCTTCGCCAGGGCCCGCAAGGCGTAGTCGACGCCGTCCTGCGGGCCCATGACGCCCAGGTAGCACAGCAGATGAGGCGCGCCGCGCCTCAGTTCCGGCTCGGGCGGTACGGGGTGGAACCGGTCGGTGTCGGGGGCGCTGCGCACCACGAACACGTCCTCCGGCCGCCGGCCGCCACGGCGCACCGCGACGCCCCGGTAGCTCTCGTTCGTGGCGAGCACGACGTCCGCGGCCCGGTACGTCAGCCGCTCCAGCGCGCACACGGCGCGGTAGAGCAGGTCCTTGCCGCGGTCGAACCGGGAGAGGTACAGCTCGGGTACCAGGTCGTGCTGGTCGAACACGAACCGCGCCCCGCGCCGCTTCAGCCACAGGGCCGGCAGGAACAGCAGGTCGGGCGGGTTGCAGGCGTGGACCACGTCGACCGGGCCGACCTTCCGGGCCAGCCGGACCGTGTGCCAGAGCGCCGATCCGTACTCCCGCAGGTAGCCGGCCGGACCTCCGGTGGCCGCGCGCAACGGGTAGCGGTGGATCCGCACCCCGTCGATCACCGCCTCCGCCTCCGTGTCCCGCTTGGTCCCCCGGGGACAGATGACGTGCACCTCCCAGCCGGCGTCGCGCAGTGTCGTGCACTCCTGCCACACCCGCCGGTCGAACGGCACGGACAGGTTCTCCACCAGGATCAGCGCGCGCCGGGCCGGCCCGGCGTCGCCGGTCGCGTCACCACGCAAGGCCCACGTACCCCGGTTCGGCCCGGCGCGCCTCGGCGTCGGGGAGGCGGACGAGGTCGACGAGCACCGGGCCGTCGCCCTGGGGCAGCGCCGACAGCACGGCCGGGTCCCTGGTCCCGACCAGGCACACCTCGGCGTGCTCCAGCACCTCGCCGACGGAGTTCGCGAGCAGCTGCGCGAGGTGCGGCAGCCGGTTCTCGATGTACTCGCGGTTCGCGCCGATCAGCCGGGAGAGGTTCACGTTGGCGTCGTAGATCCGCAGGTCGTACCCCTTGCCGAAGAGCCTCTCCGCCAGTTCGACGAGCGGGCTCTCGCGGAGGTCGTCGGTACCGGGCTTGAAGGAGAGCCCGAACATGCCTATGCGTCTCTTGCCGGTGCGCTCGACCAGGTCCACCGCGCGTTGCAGATGGTCGGAGTTGGAGGGCAGCACGTGGGCGAGGATGGGCACCGAGACGTCGGCCCGCTGCGCCGCGTGGACCAGGCTGCGCAGGTCCTTGGGCAGGCAGGAGCCCCCGAAGGCGAAGCCGGGCCGCAGGTAGGCGGGGCTGATGTTCAGCTTGCGGTCGGCCAGGAAGACGTCCATCACCTGGTGCGAGTCCACCCCGAGCGCCTGGCACACCGCGCCCAGCTCGTTCGCGAAGCCGATCTTGAGGCCGTGGAACGCGTTGTCCGCGTACTTGATCGCCTCGGCCGTCGGGACCGGGACCCGGAACACCTCCCCGGGCAGACCGTCGTACAGCGCCAGCACCGCGTCGCCGCTCGCCGGGTCGAGCTCGCCGATGACGGTCTTGGGCGGGTCGAAGAAGTCCCGCACGCTCGTGCCCTCGCGCAGGAACTCCGGGTTGACCGCGACCCCGATGTCCACGCCGGCCGTGCCGCCGACGTACTTCTCCAGGATCGGTACCAGCAGGTTCAGACAGGTGCCCGGGAGCATGGTGCTGCGGAAGACGACGGTGTGCCGCCCGCCGCGCTCGGCCAGCGCCGCGCCGATCTGCTCGGTGACCCGCTCCAGGTACGTGGTGCACAGGCTGCCGTTGGGTTCCGACGGCGTGCCCACGCAGACCAGCGACACCTCGCTGTTCCCGATCGCCTCGCGGACGTCACCGGTGGCGCGCAACGCCCCGGTCCGCACGACCTCGGCGGTGAGCTCGCCGATCCGTTCCTCGACCACCGGGGCCTTGCCGTCGTTGACCAGGTCGACCTTCACCTGGTTGACGTCCACCCCGATGACCTCGTGCCCCATGCTGGCCAGGCACGCGGCCGACACGCAGCCCACGTAGCCGAGCCCGAAAACGCTGACTCTCATGACGCGTTCCTCCCCCCAGGCAGGCCCCGTGGCCTGCGGTCCGCACGTCCGGCCGCACGACGGCCCCCGCGCATCAGTAGGCGCCCTGCCCGTAGAGCACCGCACGCAGCGTCTTCCACAAGATCACTGTGTCCAGGGCGAGCGACCAGTCCTCCACGTACCGCAGGTCCAGGCGGACCGCTTCCTCCCACGACAGGTCGCTGCGTCCGCTGATCTGCCACAAGCCGGTGAGTCCGGGCTTGACCAGCAGCCGCCGCCGGATGTCCGGGTCGTACGCGGCGCACTCCTCCGGAAGCGGAGGCCGCGGGCCGACGAGCGACATCGATCCGGTGAGCACGTTGAACAGCTGCGGGAGCTCGTCCAGCGAGTACCGGCGCAGCACCGTTCCGACCCGGGTCACGCGCGGGTCCCGGCGGAGCTTGAACAGCGGGCCGGCGCCCTCGTTGCGGTGGGCCAGCCGGGCGCGTGCCCCGTCGGCCCCGACGACCATGGTGCGGAACTTGTACATGGTGAACTCGTGGCCGTCCTTGCCGACCCGGCGCTGGCGGTAGAACGCGCCGCCCCGGCTGTCCGCCACCACGAGCAGCCCGACGAACACCATCAGCGGTGCGAACAGCAGCAGCAGGAGCGCCGCGCCCATCCGGTCGACGACGCCCTTGACCGCCCGGCGGCCCCCGGTGAAGGCCGGCATGCTGACCCGCAGCAGCGGGATGCCGAGCACCGCGTCGACGTGCAGCCGCGGACCGGCCACCTCCATCAGCACGGGGGCCACGACCATCTCGGCGTCGCTGCCCTCGAGGTTCCAGGCCAGCCGCTGGAGCCGGTCCGGTGACCAGTGCGGGTCCGGCGTGACCGCGACGACACGGTAGCCGTCGTGGCTGACGTGCTTGGCGACGTCCGCCAGTTGGCCGACGACCGGCACTCCGTCCAGTTCGTCACCGTCGGGACCGAGACCGTCCGTCGTGCACACCGCGTCCACGCGCCAGCCGAGGTGCGGGAGCTTGCGGGTCCGGTTGATCAGGTCGCGCACGGTGGCCACGCTCCCGGCGGCGAGCACCGGTCGCAGGCACCGCCCTTCCTTGCGCTGTTTGTGCAGCCACAGGCGCAGCAGGTACCGCGCGGTCATGGCGACGAGCGCGATCGCGGGGATCGCGACGAAGATCCAGAGCTTGATGTTGCGTGAGGTGAGGGCGATCCCGCCGAGCGCGAGTACGACGGTCGCCATGAACAGGGAGCGTCCGAGCCGCCGGAACTCCTCGGCCCCCTGGCCGAGCACGGCCGGGACCCAGGCCCGGCTCACCGCGAGGGCCCCCAGCACCAGCACCTCGGTGCCGAAGGCGAGTATCCCCCACTTCTCATGCCAGTTGGCCGCGTCCCG
Source organism: Streptomyces canarius (assembly GCF_014650735.1). Classification (NCBI taxonomy): domain Bacteria; kingdom Bacillati; phylum Actinomycetota; class Actinomycetes; order Kitasatosporales; family Streptomycetaceae; genus Streptomyces; species Streptomyces canarius. Next base: position 202,333 of record NZ_BMVN01000001.1, read on the forward strand.
GGCCCCGAAGAAGTTGCCGATCGCCGCCACCACGAAGGCGGTGGCCAGGGTGTCGCTGATGATCACGGTACGGCGGTACCGCTGTTCCCAGTCGATCGTGGGCCGGCTGATTGCCCCGTTCGCCAGACGCTCGCGCGCCGACGGGAACGGGCTGACAAGTCCCCCTTGCCGCACAGAACCCCCCCAGGTCCCAGTGGTTCGACGTGTTCGCCCAACACTGTTCCTCCCCCTCGGGAGCCCCCGCCTCCCGCACTGTCCCTCCCCGGAGGCCCCCGCCCCCCGCGCAGGCCGTCCCGGCGCATGCCGTTCCGGCTGTCTCGGAACCCCCGGTGCTCCCCGCACCCAAGGTCCTGTTTCGGGCTCCCGGAATTGATCATGAATACGTCTGGCGCCGGGGACGCGACTTCCGGCTTTCCGTAGCGCCGGAATTGAAGATCGTTAATGGTCGCCTCATGTCCGAACAGCTGAAGCACGGTCAATCTAGACCATCGGCGCCGATCTGAAGAGAGGATGTGTGGAATTTGTGCTCAAGCTTTTGAGGCTTGGTCCACCCACCGGTGGCCGCCCATGGGCGCCTTTGCGCCACCGCGCGCCCCAGCGGCCCATCCGCTCCCGGGTGCGGCTTCCACGCGACGTGATCGTGTGCGTAGAGCTTCTCTGACCTGCGGTTTCCGCCAGTGACTGGGGGAGGAGGGGGCTGTGTCGATCACCGCGACGGCGGCCAGGGGTGCCGCCGGCTGCCCGCGCGATGGGCAACCGGCGTGATCGAAACCCGCGTGCTGCGGTATGGCCGGTCCTCACCGGTTACCGGCAGCCCCACGCACAACTTCAACAACTGACGTCCACATCTTCGCGCGCTTGTTCGCGTTGTGCCCTTCCCCTGATTCACCGGACCGGACAACGCGAGTTCATTCCGCGGAAGAGATCACCGGCGCCGTAGGTCCCTCGAAAGCCGCCAGGATGCGTTCCGCCGCCAGTGTGGCCGTCAAGCGGCCCTCCCTGACCTGCTGTTCGAGGTCCGGCGCCGTCGCGCGGACCGCCGGGTCGGCGTGCAGCCGGCCGAGGAGTTCGTCGCGGACCATCGCCCAGGTCCAGCCGACCTGCTGGTCCCGGCGCTTGGCGGCCAGCCGGCCGGTGGAGTCGAGCAGGGTGCGGTGCTGTTCCAGACGCTCCCAGACCGTGTCGAGGCCGGTCGACTCGCGGGCGCTGCAATGCAGCACCGGCGGGGTCCAGAAGGCGTCCTTGCCGTGCATCAGGCGCAGCGCGCCCGCCAACTCCCGTGCCGCCGCCCGCGCGTCGCGCTCGTGCGGGCCGTCCGCCTTGTTGACGGCGATCACGTCGGCCAGCTCCAGGACGCCCTTCTTGATGCCCTGCAACTGGTCACCGGTGCGGGCCAGCGTCAGCAGCAGGAAGGAGTCGACCATCTCGGCGACCGTCGTCTCGGACTGGCCGACGCCGACGGTCTCGACCAGGACCACGTCGTAGCCCGCCGCCTCCATCACCACCATCGACTCCCGGGTGGCCTTCGCGACCCCGCCCAGCGTGCCCGCGCTGGGGGAGGGGCGGACGAAGGCCGCGGGGTCGACCGCCAGGCGCTCCATCCTGGTCTTGTCGCCCAGGATGGAGCCGCCCGTGCGGGTGGAGGACGGGTCGACGGCGAGGACCGCCACCCGGTGGCCCAGCGAGGTCAGCATCGTGCCGAACGCGTCGATGAACGTCGACTTGCCGACACCCGGCACCCCGCTGATGCCGATCCGCCGCGCCCGGCCGCTGTGCGGCAGCAGCTCGGTGAGCAACTGCTGTGCCAGCGCCCGGTGCTGGGGCCGGGTGGACTCGACGAGCGTGATGGCGCGGGCCACCAGGGCCCGCTTCCCGTCGAGCACACCCTTCACATAGGTGTCCAGATCGATCGCGGCCATCGCGGCCTACAGCTCGTGGCCGAGGTCGGCCGACAGGCGCTTCACCAGGTCGTGGGCGGCGTCCGGGATCACGGTCCCCGGCAGGAACACCTCCGCCGCGCCCATCTCCCGCAGGGTCGGCACGTCCTGCGGCGGGATCACCCCGCCGACCACGATCATGATGTCCTCGCGGCCCTCCTCGGCGAGCTTCTCGCGCAGCGCCGGGACGAGCGTGAGGTGACCGGCCGCCAGCGAGGAGACCCCGACCACGTGCACGTCCGCCTCGACGGCCTGCCGGGCGACCTCGTCCGGCGTCTGGAACAGCGGGCCGACGTCGACGTCGAACCCGAGGTCGGCGAAGGCGGTCGCGATCACCTTCTGGCCGCGGTCGTGGCCGTCCTGGCCCATCTTGGCGACCAGGATGCGGGGCCGGCGCCCCTCGGCCTCCTCGAACGCGTCCACCAGCGCCCGGGTGCGGTCCACGGACGGGGACTGGCCTGCTTCGTTGCGGTACACGCCGGAGATCGTACGGATCTGGCCCGCGTGCCGCCCGTACACCTTCTCCAGGGCGTCGGAGATCTCACCGACCGTCGCCTTGGCGCGGGCCGCGCGCACGGCCAGCTCCAGCAGGTTCTCCGTGCCGTCGGCCGCCCGGGTGAGCGCGTCCAGCGCGTCCCGGCAGGCCTGCTCGTCCCGCTCCGCCCGCAGCCGGCGCAGCTTCTCGATCTGCTGGGCGCGCACCGAGGAGTTGTCGACCTTGAGGACCTCGATCTGCTCGTCGCTGTCGACGCGGTACTTGTTGACGCCGATCACCGGCTGCCGACCGGAGTCGATGCGGGCCTGGGTGCGGGCCGCCGCCTCCTCCACGCGCAGCTTGGGGATGCCCGCGTCGATGGCCTGCGCCATGCCGCCCGCCTGCTCGACCTCCTGGATGTGCGCCCACGCCTTGCGGGCGAGGTCGTACGTCAGCCGCTCCACGTAGGCGCTGCCGCCCCACGGGTCGATGACCCGGGTGGTGCCCGACTCCTGCTGGATGAGCAACTGGGTGTTGCGGGCGATGCGCGCCGAGAAGTCGGTCGGCAGCGCCAGGGCCTCGTCGAGGGCGTTGGTGTGCAGCGACTGGGTGTGGCCCTGGGTCGCCGCCATCGCCTCCACGGCCGTACGCGTGACGTTGTTGAACACGTCCTGCGCGGTCAGCGACCAGCCCGAGGTCTGCGAATGGGTGCGCAGGGAGAGGGACTTGGTGTTCTTCGGGTCGAACTGCCGCACCAGCTTCGCCCACAGCAGCCGGGCCGCGCGCAGCTTGGCGATCTCCATGAAGAAGTTCATGCCGATCGCCCAGAAGAACGACAGCCGGGGCGCGAACGCGTCGACGTCCAGGCCCGCTTCCCGGCCCGCGCGGATGTACTCGACGCCGTCGGCGAGCGTGTACGCCAGCTCCAGGTCGGCCGTCGCGCCCGCTTCCTGGATGTGGTAGCCGGAGATGGAGATGGAGTTGTAGCGGGGCATCCGCTGCGAGGTGTACGCGAAGATGTCGGAGATGATCCGCATCGACGGCTTCGGCGGATAGATGTAGGTGTTGCGGACCATGAACTCCTTCAGGATGTCGTTCTGAATGGTCCCGGCCAGCTTCTCGGGCGGTACGCCCTGTTCCTCCGCCGCCACGATGTACAGCGCCAGCACCGGCAGCACCGCGCCGTTCATCGTCATCGACACCGTCATCCTGTCCAGCGGGATGCCGTCGAAGAGCCGGCGCATGTCGTAGATCGAGTCGATGGCCACGCCCGCCATCCCGACGTCACCGGTCACGCGCGGGTGGTCGCTGTCGTAGCCCCGGTGCGTGGGCAGGTCGAAGGCGACCGACAGGCCCTTCTGGCCGGCCGCCAGATTGCGCCGGTAGAAGGCGTTGGACTCCTCGGCGGTGGAGAAGCCCGCGTACTGGCGGATCGTCCAGGGCTGGTTGACGTACATCGTCGGGTACGGGCCGCGCAGGTACGGCGCGATGCCCGGGTAGGTGCCCAGGAAGTCCAGGCCCTCCAGGTCACGGCCGGTGTACAGCGGCTTGACCCCGATGCCCTCCGGGGTCTCCCACAGCGGTTCGGCGCTCCCGGTGGCCCGCTCCAGGGCCGCGCGCCACTCGCCCTCGGTGGCGTCGGCGGCGGGGGTCCCCAGCTCGATGCCGGAGAAGTCGGGGATTCCCATCAGGACACTCCCATGCGGTCGAGGGTCGCGGACAGGACGTCCACGGCGTCACAGCCCGCGAAGACGTACGAGTCGATGCCGGCGTGGTCGCCCCGGCCCGCCAGGAACACGTGCCGGGCACCGGCCGCGCGCAGCGCCTTCGCGGTCTCCTCGGCCTGTTCGGCGTAGAGCGCGTCGCTGGAGCACAGCACGGCCTCGGTGGCGCCGCTGTCCTCGAAGCGGCCCTCGGTGACCGGCTCGATACCGCCGGCCTGGAAGAGGTTGGCGGCGAAGGCCGAGCGGGCGGTGTACTCGGCGGCGGAGCCGATCGTGGCGAGGAAGATGCGCGGCCGGGCGCCGGTCGCCGCCAAGTGGGCGTCGGAACGCGCGCGCAGCTCCTCGTACGCCTCGTCGCGGCGCACGCGCGGCAGCCCGCCGGACGGCGGCTCGGGCGCGGGCGCGCGCTCCACCGGCTTCTCGGCCAGCAGCGGGAACTCGCTGACGCCGGTGATGGGTTCGCGCCGCTTGGCGAGCCGCTTGGAGCGCTCGGCCCAGGTCGTCGCCAGGTCGGTGCGCAGCCGGCCGGAGCGCAGGACGGCCGCCTGGCCGCCGTCGCGCTCGATCGACCGGAAGAACTGCCAGGCGGCCTCGGCGAGTTCGGCCGTCAGCCGCTCGACGTACCAGGAGCCGCCCGCCGGGTCGACGACCCGGGCCAGGTGGGACTCCTCGATCAGGATGGAGGAGGTGTTGCGGGCGATCCGGCGCGCGAACGCGTCCGGGAGGCCGAGCGCGTGGTCGAACGGCAGCACGGTCACGGAGTCCGCGCCGCCCACCCCCGCGGCGAGCGTCGCGACCGTCGTGCGCAGCATGTTCACCCAGGGGTCGCGGCGGGTCATCATCACCGGCGACGTCACCACGTGCTGCACCTGCGCGCCCGCGGCCGGCGCCCCGCACACCTCGGCGACCCGCGCCCACAGCCGGCGGGCCGCGCGCAGCTTGGCGATGGTCAGGAACTGGTCGGCGGTGGCCGCGTAGCGGAACTCCAGCTGGGCGGCGGCCCGGTCGACGCCGAGCCCCGCCTCGGTCAGCTCCCGCAGGTAGGCCACGCCGGTGGCCAGCGAGGCGCCCAGCTCCTGCGCGGCCGAGCCGCCCGCCTCGTGGTAGGGCAGCGCGTCCACGGTCAGCGCGCGCAGGCCCGGGTACCGCTCGGCGCAGCGGACCGCCAGGGCGGCGAAGGGGGCGAAGTCCAGGGCGGTGCCCGTACGGGCCTCGTACCCGAGCGGGTCGCCGCCCAGGGTGCCGCGGGCGGCCTTCGGCTCGACGCCCTTGTCGTCGTACAACCGCAGCAGTGCCTCGGCGACGGCCTCGGTGTCGCGGCCCGCGTCCAGGGCGACCGGTGCCAGGTCGAGGTAGACGCCGTCGAGGGCGCGACCCAGCTCGGAGACCGGGATGCCGCCCTCGCCCAGCACCAGCCACAGGGAGGTGCCGCCGTTCTCCAGGTCGGCGAGCACGGCGTCGGCCGTCCCGCCGGCGAGCGCCGTGTGCCGCTGCCGTACGTCCCAGCCGCTCGTGCTGGTGCCCTCCGGGCGGCTGCCCCGCACGAAGGGGGCGAAGCCCGGCAGGCCGGGGTCGGGCGCGCTGTCGCGCGCGGTGTACAGGGGCCGGGTGCGCAGCCCGTCCTCCAGCGTCGTGGACAGGGCGTCCTCGGCTGCCGCGCCGTTCAGTTCCTTGCCCGACCTGCGCAGGACGCCCTCGACCAGGCGTTGCCACTGCTCATGTGTCGCGTCAGGGAACTCGGCGGCCAGTGAGAGCCCGTCGTCAGGCAGGACCGTCATGGCTCGGATGCTAGGGCAGGGCGTCGGAGCCAGGGCGGAGCACGGGCTGTGAGGTTTCTCTTCTTGCGGTGGTGACCCGTGTCTCTCCGGGCCGGGCGGCTCAGCGGGTCCCGGTCTCCAGGTCCGGGACGAGGGAGCACATGGCGGCACGCTGCTCGGGGCCCATGGAGTCGGCGAGGGCCTGGCGGACGGTTCCGGCGAGCAGGGCGGAGGTCTCGCGCAGCAGGTCACGGGCCTTGTCGGTGAGGGTGACCTGCACGCCCCGCTTGTCGCCGCACACGGAGCTGCGGCTGACGAGACCGGCCCGCTGGAGACAGGCGATCTGGTAGGTGAGGCGGGTCTTGGGGCGGCCGAGGAGATCGGCGACCTGGGTCATCCGCAGTCCGGTGCGCGGCTGTTCGGCCAGCAGGCACAGGATCAGGAACTCGTCGTGGGAGACGTCGAGGGTCTCCTTCACGACCGACCGCAGCCGCTGCTCCACGGCGCCGGTCGCGGCCAGCAGGACCATCCAGGCGCGCAGCTCGTCCGGGAGCAGCCCGTCGCCGTGCGCGAGGGGACAGGAGGGCTGGTCGGCGGTGTGCGCGTCGGAGGCGGACATGTGTCGAGTCTACCTGTTGTCCAAATTTGTACGAGTGCGGACGGGTGCTTGTTGTTCAAATTTGGATGAGGGGCTAGCGTGAGGCCCGTCATCCAAATTTGAATCAACTGGAGTACGACCATGACCGTCGCCGTGGAACCAGGCCGCTGGCAGCTCGACCCGACCGCGTCCACCGTGGGCCTGCGGCACAAGACCATGTGGGGCCTGGTCACCGTGAAGGGCACCTTCACCGGCGTCGGCGGCACCGGCGAGGTCCGGCCCGACGGCTCGGCCACCGGCACCGTGACCCTGGACGCGGCCTCCCTCGACACGAAGAACGCCAAGCGGGACGTACACCTGAGCTCGGCCGACTTCTTCGACGCCGAGCGCCACCCGCAGATCACCTTCACCGTGCGCGGCGCGGACCGGCTCGACGGCGACACGGTCCGGGTCGCCGGACAGCTGACCGTCCGGGGCGTCAGCCGGCCGCTGTCCCTCACCGCCCGCCTGACCGGCGTGGGCGCCGGCGCGCTGACCCTGGAGACGGAGTTCGGCGTCGACCGCGAGCAGTTCGACATGGGCTGGAACCAGCTCGGCCTGATCCGCGGCCTGACCACGATCACGGCCGCGCTCCGCTTCACCCGCGCGGCGGACTGAGGCCCAGCTCCGCCCGGCGCACGTCCCGGGTGGACAGCGTCTGCGGGTCCGCCGTGAAGGCGCGCAGCCGGAGCCCGATGCCCGGCTTCGCCGGCACCTGGAAATCGCCGGACGGCGCCCAGAGTTCGACGCTGACCGTACGGTTCGCGGGAATCGTCGCCGGGCCGCGCGCCAGCGACCAGTACCGGCTCATGCCCTGGCCGACGCTGAGCATGTAGTGCGGGGTGAGGGCGGTGCCGCCCGTGTTGGTGACCCGCAGGGTCAGCCGGGACAGGGCCCGTGCCGAGGTGTGCCGGGCCGCCGTGACGTCCATCCGCAGCGGCGGGGTCCCCGTCGCCGCCAGGGCCGCGCTCACCAGCGCGGGCGTGATCAGCGCGACCGCGGCCACGGCCAGTGCCGCCCGGCGGCGCGGGCCGGTGAACGGGCGGGGCCGCGGCTGCCAGGCCTGGGCGAACTCCGGCAGGGGCGCGGTGACCGCCGCCGCCAGCCACAGCGGGGTCATCATCAGGTAGTAGCCGTCCTGGGAGCGGGTCGCCAGGTAGAACGCGCACCAGGGCAGCACCGTCGCGGCCGGCCCCAGCCGCCGGACGAACAGCACGAACACCGCCAGCAGGGCGGCGGCGAGCAGCACGCTCGCCCGGCCGTACCAGCCGAGGCGGTCGCTGCCGTGGGTGAAGTACAGCGAGACGTCCACCAGCCCCTGGCCGTGCAGCACCGCGCCCTGGGTCAGCGGCAGGGCGATGCCCCGCAGCCACCGGCCGGGCTCGCTCACGACGAAGTACACGTTGATCAGCAGCCAGGTGAGCACCGCGGTCCCCGCGATCCGCAGCACCACCCGAGCCGCCACCCGGCCGCCCAGCTCCCCGCGCCGCACGGCGTAGATCCCGGCCAGCAGGAACGGCGTGACGAACCACGGCAGTTGCTGGGCGGCGCACGCGGCGCCGAGACACGCGGCCCGTGCGATCCCGGCCGCGCCCAGCCGGCCGCGCGCGCCGAGCCGGGGCCAGCGCACCACCACCGGCAGCAGCAGGGCCAGACCCATGATCGCCGGATAGCCCTGGCGGGCGTACGTCGGCAGGAAGCCGAAGCCGAGGCAGACCATCGTCGCCGCCGAGCGCCAGGGCACCGGGAGCAGACGCCACAACACCACCGCGCCCACGACCAGCGCGACCGTCGCCGCCGCCGTCGCCGGGGCGCCGCCGTGACCCAGCCACAGCAGGGGCGCGGTGAGCAGCGGGGCCAGTGGGGGATAGCCGTAGGTGAAGTCGTATCCGCCGTCCATCGTCGGTGTCAGCGCGACGCCCTCGGCGTGGAACAGCCAGGGCCAGGGCTGCTCGTACACCGGGTTCCCGGCGACGAGTTCCCGCGCGGCCTGGGTGGTGAGGACCGCCTCGTCGCCGCCGCCGTGGTTCAGCGCCCAGGCGCACAGGGCGAGGGTGACCGCGGTCGCCAGCACCACCAGGTCCAGGCGGGCCAGCGAGCGCGTCCGGCGGACCGTGAGGGCGAGCGCGCCGGTCACCAGGATCGAGGCGTAGCAGACCGAGATGACCCCCGCGAGGACCAGCCGGTGCGTGGCCGCCTGGGTCCACACCGAGCGCGTGCCGATGAACAGGCTCACGTCGGCGAGGAGCGTCAGTACGCGGTGCCACTGCGCGGGGCCGTCCGGCACCGCCGCGCGGGCCCCCGGATCGGCGGACACCACCGACGATGTCCGCCGGCCGGGTGTCACCTGCTGTGTCTCTGCCAAGTGCACGGCACGCGACGCTAGCGGGGAGGGGTGAGCGGGGTGCGCGGGCCGATGAAGAGTCGGGTATGAGCCCGGTAAGAAGCGGATGTATCAGTGCATTTGGCGCGGGATGTGACGCGCGAGATACGGCCGGTGCGGTCGCGCACCGTGTCGTTGTTGGGCCGAACGGGTGACTTGGCGTAAGAATTGGCTGGTGCAGGGATTGAGTGCGAGTCAGATCAGGGGGAGCCGGTGAGCCGTTACGACGTCACCGATGAACAGTGGGAAGGGCTCGCCCAGGTCGTGCCGCTGCGGGGCCGGGACGCCTGGCCGTCCGCGGTGAACCACCGCTCGCTGCCCGACGCCGAGACCGAGACCCGGCGCCGGTTCGTGGTCCTGCGTGTCAACGTCTTCGCGGACGCCCGGGAAGTCGCCGAGACCTTGATGGCCGGGGCGCCGGTGCTGCTCGACCTGTCCGGTGCGGAGGGCGACGTCGCCAAGCGCGTCCTCGACTTCAGCACGGGCGTCGTCTTCGGCCTGGGCAGCGGCATGCACCGCGTGGACCGCAACGTCTTCCTCCTCACCCCGCCCGGGACGGAGGTCAGCGGACTCATGAAGGGCGCGGCGATCTCGGGCGGCTGAGCGCCGCCACCCCGGCTTGCGCCTCACGGTGCCCGCCCCGGGTGTCGGCTGGGCGGCGGGGGCGCCAGCGGCGTTGCTGGAGTGCCGGACGCGTTGCGGTAGTTCTGGCTGCGCCGCTGGGTCCTGGCTGCGATGTTGGGCCTCGGCCGCGAGGCTGGAGCCCTGGCCGCGCCGCTGGGCCCCGGCTGTGACGCTGCGCCCCGGCCGCGACACCGGAGCGCCGGACGTGCTGCTGGGCCCCGACTGTGACACTGGGGCCCCGGACGCGCCTCCGGAGCCCCGGCCGTGATGCTGAAGCCCGTTGCGTCGCGCGATGCGGCCCCGGGCTGCGCGATGCGGCCCCGGCGGTGCGTGGTGCGGCTGTCTGGATCCGATGTCCGGCGGCGTCCGGCGGCGTCCGCCGGCGCCCCGTGGCGCCCGCGGCCATCAGCGAGCGGGCGGTCGGCGCCGGGGCCGGTGGGACGCGCGTTCTCAGTGCCGTACGGCGCCCGCCGCGGGGTTCGGGGTGCGGGCGGTGAACACCCACACGCCGTGCGACTGCGTCGCGCCCATGACGCGTCCCTTGCTCAGCAGCCAGGGGCTGTCCTTCTGGAACGGGGCGAAGTTGTCGTTGGAGACGATGATGCCGCCCACCTCCTCGGCGATGCTGATGACCAACGCGTCACCCCGGCCCTCCGTGCCGGCCGGCGGCTGGACCACGTGGTGCTCCGCGACCGCCTGCTCCACCAGCGGCCGTTCCTCCGCGCTGACCTGGTGCCGCAGGGAGGCGTCCACGACCACGTGGATGTCGCGCTGCGGATGCTTGAACCGGAGCGCGGTCACCGCCGCCTGGAGCGCCGCGAAGCTCGGTCGGCCACCCTGCGTACGCGGCGGCCTGCCGTTCCACGCGAGGTTGGAGCCGTCCACGACCAGCGGCTCGGTGGACTCGCCGGGCTGCCGCGGCCTGCCCGCCGGGGTCTGCGGATGCGTGGGCTTCGGCACCGGCCGCGAAGCCGGGGACAGGGCCAGCAGCCGTTCGAGCTCCTTGGTCACCTCCGGCTCCACCGCGCCGTCGCCGAACACCTTGACCTCACCGTTGAGCACGACCTCGCCGGTCCGCTGGAGGGTCGCCTTCACCGACAGCAGCCCCTCCTTGCTGTAGGTGAACTCCAGGTCGAAGACGCCCTCGCTCCGGTCACGGCAGGGCTCCGGGTACGTCAGCTGGAGCTCCGTCAGCTTGACGTTGTCCGGGTGCTCGACCGGCCGGTCCGGCGCCCCTTCCCAGACCTCGACCGTCAGCTTGGTGACGTGGTCCTTGTTGGGCTCGTACGACTTCACGCGCTGCTGGGGCAGCCGCAGATTGCGCGGGATCAGGGTGCTGAACCGCCTGTTGCCGTCGCCTCCGGTCGTGACCGTGCCGAGCGCGTGCGTGTTGACGACCCGGATGATGCTGCTCAGCTCCCCGGCCATGGCGGCGGCGCAGATGGCCGCGCCCTCGGCCACCGCCGTCATCGGGTCGAACGCCTCGACGGACACCGGATCGCGGTCGAGCGCCTCGGCGACCGCGGCGCGTACCGCCGGGATCTGGCTGCTGCCGCCGATCATCAGCACGGCGGTCAGGTCCTCCGGGTCGAGCTGTGCCTGGGCGAGGCACTCCTCGACGGGCTCCAGCGCCCGGGTGATCAGGTCCTGGATCTCGTACGAGAACTCGTCCTGGCCGATCTCCACCGACGCGCCGTCCGGGGTCAGCACGCTGACCGACTCCTGCTGGGACAGCAGGATCTTGCTGCGTTCGATGTCGAGCCGGAACTGCCGCTTCTCCGACTCCGTCCACGCCCGCCGCGCGGGGGACCGCTCCAGGACCATGCGGCGCAGCCGTTCGTCGATCTCCAGACCGCCGAGCCGGTTGACACCACGGCTGGCCTTCTCGTCGAAGAAGCCGTCGTCGTGCAGCAGGAGGGTGGCGTCCATGGTGCCGCCGCCCCAGTCGAAGACCAGGAACTCGCCCTCCTCCTCCAGGTAGTGGGCGTAGGCGATGGCCGCGGCGGTCGGCTCGTTCAGCAGGGCGCGCACCCTGATGTCCGCCGCACGGGCCGCCTCCCGGGTACGGAAGCGGGCCGCGCCGGTGGCGTTGGCCGGTACGGTGATGACCGCCTCGTCGATGTCCGTGGCCGCCTCGTCCTGTGCGGCGACGACCATCGACCGGAACACCGCCGCCGCGGCGGTGGTGGCGGCAAACCGTTCGCCCCCGATGGTGACGAGCGGTTCCTCGCGCAGCATCCGCTTGCACGCCTCCACGGCGCGCTCGGAACGCAGCTTGGCCTCCCAGCCGAACAGGGTGCCGGCGCGCAGCGAACTGGTGCCGACCACGGACGGGTACAGGCGCTCGAAGCCCGGACGGCGCCAGGTGGCGTCCAGTCCGTGGCCGCCGATCTCCAGCACCTCGGCGAACTCGCCACCGGTCCACTGCGCGGCCACCGAGTTCGTGGTGCCGAAGTCGATACCGGTGGCCGTCATGCGTCTTCTCCCGTGGTGTGCTGTGCGACGTCCGGCGCGATCCGCCGGAGCTGACCGGCCAGGATGACCTTGTCCGTCAGTTCGTCGACATAGGCGGGGCGCAGCAGTTCGAAGGCCTCGCCCGTCCCTTCCGTCACGACGAACGCTTCCGCCTGGTCCGGTGTGTCCAGCCGCCGGATTCCGAGGGCCTTCAGATGGTCCGCCATCGAGGCGCGGACGGCCGGGCCGCCGTGGTCCGGCTGTGTCCACAGCAGGGCGTCCATCTCGGCCACGCGGCCGGTGAAGGCCGCGCGGGTGCGGAACTCGTCCAGGACCGCCTTGCGCACGGCCGCGGTGAGCGCGCTCGACGGAGGCGCGTCGCCTGCCGCGGCCTCCGCGAGCGCGGCGGGGACGCGTTCGACGATGCCCTTGATCAGCGTGGGCGCGTCCACCGGCACCCGGGCGGGCGCCGGCGCCGGGGCCTCGGCGGGCGCGGGTGCCGGGGCCTCGGCGGGCGCGGGCGGTGCGGTGGGCTCGACGGGTGCCGCGGCGGAGTCCGGTCGTTCGGTGGCCGCGGCCGGCGCCGGCCGGGCGGTGGCCGCGCGGCCGGCCTGGCGTATGCGCAGACCGGTGGACTTGGGGCTCTTGGCGCGCCCCTCCGCCCCGGGCTGCACACCGCCGCACGCCGGGCAGATGCGCCCGGGGCGGTCGGCCTTGTCGACCCTCTTCCTGGCGGCGGCCTTCCTCGGCGCGGCCTTCTGGTCGGCTGACCGGCCTCGGGAACCGGTCGAACGAGAGGGGTTCTTACTGGGGGACATTGCGGACGATTACCTCGCAGAGAGGGTGTGGAGAACGGCCGGGCGCTGATCAGGCCCGTCGGTCGTGGCGGTCGAGACGTGGGGGCGTGCTGCGCAGGTCGTCGAGGAGTTCAACGGCCGCGCGCGCCCGGATCCGCTCCAGCTCCGCGCCGCTCACCACGGGCGTGCGCCGGGGCAGTGCCGCCAGCGGCGGTACGAGCGTGACGGGAACCGAGTCCGGCATCAGATAGCGGTCGGGCTCCAGCGGGATGCGGAAGAACACCGACAGGCCGGCGTCGGTGCCCTGCGCGGCGCGGATGCGTTCCTCCGCGTCGTTGATCCGGGCCTGCTCGGTGTGGTCGCCCTCAGCCTCGCGGAACAGCTCCCGGCAGTGCTTCTCCCACCGGAACGAGCCATGGTCCAGGCCGAGTTCGATGAAGGGGTTGGTGACCCGGTCGCGGCTGTTCCTCGGCGTGGCCCGCCAGCGGCGCACCAGCGCCAGATCGGCCTCCGCCTGCTCACCCAGTCCGGCGGCGGCCTCCGCGAGCGCCTCGGCCTCCGCGAGGTCGCCCTCCACCGCGGCGACGTACGCCCTGATGGCGAGCGCCTCCTGGCGCAGTCCGGTACCGGCCTTCCGGCCGGTGCCGCCCTTCTCGAACCGTGCCGCCTGCTGCCCGGCCTCCTCCAGCCGGCCCGCCTTCAGCAGGTCGTACGCCCGGTTCAGTGCCACCAGCGCGTGGAACGGGCTCAGTTGCGGACTGACGCTCTCCTGCGGCTGCCACAGGTTGGCCATCAGCAGCCACAGCCCCGTGTCGGCGACCGTCTCGCGCGGCCATTCCCCGTTGATCGCCCCGGACCTGAGGTCCCGGAGCTGGATCTGCTGGGTGCGGGGCAGCAGGGCGTCGAGCTCGTCGATCCGCGTGATGTCCCCGTCGGCGACGACGTCGTACAACAGGTCCCACAGATCCGCGGGGTCCAGCCGCTCCAGGCGCGCACCGCCCAGGAACGCCTCGCGCCGCAGGTGGTCGGTCCACTCCAGGGTGGCCGCGTCCTGCGCAGCGACCTTGTCCGGCACGAGGCGCGCGCGCAGGTAGAGCGCCTCGTCCGGGTCCCGGTCCGCCCACGGCCTGTCCTCGGGCAGCAGACCGCCGTGGTCCACCAGGTCGTCCAGGACGGGCAGCGGCGCCCAGGGCAGGATGGCGGGCAGATGGCGCGTGGGCACGGGGACGGCGCCGCGGGTGGCGGCAGCGGCGAAGAGCGAGAAGGCCGGACCGCCGGAGACGGCGCGCGCCCGGCCGCTGACGAGCAGCAGGCTCGGTGCGCTGGAGCAGATCACCCGGCAGCGCTCCGCTCCCGCGTCGGTCAGCCAGGGAACGTCCGCTTCCCACAGCGCCCGTATGTGCGCCAGCACCTCTTCGGGAGCCGCGTGTTCCAGCGCCCTGCGCACCGCCGGGAGGAGTGCCTCGCGGTCCGGCGCGCCGGTGGCCGCGGCCCGCAGTACGGCGCGCGGTTCCTCGGGCAGACCCGGTACGGCCGAGAGTTCGTCCAGCAGGCCGTGCACGGCGGTGACGGCATCCCCGGTCACGCCCAGCCAGGCCCACTTCCGGCGCAGGAAGCCGCTGACCGCCGTGCGGTCGCGGGATTCGCGCCGCTCACGGTCGCGGGCCAGCCGGTCCTTCTCCGCGGCGATCGCCGCACGCCTGCGCGCCGCGGGATCGCCCCTCTCGAACTCCTCGTACACCCCGGCAGAGTAACGGTGAGCACCGACAACGACCACAAGACCGACATCTTCCGCGACATTCCTGGTCTGCGCGGGATGCCGGCTGCCGTCAGGTCCCCCGATCGTAGGAACGTCCCGGCAGTGAAACGGTTCGGCGTACGGGCGGAGCCGTACGGTCCGCATATGGCCGTGCCCTCCGTGTCCGCTGAGCCGCCGGCGGCCGACGCGTCCGCCGCCACCGTCCCCGCGCACTCCCGCCCGCCCCTCGACCGTCCGCCCCTCGACATCCGCTCCCGGATCACCGAACTGCGGCTGTCGGCCTTCGCCGGGCACCGGCGGGCCGGGTTCCCACTCGGCGCGGTCACCGTGTTCGCGGGGCCCAGCGGGGCCGGCAAGACCACCGCGCTCGCCGCGTACGAGGCGCTGGCACGGCTCGGCGGCGGCGCCCCGCTCGGTGAGGCGTTCCCGGACCCGGTCGCCTGCGTGCCGGAGCGGGCCCGCCCCGACGCCGAGGGGCGGCGGGGATTCCGGATCGGCTGTACGGCCGACGGGGCCGAGGGCCCGGTCCGGCTCGACCTCGCCGTCCAGGCCGAACCGTACCTGCGGATCGTGGGGGAGCGGCTGACCGCGCGCGGAGTCGTCCTGCTGGAGACCGCCCTGCGCGACCCCGGACGCCGGACCGTCCAGGCCGCCTGGCACACCGCCGGCTCCGCCCCGGTCACCCGCGCCCCGCTCCCCGACGACCTCCTGGGCACCGCCCTGCTGCCGCTGCGCGTGGCCGGCAAGACGGACGGCCAGCGCCATGTGCTCGCGGCGGCCGAGCAGATGGTCGTCGCCCTGCGCTCCGTCTTCCCCTGCGATCCGCGCCCCGAGCACATGCGCGCCCCCGTCCCCACCGGCTCGGGCCGGCTGCTGCGCGGCTGCGACAACCTCGCCGACGTGCTGTGGCGCACGCGCGCGGAGTGCGGCCGGCGGCACGGCCTGCTGGTCGAGACGGTGCGCGCGGGCTGCGCCGGGCGGGTGACCGACCTGGTCGCCGAGCCGCTGGCCGACGGCACGGTACGGGCGCTGCTCGACCGCGGCGACGGCTTCCGCAGCGAACTCGCCCGGCTGGGCGACGGCGAACTGCGCTACCTCGCGCTCACCCTGGTGCTGCTGACCGGGCCGGGCGTGCTCGACGTGGACACCCCCGGCGAGGTGCCCGACGCGCTGCGGACCCTCACCGTCCTCGCCGACGGCCTCGACCGCGGCCTGGACCCGTGCCAGCGCCGGGAGTTGCTGCGGACGGCCGCGCGGATGGGCGAGCGGGGGCACATCCGCTGTGTGGCCGCGGTGAGCGACGCCTCGTGGGCCGCCAGGACCCCCGGTGTCACGGTAGTACACCTGAACCCGTGACCGAACACCCCGATCCCGGCCTGGCCCGACTCCAGCGCAGACTCGCCGAGTTCGCCGCCGCGCGGAACTGGCAGCCCTACCACACGCCCAAGAATCTCGTCGCCGCCCTCTCGGTGGAGGCCTCCGAACTGGTCGAGATCTTCCAGTGGCTGACGCCCGAGGAGTCCGCCCGGGTGATGGACGACCCCGGGACCGCCCACCGCGTGACGGACGAGGTCGCCGACGTGCTGGCCTATCTGCTCCAGCTCTGCGAGGTCCTCGGCGTCGATCCGCTCGCCGCGCTGGCCGCGAAGATCGACCGCAACGAACGCCGGTTCCCGCTGCCCGGCGCGGAGGACCGGGACCGGGGCCGGGACCAACAATCGGAGCACTGAACTCCGTTATTACTCTCCGGAGTCAAATCCTCGGCCGAATCCGAATTGTTGTCCACAGATTTCGGTCTTCCTCTGGCTTTTCGCCCCAGGGTCCCTCACGCTGGGTAGTGAACAAGGGAGTTCGGGCAGCCGTGCGAGGTGACGCGGCGGAGGGACGGGGGCACCGTATGGATGCGGTACGGCTCATTCTCACGAGCAGGCGGGCGCTGGCGGGTGGCGCCGACGCGGCGGAGATGATGGCGGAGGTCTGGCAGGCGCAGGCCCTCGCCCAGGCGATCGGGAGCCGCCTCGCGGTCTCCGGCCCGCCGGAACTGCGCGGCGAGGCACTGGGACTGACGGAGCTGGCGGGCCGGGGCTGCGGAGTCCTGGACCCGCCCGAACTCGACCCCGGCGACCTGCGCGCCGCCCAGCTCACGAAGCTGGACGACGCCCGCGAGACGCTGCTCTGCCTCGGCGGGCTGCTCGGCGAGGTCGGCATAGCCCTGGTCGGCATGGCCAGCGCCGCGGCCGACGAGACGACGTACTGGCAGTGCATGGAGGCGATCGACGCCGCCGACGAGTCCCGCGACCGCGTCCTGGAGATGCTGCGCAAGCTGGCGGCCCGGGAGGAGGTAGTGCCAGGCGACATCCAGGACAGCCCGTCGGGCGTGTGAGCGGGGTTCCCCTGCGGGGCGGCACGGCAGGGGCGGTGGATGCGGGTGGATGCGTGTGGTGCGGCCCGCGTGTGGGTTACGGCCGTGCGCGAGCGGCGGGTGGCGTGGTGCGCGTTGACGGCTGTTCGGTGCGGGGTGCGGGGTGCGGGGTGCGGCGGGGCGGCGGGGCGGCGGGGCGCCGTTGGCCGGGCTCGGCTCAGGGCGGGAGTATCCGGCTCGGGTCGGTCCTGACCGCTGGTCGGCCCCGGCCGTGTGCGGGGGTCAGTGCTCGTGGCGGTCGGCGCGCTGAGGCGCCACCCCGCGCACTGCCTCGGCCGTCCGCCTCATTCCGTCTCGTCGGCCGTGCCCGGCGCCGGCCCCCCGGCCTGGAGGTCCGCCAGGGCCGACAGGTCCGCGTTCAGTGCCGCCATCAGCTCCTCCATCTGCTCCAGCAACCCCTTCGGCCGGCCGGCGGGGCCTCCCTGCTGGGGAACGGACTCTTCGGACATGACAGCCTCCTCGGCCCCCGGCCCGCCGGGGCCGGCGCGGGCGCCGGACGGTCCGGCTCCGACGGCCCAACGATCATCACCGGGGCCGGTCACTGGCCCGGAGCGGGCCCCGCGCGTGGGGCGGAGGAATTTCACCCGACCGGGGACAGCCGTGCCGGACGGTACCGGCGCGGTTGACGCGGGCGGCGCCGTGCAGGATAGGTGTATGGACCTTCGAATCTTCACCGAGCCCCAGCAGGGGGCCACCTACGACACCCTGCTCGCCGTGGCCAAGGCCACCGAGGACCTGGGCTTCGACGCCTTCTTCCGTTCCGACCACTACCTCCGCATGGGCAGCGTGGACGGCCTTCCCGGCCCGACGGACGCCTGGATCACCCTGGCCGGGCTCGCCCGCGAGACCAAGCGCATCCGTCTCGGCACGCTGATGACCGCCGGCACCTTCCGCCTGCCCGGCGTGCTCGCCATCCAGGTCGCCCAGGTCGACCAGATGTCCGGCGGCCGGGTCGAACTCGGCCTCGGCGCGGGCTGGTTCGAGGAGGAGCACAAGGCGTACGGCATCCCCTTCCCGAAGGAGAAGTTCGCGCGGCTGGAGGAGCAGCTCGCGATCGTCACCGGGCTGTGGGCGACCGAGGCCGGCAAGACCTTCGACTTCCACGGCGCGTTCTACGACCTCACCGACTCGCCGGCGCTGCCCAAGCCCGCCCAGAAGAAGGTCCCGGTGCTGATCGGCGGCCATGGCGCGACCCGGACCCCGCGGCTCGCCGCCCGGTACGCCGACGAGTTCAACATCCCGTTCGCCTCGATCGAGGACAGTGAGCGGCAGTTCGGCCGGGTGCGGGCCGCCGCGGTGGAGGCGGGCCGCGACGCGGACGACCTGACGTACTCCAACGCGCTCGTCGTCTGCGTCGGCAAGGACGACCAGGAGGTGGCCCGGCGCGCCGCCGCGATCGGCCGTGAGGTGGACGAGCTGAAGGCCAACGGGCTGGCCGGTTCCCCGGCGGAGGTCGTCGACAAGATCGGCCGGTACGCCGAGATCGGTTCCCAGCGGATCTACCTCCAGGTGCTGGACCTCGGCGATCTGGACCACCTGGAGCTGATCTCCAGCCAGGTCCAGTCCCAGCTGTCGTAACCACCCGACGCCTCACCCCTGGTCCCGGGGCCCAGCCCCACGAGCCCCGGGACCTCGCCCTGGGGCCGCCTCCGGAGCCCCGGCCGCGCGCTCCCGACGCCCAGCCCGCCGGTCCTGTCCCCAGCGCGGTGACCAACGCCGCGCCCCACGGGTTCGGTCCAGCGGTCCACCCGCCCTGGGTTCGGTCCAGCGGTCCACCGGCCCGGTGCCAGGGTCCCGGCCATCGGTCGGCTCCCGGCGGGGGTGCTCGGCTCGCGGGCCCAGCCCGTCGGCCCCCAGTTCCGGGGCTTGGCCAGCGGTTCACCCGCCCTGGGTTCGGTCCAGCGGCCCACCCGACCGGGGTGCCAGGCCGGCGGGCCCCGCCCATCGGTCCCTCCTCCCGGGCACCCGTCCCATGCGTCCGGGGCCCAGCCCGCGAGCCACCACTCCCGAGGCCCGCCCAATAGCCGCGCCCCGCCTCCTTTCAGAGCCCGCCCCATAGCCCACCCCCTCCCAGGCCCCGCCCAACACCGCCACCCCTCCCAAGGCCCCACCCGGGTCCAACACCCCGCCCCCTAGCCCCTCGTCCCCAGCCCCCCACCCCCTGTGACGAGGCTGTGACCGGAACTGTGGCTTCCGTCACGGTCCGGGGGGTGCGGTCCTGCTGGGATCAGCCGATGGACGACGACTCCGTGCTCGGCATCCTCTTCGGCTTCCTGCTCTTCCCGGCCGTTCTCGCGATCCCCGCCTGGGTGATCGCCGTCATCGTCAAGCTCCTGTCCGTGGCGATGCCCGGCAGGCGCCCGGACTGGCGGCTGGACCTCGTGCGCTGGTCGGCGTGGATGGCGGGCTGGGCCGCGGTGGTCCTCTATTTCCTGGGCGCGGGATCGGTCGCGCTCTCCGTGCACGAGTCCTCCTCCGGCGCGGACTCCACACCGGCCCACGAGTGCCGCGACGACTTCCCGCCCGGTGTGCTCGTCGGCCAGCGGGCCTCCTGGGTGCCGCTCCGCTTCGACTGTGTCCTGGCCGACGGCAGCACCCGGCCCAGCAGCCCCGGCTACTTCTGGGTCAACACCGGTGTCGTCGGTCTCGGCCTCGCCGCCGTGACCCTCGGCATCCTCGCCGGAGCGATGTCCGAGCGTCGGCCGGAGCCGGGTGGGCCGGTCACAGATCCCGGGTCAGAAGGCGCTCGCCGTCCGGTGTGAGGAGGAGCAGGTTCCAGGCGACGCCGGTCTCCCCGTCGTCGCCGTCCCACCACTCGGCGAACGCGTCGGCCAGGTCCGCCGCGCCCGCCGCGCGGTCGCCGGCGTCGTAGGCACTGGTGAGTTCGACGTCGTAGTCGCGGTCGCCGAGGTGGACCAGGACGACCCGGGTCGCCCTCGACGCGGAGTCCTGCGCGCCGTGCCGCGCGGCCCAGGAGCGGAAGTCGGTCAGGAGGCCGGGAGCCGTCTCGCGACGGGTCAGGGGGCGGGCGGGACGCCGGTTCGGTGCGCCAAGGACCCCGTGGCGGCAGCCGAGCACCCAGGCACCGCGGTCCCGGTCCACGACCTCCCGTGGCCGGGCCGTGAGCGAGCGGCGCACACAGCCGCCCCAGACAACTTCGCGGATCGCCGCGCTCTTGCCGCCGGAGTCGTGGATCTCCTTACCGGTCCGCCGGCCGGCGTCATAGGCAGCGACCCGGGCCGGCGCGGTCGGGTGCGCGGCGGACGCCGGCCGCCGTGCGCCGGTGTCGCAGGACACCGTCAGCAGCGCGAGCAGTCCCAGCGCGGCCGGCGCCCACGCCCGCCGTCCGCCCCTCCGGCCGGTCACGAGCACGGTGCGTCCCCCTTCACGGTCCCTGCCCGGTCTGTCCGCCCGGTGAGAGGGCTCTCGCGCCGGAAGGGTTGCCCGTGCGGCCCGGTCGGACCTGACCCGGCCGGGGTGCCGGGGGGACCCGTGGGTCCCCCCGGGCCGGCTCAGCCGCGCTGGGTGAAGCCGTAGTCCAGGATCTTCGCCGCGTCCTTGAAACGCTGGTCCGCCGACGTGTCCGCGAGAATCGTGCCCACGACCGTCCTCGAACCACGGGTGGCCGCGAACACCAGGCAGAACTTCGCCTCCGGACCGGAGCCGGTCTTCACGCCGAACGCGCCCCGGTAGGAGGTGAGGAGCTTGTTGGAGTTGTTCCACGGCTTCATGGCGTGCGTTCCGCCGCCGGGCCGGTACGACCGCATGTCGTCGTAGACCTTCGTGCCGACGACCTTCTTGAACGTCTTGTTCTTCAGCGCGACCCCGGCCAGCTTGGCCAGATCGCGCGGCGAGGAGTAGTTCTTCCCGTTGGACACCCCGTCGAAGGAGTCGAAGTGGGTGTTCTTCAGGCCGAGTTCGCGCGCCTTGGCGTTCATCTTGCCGATGAACGACTTGGTCCGCTGGGCCGTGGTCGAGCCCGTGCCGTAGGTGTCCGCGAGCGCGTAGGCGGCGTCGCAGCCCGACGGCAGCAGCAGGCCGTACAGCAGGTCGCTGGTCTTCATCGAGTCGCCGAGGATCAGATTGGCGCTCGAATAGCGCTGAACGTGCGTCACCGGGTCGATGACGTAGTCGGTGTACTCCCTCTTGATCTTCACCTTCTTCCCGAGGTCCACGTTCCGCTGCGACAGCACCACGAGCGCCGTCATGATCTTCGTCGTGGAGCCGGTCCGCAGCCGTCCGTCCGGCGCCTTGCCGAAGAGCTGCTTGCCGGTCGCCGGGTTCATGGCGTACGCGCCCTGCGCCGACACCTGCGGCGCCGCGGCGGCGGAGCGCTGGGCGGAGGCCGCGGCCGGTGCCGTGGCCGCCTGGGCGGGAGCGGTCGCGAGGACGCCCGCACCGAGGACGGCACCGGCCGCCACGGCGACGGCGGCTCTGCCGCGTACCCGGGTTCCCTGGCCGTTGGTCATGGTTCCCCCTTCTGTCAGTGGTCAGTTGACGAGGGCTCACTCCATCAGACGCGGGGCCGGGGCGGCCGTAACGGAGATCACATGGGTCTCCTGTGAACACCGTGTGCCGGAACTGTGGCTTCCATCACAGCGCACATGATCCTTGCCTGGTCATATGACCGCGTGCGTAGAATCCTCCCCCTTGCTCTCACCGGCCTGCTCGCCGTGTCGGCGTGCCAGTTCGCCGGTGACGACGACCCCGGCGACGAGGCCCGCCGCCTCAACACCATGAAGGCGTTCCCGCTGAACGCCTACATACCGGACGCGACGACCCGCGACGGCAAGGCCGTCGGCACGGCACAGTGGATCCTCGCCAAGCGGTGCATGGTCCGGCTCGGGTTCACCGGTTTCAAGGCGCTCGACATCAGGACCGTCGAGTCGACCTACCCGGTGCGGCAGGGCACCCTCGCGGGCGGCAGCAAGGTCGGGGACGACAGCCCGTACGGCGTGGACGACCCCGACCTGGCGGCCGAGCACGGCTACCACAACGCGGCGCGGGACGAGTCCGACGACCAGCCCATGGAGTGGCCCGCCGACCAGTACGCGGCCCTCACCGGCACGTTCGAGTCCGGCGACAGCCACCAGGCGCACGGCCACCCCATTCCCGCCAAGGGGTGCATGGGCGAGGCGGTCCGGAAGATCTACGGCCCCGAGCCCAAGCCGACGAAGATCGGCGGCGTGCGGCTCAGCGGCTACTACTCGCTCCCCGTGCAGTACTGGTACCAGGCGCACAAGCAAGCGCGGAAGGACCCCGCGTGGAAGAAGGCCGAGCGCGCGTGGTCGGGCTGCATGAAGGACAAGGGCTTCCGCTACTCCGACCCGGACCAGGCGTCCACCGACTCCGACTGGTTCCGCGGTGACGAGCCGTCGCGGAAGGAGAAGAAGACCGCCGCCGCGGACGCCCGGTGCAAGCTCGACACCGGCTTCATCCAGGCCGTGCACGCCGTCGAGAGCCGCGCGCAGAAGACCGCCATCAGCAAGAACAAGAAGGCGCTGGACGCACGACGCGCCGACGACCAGCGGGCCATGGCGAAAGCGCGGAAGATCGTCGACGACGAGTCCTGAGCGGGCAGGCCCGGCCGCGCGGCCGGGCCGGGGCCCCGCAGGCCACCGTCGCAGGGGTCCGGCCGGCCGCAGCCGCGCGGAAAACCTGTGGTCGGCGGGGTACCGGCCAGGGAGACTCGACAGCATGTTCGTGACGATCTCCACCACCGGCACGGCCGGGAACCCGGCCACCGACCTGGGGTACCTGCTGCACAAGCACCCCGACAAGGCGCAGGCGTTCTCCACGTCGTACGGCACGGCGCACGTCTTCTACCCCGAGGCGGACGCCGAACGCTGCACGGCCGCCCTGCTGCTGGAGACCGACACGCTCGCGCTGGTCCGCCGGGGCAGGGGCAAGGGCCGCGGCGGCGCCCCCGACGCGGCCCTCGCGCAGTACGTCAACGACCGTCCCTACGCGGCCTCCTCGCTCCTCGCGGTCGCGCTGAGCACCGTCTTCTCCAGCGCCCTGCGCGGGGTGTGCAACGCCCGCCCGGAGCGGGCGGCGGCCCCGCTGCCGCTGCGCGTCGAGGTCCCGGCGCTGCCCGCCCGCGGCGGGGCCGGCCTCGTACGACGGCTCTTCGCACCGCTCGGCTGGACGGTCACCGCCGACCCCGTCCCGCTCGACACCGCGTTCCCGGAATGGGGCGACTCGCGGTACGTCCGGCTCGTGCTGGAGTCGGACCGGCTGACCCTCGCCGAGGCGCTGCGCCACCTGTACGTCCTGCTGCCGGTGCTGGACGACGCCAAGCACTACTGGGTCTCCGCCGACGAGGTCGACAAGCTGCTGCGCGCCGGTGAGGGCTGGCTGGCCGGCCATCCGGAGCAGCAGCTGATCACCAGCCGCTATCTGTCCCGGCGCTGGTCGCTGACCCGCCAGGCGCGCGAGCGGCTGGAGCTGGTGCGGCTGGCCGAGGCCGACGACAGCGAGGTCGAGGACATCGACAACGCCGTCGCGGAGGAGACCGAGGCGGAGGAGAAGCCGACCCCGCTCGCCGAGCAGCGCCGGGCAGCGATCCTCGCCGCGCTGCACGCGTCCGGTGCCGCACGCGTCCTCGACCTGGGCTGCGGGCAGGGCCAGTTGGTGCGGGCGCTGCTGAAGGACACCCGGTTCACCGAGATCGTCGGCGTCGACGTGTCCGTACGGGCCCTGGCCATCGCGGAGCGGCGGCTCCGGCTCGACCGGATGGGGGAGCGGCAGGCGGCCCGCGTCAGGCTCGTCCAGGGCTCCCTCGCCTACACCGACAACCGGCTCAAGGGGTACGACGCCGCCGTGCTCAGCGAAGTGATCGAACACCTCGACCTGCCCCGGCTGCCCGCCCTGGAGTACGCCGTGTTCGGGCACGCGCGCCCGCGCACGGTCGTCGTGACCACCCCGAACGTCGAGTACAACGTCCGCTGGGAGAGCCTGCCCGCCGGACACGCCCGGCACGGCGACCACCGCTTCGAGTGGACCCGCGAGGAGTTCCGCGCCTGGGCGGCGACCGTGGCCGGACGCCACGGCTACGACGTCGGGTTCGTCCCCGTCGGCCCGGACGACCCCGAGGTCGGCCCACCCACCCAGATGGCCCTGTTCCACCGCGACGACACCGAGAAGGAGGCGAAGGCCGCATGAACGGAACCCGCGAGCCGGGACGGGAACTCCCCGTCACCGACCTGTCCCTCGTCGTCCTCGTCGGCGCCTCCGGCTCCGGCAAGTCCACCTTCGCCCGGCGGCACTTCAAGCCCACCGAGGTGATCTCCTCCGACTTCTGCCGCGGTCTGGTCGCCGACGACGAGAACGACCAGAGCGCCAGCCGGGACGCCTTCGACGTCCTGCACTACATCGCCGGCAAGCGGCTGGCCGCCGGCCGCCGCACCGTCGTCGACGCCACCAGCGTGCAGCAGGACGGCCGGCGTCAGCTGATCGACCTGGCCAAGCGGTACGACGTACTGCCCATCGCCATCGTGCTGGACGTGCCGGAGGAGGTGTGCGCCGAGCGCAACGCGGCCCGCACCGACCGCGCCGACATGCCCCGCCGGGTGATCCAGCGGCACATCCGCGAACTGCGCCGCTCGCTGCGCCACCTGGAGCGCGAGGGCTTCCGCAAGGTGCACGTCCTGCGCGGGGTACGGGAGGTGGAGAACGCCACCGTCGTCACCGAGAAGCGCTACAACGACCTGACCCACCTCACCGGCCCGTTCGACATCGTCGGCGACATCCACGGCTGCTCCGCCGAACTGGAGGCGCTGCTCGCCGAGCTGGGCTACGTGGACGGGGTGCACCCGCAGGGCCGTACCGCCGTGTTCGTCGGCGACCTGGTCGACCGCGGCCCGGACAGCCCCGGCGTGCTGCGCCGGGTGATGTCCATGGTGAAGTCGGGCAACGCCCTCTGCGTCCCCGGAAACCACGAGAACAAGTACGGCCGCCACCTCAAGGGCCGCAGGGTCCAGCCCACCCACGGGCTCGCCGAGACCATCGCGCAGATGGAGGGCGAGAGCGAGGATTTCCGGGCCGAGGTGCGGGAGTTCATTGACGGACTGGTCAGCCACTACGTCCTGGACGGCGGCCGGCTCGTGGTCTGCCACGCCGGCCTGCCGGAGAAGTACCACGGCCGCACCTCCGGCCGGGTCCGCTCGCACGCCCTGTACGGGGAGACCACCGGCGAGACCGACGAGTTCGGGCTGCCGGTGCGCTACCCGTGGGCGGAGGACTACCGGGGCCGGGCCGCGGTGGTCTACGGCCACACGCCCGTGCCCGAGGCCACCTGGCTCAACAACACCATCTGCCTGGACACCGGTGCCGTCTTCGGGGGCAAGCTGACCGCGCTGCGCTGGCCGGAGCGCGAGCTGGTCGACGTACCGGCCGAGCGGGTCTGGTACGAGCCGGCGAAGCCGCTGCGCACCGAGGCGCCCGGCGGGCACGACGGCCGGCCGCTGGACCTGGCGGACGTGCACGGCCGCCGGGCCGTGGAGACCCGGCACGCGGGCAGGGTGGCCGTCCGCGAGGAGAACGCGGCGGCGGCCCTTGAGGTCATGAGCCGCTTCGCGACCGACCCGCGCCTGCTGCCGTACCTGCCGCCGACCATGGCGCCGACGGCCACCTCGCAGGTCGAGGCCCGCGGCGGTGCCGCTGAGGGACACTTCCTGGAGCACCCCGAGGAGGCGTTCGCGCAGTACGCGCGGGACGGCGTCGCACGGGTGGTGTGCGAGGAGAAGCACATGGGCTCCCGGGCGGTGGCCCTGGTCTGCCGGGACGCGGAGACGGCACGGAAGCGGTTCGGTGTGCGGGGCCCCACCGGTTCGCTCTACACCCGTACCGGGCGGCCGTTCTTCGACGACGCGGAGGTGACAGAGGAGATCCTCGGCCGGCTGCGCTCGGCGGTCGGGGACGCCGGCCTCTGGGACGAACTCGACACGGACTGGCTGCTGCTGGACGCCGAGCTGATGCCGTGGTCGCTGAAGGCCACGGGGCTGCTGCGCGGCCAGTACGCGGCCGTCGGTGCCGCGTCCGGCGCGGTGTTCCCGGGCGCGCTCGCCGCCCTGGAGGCCGCGGCGGCGCGCGGTGCCGACGTGGGCGGCCTGCTCACCCGGCAGCGCGAACGCGCCGCCGACGCCCAGGCGTTCACCGCCGCCTACCGCCGCTACTGCTGGACCACCGAGGGACTGGACGGGGTCCGGCTGGCCCCCTTCCAGCTCCTGGCCGTCCAGGGCCGCAGCCTCGCCGCGCTCCCGCACGACGGACAACTGGCCCTGATCGACCGGCTGGTGGAACACGACGGCACCGGACTGCTCCAGACCACCCGGCGGCTGTACGTCGACACCGGCGACCCGGAGTCGGTCCGCGCGGGCGTCGACTGGTGGCTGGAGATGACCGGCCGGGGCGGCGAGGGCATGGTCGTCAAGCCGGTCGACGCGCTGGTCCGCACCTCCGAGGGGCGGCTGGTGCAGCCCGGCATCAAGTGCCGGGGCCGCGAGTACCTGCGGATCATCTACGGTCCCGAGTACACCCGGCCGGACAACCTGGCCCGGCTGCGGCGGCGGTTCCTGAACCACAAGCGGTCCCTGGCGCTGCGCGAGTACGCCCTCGGCCTGGAGGCCCTGGACCGGCTCGCCGACGGGGAGCCGCTGTGGCGGGTGCACGAGGCGGTGTTCGGCGTGCTGGCACTGGAGTCGGAGCCGGTGGACCCGCGGCTGTAGGCACCGCCGGGCACACCCTCCTCGCGGCACCGGCACACGCCTTCTCGACGCGCCGGTCGCACTACGCCCTTGTGTCGCGCACACACCTGTCCATATGGTGGACAGCCGTGCGGCGCAAGGGCGTTCGCGTGCCATGAGGGGAGTGGCGAGCGTGGAGATCAAGAAGACCGTGGTCCGCGAGGACCAGGGGAGCACCACCCGCCGGCCGGCGATCCTGGAGAAGCGGCCGACCCGCTGAGCATGCGCGTCCACCTGGTCACGATGCCGTGGCACCCGCTCGACCTGCCCTCGCTGCAACTGGGCCTGCTCCAGGAGATCGTGCGGCGGGCGCGCCCCGGCGACGAGGTGAGCGAGTTCCACGGCTCGCTGCGCTGGGCGGAGTTCCTGCTGGAGCGCTCCGGCGGCCGGCTCCGCCCGGGCGACTACGTCGCGGTCGGCAGCGACGCCATCTTCCACGGCCTCGGCGACTGGGTCTTCTCCGGCGTCCTGTACGACGACCCCGGCTGGGGCGAGGCCCGGCTGAAGGAGTACGCGGCCGAGCGGGACGTCCCCCTCGACACGGCCCTCGCGATGCGCCCGTACGCGGCCGGCTTCGTCGACGCCTGCGCCACCGAGATCCTGGCGGCCGGACCGGACGTGGTCGGGTTCACCACCACCTTCATGCAGAACGTGCCGTCCCTCGCCCTCGCCCGCGAACTCAAGCGCAGGCGCCCCGAGGTGACGGTCGTCCTCGGCGGCAGCAACTGCGACGGCCCGATGGGGCACGCCCTGCACCGCAACCACCCCTTCGTCGACCACGTGGTCCGCGGCGAGGCCGAGTACGCCCTCCCCGCGCTCTTGCGCCACCTGGACGCCCGGACCGCCCCGGCGGACGTCCCCGGCCTGTGCTGGTGGGACGGCACGGTGTCCCGGGCCAACACGGAAACCCGGCGGACCGTGGCCCCGGCCGACATACCCTCGCCCGACTACGACCAGTGGCAGGCCGCCCTGGACGCCTCCCCGGTCCAGGAGCACATCCATCCGAAGCTCGTCGTCGAGGGAGCCCGGGGCTGCTGGTGGGGCGAGAAGCACCACTGCACCTTCTGCGGGCTGAACGGCACGGCCATGGCCTTCCGCGCCAAGCCGGGGAAGCGACTGTGGACGGAGGTCGACCGGCTGGTGCGCCGCCACCGCCTCCTCGACGTGGTCACCGTCGACAACATCATCGACATGGCCTACTTCCGCGACTTCCTGCCCCGCGTGAGCGAGAGCGGCTGGGACCTGCGGCTGCACTACGAGGTCAAGTCCAACCTCACCCCCGACCAGCTCGCACTCCTCGGTGCCTCCGGAACCGTGCACATCCAGCCCGGCATCGAGAGCCTGGGCAGCCGCGTCCTGGACCTCATGGACAAGGGCGTCACCGGCGCCCGTAACGTCCGCACCCTGCGCGAGTGCGAGAACCACGCCCTGACCTGCTCCTGGAACCTGCTGTACGGCTTCCCCGGCGAGACCGCGGACGACTACGCGCCCGTCATCGACCAGTTGCCCGCGCTGGTCCACCTCCAGCCGCCGAGCGGCGCCCACCGCATCCAGCTGGAACGGTTCAGCCCGCACTTCACCGACCCCGGCCTCGGCTTCGGCGAGCGCCGCCCGGCCGCGATGTACCAGCACGTCTACGACCTGCCCGAGGACGAACTCACCGATCTGGTCTACCTGTTCGACACCGAGCCCGCGGGCATCGGCGGCCCGGTGGAGCGGCGGCTGACGGAGGCGGTGGCCGCCTGGCGGTCCGGGCACGCGGACTCCCGGCTGCTGTTCGAGGAGGACGGCGCGGGGCTGCTGGTGCACGACCGCCGGTACGGCCGCCCGCCCGCCACCCACCGCTTCACCGGCTGGCGGGCCGCGACCCTGCGCCGGCTGGAGGACGGCCGGACCGTTCCCGCGCTGCACCGCCTGCTGACCACCGACGGCCACGCGGTGCCGGCGCGGGCCCTGGAGGCATGGGTCGACCACGCGTTCTCGCTGGGCCTGCTGTTCCGCGACGGCGCCACGTACGTCTCCCTGCCGACCTGGGGCGAGCCGGTCCGGCTGCCCGAGGGGGCCGGATGAGCGGGCCGACCGGGGAGGACAGGTCGAGCGGGCCGAGCGGGCTGACCGGCACCGTTCCGCACCGGCGCACCGGGCGCCGGGTCGAAGCCGCCGAGCCCCTGGACCTGAGCGGCACGGGCCGCGCGACGGCGGAGGCGGTGCGGTTCCTGCGCGAGTGCCAGGGCCTGGGCCTCGGTGTGAGCTGGCGGGCGACCGGCACACCGTCGTACGACCCCCGCCTGCTGCACCACCTCCCGCCCCCCACCGAACCGCTCGGCGGACCCGGCGTGTGGGCATCCTGGCGGACCGGTCATGCCCACGGCACCCTCTACCACCGGCGCGGCCCGGACTTCGTCACCGTCCTGGACCGCAGGGAGCGGGGCACCGCCGTCCGCCTGACCCTGGACCACCCCGCGCTGCACGCCACGTTCCTCCGGCTGCTGGAGCCCACGCCCGTCGCGGAGCTGGACGCGACCGAGCGGGAGGCGCTGGGACTGCTCACGGCCGAGCGGCTGGTGCTCACGGGCGGGGGCTGGGCCGTGGCCCTGCCCCCGCGCATCCGGCAGTGGCCGGTGCCCTGCACCGCGATCTGAACACCTGTCCGGCCCACCCGCCCGCGTGTCGGGATCGGAAGCGCATCGGAAGCGCGAAACCGGCGCCCGCCCGACGGATGTCGGGCAGAGTGACTGTCGTCATACCGACGGAACGAGCGAGGTCCCGGCCGTCTGCCGGGAGTTGCGAGGACCCATGAACCACACCTACGAGCCGCCGAGCCTCTTACCCGCCGGCGGTAGGGAGCGGACGTACGCACTGCTCATCGGTGGTGTCCCCCTTCTGCTGATCCTGCTCATGGGCATCGTCCCCCACCTGGGCTCGGAGGACGGCGGCTACTCCGACAGCTACTCGGGCGGCTACTCCGGCGGTTACGACCCGTCGTCCCCGGACACACCGGCGCCGGGCGCCGCCACGGCGGACGAGACGCCGACCCAGCTGTCCACCGACAGCGCCGACCCCGCGGACACCGCTTCCAGCCCGGCCGGCACCGAGAGCCCCGAGGCGGCCGACAGCCCCTCCGGCACGGTGACGCGTTTCTTCGAGGCCATCAACGAACACGACTTCCAGACCGCCTGGGACCTGGGCGGCAAGAACCTCGACGCGTCCTACAGCTCCTTCGTGTCGGGCTTCGCCACCACCGAGCGGGACTACGTCACCATCCAGTCCGTCCAGGACGAGACGGTCTGGGTGGATCTCCTCGCCCGGCAGACCGACGGCACGCAGAAGTCGTACAGCGGCCGGTACACCGTGGTCGACGGTGTCATCACCGACGCCTCCATGAACCCCACCGGCTGAGCAGAGCGGAGCGAGAAGACAATGGCGAGTGACTTCCTCACCGTGCCCGCTCCGTCGCCGGAACCGGACCGGCCGGCCGTGGCCCGTCCGGCCGCGGACGCGACGAGCAACGCCACCCGGCTGCTGTGCGCGGGCACCTACCTCGACCCGGTCTACCGCGCCGGTGTCATCCGCGAGTTGCTGACCCACCGGTACCGGGTGGTGGCCCCGTCGTACGGGTACGACGCGGTGCCCGTGCTCGCGCACGCCCTGGCGGCGCGCCGGCTCCAGCGCATCCGGCTGGCCGTGTTCGCCGCGGGCGCCGCCCTCACGTTCGTCCTCATGGTCACCGGCGCGCTCAGCGGCTTCACCGCGCTGCTGGCCGTGCTGTGGCTGCTGTGGGTCACCGCCTTCCTGCGGCGGGTCGTCACCCTCCAGACGCTGACGCGCCGGCTCGCCCCGCAGGCCGGCCGGGGGTTCGACGGTTCGTACCCCGAGCACCCGGAGCTGACGTCCCAACTGGTCGACAAGATCAAGCGGGAGCAGTCCTCGGACGGCACGGTGGTCCGCTACGGCGGCTACAAGCCGTTCGTCGGCGCGGGCACGCCGGTGCGCCGGTGGTCCAACGCGGAACTGCTGATCGGCGCGCCGCTCGGGGTGTTCGACGGCCGGCCCGGCGCGGGCCCCTCCGCGGCACCCGGCGCCACCGGCCAGGAGCCCAAACGCAAGGAGGTCGTCCCCTTCACCGTCGAGGAACTGACCGCCTACGTCGCCGACCGCATGACCGCCCGGCTGCGCGCCCAGGCCCGCCCGGCGCAGCGGATCGAGGGCCTCGCCGTCGAGCGCAGCACCTTCACCACGGCCGTCACGACGCTCCGGGGTGTGGCGGAGCCGACGCCCGAGCAGCTCGACGGCGACTGGCGGGACGTCCACGACACCGGACGCAGCTATCTGTGCATCCGGGTGGGGTCCTGGGACCAGGAGCTGGTCACCACGGCGTTCGTGGGCTTCGACCTCAAGGGCAACACCCTGCACACCGAGTTCTACTCGTACGTGCTGGCGCCGATCCGGGCGAGCTTCCAGCTGGTGGACCGGCTCCCCGCCGCCCTGGACGAGCGGCTGCTGCTCAAGCTCGCCTGGCACACCATGCGCGGCACGCCCCACTCCACGGTCCGGTCGGCCGCCGCCAAGGCGGCGGGCGCCCGGCTGCTCCCGCGGCTGCCGTGGACCAAGGAGAGGATCCGGGTGCCTCAGCCGGCCGACACCAGCGAGTTCGGCCTCGGCCGCTACGCGGACGCCCTGCTCAACCGCGGGGCGGTCACCAGCGTCCGGGAGATGGCGACCAGCCCCCACTTCCACGTCTTCTTCCAGGAGACCGACACCATCAAGTACACGCAGATCGTGGAGCGCCAGTTCCTCCACGTCGTCCGTGACTTCCTGTACGAGCACAACGTGGACCTCACGGAGCACGAGGCCCGCCAGACGAACATCCTCAACAACTACGGGCACAACAACAGCTTCGTGCACGGCGACAACAACACCACCAACTCGGGCACGCAGAACTTCGGCGGCCCGGGCGGCGGTCAGGGGGCGGGATCCGCATGACGCACACCTCCACGGGCGGCAACAGCAGCGACTACGGGAGCCGGAACGACTTCGGGCGCCACAACAGCTTCGTCACCGGGAACAACAACACCACCAACTCGGGCACGCAGAACCACTACGGCGCCCCTCCCACCGCCGCCCGCGGCACCGGCCCGGACCAGGACGGCCCCGCCCCGGACCGCCGCCGCAACGTCTTCGTCGTCCACGGGCGGGACGAGGAGGTGCGCCTGCGGATGTTCGACCTGCTGCGCCTGCTCGATCTGCGTCCGCTGGAGTGGGAGGCCCTGGTCAACGCCACCGGCAAGACGGCGCCGTTCCTCGGCGAGGTCGTCGCCGGGGCCCCCGAGCTGGCCCAGGCGGCCCTCGTGCTGCTCACCCCGGACGACGTCGCCCAGCTCCACCCGGACCTGTACGGCCGCAACGAACCGCCGTACGAGACCGAGCCCACCGGTCAGCCCCGGCCCAACGTGCTCATCGAGCTGGGCATGGTGCTGATGGCCTACCCGGAGCGCACCCTGATGGTGGAGGTCGGAGAGCTGCGCCCGATCGCCGACATCGCCGGCCGGAACGTCATCCGGTTCGACGGCACGGAGACCGCCCTGCGCAAGATCGCCGAGCGGCTGAAGCTGGCGGGCTGCGCGGTCGACGACACCCGCTCGGACTGGCTCCAGACCTGGCCGTACCGCCATCTGACGGCGTACGGCCGCACCGGGCGGGCGACACCGCCGGCCCGCTGAGCCGCGGTACGGGCCCGGTGGTCGTCCACGGTCGGGGGACGGGCCCGTACCGCCCGGCGCCCGGCGTCAGACATGGCGCCGGGCGCCCGCCGCCAGGCCGGCCAGGAAGGCGCCGGTCTCCGGCAGGTCGATCCGCCCCAGCTCACCGGGGCGGACCAGCACGTGCAGTTCGCGGCAGACCGGGCGTTCCCAGGAGTGCACGACGAAGGACAGCAGGATCAGCCGCAGCAGGCTGTCCTCGTCCAGGTCGTGCAGCCGGGCCAGGCCCGCGCCGGTCAACGGCATGGTGAGGCGTTCGAGCTGGCCGTGCCGGTGGACGGCGTCCCACAGCCGGTCCAGGCCGAGCCACAGGTCCTGGACCTTGGAGGAGGCGACGCAGTCGTTGCCCATCCGGCTGTAGGCGACGGCGAAGACCAGGTCGGGCCGGGTGCCGAGGACGGCGACCGTGCCGACCGGGTACCGGGCGCGCTTGCCCCGCGGCTTGTCCCGCGCGCTCTCCCACGCCACCGGGGTCACCCCCGCCAGCGCGGCGGCCAGCTCCGCGTCCAGCCGCCGGGCGTCCCCGGCGTAGCGGCGGGCGAGCAACTGCCCCTGCACGCTGGCGTCGTTGATGACGACACCGTCGTCCACGACGGTGTCGAACGTGTCGGTGAACCCCACCACCAGCTGGCCGGGCTGTTCGAAGAGGTCGCCCTCCTCGACCACCACCGTCATCCCGGGACGGGTGAACTCCTGCCGTACGGCGGCCTGCGGACGCGCCCGGACGAGCCCCCAGGCCAGGCACAGGGTCACCGAGCCGGCCAGCACCAGTCCGGGCCGGGACACGGCGTCGGGGAAGAGCTGGCCGGCGAACTGCACGACGGCCGACACCCCGCCGAAGGCCGCCAGCACACTGCCGGCGAACACCCGCCGTTCGCGCCACGACCGCAGCAGCCGCGGCCACCCGGGCCGCGGCGAAGGGCGGGGACCGGTCAACCGCATGCTTCCCTCCAGGCCACCTTGGTACGCTGACGGCACTGTTGACGGGACGTCACGCGGCGGAGGGGGCGAGGCGCGTGCAGACCCGTGCACCGTGCATACGGGTGAGCGTTCTGGGCCCCGTCCGGCTGGACGTGAACGGCGCCGCCGTACGCCTCACCCCGCTCACCGCCCGGCTGCTGCTCCGGCTGGTCGCCGCCGACGGCGAGGCCGTCACCGCGCGCCGGCTGTACGAGGACGTCTGGCAGCCGACCGTGGAACTGCCGCACCAGGACCTGCGCAACCGCAACGAGGTGCAGAAACGGATCCTGGAGCTGCGGCGCGCGTTCGACCGGGCCGGCCCCGGACACGGTGCCCGGATCGTGCGCACCGGCCGGCTGCCGACCGCGCGCGGCGCCGAGGGCACCTACCGGCTCGACCTCGCCGACGACGAGCTGGACAGCGCCGCGTTCACCGGCCTGGTGGGCGACGCGCTGCGCGCGGCACCGGCCTCCGCCGTCCGGCTGCTCACCGACGCCCTGCGGCTGTGGCGCGGCCGGCCGCTGACCGAGGTGCGGGACGAGGAGTTCGCGCGCGCCCCGGTCCGGCGGCTGACCCAGCTCAGGGAGACCGCGCTGCGGGAGCTGATCGCCGGCCACACCGCGCTGGGCCGCTACGACCTCGCCCTGCCGGTGGCCGAGCAGACCGCCCGGGAACGCCCGGACGACCCGGAGGCCGCCGCCGCCCTCGCCCGTCTGAACGCCCGGCTGCGCGAGCGGCACGGCGACGAACTGCTGCGCCACACCCTGCGCGGGCTGCGGGTCGACGTCGTCGTGGTGCGCGGCGACCTGTTCGACCAGGAGGACGCCAACCTGGTCGTGGGGTTCTCCGACACCTTCGACACCTCCACCGACGACATCGTCATCAGCCGGGAGAGCGTGCAGGGGCAGCTCGTCGACCGCCTCTTCGAGGGCCGGCACCGGCTGCTGGACGACCAGCTGCGCCGCGGGCTCAGGGAGGTCACCCCGCTGGCCACCGAGAGCGTCCGGGCCAAGCCGCGCGGCCGGCGCACCCGCTACCCGATCGGCACCGCCGTGCCGGTCCCCGTGGGCAACCGCCGGGTCTTCGCCCTCGCCTACTCCCGGCTGGGCAACGACCTGCGCGCCCGGTCCGCCCCGGCCGACCTGCGGCTGAGCCTGGAACGCCTGTGGCCGTCGGTCGCCCTGCACGGCCTGTTCAGACCGGTGGCGATACCGCTCATCGGCGCCGGCCTGTCCCGCATCGTCGAACTCGACCACACCCAGCTGCTGTCGCTGATCGTCGAGACCTTCACCGAGAGCCTGCGCCAGGACCCGGCCGTCTGCCCCGAGCTGCGGATCGTCGTCCGGGACGAGGAGCTGGGGCGGACCGACCTCTCGGCGGCCGAGGCGTTCCTGCGCGACGCGGACGAGCGGGGCCCGGTACTCCCGCCCACCGGCACGGTCTGAGCTGTTCACACCCCCAGCAAAGCCCCGCAGCCGCTTCCGCCGACAGTCACCGTCCGCTTCCGGAACGCTTCCGCCGGAGCGCCGGCCGCCACCGGGCGCGGAAACCGGCGGGCGCGGAAACCGCCGAGCAGAGGGTGAAGCGGGGCCCCGGTGGTCAGGATGGAGACATGGGATTCCATGTCGACTCCGAGGCCGGGCGGCTGCGCCGCGTCATCCTGCACCGGCCGGATCTGGAGCTCAAGAGGCTCACCCCCAGCAACAAGGACGCCCTGCTCTTCGACGACGTGCTCTGGGTGCGCCGGGCGCGCGCCGAGCACGATGGCTTCGCCGACGTCCTGCGCGACCGGGGGGTCGAGGTGCACCTCTTCGGGGACCTGCTCGCCGAGACCCTGGCGCTCCCCGAGGCCCGCGCGCTCGTCTTGGACCGGGTCTTCGACGAGAAGGAGTACGGCCCCCTCGCCACCGACCACCTGCGCGCCGCCTTCGACCGGATGACCCCGGGCGAGCTGGCCGAGGCCCTGGTCGGTGGCATGACCAAGCGGGAGTTCCTGGCGGAGCACGCGGAACCGGCCTCGGTCCGCTTCCACGTCATGGAGCTGGACGACTTCCTGCTCCGCCCGCTGCCCAACCACCTCTTCACCCGCGACACCTCGGCGTGGATCTACGACGGCGTCTCCATCAACGCCATGCGCTGGCCCGCCCGGCAACGGGAGACCGTCCACTTCGAGGCGATCTACCGCCACCACCCGCTGTTCCGTGACGAAACGTTCCACGTGTGGTCCCGGGGGCAGGCGGACTACCCCTCCACCATCGAGGGCGGCGACGTGCTGGTGATCGGCAACGGCGCCGTGCTGATCGGCATGAGCGAGCGCACCACCCCGCAGGCCGTGGAGATGCTGGCGCACAAGCTGTTCGCGGCCGGTTCCGCGCGCACGATCGTCGCGCTCGACATGCCCAAGCGGCGCGCCTTCATGCACCTGGACACCGTGATGACCATGGTCGACGGCGACACCTTCACCCAGTACGCCGGCCTCGGCATGCTCCGGTCGTACACCATCGAACCGGGCGTCGGCGAACGCGAGCTGAAGGTCACCGACCATCCGCCGGAGCACATGCACCGCGCGATCGCCGCCGCGCTCGGCCTCGGGGAGATCCGGGTGCTGACCGCCACACAGGACGTGCACGCGGCCGAACGCGAGCAGTGGGACGACGGCTGCAACGTCCTCGCCGTCGAGCCCGGGGTCGTCGTCGCCTACGAGCGCAACTCCACCACCAACTCGCATCTGCGCAAGCAGGGCATCGAGGTGATCGAGATCCCGGGCAGCGAGCTGGGCCGGGGCCGGGGCGGCCCCCGGTGCATGAGCTGTCCGGTCGGGCGGGACCCCGTATGAGATCGCATAGAAATGTGAAGGATCGTATAGACTTCCAGAGTCCCCTGTAGTCGTACCTCTGGAGCGCCCCCATGGCGACAGTCCCGACCGCCCTCGCCGGCCGCCACTTCCTCAAGGAGCTCGACTTCACCGAGGAGGAGTTCCGCGGCCTGGTCGAGCTGGCCGCCGAGCTGAAGGCCGCCAAGAAGGCCGGGACCGAGACGCCGTACCTGCGGGGCAGGAACATCGCGCTGATCTTCGAGAAGACCTCGACGCGCACCCGCTGCGCGTTCGAGGTCGCCGCCGCCGACCAGGGCGCCCACACGACCTACCTCGACCCCTCGGGCTCGCAGATCGGGCACAAGGAGTCGGTCAAGGACACCGCGCGCGTGCTGGGCCGGATGTTCGACGGCATCGAGTACCGGGGCGACAGCCAGGCCAAGATCGAGGAGATGGCCGCGTATGCCGGCGTGCCCGTCTACAACGGCCTCACCGACGACTGGCACCCCACCCAGATGCTCGCCGACGTGCTCACCATGACCGAGCACAGCGCCAAGCCGCTGCGGAAGATCGCCTTCGCCTACCTCGGCGACGCCCGCTTCAACATGGGCAACTCCTACCTGGTCACCGGCGCCCTGCTCGGCATGGACGTACGGATCGTCGCCCCGAAGTCCTACTGGCCCGCCCCGGAGATCGTCGAGCGCGCCCGCGTGCTCGCCGAGACCAGCGGTGCCCGCGTCACCCTCACCGAGGACATCGCCGAGGGCGTCCTGGGCGCGGACTTCGTCGCCACCGACGTCTGGGTCTCCATGGGGGAGCCCAAGGAGGTGTGGGACGAGCGGATCACGGCCCTCGCCCCCTACGCCGTGACCATGGACGTGCTCCACGCCACCGGCAACCCGGACGTGAAGTTCCTGCACTGCCTGCCGGCCTTCCACGACCTCGGCACCACCGTGGGGCAGCGGATCCACGAGACCCACGGCCTGGCGTCGCTGGAGGTGACGGACGAGGTCTTCGAGTCCGCCCACTCGATCGTCTTCGACGAGGCCGAGAACCGCCTGCACACCATCAAGGCCGTGCTGGTCGCAACCCTCGGCCGGGACATCCTTGCCTGACCCGCCTCACCAGGCCTTATCCTGACCGGCGGCCCGAGCCACCCCTTCTCGGAGCCGACGCCGCGCCCCTACGACGGGCGCCCGCACC
Source organism: Streptomyces canarius (assembly GCF_014650735.1). Lineage (NCBI taxonomy): Bacteria > Bacillati > Actinomycetota > Actinomycetes > Kitasatosporales > Streptomycetaceae > Streptomyces > Streptomyces canarius. The sequence goes on from NZ_BMVN01000001.1 coordinate 239,785, forward strand.
ACCAGAAACGAGCACCACCCGCATGCCCGCTCCCCGCATCAAGTCCCCGCACCTGCTCGTCGCCGAATCCGGAGCCGACCGCGAGGGACACGGCCTGAAGCGCACCATGGGCCTCTTCCAGCTCATCTGCTTCGGGGTCGGCGCCATCGTCGGCACCGGCATCTTCGTCGGTCTCTCCGACTCCGTCGCCCAGGCCGGTCCCGCCGTCGTCATCTCCTTCGTCCTCGCCGCGCTGACCTGCGTCTTCACCGCCTTCTCCTTCGCGGAGCTGGGCGGCGCCATCCCGGTCTCCGGCTCCTCGTACTCCTTCGCCTACGCGGGCCTCGGCGAGTCCACCGCCTTCCTGGTCGGCTGGTGCCTGCTGCTGGAGTACGGCATCTCCATCTCGGCCGTCGCGGTCGGCTGGAGCGAGTACGTCAACGAACTGCTGCACAGCCTCACCGGCCTCCAGCTCCCGGCCGTCCTGTCCGCCGGCCCCGGCGACGGCGGCCTCGTCAACCTCCCCGCCGTGCTCGTCATCGCCATGGCCTCCGTGCTGCTGGTGCGCGGGGTGCGCGAGAGCGCCCGGGCCACGGCGGCCATGGCCGCCGTGAAGCTCGCGATCCTCCTCGCCTTCTGCGCCATCGGCTACAGCGCCTTCAAGGACGGCAACCTCACGCCGTTCTCCCCGGCCGGCCTCGGCGGCATCGGCGCGGGCACCACCGCCGCCTTCTTCTCCTACATCGGCTTCGACGCGATCACCACCGCCGGCGAGGAGGCGAAGAACCCCCGCCGGGACATCCCGGTCGCGATCATGGTGTGCATGGGCCTCGTGACCCTGCTGTACTGCGCGGTCGCGCTCGCGGCGATCGGCGCCATCGGCGGCGACCGGGTCGCCGGGCACCCCGCCGCCCTCTCCTACGTCGTCAACGAGGTCACCGGCTCCACCGTCGGCGGCGGTGTCATCGCCTTCGGCGCGGTCGTCGCCATCGCCTCCGTGGTCCTCGCCGTGATGTACGGCCAGACCCGCATCCTGATGTCGATGTCCCGGGACGGCCTGATCCCGCGGGTCTTCGAGAAGGTCAGCCCCAAGACCTCCACACCGGTCGCCGGCACCCTGATCGTCGCGGTGGTCTTCGCTCTCCCGGCGGCCTTCGCCTCCCTGGACGCCGTGATGAACCTGTGCACCATCGGCACGCTCGCCGTCATGGCCGTCGTCAACATCGTGGTGATCGCCCTGCGCCGCCGCGAACCGGGCCTCGCCCGCAGCTTCCGGGTGCCGCTGTACCCGGTGGCCCCGCTGCTCGGCGTCGCCTTCTGCCTGTACCTGATGTACGAGACGGGCTGGCGGACCTGGCTCCAGTTCGCCGTGTTCCTCGCGGTGGGCCTGCTGGTCTACGGCGTCTACGGCCGCCGGCACTCCACGCTGGCGCGGCCGGTCGCCGAGGTCACGCCGGTCGCCGAGGTCACGCCGGCCGGCGCTGAGCGGGAATCACAGGCAGTCTGAACCACACCGCCTTGCCCGACGGGGTGGGGCGGTGTCCGCAGGACGAGCTGAGGGCGCGGATCAGCAGCAGCCCGCGCCCGCCCTCCTGCCAGACGTCGGGCTCCTCGATCACGGGCCGGGTCAGATGCCCGGGCGGCGCCGGGTCCGGGTCGTGCACCTCGACCTGGCAACCGGTCGGCGCCAGCTCCACCACCAGCTCTATCGGGCCGCGCCCGGCGGTGTGCTCCACCGCGTTGGCCACCAGCTCGGCCGTGAGCAGTTCCGCCGTGTCGCAGTCGGCCACGTGCTCCACCTCGGTGAGGGCCGTGCGCACCAGGGCACGCGCCACGGGCACCGCCGCTGCGGTGTGCGGCAGCGCGATGCGCCAGGAGGCCGGTTCGGCGGGGCGTTCGTGCAAGGCGAGTCCGTTCATGGAGCAGGCTGTCCTGCTTTCGACTGTACGAATGGTACGGGCCCGGCCATCCAAGGCCGTCGCCGGGCTTCGTCCGGGACCCCCTCGGGCCCCGGCACCAGGCGGCCTACCCAGGTGAACGGCCCGCCTCGCCCGCGCGTCCGCACTGTTACGGCGCTGTCGACAACCGGTGACCGATGCGACGGGATCCGGCCATCTGCGGCAGGCGTACCGACAGGCATGCGGCTGCGGTGTCGCGCCCTGGTGACGACAGTCACAAACAGGTGATAACTTCATGGGGTAGAGCAACGTACGGCACCGCCGCGCTAGGAGGCCGCACGTCATGAGTCCCTTCACCGGCTCCGCCCCCCGCACCGCCGACTGGGCCCACCTGCGGGTCGGGATCGCCGACGGGGTGGCCACCGTCACCCTCGCCCGCCCTGAGAAGCTCAACGCGCTCACCTTCGGCGCCTACGCCGACCTGCGCGACCTGCTCGCCGAGCTGTCCCGGGAGCGCTCGGTGCGCGCCCTCGTCCTGGCCGGCGAGGGCCGCGGCTTCTGCTCCGGCGGCGACGTGGACGAGATCATCGGCGCCACGCTGGCCATGGACACGGCCCAGCTGCTCGACTTCAACCGGATGACCGGCCAGGTCGTCCGGGCGATCCGCGAATGCCCGTTCCCGGTGATCGCGGCGGTGCACGGCGTGGCGGCCGGCGCGGGCGCGGTCCTCGCCCTGGCGGCCGACTTCCGGATCGCGGACCCCTCGGCCCGCTTCGCCTTCCTCTTCACCCGGGTCGGCCTGTCCGGCGGCGACATGGGCGCGGCCTACCTGCTGCCCCGGGTCGTCGGCCTCGGCCACGCCACCCGCCTGCTGATGCTGGGCGAGCCGGTGCGGGCCCCCGAGGCCGAGCGCATCGGCCTGATCAGCGAGCTGGCGGAGGAGGGCCGGGCGGACGAGACGGCCGCCGGGCTGGCCCGCCGCCTCGCCGACGGCCCGGCCCTCGCCCACGCCCAGACCAAGGCGCTGCTCACGGCCGAGCTCGACATGCCCCTGGCGGCGGCGGTGGAACTGGACGCCTCGACCCAGGCCCTGCTGATGAACGGCGAGGACTACGCGGAGTTCCACGCGGCCTTCACGGAGAAGCGCCCGCCGAAGTGGCGGGGGAGGTGAGGTCCGGTGCGCGTGGCGATCATCGGCGGAGGCCCCGGCGGCCTCTACGCCGCCGCCCTGCTGAAACGCCTCGACCCCGCCCGCCACGTCACCGTCTGGGAACGCAACGCCCCCGATGAGACCTTCGGCTTCGGCGTGGTCCTCTCCGACGAGACCCTCGGCGGCATCGAACACGCCGACCCCGTCGTCTACGAAGCCCTGCGGCGCGACTTCGTGCGCTGGGACGACATCGACATCGTGCGCCGCGGCATACGGCACCGCTCCGGCGGCCACGGATTCGCCGCGCTCGGCCGGCACCGGCTGCTGGAGATCCTGCACACCCGCTGCCGCTCCCTGGGCTTGGAGCTGCGGTTCTCCACCGAGGCGCCGCCCGTCGACCGGCTCTCGCAGGACCACGACCTCGTCATCGCCGCCGACGGTGTCCACAGCACCACCCGCGAGACCCACTCGCCCGTGTTCCGCCCCCAGGTGACCGAACACCGCTGCCGCTACATCTGGCTCGCCGCCGACTTCCCCTTCGACGCCTTCCGCTTCGAGATCGCCGAGACCGAACACGGCGTGATGCAACTGCACGGCTACCCCTACGCGGCGGATTCGTCCACCGTCATCATCGAGATGCGCGAGGAGGTCTGGCGGGCGGCGGGATACGACGCACTCACCCCCCAGGAGTCCGTCGAACGCTGCGCCAAGGTCTTCGCCGACGCGCTCGGCGGACGCCCCTTGCGGTCCAACAAGTCCGCCTGGACCACCTTCCGTACCGTGGTCAACGACCGCTGGTCGCACGGCAACGTCGTCCTCCTCGGCGACGCCGCCCACACCGCCCACTTCTCCATCGGCTCCGGCACCAAGCTCGCCGTCGAGGACGCCCTCGCCCTGGCCGCCTGCCTGACGGAACAGCCGGACGTGCCCAGCGCGCTGGCGGCCTACGAGGAGGAGCGCAAGCCCGTCGTCGCCTCCACGCAGCGGGCCGCCCGGGCCAGCCTGGAGTGGTTCGAGAACCTGCGGCTGTACCTGGGCCAGCCGCCCCGCCAGTTCGCCTTCAACCTGCTCACCCGCAGCCGCCGGGTCACCCACGACAACCTCCGGCTGCGCGACGCCCGCTTCACCGCGGCCGTGGAGCGCGAGTTCGGCTGCCCGCCCGGCACGCCCCCGATGTTCACGCCATTCCGGCTGCGCGGCCTGACCCTGCGCAACCGGGTCGTCGTCTCACCGATGGACATGTACTCCGCCACCGACGGGGTCCCCGGCGACTTCCACCTCGTCCACCTGGGCGCACGGGCCCTCGGCGGGGCCGGCCTCGTGATGACCGAGATGGCGTGCGTCAGCGCGGAGGGCCGGATCACCCCCGGCTGCGCCGGCCTCTACGCCGGGCGGCAGGCCGAGGCGTGGCGGCGCGTCACCGACTTCGTGCACCGCCAGGCCCCGGGCGCCGCGATCGGCGTACAACTCGGGCACTCCGGCCGCAAGGGCTCCACGAAGCTGATGTGGGAGGGCATCGACGAGCCGCTGCCCAGCGGCAACTGGCCCGTCCTGGCCCCCTCCCCGCTGCCGTACAAGCCGGGCAGCCAGATCCCGCGCCAACTCTCCCGCGCCCAGCTCACCGACATCCGCGAGCAGTTCGCGGCAGCCGCCTGGCGGGCCGCCCGGGCCGGCTTCGACCTGCTCGAACTGCACTGCGCCCACGGCTATCTGCTCTCCGGCTTCCTCTCCCCGCTCACCAATCACCGCACCGACGCCTACGGCGGCTCCCTGGACAAGCGGCTGCGGTTCCCGCTGGAGGTCTTCGACGCCGTCCGCGCGGTGTGGCCGGCCGAGCGGCCGATGACCGTCCGGATCTCGGCGACCGACTGGGCGGAGGGCGGGACGACCGCCGAGGACGCCGTCGAGATCGCCCGAGCCTTCGCCGCGCACGGCGCCGACGCCATCGACGTCTCGACCGGGCAGGTGGTGGCCGAGGAGCGGCCGGAGTTCGGGCGGTCGTACCAGACGCCGTTCGCCGACCGGATCCGGCAGGAGGTCCGCGTCCCGGTGATCGCGGTCGGCGCGATCTCCTCGTGGGACGACGTCAACTCGCTGATCCTGGCGGGCCGCGCCGACCTGTGCGCGCTGGCCCGGCCGCACCTGTACGACCCGCACTGGACCCTGCACGCGGCGGCCGAACAGGGCTACGAGGGACCCGGCGCGGTCTGGCCCGCCCCCTACCGCGCGGGCAGCCGGCGCCCGCGCACCGGCCGCACGGACGCCCCACGCCCCCGGCTCTCCCTCAGCCTCGACCGCTAGGCAACAAGCGGGGTCACAGCCCCGCGAACTGCGCGCCCGCGTCGCGCAGCCGTTCGTGCAGGCGGCGGAAGACCTGGGCCGAGCGGACGCCCGGCCAGTTCGCCGGGAGGAGGCGGGTGGGCAGGCCCGGGTCGGTGTAGGGGAGGTGGCGCCAGGAGTCGAGGGCGAGGAGGTAGTCGTGGTACGCCTCCTGGTGCGGGGTGTCCGGCCGCCGCTCCCAGGCCTGGAGCACGGGCGCGTGCGCGTCCAGGAAACGCTCGTGCTCCTTGGCGATCGCGGCCAGGTCCCACCAGCGGCCCACCGCCTCGGCCGTGGCCGCGAAGCCCAGGTGTTCGCCGCGGAAGAAGTCCACGTACGCGTCCAGGCGCAGCCGCCGCAGGGTGTGTTCCGTCTCCTCGTACAGCCGGGCCGGGGCGATCCACACCCCCGGAGCCGCGGTGCCGAAGCCCAGGCCGGCCAGCCGGGAGCGCAGCACGTGCCGCTTCTGCCGCTCCGACTCCGGGACCGAGAACACCGCGAGCACCCAGCCCTCGTCCGCGACGGGCGCGCCGGCGTAGATGCGCCGGTCGCCGTCCTCCAGCAACTGCCGTGCCTCGGCGGAGAGTTCGTATCCCGCGGCGCCCGACTCGGTGCGGGCCGGCGACAGCAGGCCGCGCCGTTTGAGCCGGGACACCGAGGACCGTACGGAGGGAGCGTCCACGCCGACCGCGGCCAGGAGCCGGATCAGCTCGGCGACGGGCACCGGGCCGGGCATGAAGCGGCCGTACGCCCCGTAGAGCGTGACGATGAGGGACCTGGGGGCGTGCTGCTCGGACACGTTGATCATTTTAGGTCGTCGGCATCACTGCTGGTCACCTGCGGTGCGCAGCCGGAACCGCTGCAACTTGCCGGTGGCCGTGCGGGGCAGCGCGTCGAGGAAGACGAACTCGCGCGGGCACTTGTAGGGCGCCAGCTGGGAGGTGAGGAACGCGCGCAGCGCCGCCGCGTCGCGCGGGGCCCCGGCGCGCAGCACCGTGTAGGCGATCGCGACCTGGCCGCGGGCCTCGTCGGGGCGGCCGACGACCGCCGTCTCGGTCACGTCCGGATGGCGCAGCAGTGCCTCCTCCACCTCCGGGCCCGCGATGTTGTACCCGGCGGAGATGATCATGTCGTCGGCGCGGGCCACGTAGCGGAAGTAGCCGTCGGCGTCGCGGACGTAGGTGTCGCCGGTGATGTTCCAGCCGCCCCGGACGTAGTCCCGCTGGCGGGGATCGGCGAGGTAACGGCAGCCGACCGGGCCGCGTACGGCCAGCAGGCCGGGCTCGCCGTCGGGCACCGGTCTGCCGTCGGCGTCCTGGACGCGCGCCTGCCACCCCGGCACCGGCAGGCCCGTGGTCCCGGGCCGGATCCGCTCGTCGGCGGCGGAGACGAAGATGTGCAGCAGTTCCGTGGCGCCGATGCCGTTGATGACGCGCAGGCCCGTGCGTTCGTGCCAGGCCCGCCAGGTGGCCGTCGGCAGGTTCTCGCCGGCCGACACACAGCGCCGCAGGGACGAGACGTCGTACGTGTCCAGCTCCTCCAGCATGGTGCGGTAGGCGGTCGGCGCGGTGAAGAGGACCGAGACGCGGTGCTCGGCTATCGCAGGGAGCAGTTGCCGGGGGCCCGCCTGTTCCAGGAGCAGGGCGCTGGCACCGGCCCGCAGCGGGAAGACCACCAGCCCGCCGAGGCCGAAGGTGAAGCCCAGCGGGGGACTGCCGGTGAAGACGTCGTCCTCCTGGGGGCGCACCACGTGCCGTGAGAACGTGTCGGCTATCGCCAGCACATCCCGGTGGAAGTGCATGCACCCTTTCGGGCGACCCGTCGTGCCCGAGGTGAACGCGATCAGGGCGACATCGTCGGAGGCGGTGTCGACCGCCGGGTAGGGGTCGGCGGGGGCCGGCCGGCGCAGCAGGTCGTCGGGGGTGTCACCGCGGTAGGTCGTGATGCGCAGCCCGGGTATCGCGGCCTTCGCCAGGTCGTCCACCACCCGGATGTCGCACAGTGCGTGCCCGACCCGGGCGATCTCGCACAGGGTCGCCAGCTCGTACGGGCGCTGCTGGGCCAGCACGGTGACCGCGACCGCGCCCGCCTTCAGCACGGCCAGCCAGCAGGCGGCGAGCCAGGGCGTGGTCGGGCCGCGCAGCAGCACCCGGTTCCCCGGGACCACGCCCAGGGTGCCGGTGAGCACGTGCGCGATGCGGTCGACCCGCGCGCGCAGCTCCCCGTAGGTCCAGGTGGGGCCGTCCGGGGTGTGGAACACCGGGCGGGCCGGGTCGGCGTGGTCCAGGAGTTCGGCGGCGCAGTTGAGCCGGTCGGGGTACCGCAGCTCCGGCAGGTCGAACCGCAGCTCGGGCCACTCGTGCGGCGGGGGCAGATGGTCGCGCGCGAAGGTGTCGACGTGGGCCGAGCGATGCATGGCGGTCCGCCCCCTTGCCGTGACAGAGGTCCGCGACATCCGGGACGGATGTCCGAACGGGCTTCCTGGTGGGCTCGCGCTCCCCCGGAGGGGGACCCCCAGCGTATCGTGTTGGTGACGGCAGTCAACTGTGCGCGATAACGTCACGGGGTGGGTAGGTAAGGGCGTGGGGACGGCCACGGGCCCGCCCCGGAGGGAGGACCGGCTGTGTCCGTATTCTCACTCGGACCGGAGCAGACCGCCTGGTGCGCCGAGCTGCGCGAGCTGGCCGCCGGACGGCTGCGCCCGCTCGCCGGCCGAGGGGAACCCGGCCGCGTCAACCGGCCGCTCCTCGCCGAACTGGGCCGGCTCGGTCTGCTTGCGCGGCTGTTCGACTCCGGTGCGCTGGACCTGTGTCTGATGCGGGAGTCCCTGGCGCAGGCCTGCACCGAGGCCGAGACCGCCCTCGCCCTCCAAGGGCTCGGCGCCCACCCGGTGCACGCCCACGGCACCCCCGCCCAGCGGGAGCGCTGGCTGCCCCGGGTCGCCGACGGCAGCGCGATCGCCGCCTTCGCGCTCAGCGAGCCCGGTGCCGGCTCGGACGCGGCGGCGCTCACCCTCGCGGCCGAGCCGGACGGCGACGGCTGGCGGCTCACCGGCGCCAAGTGCTGGATCTCCAACGCCCCCGAGGCCGACTTCTACACCGTCTTCGCCCGCACCACGCCCGGCGCCGGCGCCCGCGGGGTGACCGCCTTCCTCGTCCCCGCCGACCGGCCCGGACTCACCGGCGACCCGCTGGAGATGATCTCGCCGCACCCCATCGGCGCCCTCGACTTCGACGCCGTGCCCGTCACCGCCGCCGATCTGCTCGGCGAGCCCGACCGCGGCTTCGCCGTCGCCATGGGCACCCTCAACCTCTTCCGCCCCAGCGTCGGCGCCTTCGCGGTCGGCATGGCCCAGGCCGCGCTGGACGCCACCGTGGACCACACCAGCCGGCGCGAGGCCTTCCACGGCAGGCTGATGGACCTTCAGGCCGTGTCCCACCAGGTCGCCGAGATGGCCCTGCGCACCGAGGCGGCCCGGCTCATGGTGTACGCGGCGGCGGCGGCGTACGACGCCGGGGCCGCCGACGTGCCCCGGCGCGCCGCGATGGCCAAACTGCTCGCCACCGAGACCGCGCAGTACGTCGTCGACACCGCCGTCCAACTGCACGGCGCCCGCGCCCTGCGCCGCGGCCACCTCCTCGAACACCTCTACCGCGAGGTGCGCGCGCCCCGCATCTACGAGGGCGCCAGCGAGGTCCAACGCGGCATTATCGCCAAGGAGTTGTACGCCACGGCACAGAAGGAGGCACGGTGACGACCGAACGCGTCAACCCGCCCGGGCTGTCCCCGCCCACGGGCTTCTCGCACGCCGTCGTCGCGGCCGGCTCCCGCGTGGTGTTCCTCGCCGGGCAGACCGCCCTGGACGGCGACGGCAAGATCACCGGCGACACGCTGCCCGAGCAGTTCGCGCAGGCCCTCGGCAACCTCCTCACCGCCCTGCGCGCGGCCGGTGGCACCCCCGCCGACCTCGCCCGGGTCACCGTCTACGCCACGGACGTCGCCGCGTACCGCGCCCACGCGCGGCAACTCGGCCGGATCTGGCGGGAGTCGGCGGGCCGCGACTACCCGGCGATGGCCGTCGTGGAGGTCGTACGCCTGTGGGACGAGCGGGCGCTGGTGGAGCTGGACGGGTTCGCCGTACTGCCGTAGTCGCCCGGCGCCCTCCGGCGGCAACCCGCGTGACCCGGCCCGTTCGGTTTCATGACGCGCCACCGATGGGGTGACGGTCACGTCCGCCGGTCCGGCCGCCCGGTACCAGTGGAAGCCCTCGAACCCCTGGAACCGGGAGGTACCCCATGCCCGTCCGCCGCCCCCTCCTCGCCGCGGCCCTCGGTGCCGCGGCCCTGCTGTGCGCCGCCGTCGCCCCGGCCTGCGCCAACCCCTCCGAGCTGATCACCGTCGACCCCGTCGGCCGGATCGCGCCCGACGGCACGGTGACGCTGTCCGGCACCTACCGCTGCACCGGCGGCACCGGCCCGGTGTTCGTCAGCTCCTCGGTCAGCCAGGGCGACGCCCGTCTCCGGCACGGCGTCGGCGGCGGCACCGCCCGGTGCGACGGCGCCGAGCACCGCTGGGAGAACTCCGGCGAGGTCACGGCCGGGGCGCTGAAGGCGGGGACGGCGCGGGTGGAGGCCACGCTCACGGAGCTGCGTCCCTCGGGCATCCTCCTGCTGCCGGCGTTCCACGCGATGACGGACCAGACCGTCACGCTCACCCAGGAGTGACGCCGGGCGCGGCGTCCCGTCAGGCGCGGCCGGTCCCGTCCGGGTCCGGCGGAGCCGTCCTGCGCCGGACCACCGGGGCGCCCGGCCGGCGCAGGGCGGCGACGAACTTGTAGCGGGAACCCCGGTACACCGAGCGCACCCACTCCACCGGGGTGCCCGCCGCGTCCCGCGAGTGCCGGGACAGCAGCAGCATCGGCAGCCCGACGTCGGTGCCGAGCAGCTGTGCCTCGCGCGGGGTCGACAGCGAGGTCTCGATGGTCTCGTCGGCCTCGGTGAGATGGACGCCGTACACCTCGGCGAGCGCCGTGTAGAGCGACGGGTAAGTGGCGAGGGACCGGCGCAGTCCGGGGAAGCGGCGTACGGACAGATGGGTCGTCTCGATCGCCATCGGGTCGCCGCTGGCCAGCCGCAGCCGCTCGATGCGCAGCACCTTCTCGCCGATCCCGATGTCCAGCAGGCCCGCCAGCTTCTCGTCCGCCGGCACTTCCCCGATGTCGAGCGTCTGCGAGGCGGGCGTGAGGCCCTGGGCCCTCATGTCCTCGGTGTGGGACGTGAGTTGCAGTGTGCGGTACAGCTTGGGCTGGGCGACGAAGGTGCCCTTGCCCTGGATCCGGTCGAGCCGGCCCTCGCCCACGAGTTCCTGGAGCGCCTGCCGGACGGTGGTCCGCGAGGTGTCGAACCGGACGGCGAGCAGACGTTCCGCGGGCATGGCCGAACCGGGTTGCAGCGCCTCGGCCATGGAGAGCAGCTGCTGCTTGATCCGGTAGTACTTCGGCACGCGCGCGGTGCGGCCGGACGCTCCCCTGTGCGGCTGGGCGCTGCTGACGTCGGTGGTCATGCCTGCCTTCCCGGCTGTGTCGATGGGCTCCCGTTATAGCGACCAACTGCCCTATGGTCTAGTCCAACTGAACGGTCCGGGCGAAAGGGCCGGAATGCGGACGGACGCGCTCCGGTGACTTTCTCGTAACGGCCCGGACCGGCTTTCCGAACCGCCCTTGACACTCCAAAAGGTCTAGGCCAAGCTCCACCGTACTGGTCTACACCATTAGTGGCCAGGTCCCGAGCCCTACGTGCAACAGCGTCGTACGCAGGTCACCGCCGAGGGCGTGGGGGGTTAGTGGCATCCCTGAGGAGGGTGGCGTGAAGCGCAAGCTTGCGGCCGCGATCGTGATCGCGGGCATGATGGTCTCCGTGTCGGCGTGCGGCGGGGACGACGGCGACGACAGCGGCAAGAACGCGGGACCGGACAGCTTCAAGGGCCAGACCCTGACGGTCTGGGCGATGGACGGCTCCACGCCGGACCAGTGGGTCAAGGACGTCACGGCCGCGTTCGAGAAGAAGACCGGCGCCAAGCTGAAGTTCGAGACGCAGAAGTGGGACGGGATCCAGCAGAAGATCACCACCGCGCTCTCCGAGTCCACCCCGCCGGACGTGCTGGAGGTCGGCAACACCCAGACCCCGGCCTACGCGGCCACCGGCGGTCTCGCCGACCTGAGCGACCTGAAGAAGGAGATCGGCGCCGACTGGACGCCGTCGGTCTCGCAGTCCTCCGTCTACGACGGCAAGCAGTACGCCGCCCCCTGGTACTTCGCGAACCGCGTCGTCATCTACAACAAGAAGATCTGGGCGAAGGCCGGCATCAAGGACACCCCGAAGACCCGGGACGAGTTCTTCAAGGACCTGGAGACCATCGGCAAGAAGACCGACGCCGAGCCGATCTACCTGCCCGGCCAGAACTGGTACTTCTTCGACGGCCTGACCATCGGCCAGGGTGCCGACCTGGTGAAGAAGGACGGCGGCAAGTACGTCTCCAACCTCGGTGACCCGAAGGTCGCCAAGGCCATGGAGATCTACAAGAAGTACGCCTCCTACTCCAAGGCCCCCAAGGACAAGGACGAGGCCACCCCGCAGCAGGCCGAGGTCTTCGCCAAGGGCAAGACGGGCGCCTTCATCGGCATGGGCTGGGAGGCCGGTACGGCCGTCACCGCCAACAAGGCCATCGAGAAGGACCTCGGCTACTTCACCATCCCCGGTGAGAGCGCGGACAAGCCCGAGGGTGTCTTCCTCGGCGGCTCCAACCTCGCCGTCGCCGAGGGCAGCAAGAAGCAGGCCCTGGCCAAGGAGTTCCTGAAGATCGCCCTGTCCGACCAGTACGAGGGCGAACTGGCCAAGCTCAACGGCGTCATCCCGAACAAGCAGTCCCTGGAGACCAACCTCAAGGGCAACGCCGTCGCCGAGGCCGCCGCCCCCGGTGCCGCCGTCGGTGGCACCACCCCGCTGATCCCCGAGTGGGGCGCGGTGGAGAACAACCCGAACCCGATCAAGTCGTACATGACGGCCGTGCTGAACGGCAAGTCCCCGGCGGACGCCGCCAAGCAGGTCGAGGGCGAGATCAACAAGCGCCTGGCCCAGCAGAACTGATGACCGCGCCGGGGGCGCCGCGCTCGCGCCCCCGGCTCACCAGTGTCGTCCGTACGGCCACGGAAGAGATGGCAACTCATGTCAGTGCAGACCGAAGGCACGGACACGGCCGGGGAGCCCGCTGTCCGCAAGGCCCGGGTGCCGGCCCCGCCGCGCGGTGACAGCCGCACCACCGGCGCCCCGTCCCGGCGCGGAGCCGCCGCCCCCTACCTGCTCCTGCTGCCCGCGCTGCTGGCCACCGCGGTGCTGCTCGGCTGGCCCCTGGTCAAGAACGGCGTGCTGTCGTTCCAGAACCTCAACCCGCGCCAGCTCATCCAGCACCTCACGGAGTGGAACGGCGTCGACAACTACCAGGAGGTGCTGAGCGGCGGCGACTTCTGGCGCGTCGTCGAGCGCTCCGTCTTCTTCACCGCCGTCAACGTCGTACTGATCATGGTGCTCGGCACCCTGGTCGGCCTGCTGCTGGCCCGCCTCGGCGCGAAGATGCGGCTGCTGCTGATGATCGGTCTCGTCCTCGCCTGGGCCATGCCGGTCATCGCGGCCACCACCGTCTACCAGTGGCTGTTCGCCCAGCGCTTCGGTGTCGTCAACTGGGTGCTGGACAAGCTCGGCTGGCACTCCATGGCCGACCACAACTGGCTCCAGACCCAGTTCTCCACCTTCGCCGTGATCACCCTGCTCCTCGTCTGGCAGTCCATACCCTTCGTGGCGATCAACCTCTACGCCGCGACCACCACGATCCCCCGGGAGCTGTACGAGGCGGCCTCCCTGGACGGCGCCGGAGCGTGGAAGAGCTTCACCTCGGTGACCCTGCCCTTCCTGCGGCCCTTCCTGTACGCCACGACCTTCCTCGAAGTCATCTGGATCTTCAAGGCGTTCCCGCAGATCTTCGCGATGAACGAGGGCGGCCCCGACCACCTCACCGAGACCCTGCCGATCTACGCCTACGTCGAAGGCGTCGGCAACCAGCACTTCGGAGTCGGCGCCGCCATCTCCTTCCTGACCATCCTGGTCCTGCTCGTCATCACCTCGTACTACCTGCGCATGGTGCTCAAGCAAGAGGAGGACGAGCTGTGAAGCGCTCGCTTCTCGGCCGCTTCTGGCCCAACGCGACCGCCGTCGTCCTCTTCGTCGGCTTCGTGTTCCCCGTGTACTGGATGTTCGCCACGGCCTTCAAGCCGACCGGCGACATCATCTCCGAGGACCCGGTGTGGTTCCCGACCGACGCCACCCTCGAACACTTCAAGAAGGCCGTCGACGCCGACCACTTCTGGACCCTGGTCGTCAACTCCGTCACCGTCACGGTCCTGTCGGTCGTCTTCTCGCTCGTCATCGCCCTGCTCGCCGCCTTCGCCCTCGCACGGATGCGGTTCAAGGGCCGGCGCGGCCTCATCGTGACGTTCATGCTGGCGCAGATGGCCCCCTGGGAGGTCATGATCATCGCCATCTACCTGATCGTCCGGGACAACGACATGCTCAACAGTCTGGTCCCGCTCACCGTCTTCTACACGATGATGGTGCTGCCGCTGACCCTCCTCACGCTGCGCGGCTATGTCGCCGCCGTGCCCAAGGAGCTGGAGGAGTCGGCGATGGTCGACGGCTGCACCCGCACCCAGGCCTTCGTCAAGGTGATCTTCCCGCTGCTCGCACCCGGTCTGATGGCGACCTCGCTGTTCGGCTTCGTCACCGCCTGGAACGAGTTCCCGCTCGTCCTGATCCTCAACAAGGACATCGAGAAGCAGACCCTGCCGCTGTGGCTGTCCCAGTTCCAGACCGCCTTCGGCGACGACTGGGGCGCCACCATGGCCGCCTCGTCCCTGTTCGCGCTGCCCATCCTGATCCTCTTCATCTTCCTGCAACGCAAGGCTGTCAGCGGTCTGACCGACGGCGCCGTGAAGGGATGACGCCCCCGATGACCACCATCGCCACCACCGCGTCCGGCGGCGGCTCCGCCGGGGGCGACGCCCTGACCCGGGACGCCCTCGCGGTGCTGCAACCGGGGTTCGACGGCACCACCGCGCCCGACTGGGTGCGCCGCCGCATCGGCGAGGGCCTCGCCTCCGTCGCCCTGTTCGGCCGCAACGTCGTCAGCGAGGAGCAGGTCACCGCCCTCACCGGGCAGTTGCGAGCCGAACGCGACGACCTGCTGGTCGCCATCGACGAGGAGAGCGGCGACGTCACCCGCCTCGACGTGCGCACCGGCTCCTCCTTCCCCGGCAACCACGCCCTCGGCGCCGTCGACGACCCCGACCTCACCCGGGCCGTCTCCCGCGAACTCGGCCGGCGCCTGGCCGCCTGCGGCGTCACCTTCGACTGGGCGCCCTCCGCCGACGTCAACGCCAACCCCGACAACCCCGTCATCGGTGTCCGCTCCTTCGGCGCGAGCCCCGACCTGGTGGCCCGGCACACCGCGGCCTGGGTCGAGGGCCTCCAGTCCACCGGCGTCGCCGCCTGCACCAAACACTTCCCCGGCCACGGCGACACCAACGTCGACTCCCACCACGCCGTACCCCGCATCGACGTCGACGCCGACACCCTGTACGCGCGGGAACTGCCCCCGTTCCGCGCCGCCATCGCCGCCGGCACCCGGGCGATCATGAGCGCCCACATCCTCGTCCCCGCCCTGGACCCCGACCGCCCCGGCACCCTGTCCCGGCGCGTCCTCACCGACCTGCTGCGCGGCGAACTCGGCTACCAGGGCCTCATCGTCACCGACGGCATGGAGATGCGGGCGATCGCCGGCACCTACGGCCTGGAGCACGGCGTGGTCCTCGCCATCGCCGCCGGCGCCGACGCCATCTGCGTGGGCGGCGGACTGTGCGACGAGGGCACCGTGCTGAAGCTCCGGGACGCGCTCGTGGCCGCCGTACGCTCCGGTGAACTGCCCGAGGAACGGCTCGCCGACGCGGCGGCCCGGGTCCGCGACCTGGCCGCCTGGACCGTCGCGGCCCGCGGCGACGCGGAGAAGACCCCGGCCGACCCGCGGATCGGCCTGGTCGCGGCCCGCCGCGCGCTGAGCGTGACCCGCACGGGCGCCGCCGCACCGGTCACCGCACCGGTGTACGTCGCCCAGTTCAACCCCGCGCCGAACATCGCCGTCGGCGACCAGACCCCCTGGGGCGTCGCCGGCGAACTGGAGCGGCGGCTGCCCGGCAGCGCCTCCGGCTCCTTCACCGGGGACGGCGCCGGTGCCGCCGTCCTCGCCGCGGCCGAGGGCCGCCGGATCGTCGCCGTGGTCCGCGACGAACACCGGCACGACTGGATGCGCTCCGCGCTCGACACCCTGCTCGCCGCCCGGCCCGACACCGTCGTGGTCGAGATGGGCCTGCCCCAGGCCCCGCCGCGCGGCGCCCTGCACATCGCCACCTACGGCGCCGCCCGGGTCTGCGGTGTCGCGGCGGCCGAAGCCGTCGTCGCGGGCTGACCCACGGGCTCACCGGCCGCCCGCCGCA
Organism: Streptomyces canarius; assembly: GCF_014650735.1. Classification (NCBI taxonomy): domain Bacteria; kingdom Bacillati; phylum Actinomycetota; class Actinomycetes; order Kitasatosporales; family Streptomycetaceae; genus Streptomyces; species Streptomyces canarius. The sequence continues at coordinate 255,728 of NZ_BMVN01000001.1, forward strand.
GCGGGCGGCCCACTCGATCGTGCTCTTTTCCCGGATCTCCACCGCACCACTTCGTGCTCCAGTTCCAGAGGAATCGCATGCAGACGCCCCACCCCTTCCTGCACCGCGCGGCGACGGGCCGCCCCTACTTCAGCGCGGACGGCGAGACCTACCTCGCCCCGACCCCGCTGCGCGAGCTGAAGAAGACCCAGTCGCTGCGCGTGCTCTCCGAGGAGGACTTCGCCTTCTGGCAGACGTACGGTTACGTCGTCGTGCGCGAGGCCATCACGCCCGGCGAGGCCAAGGAACTCCTGGACTTCGCCTGGCAGTTCCAGGGACTCGACCCCGACCGCCCCGACACCTGGTACGAGGAGCCGGAGTTCCGCTCCGAGCTCGACCGCCATCTCTACATCTACGGCTTCGTCGAGGCCTACCACCACCAGCTCATCTGGGACAGCCGGCAGAACCAGCGCGTCTACGACGCCTTCGTGGACGTCTGGGACAGCCCGGAACTGTGGGTCACCCTGGACCGCCTCAACCTCAACCCGCCCAACGTCCGCACCCGTTCCCGCTCCCTGATCGAGACCCCCGACGAGGGCTTCGACATCGAGCTGCACTGGGACGTCGACACCACCCTCGCCGTCCTGCCGCAGCGCGTGCAGGGCATCATCGCCCTCACCGACACCCGCCCCGAACTCGGCGGCTTCCAGTGCGCGCCCGAACTCTTCCGACGCTTCGAGGAATGGCGCGTCGCCCAGCCGGCCGGCCGCGACCCGGTCCGCCCGAACACCGACCGCGCCGAGTTCCCGGTGGTCCGCCCCGACCTCCAGGCCGGCGACCTGCTGATCTTCAACGGACTGCTCGCCCACGGCGTGGCGCCCAACCTCTCCGACCACGCTGTCCGAGCCGTCCAGTACCTGTCGATGATGCCCGCGCTGGAGGAGCACACGGCCCTGCGCGACTCCCGCACGGAGTCCTGGCGCACCCTCGCCACCCCCGACTGGAACGCCACCCTGCTCGGCGACGCCCGCGCGCCCGAAGCCCTCCGCTACGGCCCCGCCGCACTGAACGGCCTGGGGCGCAAGCTGCTCGGCCTCGACTCCTGGGCCGCCGCGGAAGGTGCCCGGTGAACCGCGTCTGCCTCACCCTGCCCACCAACCGGGCCTGCTCCGCCACCATCACCGCCCTGCACGCCGAAGCCGCCCACGCCGCCCGGCACTTCGGCGCCGACGTCCAGCTGCTGATCCTGGACTCCGCCGACGACCGCACCCGGACCGAGCACACCCGCACGGTCGCCGCCCTGCCCGCACACCAGGGCGTGAGCGTCCACCACTACGACGAGGCGGCCCAGCGGGACTTCCTGCGCCGGGTCATCCGGAAGGCGGGCCTGCCCGAGCCGGACCGCCTGCTCCGCCTCATGCTCCCGCCCGCCGTCTCCTACGGCGCCTGCACCAACCGCGCCTTCCTGCTGGCCGCCGCCCTCGGCTGCGACTCGGTGCACCGCCGCGACTCCGACAGCACCTACCAACTCCACGCAGGCCGACCGGTGTTCCCCGTCCACCACGAGCTGCCCTGGCTCGGCCGCCCCGCCGCCGCGGCCTCGGCCGCCGTCACCCGCACCGACCTCGACCCGGCACTGGCCCACCGCCCGGTCTCCCTGGCCGGAGCCTCCTTCATCGGCGAACTCTCCGTGGACATCGAGGAGATACGACGCCTGGACGAGGCGGTCTACCACGACGTGGTCGGCCTCTGGGCGCCCGGCGACTGGCCGGAGGACCGCAGAAGCGCGCTGGTCGAGGAGTCCTTCACCGGCGCGGGCACCGCCGCCTTCACCGGGGACCACTCCACCCTCACCCTGGTCGACCCCATGCGCGTCGACATGTGCAACGTCGCCTTCGACCGCGCGGTGTACGAGCGCGTCCCCCTCCCTCCCGCCACCGACACCATCGGCAGCGACTACTTCCTCCTCCACCTCGTCCACGACGCGGGCCTGCCCGGCATCCTCCACAACCGCCACATCGAGAACTTCCACACCCCCGAACGCCGCACCGACACCGGCTTCCCGGCCTACCAGCGCCGGTTCGTGAAGTTCCTGCTGTCGATGCTGTACTTCCACGACGTGTACGGCCGGATGGCGGCCGAGGGCGCCGGCCTGCTGGACGAGCGGCAGCGAGTCCGGCAGGACCGGATCGTTGAGCTCCTCCGCGAGAGCACGGGTCTGGACCGTGCCGAGAACATCTGGCGCCTGGACCGGGTGGACACGGCGTACCGCAAACTGGGCGGCCGGTACGCGGCGTTCGCGGACCGGCTCTGGGCGGAGCGGGGAGGGTTACTCGACCAGGCCGAACGGGATATCGAGGACTTCGCCCACTTGACCGAATGCTGGCCGGTACTGATCAAGGCGGCCCGCACATGAGCGCCCCGAAGGGGCGCGGGGAACGGCGCGATCAACCACAACCCACCCGCACCAGCACCAAGGACCGCCTCCGCTACGACCTCACCGGCATAGAGCGCCAATACGACACCCTGCTCGAAGAACTGCCCGGAGTCCGCGTCCGCTTCGCACTCAAGGCCTGCCCGGTCGACGAGGTCCTCCGCACACTGGTCGCCGCCGGCGCCGGCTTCGACGCGGCCGGACCCGCCGAGATCGAGCAAGCCCTGCGCGCCGGTGCGCACCCGGACCACATCCACTACGGCAACACCATCAAGTCGGACCAGGACATCGCCAAGGCCCACCGCCTGGGTGTCCGCACGTTCGCCACCGACAGCGTCGAGGACGTCACCGCCGTCGCCGCGCACGCGCCCCGCGCCCGCGTGTTCTGCCGCCTCGCCACCAGCGGGGACGGCGCCCTGTGGGGCCTGAACCGCAAGTTCGGGTGCGCACCGGACGACGCCGTCCGCGTCCTGAGCACGGCCCGCGCCGCCGGCCTCGTCCCGGCGGGCCTGTCCGTGCACGTCGGCTCGCAGCAGATGACCGGCGAGGCCTGGCAGCAGGCCCTGGACACCCTCGCCGGGACCCTGACGGCGCTGGCCGGGCGGGGGATCGTACCCGACCACGTGAACCTCGGCGGCGGGCTGCCCGCGCTCGGCTATCTCGACCGGCGCGGCAACCCCCTCGACCCGCCGCTGGACAAGATCTTCACCGTGCTCCGCGAGGGCATGGAACGCCTGAACGCGCTGGCCGCCGCCCCGCTCGACTTCGTGCTGGAGCCGGGGCGCCATCTGGTGGCCGATCACGGCGTGATCCACGCCCACGTGGTCCGGCTGACCGAACGGACGCAGCCGGACGGCGGGCGGACCCGCTGGCTGTACCTGAGCGCGGGCAAGTACAACGGCCTGTACGAGATGGACCAGGTCACCCACCCGCTGGTCTTCCCGGGGCGGGAGACGCAGGAGCACGTCCCCGCGATCGTCGCCGGACCCACCTGTGACAGCGACGACGCCTACGGCGGCGGCCGGTACCCGGTGCGCGTGCCCCGGTCCGTCCGCTCCGGCGACCCGGTCCGGATCCTCGCCGCCGGCGCCTACGCCAGCAGCTACATGACCCAGGGGTTCAACGGCATCCGCCCGCTGCCGACCGAGTGCACCCGCGAGGAAGGACACCACTGAGATGACGGGCCTCATACGGGGCATCACCGAGGCCGACTGGCCCCAGGTCGCCGCCCTGGAGGCCGGGGCGTACACGGACACCTCGCTCACGGAGGGCGAGTCCGGCCTGCGGTCCCGGGCCCCGGCGGGCACCAGCTTCGTCCTGGACCTCGACGGCCGGATCGCGGGCTACGTCCTCGCCCTGCCGTACCCGCGGCTCCACTGTCCCGACCTGTCCCGCCCGGAACAGGTCGCCCACCACGCCACCAACCTCCACCTGCACGACCTGGTCGTCAGCGCACCGCTGCGGCGCCGGGGCCTGGGCACCCGTCTGGTCGGGCACCTCACGGACGCCGCCCGCGCCCGCGGCTTCGCGACCATGTCGCTGGTCGCGCTCGCCGGCAGGGAACCCTTCTGGCAGGCCAACGGCTACCGCCCCCACCACGAGGCGCGCGTGCCGGCCGGCTACGGCAGCGGCGCGGTGTACATGTCGGCTCGGGTCGCCGCCCTGCGGAAGGCGAGCCGATGACCGCGCCGACCGCACCCACCGCACCCTCCTTCCAGCGCGCCAAGTGGTCGATCGCGGCGCTGTTCTGCTTCCTCGGCTTCCAGTACGGCACCTGGGTGTCCCGGCTGCCCGCGCTGAAGACCCGGCTGGACCTGGGCGCCGGCGAGGTGGGCCTGCTGCTGATGGCCTGCGGGGCCGGCGCGGCGGCCTCCTTCCCGCTGGTCGCCGTCCTGATGCGGCGGCTCGGCTCCCGCCTGCTGTCGCTCGTCTCCGCCGCGGCCCTGATCGCCGTCCTGGCCGCCCTGTCCGCCGTACCGGACTACCCGCTCGCGCTGCTGGCGGTGTGCGCCGACGGTGTCGCGGTCGGCTGCCTCAACGTGGCCATGAACGCGCAGGGCGCCGCGCTGGAGAGCGCCCACGGGCGTACGGCCATGTCCCAGCTGCACGCCACCTTCAGCGGCGGGCTGCTCGCCGCCGCCCTGCTGGCCTCGGGCGTGACCACCCTGACCGCCTCCGTCCCGGCGCACTTCGCCGTGGCCGGGGCCCTGTTGCTGCTCCTGCTCGGCGGCGCCCGGCCGGGCCTGCTGACGCACCGGGAGCCGGACCCCTCGGCCCCGGACGGGCCGAAGCGCCGTGGCCGCCGCGGCCTGCCCTCCGGCACGACCCTCCTGATGGGCTGCGCCATGGCCTTCGGCACGATCACCGAGGGCGCGATGAACGACTGGTCGACGCTCTACCTGAGGGACGTCGTGAAGGCGTCGGCGACGGTCGCTCCGCTCGGCATCGCGGTCGTCTCCGTGATGATGCTGCTGGCCCGCGCCTGGGCCGACCGCTGGCGCACCCGCTGGGGCGACGGACGCGTGGTGCGGGCCGGCAGCGCGGTGGCGGCCGTGGGCCTCGCCCTCGCGCTGCTCGCCGGGGGAGTGGTGCCCACGCTGCTCGGCTTCGCCTGCGTCGGCCTCGGCGCGGCGGCCGTCACCCCGTGCGTGTACGTGGCGGCGGCCGGCCGTGGTGCGGACGCGCTGGCGCTGGTCGCCGCGATGGGCACCATCGGCCTGCTGGCCGGTCCGGCACTGATCGGCTTCGTCGCCGGCGCGGCGAACCTGACCGTGGGCATGGCCACGGTGGCGGCCTGCGCCCTGATCGTCACGGCGACCGCCTTCCGCATCCCGTGGCGGGCCCGCACCCCGGAACCGGTCGGCTGAACCCGGTCGGTCATGTGCCGGCCGACGCCGCCCCCGGGTTGGCGAGGGCGGCGCCGTGCTGCCGCTGAACCGTCCCTTCCCGCCTACGCTCTGCGGCGGCGCCCCGGCGCGCGTGACGCGGAGTTCTCCTCCCAGGCGGTGTACACCTGGGCGGAGTCCAGCAGGTGCTCGCCGTAAAGATCCTGGAGCCAGTTGCTCTGGTAGATGGTGTCGAGGTAGCGCTCGCCGAGGTCGGGGGCTATCGCCACCGCCGTGAGGTCACGGGTGCCGTGCCGGGCCAGCCAGTCCGTCGCGGCGCTCACCACGGTGCCCGTGGAGCCGCCGAACAGGAAGCCCCGTCGGGCCAGGCGGTGGCAGGTGCGGATGGTGTCCGCCTCCTCCACCCGGACCACCTCGTCCACGTACTCCTCGTCGAGCAGCGGGGGGCGCATGCTCATGCCGAGGCCGGGGATCATCCGGCGGCCGGGCGTGCCGCCGAAGGCCACCGAGCCCACGCTGTCCACGGCGACGATCCGCACCGGCCGGTGCCACTTGCGGAAGTAGCGGGCGCAGCCCATCAGCGTCCCGGCGGTGCCCGTCCCGAGGAACAGCACGTCCAGGCGCGGGAAGTGGACGGCGATCTCCGGCGCCGTCGTGCGGAAGTGCGCCCGCCAGTTGCCCGCGTTGGTGTACTGGCTGAGCCACACGTAGCGGTCGTCGGACGCGCACAGCGAGCGGACGTATTCGAGCCGTGTGCCCAGGAAGCCGCCGCCCGCGTCCAGGTCGGTCACGACGTGCACATGGCTGCCGAGGGCTTCCATCAGCAGTTTCGTCGACAGGTTGCACCGGGGGTCCGTGACGCACAGGAACCGGTAGCCCTTGCTGGCGGCGATCATGCTGAGCGCTACGCCCAGGTTTCCGGACGAGGACTCCACGAGGATGGAATCGGGCGTCAGGGATCCTTCCCGCTCGGCGCTCTCCACCATCTCCTTCGCGGCCTTCAACTTGATGGAGCCGGCGAAGTTGAAGCCCTCGCACTTGAGGTAGAGGCGGTGTCCGAAAATCGACTCTAGGTCGACGAAGAGACTTCCTTCGTTGAAGGCGTGGGGAGCGGAGATGACGGGCACGGCAGGCCTCCTGGTCCCACGGCTGAGGGCAACGGCCTCAGCCGTACCGGCGCAGATCGTGGAAGAAGTCGTCGATGAGGCGGAGTTCTCCCGCCCTGGCCACTTGGTCGTAGACGTACTTGCCGACGGCCAGGTCGAGGACGCCCAGGCCGAAGGGCGAGAAGATCACCGGCTGGTCGTGGGGCGGGGCGGCCCGTCCTTGCAGCACGTCGTACAGGGTCCCGTTGAGGAAGTCGCGGTTCCCGGTGCGCTGCTCGACCAGGTGCGGGGAGGTGTCCGCCTTCAGACAGTGCTCCACGTCGTCCACGAAGTTGGCCGAGGCGAGCAGGACCTCGGGGGCGAGGTCGCGCAGCGACACGTGCAGCACCAGGGGGTTGTGGGCGAACCAGCCGGGGGCCGTGACATGGGGCCGGCCGGCGACGGTGGCGAAGACCACGAGGTCGCTGGAGCGGACGAGGTCCTCGGCGCTGTCGTGGACGGTGACCTGACCGGTGGCGCCCGCCTGGCGCAGGTAGCCGCAGAAGCCCGCGGTGCTGTCGGGGGACACGTCGTGCACGCCGACGGCGTCGAAGGTCCAGCCGGAGCCGGCCAGGAACGTGTGGATGTACCGGGCGATCAGCCCGGTGCCGAAGAACCCGACGCGGCGGGGGCGGCTCCGGGTGCGGCTGAGCCAGTCGGCCGCCAGCGCCGCGGAGGCCGCGGTCCGGGTGGCGCTGATGACGGAACTCTCCAGGCACGCGAACGGGTAGCCGGTGTCGTGGTCGTTGAGGATCAGCACCGCGGAGGCCCGGGGCAGCCCGGTCCGCACGTTGTCGGGGAAGCTGGAGATCCACTTCAGGCCGTCCACCCGCGCCGGGCCGCCGATGGAGGCGGGCAGCGCGATGATCCGGGCCGTCGGACGGTCGGGGAAGCGCAGGAAGTACGACGGCGGATTGACCGAGTCCCCGGCACCGTGCAGCCGGTAGGTGGCCTCCACCAGGTCCACCAGATCCTTCTCGCGCCCGCCGAGGGCCTGCTCCACCTGCTTGCCGGAGATGATCGCGAAGGAGGGCACGGATCCCGCGTGGGGCGTGTCCGGTTCGGTGGCGGTCGACAGCATGTCGGTCATCGGCGGCTCGCCTCCTTGGTCGGAAGGGAATCGGCCAGGCGCCGAGGCTCGGCCAGGCCGACCAGCACCTGCCGGTCGCCGGTGAACGCCTCCCGGCTGTGCGCGGAGCCGATGTTGTCCACGAGCATCAGGTCACCCGCCTGCCAGGGGTCGCGCCGGGTGTGCTCCTCGTAGGTGGCGTTCAGCAGCTGGACGACGTCCTCGCCGATCGGGCTGCCGTCGCCGTACCGGGTGTTGAACGGCAGGCTGTCGGCGCCGTACTCGTCCACCAGGTACTCGCGCACCTCCGGGGCCAGCGTCCACTCGTTGAGGAACGCGATCTGGTTGAACCAGCACCGCCTGCCGGTGACCGGGTGCCGTACGACGGCGCGACGGCGCTGCTCGGTGCGCAGCGACCCGTCCTGCTGCCAGTGGAAGTCGATGGCGTTGGCCCGGCAGTACTGCTCGATCCCGGCACGGTCGTCGGTGCCGAACGACTCCGCCAGGGACGCCCCGATCTCCTCGTTGTAGCTGCGGGTCAGCAGCCAGCCCTCCCGCTCGAACCGCTCGGTCAGCTCGGCCGGCAGGGCCTCAAGGACCTGCTCGGCGTCGGCGACCGCGGTCGCCCCGCCCTGCTCGGGCGCGGTCAGACACGCGAACAGCAGCAGGCCGGGCACCTCCAGCGGATAACTCAGCTCGTGGTGCATGCACATCGGCTGGTTGGCCGGCCAGGGCGTGGAGGAGTACAGGCCGTGGCCGTGGTCCTGCCGGGGGGCGAAGGCCTCCCGCTCCGGCATGAGCGTCCCGGCCAGCCGCGCGAAGACGGCACCGACCTGGTCCGCGTCCTTCAGGCCGAGCCCGCGCACGAGCAGCGCCCCGTGCTCGGTGACCTGTGCCCGCAACGCCTCGCGGTGTTCGGCCGCCCAGCTCGCGACGTCGGAGGGCCGGTCCACCCGCACCAGCGCGGGTTTGTCCGGCCGCAGCTCCACGTCGAGCGGTGCTGCCAGGGATGAGGACGGCATCTCGGTTTCCTTTCGGTCGCCCGTCGCGTGGACGTACGGGTCAGGTGGAGGCCAGGGGGACGGCCGCGCTCACAACGGCGTGCGCGGCCTCGGCCGGGCGGGTGCGGAGGAAGTAGTGGCCCCCGTCGGCCAGTTCGTGCAGGTCCACGTGCTCCGCCAGGAGCAGCCAGTCCCGGTGGTGGTCGGCGTGGCCGGCCGTGTGCGGGTCGTCGGCGGCGACCACCACCGACACCGGCGCGGCCAGCCTCACCGGCGGCGGGGCGTGCAGGACCGCCTGGAAGTAGCGGTGGGCGGACACGCAGTCGTGCCGGTAGGCGGCACCGATGTGCTCGGCGTGCCGCGCGTTCAGTTCGGCGAGCTCGGTGTAGCCGCCGTCCGCGGCCAGCCGCGCGGCGATCTCCGCGTCGCTCAGGCTCGTCAGCTCGGCGACGGCGGCAGCGCGGTCCTCGGCCGTGCCGAGCAGCTGCGCTCCGAGGAACACCCGCGTGACCCGCACACCGCGCTCCTGGAGCGTCCTCGCCGTCTCCAGGGCCGCCGCGGCGCCCGAGGAGTGGCCCCACAGCATGACCCGGGTCAGGCCGCGCGCCGTGATCTCGTCGGCGACCTGCGCCGCGACGTCCGCGATCGACGCGAACGGCTCCCGGTGCGCCGCCAGGTCGTGGCCGGGCAGGTCCACCGCGAGGACCGCCGGGCCGCTGCCCGCCAGCGCCGCCGCCATCGGCCGGTAGTTCACCGCGTTGCCGCCCGCGTACGGGAAGCAGACCAGCGCGCACTCCGGGGCGCTGTCCGCCTCCGACAGCGGCTGGAGCAGCTCCGGGCGCTGCTGGGCGGCGCCGTCGAGGAGGGCGGCCAGGTCGGCGAGCACGGGGTGCCGGGTGATGTCCCGCAGGGAGACCGCGCGGTCCAGCGCGATGCTGAGCTTGACGGCCGACAGGGAGGTGCCGCCCGAGTCGAAGAAGTGGTCCGTCCGGCCGATCCGGTGCTCGGGCACGCCCAGCAGTCCGGCCCAGGCCGCCGCCAGCCGCCGCTCGGTCGGGCTGAGCGCGTCCCGGGCCGCGCTCTCCGCCGCGTCGGGTTCGGCACCCGTCCGCGCGGCCTCGGCGGTCAGGGCCTTGCGGTCGATCTTGCCGTTGGCGGTCAGCGGCAGGCTCTCCCGCCAGTGGAAGGCCGCCGGGACCATATAGGCGGGCAGCGCCGCCGCGAGCGCCTCGCGCAGCACGTCCGGCTCGTGACGCCGGCCGGAGTGGAAGGCGATCAGCTGCGTGTTCCCGCCGCCCCTCTCGACCACGACCACCGCACCGTCGCGCACCCCGTCCACCCGCAGCAGGGTGTTCTCGATCTCGCCGATCTCGATCCGGAAGCCGCGGATCTTGACCTGGCTGTCCCGGCGGCCGAGGAACTCCAGCTTGCCGCCGGGGTGCCAGCGCCCCCAGTCACCGCCCAGGTACAGCCGCTCCCCGGGCCGGTAGGGGTCCGTCCGGTAGGCCTCCCGGGTCCGCTCGGGATCGTTGACGTACCCCCGGCCCACACAGACCCCGGAGAACGCGATCAGCCCGGGAGCGCCCAGGGGCACCAGCGCGAGCTGCTCGTCCACGACGTACACGCGCACGTTGTTGACCGCGCGCCCCAGCAGCACGCGGTCGGGAACGCCGTCCAGGACCTCGTGGTTGGTGTCGTCCGAGGTCTCCGTCAGCCCGTAGGCGTTGAGCAGCCCGATGCCCGGCTGGAGCGCGAACCAGCGCTGCGCCAGCTCCCGTTTCAGCGCCTCGCCGGTCACCGACACCCACCGCAGGTCCGGCAGCGCTCGCGGGCGCTGTTCCAGGTACGAGACCACGACCTCCAGGTAGGAGGGCACGAGCTGGGTCACGGCGACCCGGCCCCGCACCAGCGTGTCGACGAACCGCTCCACGTCCACGACCACGTCCTGGCCGATCAGCAGGGTCCGCCCGCCGACCAGCAGCGCGGACACCAGCTGCCACAGGGAGATGTCGAAGCACTGCGGGGCGGTCTGCGCCACCACGGACCCCTCGCCGATCCCCAGGTCGTCGATCTTGGCGTACAGGTGGTTGAGCAGGCCCGCGTGCTCGCACATCGCGCCCTTCGGCTCGCCGGTGGAGCCGGAGGTGAAGAAGATGTAGGCGAGCTGACCGGGGTCGACCCGCACCCCGGGGTCGTCGTCGGCGTGCGGTTCCGCGTACGCCGTCTCCACCGGCAGCTTCTCGGCGCCCGGTACGGTGGCCAGCGCCTCGTCGAGGGTCCCGGTGCTGCCGGACTCGGTGAGGACCAGCCGGCACCCCGCCCGCGACAGCGTCGCCGCGATACGGCCGGCCGGGAAGTGCGGCTCGATCGGCAGGTACGCCCCGCCCGCCTTGAACACCGCCAGCGTCGCCGCCAGCCAGTCGAGGTTCCGCTCGGTGACGACGGCGACCACGTCCTCCCGGCCCACCCCGCGGGCCAGCAGCGCCCGCGCCAGCCGGTTGGCCCGCGCGTTCAGCTCCCCGTACGTCCACTCCCGCTCGCCGTGCACCGCGGCCACCGCCTGCGGATGCGCCCGCACCCGCTGCTCGAACAGTTCGTGCGCGCGTGCGTCCGGCAGCGCCCGGTGCGGCCCCGCCAGCCCTTCCAGCTGCTCCCGCACCTCCACGGCCGACAGCAGGCTCTGCTGGGTGTGGTCGGCGTCCGGATCGGCCGCCAGCAGCCGCAGCGCCTTCAGGTGGTAGCCGCCGATACGGTCCGCGCTCTCCGCGTCCAGCACGTCCGTGCGGTACCGCACGCGCAGCCTCAGCCGGCCGCCCAGGTCGCACCAGCGCACCTGGAGCACACCGTCGTCGTGGTGGTCCTCCTCGGCGTCCATGGGGCCGAACACGACCTCGTACGACGGCTCGGTGATCCCCAGTTCCCGCCGCAGTTCCGGCACCGGGAACTCCCGGTGCGCCAGCACCTCCGCCTCGGCGCGCTCGGCGGCCGACACCAGGGCCCGCCAGGACCCCGGGGGCACGGTCAGCCGGCACGGCAGCGGCTCGCCGCGCACTCCGGCGGCGTACCCCGTGACCACCTCGCGCTCGCCGGACAGCGCGGCCAGCACCTTGGCGTGCGCCGCCAGCAGCAGCGCGCTCAGCGGCAGTCCCGACCGCCGCACCAGTGCGCGCACGGAGGTCACGACGTCGTCCGGGACCGGCGTCTCCTGCTCCGACGCTCCCGGCACCGGCTCCCGGACCCACCGCGGCACGGCGGTGCTGCCGCCTGCGGTCAGCACACGGCTCCAGAACTCCCGGTCCGCTCGCACCGCTTCCACGCGCGTATCCATCGAATGGCCTTCCTCACCTCGTGACGGACGCGGGGGCGTCGGTCGCTTCCAGGGCCCGGACCGTGCCGCCGGGCCGGTTGCCGGCCCCGGGCATGTCCACGGCCGGGTTGCCGCCCCACTGAGCGTTCGGGGGGACTTCCTCGCCTTTCATGAGGAAGGAGTCGGCTGCCAGCACCGAGCCGTCGCCCATGGTCACGCCGTAGTGCACATGGGCGCCGACGCCCAGCGTGCAGCCGACGCCGAGCGTGGTGCCGTCGGACTTGAACGTGCCGTCCTCCTGGGAGTGGCACTGGATCTTGCTCCCGGCGTTGAGGGTGCACTCGTCGCCGACGGTGGCCAGGGTGCGTTCGGTCATGTAGCAGCCGTCGTCGAACACCCGGCGGCCGATGCGCACGCCCAGCAGTCGCCAGACCAGGGCCTTGAAGGGAGTCCCGTTGAAGATGTTGAGATAGTGGCTCGGCATTTTCCACACGCGCTCGTGCCACCAGAAAACCGGGTGGTAGATGGAACACAATTGGGGGGTGAGCGCGCGGAACCTCAGCAGGCAGCGCTCCACGAGGATGTAATAGCCGGTGGAGAACGCGAGCGTCATGGCCAGATACAGGGCGATCACCACGTGCCCGACCACGCCGTACAGGTCCACGGAGACGAGTCCGAACAGGGTGAGCGCGAAGACGAGGAACCAGCGCATGCACAGCATCAGGGCCATCGAGCGCAGGTTGTAGCGGTTCTTCGCGCCGAGGTGGCGGTGCAGTTCGTCGCCTTCCCGCAGATGGTCGAACCGGGCGTCCCGGTCCACCGAGCGGGGAATCTCGAAACACGGCGAACCGAGCAGTCCCACGCCTTCCCGTACCTCGCCGTCGAGGGGAATCATCACCTTGGTGGCGAGCAGGCAGTTCTCACCCGTCCTGCCCCCCACGGGATAGGCGATGTTGTTCCCCAGGAAATTGCGCGGCCCGATCTCCACCCGGGACACCCGGAAGGACGTGCTGGAATAGTCGGCGTTGATGACGGAGAGTCCGTCGGCCACCATCGTTCCGCTGCCGACCGTGACCATGAAAGGCGTCTCGTGCTGCATCTCGGTGCCGAAATTGGAGCCGGTCTGCTCCACCCGTGACAGGTCATAGCCGAGCCCGCGCAGGTAATGCACGATGTACGAGCTGTCACCGAAGAGCCAGGGGAAGAACTTGATGTTCGTCATGCGCGCCGCCGTCCGGTGCAGGGTGTAGTGGAATCCGTAGAGCGGATACACCCGGTCGGGTTTGACGAACAGACCCAGCAGGCGGGGAACGATGTACTGGACGACGAGGCCCAGGACGAGGAAGCCGGAGAACAGGGCCAGCGAGACGCCGAGCGCGTCCGGGATCAGCTCCGGCCGGGTCAGCACCGCCGTCTCGGGATTGAGTCGCTTGCCGATCGCCGGGACCTCGGTGAACAGCATGTACACGCCGCCGAGGGTGAGCGGCAGGTACAGGAAGACCGTCTGCGCCAGCGTGACCCCACCGAACCAGAACCGGCGCGCGGTGCCGCACCTGGCCGGCGGGACCCGCAGGTAGTCGACCTGGGTGGGCTCCGCCGGGGAGCCGTGCCAGTGCTCGCCGTCCGGCACCGCCTGGCCGCTGTGCAGCGCCGAGGAGTGGCCCAGTTGCGCGCCGTCGCCCAGCGAGGTGTCGATGTCCAGGACGGTCTTCTCGCCGACGTACACGTCCCGGCCCAGCGTGACCCGGCCGGTCTGGATCCGCCCGGCGTGCGCCCGGTAGCAGAGGAAGAACGCGTCCTTGCGGATCACCGTCCCGGCGCCGACCGTCAGCAGGTCGGTGCAGACCGGGACGGTTCGGGAGAGGATCGTGACGCCCTTGCCGATCCGCGCGCCCAGCGCCCGCAGGTACAGCACGTACAGCGGGGTCCCGACGAAGAACACCATCGGATTCGCGTGCAGCAGCACCTTCACGAACCAGAAGCGCAGATACGCCGGCCCCCAGATGGGGAACTCATCCGGTTTCCAGCGGCCGACGAGCAGCCATTTCGCGATGACCGGAAATATGCACAGGGCGAGGAAACCTATGCCGCCGAACAGCAGCGCCCGCACATAGATGCCGACGAATCCGGAACCGGCGGCGATCCACTCGTACCCCCGGGCGGTGACGAATCCCCAGACGAGGGAATACACCAGGAAGATCAGCAGCTGGGCCGTCCCGCACAGCAGATGGTGGGCGGGGCTCGTGCGCGTCACCGGAGCGGGGGACCGCGTGGGTTCTGGCGAGGGCGCGGCCGTTTCGACGGGAGCGGTCTGTACGAGGGCCGCCGTCAGGCTCCGAATCGTGGGATGCCGGTAGATGTCCCGCATGGACGGCGAGGGAAGATCCGGTATTTTCCGCAACCGCGCGCAGAACTGGGCCATCACCAGGGAATTCGCACCGAGGTCGTTGAAGAAGTTACTTTCGGCCGGAACGTCGTCGCAGCCGGTGACCTCGGCCAGTGTTTCCGCGAGTTTCCGCTCGGTCCGCACCCTGTCGGACCTGATGTCGCTCAGGGTGACGGCAGGATCGTCGGGCCGGGATATGGGGACCTCGGAGGACTGCTTCACCATTACATCTCCTGAGGACGTATGGATCGCCAATGGCCGGCCGGACGGTTCCTGATCAGGAACCACCGGTTTCAGTCTGGCGAGGCCGACAGCAGGCTGCCACTTCGCACCGTTCCATTCCCTCCGCCCCGAAGCGCCGATGCGTCGGTATTCCTTGGTTTCCGTGCGGCGCGGCCCCCGTCACACCTCACCCGAACGGCGGCGCCCCGGCCGATCCGGCCACCCTCCGGAGCGCCGCCGAGGGCTGCCCCGTGGCGGTGACCCGCGTCACACGCGGCTCCTGTCAGAAACAGGGACGCGGTCTCGTTCAAGGGGCACGCGAACGAGTGAGGAGCAACGCCATGAAGCACCGCATCGTCGTACTCGGCGCCGGATATGCCGGGGCCTTCGCCGCCGGAAACCTGGCCCGCCGGCTTTCCCCCGCCGACACCGAGATCACCGTCGTCAACGCCGAGCCGGACTTCGTCGAGCGGATGCGGCTCCACCAGCTCGCGATCGGCCAGGACCTCACGTTCCGCAGGCTGTCCGACGTGTTCGCCGGCACCGGGGTACGGCTGCGTCTGGCGCGCGTCACCGGCGTCGACCCCGAGCGCGGGACCGTCGCCGTGACGGGCGAGGACGGCGACGGCGAGGTCGCGTACGACACGCTCCTGCACGCGCTCGGCAGCTCCGTGGCCCACCATGGCGTCCCCGGCGCGGCCGAGTACGCCTTCGACGTGACCGGCCGGTCCGCGGCGCTGCGTCTGCGCGAGCGCCTCGCCGGCCTGGGCGAGGGCGGCACCGTGCTGGTCGTCGGTGAGGGACTGACCGGGATCGAGACCGCCACCGAGTTCGCCGAGTCCCGGCCCGACCTCTCGGTCGCGCTCGCCGCCCGCGGCGAGCCGGGCGCCTGGCTCTCCCCGAAGGCCCGCCGCCATCTGCGCCGAGCCTTCGACCGGCTCGGCATCACCGTCCACGAGCACACCGGCGTCGAAGCCGTCGAGCCGGACCGGGCGATCGCCGCCGACGGTACCTCCCTCCCGGCCGACGTGACCGTGTGGGCGGCCGGGTTCGCCGTACACCCCCTCGCGGCGGCCAGTGGCCTGGAGGTCACCGGCAGCGGCCAGATCGTCGTCGACCGCACCATGCGCTCGGTCTCGCACCCGGACGTCTACGCCGCCGGTGACTGCGCCTACGCGCTCGGCGACAACGGCCGGCCGCTGCCGATGTCCTGCGCCTCGGCCGGCTTCACCACCATGCAGGCAACGGCCGCGATCGTCGCGCGCCTGACGGGCGGTGGGGTCCCGACCGTGGGACTGAAGTACTACGGCAACCACATCAGCCTCGGGCGGCGGGACGCGATCTTCCAGATGGTGGACGGGGACGCCCGGTCGACGTCCTGGTACCTGGGCGGCCGGACCGCCGCGCGGCTCAAGGCGGGTGTGCTCCGGGGGGCCGGGTGGAGCGTCGCCCACCCGACCTACGGCATGCCGCGGCGCAGGCGCCGCCTGACCACCGCGCCCGAGCGGGCCGGAGTGCGGGCCGCCGCATAGGCTGCTTGGCATGGATAGAACAGACGTGGACCGGTTCGAGGCCGGCCGGGCCCGGCTGGCCTCGCTCGCCTACCGTCTGCTCGGCTCGGCCGCCGACGCCGAGGACGCCGTGCAGGACACGTTCCTGCGCTGGCAGGCCGCGGACCGGGACCGAATCGAGGTGCCGGAAGCATGGCTGACCAAGGTCGTCACCCATCTCTGCCTCGACCGGCTGCGCTCGGCGCGGGCCCGCCACGAGCGCGCGGCCGGTGCCTGGCTGCCCGAGCCGCTCCTCGACGGCGACCCGATGCTCGGCCCCGCCGACACCGTCGAGCAGCGCGCGGCGGTGTCCTTGGCCGTACTGACCCTCATGGAGCGCCTCTCGCCGGTCGAGCGGGCCGCCTACGTCCTGCGCGAGGCCTTCTCCTACGGCCACGCCGAGATCGCGCGGATCCTCGACATCACCGAGTCCGCGAGCCAGCAGCATGTGCACCGGGCCCGGCGCCGGGTCGCCGCCGAGCGTCGCGGCGGCGGCGAGGTGGACCCCGCGTCCGCGCGCCGGGTCGTCGAGGAGTTCCTCGCCGCGGCCGTGTCGGGGCGTACCGAACGGCTGGTGGCGCTGCTGACCGACGACGTGACGGCGGTCTCGGACGGCGCCGGCCTGGCCAGGCGGCTGCTGCGGTACACCTCGCGCGAACGCGTCGCCGTCTTCGTACGGGCCGGCTTCAAGCCCACGCCGGCGAAGCGGCGGCTGGCCGGCGGCTCGCCCGCGTTCCACATCGCGCCGGTCAACGGCTCCCCGGCCGTCCTCGCCGTGCTCGGCGACCGGGTCGTGGGCGCCGTGGCGTGCGAGGTTGCCGACGGCAAGGTCGCGTTCCTGTGCGGCATCGCCGCCGCGGACCGGCTCGCGCGCCTCAACGAGGCCTGGCGACGGCACGAACCCGACTCGCCGGTCATCGACGCGTGGTGACCGGAGCCGGCCGGAGCCACCGGAATCCGGTGCTCCTGGCCGCCCGGCCCCTCACACGGTCCGTCAGGAAGACGACCTGTCCCGCCGAGCGGACCGGGCGCCGGACCAAGTGGCGTCACCGTACGGGGAGTTCCGCCCGCACCGGCTTGGTGACCCCCTCCGTCCGTCACCGGGTGGGTTGACGACCACGTGGAGCGGGCCGCCCGAGAGGCTCAGATGTCCCGGAAGATCTCGATCTGTGCCCCGACCGAGTTCAGGCGCTCGGCCAGGTCCTCGTAGCCGCGGTTGATGACGTACACGTTGCGCAGCACCGACGTGCCCTCGGCCGCCATCATCGCCAGCAGTACGACCACCGCGGGGCGCAGGGCCGGCGGGCACATCATCTCGGCGGCGCGCCAGCGGGTCGGGCCCTCGACCAGCACCCGGTGCGGGTCCAGCAACTGGAGCCGTCCGCCGAGGCGGTTGAGGTCGGTCAGGTAGATCGCCCGGTTGTCGTACACCCAGTCGTGGATGAGGGTCTGACCCTGCGCCGACGCGGCGATGGCCGCGAAGAACGGGACGTTGTCGATGTTCAGGCCGGGGAACGGCATCGGGTGGATCTTGTCGATCGGCGCCTCCAACTTGGAGGGGCGGACCGTGAGGTCGACCAGGCGGGTGCGGCCGTTGTCCGCGGAGTACTCCGGCGACCGGTCGTGGTCGAGGCCCATCTCCTCCAGGACCGCCAGCTCGATCTCCAGGAACTCGATGGGCACCCGGCGCACCGTCAGCTCCGACTCGGTGACCACGGCGGCGGCCAGCAGGCTCATCGCCTCGACCGGGTCCTCGGAGGGGGAGTAGTCGACGTCCACGTCGATGTTCGGCACACCGTGCACGGTGAGCGTGGTGGTGCCGATGCCCTCCACCTTGACGCCCAGCGCCTCCAGGAAGAAGCACAGGTCCTGGACCATGTAGTTGGAGGAGGCGTTGCGGATGACCGTGACGCCGTCGTGCCGGGCGGCGGCCAGCAGCGCGTTCTCGGTCACGGTGTCGCCGCGCTCGGTCAGTACGATCGGCCGGTCGGGACGGACGGAGCGGTCCACCCGGGCGTGGTACTGGCCCTCGGTGGCCGCGATGTCCAGGCCGAACCGGCGCAGCGCGATCATGTGCGGCTCGATGGTCCGCGTACCCAGGTCGCAGCCGCCGGCGTACGGCAGCTTGAAGCCGTCCATGCGGTGCAGCAGCGGGCCCAGGAACATGATGATCGAGCGGGTGCGGACGGCGGCCTCCGCGTCGATCGCGTCCATCTCCAGCTCGGCGGGCGGGACGAGTTCGAGGTCGACGCCGTCGTTGATCCAGCGGGTGCGCACGCCGATGGAGTTGAGCACCTCCAGCAGGCGGTACACCTCCTCGATCCGGGCCACCCGGCGCAGCACCGTGCGTCCCTTGTTCAGCAGCGAGGCGCACAGCAGCGCCACGCACGCGTTCTTGCTGGTCTTGACGTCGATGGCGCCGGACAGACGGCGACCGCCGACCACGCGCAGATGCATCGGACCCGCGTAGCCCAGCGACACGATCTCGCTGTCCAGGGCTTCACCGATTCGGGCGATCATCTCAAGGCTGATGTTCTGGTTGCCGCGCTCGATGCGGTTGACGGCGCTCTGGCTGGTTCCGAGCGCCTCCGCGAGCTGCGTCTGTGTCCAGCCCCGGTGTTGCCGGGCGTCACGGATGAGCTTGCCGATGCGTACGAGGTAGTCGTCTGACATGAGGTTGAGGCTATCTCAGATATGAGATGGCGCCCGTCAGGGGGTCCATTCGGGTGACACCGGTGACGGGCTGTCAGGACCGATGGGCCGAACGCACGCTGTGTACCCGTAAAGATCGTGACAAATCCACCGATGTCGCCTGAGAGTGGGCTTGGCGCGGGCCGCGTGCGGCGGGTGCGCGCCTCGGTCGACGGGGACTCGCCGGCCGGGAGGGACCGCGACCGTGCTGCGGCGGGTGACGTACGGCGCCTCGGGGCCGGGTCGGACATGACCGGACCGCGCCCATGTACTAGAGTTATCTCGACATCGAGATATCTGCCGAGGCGCACCGTAGCCGCCACTCCAGTAAGGCATGCCTAACTTAGCCTGACCTTACTGGTTCGGCCAAGTCGGCGTGGCGGCACGATTGACGGTGGTACGCGCACATCAATGAAGGAGACTGTCGTGTCGGCGAACAGCTTCGACGCCCGCAGCACGTTGCAGGTGGGCGACGAGTCGTACGAGATCTTCCGGCTGGACAAGGTGGAGGGCTCGGCCCGCCTGCCGTACAGCCTCAAGGTCCTGCTGGAGAACCTGCTCCGCACGGAGGACGGCGCGAACATCACCGCCGACCACATCCGCGCCCTCGGCACCTGGGACTCCCAGGCCCAGCCCTCCCAGGAGATCCAGTTCACGCCGGCCCGCGTGATCATGCAGGACTTCACCGGCGTGCCCTGTGTCGTGGACCTCGCCACGATGCGTGAGGCCGTGAAGGAGCTGGGCGGCGACCCGGCCAAGATCAACCCGCTGGCGCCGGCCGAGCTGGTCATCGACCACTCCGTCATCGCCGACAAGTTCGGCACGAACGACGCCTTCAAGCAGAACGTCGAGCTGGAGTACGGCCGCAACAAGGAGCGCTACCAGTTCCTGCGCTGGGGCCAGACCGCCTTCGACGAGTTCAAGGTCGTCCCGCCGGGCACCGGCATCGTCCACCAGGTGAACATCGAGCACCTGGCCCGTGTCGTGATGGTCCGCGACGGCAAGGCCTACCCGGACACCCTGGTCGGCACCGACTCGCACACCACCATGGTCAACGGCCTCGGCGTCCTCGGCTGGGGCGTCGGCGGCATCGAGGCCGAGGCCGCCATGCTCGGCCAGCCGGTCTCCATGCTGATCCCGCGCGTCGTCGGCTTCAAGCTCACCGGTGAGCTCCAGCCCGGCACCACCGCCACCGACCTCGTGCTCACCATCACCGAGATGCTGCGCAAGCACGGCGTCGTCGGCAAGTTCGTCGAGTTCTACGGCGAGGGCGTCGCCGCCACCTCGCTCGCCAACCGCGCCACCATCGGCAACATGTCGCCGGAGTTCGGCTCCACCGCCGCGATCTTCCCGATCGACGACGAGACCCTGAACTACCTGCGCCTGACCGGCCGCTCCGCGCAGCAGGTCGCCCTGGTGGAGGCCTACGCCAAGGAGCAGGGCCTCTGGCTGGACCCGGCCGCCGAGCCCGACTTCTCCGAGAAGCTGGAGCTGGACCTCTCCACCGTCGTCCCGTCCATCGCCGGCCCGAAGCGCCCGCAGGACCGCATCGTCCTCGCGAACGCCGCCGAGCAGTTCAAGCTGGACGTCCGCAACTACGTGGACGACGTCGACGAGGCGGGCAAGGAGTCCTTCCCGGCCTCCGACGCCCCGGCCGTCGCCCCGAACGGCTTCCCGAGCAACCCGGTCCCGGTGACCGCCCCCGACGGCACCACCTACGAGCTGGACCACGGTGCGGTGACGGTCGCGGCCATCACCTCCTGCACCAACACCTCCAACCCGTACGTCATGATCGGCGCCGCCCTGGTCGCCAAGAAGGCGGTCGAGAAGGGCCTCACCCGCAAGCCGTGGGTCAAGTCCACCCTCGCCCCGGGTTCGAAGGTCGTCACCGACTACTTCGAGAAGGCCGGCCTCACGCCGTACCTGGACAAGCTGGGCTTCAACCTCGTCGGCTACGGCTGCACCACCTGCATCGGCAACTCCGGCCCGCTGCCGGAGGAGGTCTCCAAGGCCGTCAACGACCACGACCTCGCGGTCACCTCGGTCCTCTCCGGCAACCGGAACTTCGAGGGCCGCATCAACCCCGACGTCAAGATGAACTACCTGGCGTCCCCGCCGCTGGTCGTCGCGTACGCCATCGCGGGCTCCATGAAGGTGGACATCACCCGGGAGGCCCTCGGCACCGACCAGGACGGCAACCCGGTCTACCTGAAGGACATCTGGCCGACCGAGGCCGAGGTCAACGACGTCGTCGCCAACGCCATCGGCGAGGACATGTTCGCCAAGTCCTACGCGGACGTCTTCGCCGGCGACGCCCAGTGGCAGTCGCTGCCGGTCCCGACGGGCAACACCTTCGAGTGGGACCCGCAGTCCACCTACGTCCGCAAGCCCCCGTACTTCGAGGGCATGGGCATGGAGCCGGCCCCGGTCGAGGACATCTCCGGCGCCCGCGTCCTCGCCAAGCTGGGCGACTCGGTCACCACCGACCACATCTCCCCGGCCGGTGCCATCAAGGCCGACACCCCGGCCGGCAAGTACCTCACGGAGCACGGCGTCGAGCGCCGCGACTTCAACAGCTACGGCTCCCGTCGCGGCAACCACGAGGTCATGATCCGCGGTACGTTCGCCAACATCCGCCTGCGCAACCAGATCGCGCCGGGCACCGAGGGCGGCTACACCCGCGACTTCACGCAGGACGGCGCCCCGGTCTCCTTCATCTACGACGCCTCGCAGAACTACCAGGCCGCCGGCATCCCGCTGGTCGTCCTGGCCGGCAAGGAGTACGGCTCCGGCTCGTCCCGCGACTGGGCGGCCAAGGGCACCGCGCTGCTCGGCGTCAAGGCCGTCATCGCCGAGTCCTACGAGCGCATCCACCGCTCCAACCTCATCGGCATGGGCGTGCTCCCGCTCCAGTTCCCGGAGGGCGCCTCGGCCCAGTCCCTCGGCCTGACCGGTGAGGAGACCTTCTCGTTCTCCGGCGTCACCGAGCTGAACGAGGGCCGTACGCCGCGCACGGTCAAGGTCACCACCGACACCGGTGTCGAGTTCGACGCGGTCGTCCGCATCGACACCCCCGGTGAGGCCGACTACTACCGCAACGGCGGCATCATGCAGTACGTGCTGCGCAACCTGATCCGCAAGTAGGCGGTAACGGCCCCGGCCGTTCAGGGCCGTATCCCCGGCACCGGGGGTACGGCCCTTCGCCGTACCCGTGCCGCTCCCTCTCGCTCCCGCGCGGTCTCCGGGGCGCCCGGCAGGGCTCGGGCCGGACCGTCAGTCCCCGAGGTCCCCGAGGTCCCCGAGGTCCCCGAGGTCCTCCAGGTCCGCGAAGTCCCCGATCAGCCGCGTGAGGTCCGGAGCCGCCAGCTCCGCCCAGATCACCTTGCCCTGGGGCGTGTAGCGGGTGCCCCAGCGCTCGGCCAGCCGGGAGACCAGGAACAGACCCCGGCCGCCCTCGTCGGTCGTCGCCGCGTACCGCAGATGCGGTGAGGTGCTGCTGCCGTCGGCCACCTCGCAGATCAGCGTGCGGTCATGGATGAGCCGCACATGGATCGGGTCGGAGCCGTACCGGATGGCGTTGGTGATCAGCTCGCTCAGCACCAGCTCCGTCCCGAAGTCCAGCTCGGACAGCCCCCACTCGGCCAGTTTGGCCGAGACCGCCCCGCGCATCCCCGACACGGCGGCCGGGTCGCGCGGCACGTCCCAGTCGGCGACCCGGTCGGCCGGCAGGGCCCGGGTGCGCGCGACGAGCAGGGCGACGTCGTCACCGGGGCGCTCGGGCAGCAGGCGCTCCAGCACCGCCTGGCAGCTCTCCTCCGGCGACCGGCCGGGGTGACCCGCCAGCGCCCGGCGCAGCAGCTCCATGCCCTCGTCCAGGTCGCGCCTGCGGTCCTCGATCAGACCGTCGGTGTACAGGACGAGCTGGCTGCCCTCGGGCAGCTCCAGCTCGGCCGTCTGGAACGGCAGGCCGCCCAGGCCCAGCGGGGGCCCGGCCGGTACATCGGGGTAGGTGACGCTGCCGTCGGGACGGACCAGCGCGGGCGCGAGATGTCCGGCCCGGGCCATCACACAGCGGCGCGTCACCGGGTCGTAGATCGCGTACAGGCAGGTCGCGCCGACGATCTCGCCGGACTTCTCCGGGCAGGGCTCGTCCTGGTCGAGGCGGCCGACCAGGTCGTCCACGTGCTGGAGCAGCTCGTCGGGCGGCAGGTCGAGCGTCGAGAAGTTGTGCACCGCCGTCCGCAGCCGGCCCATCGTCGCGGCGGCGTGCAGACCGTGCCCCACCACGTCACCGACGGCCAGCGCCACGCGGCTGCCCGACAGCGGGATCACGTCGAACCAGTCCCCGCTCACCCCGGACTGCGCCGGCAGATAGCGGTAGCCGACGTCGAGGGCGCTCTGCTCGGGCAGGGCCCGGGGCAGCAGACTGCGCTGGAGGGTGACCGCGAGGGCGTGCTCGCGGGTGTACCGGCGGGCGTTGTCGATGCTGACCGCGGCCCGGGCCACCAGCTCCTCCGCCAAGGTCAGCTCCTCCGCGTCGAAGGGCTCCCGCTTGGACCGCCAGAAGGTGGCCATGCCCAGGACGACGCCGCGCGCCCGGATGGGAGCGGCGATGAGCGAGTGGATGCCGTAGTCCAGGATCCGCCGGCCCCGCTCGGGGTCCTGCGCCCTCCAGCCCTCGGCCCTGGTCAGGTCGGTCACCAGCTCGGAGCGTCCGGCGCCGTAGCCGCGCGCCTGCGGGGTGGAGGGCAGGAAGTCGATCAGCCGGCCCAGCTCGTAGAGGGGGTGGTCGTCCTGGATGCCGCTCACGGCGACCCGGCGGATGTCGTGCGCCGTCGGCGCCGGTTCCTCGCCGTGCAGGACGGCGTCGGCCAGGTCGACGGTGACGAAGTCGGCGAACCGGGGGACGGCGACCCGCGCCAGTTCGTCGGCCGTGCGGACCACGTCCAGGGTGCTGCCTATGCACAGCCCCGCGTCGTACAGCAGCTCCAGCCGCTCGCGGGCGGCCTCGGCGCGGCCGGACACCGCCTGGAGCTCGGTGGAGTCGCGGAGCGTCACGACGGTGCCCCGGGGGCCGCCCGCGTACTGCGTGGGCCGCTGGTTGACCGCCAGCAGACGCCCCTTGGCGAAGTGCACCTCGTCGCTGGCCTCGCGCCCGGAGGCGAGCAGCTCCGCCGTCGCCGGGTCGAGTTCCGGCAGCTCCCGCACCGTGCGGCCCTCGGCGTCGGGGGGCAGTTCCAGCAGGCGCCGGGCCTCGTCGTTGGCGAGCAGCAGCCGGCCGTCGGCACCGATGATGAGGACGCCCTCGCGCACCGAGTGCAGGACCGCGTCGTGGTGCTCGTACATGCGGGTCATCTCGTCCGGGCCCAAGCCGCGGGTCTGCCGCCGCAGCCTGCGGCCGACCAGGGCCGTGCCGCCGGTCGACACCAGGAGCGCGCCGCCACCGGCGGCGAGGATGATCGGCAGCTGCCGGTGCAGCTCGCCGGTGACGTGATTGACCTTCAGTCCGGCGGAGACGAGGGCGACCACCTTGCCGTGGGTGTCGTCCACGGGCACGGTGGCCTGGACCTCGTGGCCCAGCGGGCCCTGGACGCTCTCGGTGTAGACCTTCCCGGCCAGCGACGGCCCTATGGCGCCGACGAACCGCCCGCCGATCCGGCTGGGTATGGGATGGGTGTAGCGGTTGCCGTGGGTGTCCATGACGACGATGAAGTCCACGCCCGCCGATCTGCGTCCCGCCTCCGTCAGCGGCTGGAGGACGCGGGCCGGGTCGGGGCTCTTCAGGGCGCGCAGCAGGCCCGGGGCGTGGGCGAAGGTCTGCGCGACGGCTATGGACCGACGCCTGGCCTCCGTGCTGGTGTCCCGTTTCGACTGGAGCACGAGGGCGACGACGGCGCAGAGCACGAGCAGCATCACCAGCGCCACCTGGAGCAGGAAGACCTGTCCGGCGACGCTGCGGGGGCTCTTGCCGATCACAGTGCGCCATGAGAAGCGCCTGAATCGGACAGATGTGTCCGACATGTGGCATTTGTAGCACCGCTTTCCACCGGGTGGCTATGGTCCGTCCACGAGATGGACACGGGGGCCTCCGGCCTGCCGACGGGGCCGGGGGCCGTGGGCGGCGTAGGTGGTGTGTCTACGGCGGGTTCGTCCGGATGGCTACGGCGGCCCCGTGTGCCGTCGGCCGTGCCGGGGCCGTGGGCGGTGGAGGAGGCGGGCATACGGCGGTCCGTCAGCCGGGCCGGTCTCGCGGACTGGCGGCCACGGCGGCGCCACGGCCACCGGCCGGACGGGTCGGCACGGGCGGTATGTGGCGGTTCAGCGTCCCGCTGGCCGAGTGGGGTGCGTCCACGGCTGGCTACGGCGGGTTCGTATGCCGTCGGCCGTGCCGGGGCCGTGGGCGGTGGAGGAGGCGGGCCTACGGCGGTCCGTCAGCCGGGCCGGTCTCGCGGACTGGCGGCCACGGCGGCACCACGGCCACCGGCCGGACCGGATCCGCGTACGCAGAACGCGGCGGCGCAGCGTCCCGCTGGCCGAGCGGGGTTCGCCCCGGGTGCACACGGCGGGCCCGCTGTCACCCGTCAGCCGGATCGCTCACCCGCTTCCGGATCACCGCTCCGCCTCGGGCACCGTCCGCTCCGCTTCGGGCACGGTCCGCTTCGCCTCTGGCACCGCCCGTCCCGCTTCCGGGCGCCCGCCCCGCCTCCGGACCCCCGCCCCACCTCCAAACCGCCCGCCCCGCCTCCAGGCCCCCACGCTCGGGCGGCCCCCACCCTCGGGGCACGACGGTCCCGTCACCGTCACCCGTTCGGTACCCGCCCCCGCCCAACGCGGTCACCGCGGCCCGGTCGCCCCCGCGTGCGGGCCGCCCCCATCCCCGGGGTCACCGCGGCCCCGGTCGCCGTCACCCGTTCGGTACCCTCGCCCCCACCCCGGGGGTCACCGCGGCCCCGGTCACCGTCACCCGTTCGGTACCCGCCCCCCGTCCAACGCGGTCACCGCGGCCCCGGTCGCCGTTGCCTGGTTCACCCCCGCCCGCCCAACGGCGTCACGGTGGTCCGGTCACCGTGACGTGGGCGGGGCGTAGGAGGCGGTCGCCGAGGCGGTAGCCGGGGCGGAGGATCTCCGCGCAGACCAGCCGCCGCGCGCCCGGCGCCGTACGGTGCACGATCGCCTCGTGGCACGCCGGGTCGAACGGCTCACCCTCCTCCCCGAACGCCCGTAGCCCCAGCGAGCCCAGCTGGGTCCGCAGCGTGTCGGTGATGTCCTTCAGGCCGGGGGTCAGCGGCTCGTGCGCGCACGCCCGGTCCACGGCGTCCACCACCGGCAGGAGCGCCGTCAGCACGTTGGCGACGGCGATCTCCCGCACGGCCATGCGGTCCCGCCGCACCCGCTTGCGGTAGTTGTCGTACTCCGCCTTCACCCGCTGGAGATCGGCGGTGCGCTCCCGCAGCAGGCGCTCCACCTCGTCCGAGCTCCGCGTCCGCGCCCCGTCCATCGTCAGCCCGCCTCCGGCTTGTCGTCGTCGACGATCTCGGCGTCCACCACCTCGTCGTCCCCGCCGGCGCCCGCCGTACCCCCGGCACCGGCCTGGCCGCCCTGGCCCGCCTGCCCGCCCCCGGCCTGCTCGCTCCGCGACCGCTCGTACAGCGCCGTACCGATCTTCTGCGCGGCCTGCGCGGCATGGTCCAGGGCCTGCCGGATCGCCGCCGTGTCCTGCGACTTCAGCTTCTCCTTCAGCTCGGCCAGCGCCGCCTGGGTCTCGGACTTCGCGTCGGCCGGGATCTTGTCGCCGTTCTCCCTGATCAGCTTCTCGGTGGAGTAGACGAGCTGCTCGGCCTGGTTCCGCGTCTCCGCGGCCTCCCGCCGGGTGCGGTCCTCCTCCGCGTGCTGCTCCGCCTCCCGGACCATCCGGTCGATGTCGTCGCGGGGCAGCGCCGAACCACCGGTCACCGTCATCTTCTGCTCCTTGCCGGTGCCGAGGTCCTTCGCCGAGACGTGCATGATGCCGTTGGCGTCGATGTCGAAGGCCACCTCGACCTGCGGCACCCCGCGCGGAGCGGGCGCGATGCCGGTCAGCTCGAACATGCCGAGCTTCTTGTTGTACGCGGCGATCTCCCGCTCGCCCTGGTAGACCTGCACGGTCACCGAGGGCTGGTTGTCCTCGGCCGTCGTGAAGATCTCCGCACGCCGGGTCGGGATCGTCGTGTTCCGCTCGATCAGCTTGGTCATGATGCCGCCCTTGGTCTCGATGCCGAGGGACAGCGGGGTGACGTCGAGCAGCAGGACGTCCTTGACCTCGCCCTTGAGCACACCGGCCTGGAGGCTGGCGCCGACGGCCACCACCTCGTCCGGGTTCACGCCCTTGTGCGGCTCCTTGCCGGTCAGCTCCTTCACCAGCTCGGTGACGGCCGGCATCCGCGTCGAACCGCCCACCAGGACCACGTGGTCGATGTCGGACACCTTGATCCCGGCATCCTTGATCGCGTTGTGGAACGGTGCCTTGCAGCGCTCCAGCAGATCCGCGGTGAGCTGCTGGAACTGCGCGCGCGTCAGCTTCTCGTCCAGGTGCAGCGGGCCCTCGGCGGACGCGGTGATGTACGGCAGGTTGATCGAGGTCTCGCTGGACGACGACAGCTCGATCTTCGCCCGCTCCGCCGCCTCCCGCAGCCGCTGCACGGCCATCTTGTCCTTGGCCAGGTCGACGCCGTAGTTGTTCCTGAACTGCGTGACCAGGTGGTCCACGACCCGCTGGTCCCAGTCGTCGCCGCCGAGACGCGTGTCGCCGTTGGTGGCCTTCACCTCGATGACGCCCTCGCCCATCTCCAGCAGCGACACGTCGAAGGTGCCGCCGCCCAGGTCGAAGACGAGGACGGTCTGCTCGTTGCCCTTGTCCAGCCCGTACGCCAGCGCCGCCGCCGTCGGCTCGTTGATGATCCGCAGGAC
This sequence comes from Streptomyces canarius, assembly GCF_014650735.1. NCBI lineage: Bacteria > Bacillati > Actinomycetota > Actinomycetes > Kitasatosporales > Streptomycetaceae > Streptomyces > Streptomyces canarius. The sequence goes on from NZ_BMVN01000001.1 coordinate 283,304, forward strand.
GTTCAGGCCCGCGATCTCACCGGCCTCCTTGGTGGCCTGCCGCTGGGCGTCGTCGAAGTACGCGGGCACGGTGATCACCGCGTCGGTGACGTCCTCGCCGAGGTACGCCTCCGCGTCCCGCTTCAGCTTCTGCAACACGCGCGCGGAGATCTCCTGCGCGGTGTACCGCTTGCCGTCGATGTCCCCCTGGTCGGGGAACCGCCACGAGTGGTCCCCCATGTGCCGCTTGACCGAGCGCGCGGTGCGCTCCACGTTCGTCACGGCCTGCCGCTTGGCGACCTCGCCGACCAGTACCTCGCCGTTCTTGGCGAACGCGACGACCGACGGCGTGGTCCGTGCGCCCTCCGTGTTGGTGATGACGGTGGGCTCGCCGCCCTCCAGGACGGAGACCACCGAGTTCGTCGTACCGAGATCGATTCCGACCGGACGCGCCATCTGCGTGCTCCCTCTTCCTCGTCGGCCCGAGTGCCCTACGGCCGCTCACCGGGTTCCCAGTGCACCGGTCCCGCGCGCAGCGGCGGCTCGGGAGCCGCGCCGCCCGGCACGAAGAGGTACCGGAGGCGGGACAGCGGGCCGGCCGCGGCGGCGCCGGACGGGGCGCGGTGCCGGTGCCGGGACGACCGCTCGCGGGTCCGGTCGTAGACCGCGCGCCGCACCGGGTCCCGGAGCGTCTCGTACGCCGTACGCACCTCGTCGAACCGGGCCGCGGTGACCGCGTCCACCCGGGTGTCCGGCCGCAGTTCCCACGCCCTGCGGCGGAAGGCGGAAGCGATCGCCCCGGCCGTGGCGGACGGCGCCACACCGAGCACCGCGTACAGGTCCGGCTCCACCGTGCGGGTCACCTCCTCACCCACCGCGAGCTGCGCGTTCGAGCCGAATTGCCTTATCAATCGGGATAAAACCTGAGTGGACTTGTGTCAAGTGTGGCCGGACGCCGGGGCCGGCCGCTCCGGCACCCTGTGCCGCCGCAGGTTTCCGAGCAGCTCGCCGGCCTCCTCGGGCGGCACCGAGACCGCGACCCGTGAGAGGTGTGCGGTGGAGGGGGTGGGCCACAGGTCGACGACAACGGCCGGGTACCCACTCCGCAGCGCGACGAAGTCCCGTCCGCGCGGATGCCGCCATTCGCCCAGGGGGCGGGCGGGCCGCAGCCGGCCGTGTTCCGGCACTCCCCGCAGCGCGCGCCACCAGTCGGGCTCGGACCACGCGTCCTTGATCACCGCGTCCGGCAGCCGGACCTCCCGGCGGCGCGCCCGGAGCCGCTCGCCCCAGGACAGTCGCACCACGAGGTCGTCGCCGTCCATCAGCAGCCGTGCCACGGAGACCTCCCGAGAGCGGAACTCCGGTGCTTCTCTCCCCGCCGGGTTCCCCGCTCCGGGCCGCTGACCGAGGCGGGCGGGAGGGGGAGAGAGGGGCCGCCGACTCCGACGGCTCGGACGCGGGCCCGGCGGGAGGGGAAGAGAGGGACTGCCGGCCCCGGCGGCTCGGACGCGGGCCGGCTCCCGCACCGCGGGCTCGTCTCCGTCGGGTGTCCGGAGCGGGCCGGCCTCGGCACCCCGGCCTCGGTTCCTCTCCCTCGAACAGCGCGGCGTTCACGAGGCCGGACCGCGTCGACGTGATCACGGGCGTGCCGACGCCGATGAACCCCTTCCGGCTCGGCCGAGCCGCTCTGGGCGGACCCGGTGGCGTTCGCACCGGGTCCGCGAGCCGGGCAGGCGAGGGGGGTGGGCTGCCTGTCCGGAGGGAAATGGCCTGTAACCGCGTGGCTTGTGCGGCGAGATGGCGAGCGACATCGTTGTCAATCGTCGTGCACATGACTCTACCGCCCCAACCGACAACGATGTCAAGCCATGTGGCTGGTCCGGCCGGGTGATGAGGGCGTGCGCCTCCCGGCGCGTACGCGGTCTTCCGCGGTACCGGTGGCGCACGTTACTGTCCCTGCGGCTTGTGCGACCTGTGGTGCGCGACCCGTCCGTTAGGAGGAAGGGCCGCGTCATGCGTTTCAGACCCACGTCCCTGCTGCTGGCCGCGCTCCTCGCGACCGCCGGCACCGCAACTCCCGCCCTGGCGGCGCCCGCCGCGCCCCCCGGCCTCGTCAAGGACCCGACGCCGTACGTCGACCCGCTGATCGGCACCAGGAACGGCGGTGATGTCTTCCCGGGCGCCGTCGTGCCGTTCGGCATGCTCTCCTGGAGCCCGGAGAACACCCGCGGCGACGCCACGAGAACCGCGGCGCCGGGCGGCTACCAGTACGACGCCACCCGCATCCGCGGCTTCAGCCTCACCCACATGTCCGGCACCGGCTGCGCCGGCGGCAGCGGGGACATCCCGTTCTTCCCGTACGCCGGCGAGGTCACCTCCTCCCCGGCGGGCGACACCAAGGACGCCGTCTACGCCTCCGACTTCCGCCACGCCGACGAGACCGCCGAGCCCGGCCACTACAAGGTCGGCCTGGCCTCCGGCGTCACCGCCGACCTCACCGCCACCGCGCGCACCGGCTCGGCCCGCTTCACCTACCCGGCCGGCAAGCCCGCCTCCCTGCTGGTGCGCACCGCCAACTCCGAGGTGGGCTCGCAGGACTCGACGGTCACGATCGACCCGGACACCCGGACCATCTCCGGCTCGGTCACCTCCGGGAACTTCTGCGGCTACCTCGACCCCGAGGGCCAGCGCGCCTACTACACCCTCTACTTCACCGCCCGCTTCGACCGCGCCTTCCAGGCCACCGGTACCTGGCACGACGACCGGCTCGACCCCGGCTCCCGCGAGGCGTCCGGCGGCACCGGCGGCTTCTCGCACGGCGGGCGGCCGGTCGCCGGGAAGGGCGCGGGAGGGTACGTCCGGTTCGCGCCCGGCGACGGCCCGGTCAACGTCAAGGTCGGCATCTCCTACGTCAGCCCGGAGGCGGCCGAGGCCAACCTGACCGCCGAGAATCCGCGGGGGCGGTCCTTCGACGCCGTCCGGGAGGCGGCCCGCCGGGCCTGGCGGGAGCGGCTGGGAGCCATCCGGGTCGGCGGCGGCACGGACGCCGAGCGCACCACCTTCTACACCGCGCTCTACCACGCGCTGCTGCATCCCAACGTCATCAGCGACGCCGACGGCAGGTACCGGGGCGCCGACGGACGCGTGCACACGGTCGACCGGCGGCGGCACGCCCAGTACGGCACCTTCTCCGGCTGGGACGTCTACCGCGACCAGGTCCAGCTGCTGACGCTGCTCGACCCGCGCACGGGCTCGGACATCGCGCAGTCCCTGTACGAGCTGGCCCGGCAGAACGACGGCGTCTGGGACCGCTGGCTGCACGGCGCGAGCGGCACCCACGTCATGAACGGCGACCCCTCGCCGGCCGCGCTCGCCGGCATCCGCGCCTTCGGCGGCACGGACTTCGACCTCAAGGGCGCCCTGAAGTCCCTCGTGCGGGCGGCCACCGTCCCCACACCGCAGGACCTGTCCCCGGCCGGCAAGCCCGTGCTGTCGGTGGGCCAGCGCCCCTCCCTCGACAAGTACCTCAAGCTGCACTACATGCCGAGCGTGTCCAACGCCTGGGGCGGGGCCGCCGAGACCCTGGAGATGTCCACCGCGGACTTCGCGATCTCCCAACTCGCCCGCGCGGCGGGGGAGAAGGACACGGCGGGCACCTTCGCCCACCGCGCCCAGTGGTGGCAGAACAACTTCAACGTCGCCGCCGCGCCGGACGGCGGCTATATCGCGGGCCGGAAGGCCGACGGCAGCTGGGTCACCGGCTTCACCCCGGACACCGGCAACGGCTTCGTCGAGGGCACGGCCGCCCAGTACACCTGGATGGTCCCGCACGACCCGGCGGGCCTCTTCGCCGCGCTGGGCGGCCGGGAGGCGGCGCTCGCCCGGCTGGACGACTTCTTCCACGACGCCGACGGCGGCTGGGCCTTCACCGGCAACGGCGGCACCAAGTCCGAACTGGACAACGAGCCGTCGATCAACGTCCCCTACCTGTACGACTACGCCGGCGCCCCCTACAAGACGCAGGAGACCGTCCGCGCGGCGATGCGGCAGCTGTGGTCCACCGAGCCCGGCGGCATCCCCGGCAACGACGACCTCGGCGCGATGTCCGCCTGGTACGTCTTCTCCGCCCTCGGCATGTACCCGCAGGTGCCGTCCCGTGCCGAACTGGTCCTCGCCTCACCGCTGTTCGAGCGGATCGAGATCGACCGGCCGCACGGCAACGACATCTCCGTGCGCGCCACGGGAGCGGCGGCCGACGCGCCGTACGTCCGGTCCCTGAAGGTGAACGGCCGCAGCAGCGACCGGCCGTGGCTGCCCGCGTCCTTCGTCCGCGACGGCGGCCGGCTCGACTACACGCTGTCCGCCACCCCGGACCACGACTGGGGCGCGAGCAGCCCGCCGCCGTCCTTCCGGGAGGGCGAGCAGCCGTACCAGATCGGCGTCGGGCCCACCACGGCCACCCTCGCCCCCGGTGACAGCACGACCATCGGCATCCGCGCGCTGTCACTGACCGGCGGCACCGGTCCCGAGGTCCGCTTCCGGGTCCAGACCCCGGCCGGGGTGACGGCCACGCCCGCCGAGGGCACGGTCACCGACGGCGCCCGGCAGATCACGCTCACGGCGGCGCGGGACGCCGAGCAGGGCTTCGCCGACGTCCGGGTCACGGTGACCTCGGGCGACTCCTCCTACGAGCAGCCGGTGGCGCTCACCGTGGCCGCCCCGGGCACCCTGCTCGCCGCCTACAACAGCACCGGCGTCTCCGACGACGACGGCGACCACGACGAGGCCGACTACGACGGCGGCGGCTGGAGCTACTCCCGGCAGGCCCTCGCGGCGGCCGGCCTCACCCCGGGCAAGCAGGCGACGGCCGGCGGTCTCGCCTTCACCTGGCCCGCCTCACCGGCCGGCCGCCCCGACAACGCCTCGGCGTCCGGCCAGACCATCCTGCTGGACGGCCCGGCAGGCGCCCTGTCCTTCATCGGCAGCGCCGTCAACGGCAACCAGCAGACCAAGGCGACCGTCACCTACACCGACGGCACCACCGGCACCGTCGACCTGTCCTTCACCGACTGGACCGTGGGCGGCGGTGGCGGCTCCGTCCAGTACGGCAACGAGGTCATCGCCAAGACCGCGTACCGCAATGTCGCCGGCGCGGACAAGGACCCGGTGGCGACGTACGTCTTCGCCACCAAGCCGTACCAGGCCCCGGCGGGCAAGCAGATCAAGAGCGTCACGCTCCCGCGCGACACGGACCTGCACGTGTTCACCCTCGCGGTGCGCTGACACCGGCGGTGCGGGGCGCGCCGACACGGACTCCGCGCTCCGCACCGCGCCGGTGCACCTTCGTCACGGCCCTGGCCGGCGGCCGGCCTCAGCCCAGCTGGTGGAGCAGTTCCTGCACCGTGGCGAGCAAATCGTCCGGCACGAGTCCGTCCTCCTCGTACACCGCCACGACGCGTCGAAGCTGCCGTCTGGCCGCCGCGTCGGCGTCGAGCTGCGACTGGGCGAAGGCCAGATTCGACCGCGCGATCAGGGAGTCCCGGTGGCTCCGGCCCAGGGCGGCGTCCAACGGATCGACGAGCGCCACGAGTTGTCTGGCCGCGAGAGCCGTGTGTCCCTGGCGCAGCAGGACGGCCGCCAGAGCCTGGCGGTCCTGGAGGGTCTCCGCGTGGTCGGCCCCCAGGTCCCGGCTCTTCGCGGCGACGATCCGGCGCAGTTCGTCCTCCGCCTCGGCGTCCCGGCCCAGCTCGAAGTAGATGTCGGCCAGTTTCCGGCGGGCCGCGAGGAGGCGGGGCCCCTCGCCGTCGGCCGTATCCACCAAGGCTTCCACGACGGCACGGAGCAGGGCTTCCGCGTCCGCGTGCCGGTTCAACCGGTGCAGGGACTCCGCATGGTTGAGCCGGGCGTCGACGGTCTCGCGATGGCCGGCGCCGAAGATCTGCTCCAGCGCGAGGGCCGCTGTCCGCAGCAGCTTCTCCCCCTCGGCCGCCCGGCCGGTCGTGGCGAGCAGACCACCGAGGGCTCCGCGCGTGACGAGTGCCATGGGGTGAGCCCCTTCACCGATGCGGTCCCACGCGGCGAGCGTCGCGGACAGCTCCGCCTCGGCCTCGTCGAGCCGTCCGAGTTCGACGAGGGCGCGGCTGAGGTTGTTCCTGGTGACCAGGGTGCTGGGGTGGTCGGGTCCCTGGGTCCGGTCTTCCACCGCCAGGATCTCCGTGAAGGCGGCATGGGCCTGTTCCACCTCGCCGAGTTCGAGGAGCAGGTCGGCAAGTTCATGACGGGTCACGAGCGTCGGCAGTGCCGCCTCGCCCAGGGAGTCCGTCTTGACGCCGACCACCTGCTCGAACAGGGACCGGGCCCCGGCCAGGTCGCCCCGGGCGCGCAGGGTGCGGCCGAGTTCGTGCCGAGCCGCCAAGGTGACCGGGTGGTCGGGCCCCAGCACCTCCGCCGTGCGGGAGACGACGACGGACAGCTCGGCATGGGCGTAGGCGGCGTCCCCGCGCTCCAGACGGAGCCTGGCCAGTTCATGGCGTGCCGCCAGGGTGGTCCGGTGATCCGGGCCGAGGGTCTTCAGCGCCGATTCCAGGACGTGGGCGAGCTCCGCCTCGGCCTCGTCATAACGTCCTTGATCGTGCCGGAGGTAGGCCAGGTTGTGCCGTGTCGCCACGATGCGCGGCGCGTCCGCGGGAAGGCAGTGCCCGAGGGCGTCCAACGCGTGGCGGAGCTGCTCCTCCGCCAGCGCCCACACACCGGCCGTGTGAGCGTACGCGGCGGTCAGCGCGGCGAGGTCACCGCGGACCATCCACTCCTGCCCGGCCGCGTGGGAGGTGTCGGACGCGACCCACGTGCAGTGCGGTGCGAGCAGACGCCACAGCGGCCACGTCGACGTGTCGTCGCTCGGCAGCCCGCCGGCCACCTTCGCCAGCAGCACTGCGGCCAGGGTCGTGTACTCGGGTGCGCCCGCGACGGCGTCCGGCTGCATGCGCGTGATCTCACGGACGAGCGGGTGGACGACCAGGGTGTCCACCGTCGTACCGTCCGCCTCGATCCGGCGGCGGTTCAGCAGCCCGCAGCCGAGGAGACCGCGCACGGCCTCCTCCAGGCCGGTCGCCGACAGCCCGGCGAACACGCTCGCCCGCGTCAGCACGCTGCCGATGAGCAGCACGACCGGCAGGGGGTCGGGCGCGAAGAAGGAGATGAGCCGGAACAGCGGCCGTGCGACGCCGGCCCCCTTCGCCTCCAGCAGATCCAGGGACATCTCCCAGGTCCGCGTGAGCGGACCGGACGGGTCGTGTGACAGGGCCGAGACGGTTTCCGGGAACTCCCGGTCGAGCGCCGCCCGGTACGCGGCGAACGAGCGCGGCGTGTGCGACTCCGGAAGCACCGGGTCGTCGCTGGTCATGGCGAGGTACCTGCCCACCAGCAGCAGGGCGAGCGGCAGTCCGCCGAGCCGCCGGGACAGGCTCCGGGCCTCTTCCTCCGTCCCGGCCCGCGGGGCGAGTTCCCGGAGCATCGCGGCGCCGTGGGCCTCGCCGATCGGGTCGACGGTGTGCACGGCCGCCTGCCTCCACCAGGCGGCGGGCCGTTGCTCCCGGCTGGTGACCAACACGGTGCTCCCCGGCCGGGGTGCCCTGATCCAGTCGCGCACCGCCGACGGGTCGTCGGCGTTGTCGACGACCAGCAGCCATCGCCCCGTAGCCGGGTCGTCCAGCGCGCGCCACAGTACGTCCCGGGCCGCCTCCCGCCGTGACCACACCTCGCGGGCCTCCACGCGGGACACACCCGCCTGCACGGCGACCTCGCGCAACCCCTCCTCGAAGGTGCTGCGGGTCGCGGCGTCGACCCACCACACCTGCAACCCGGCGGTACGGCCCCGGCGGGCGAGCGCCAGCGCCACCGTGCTCTTGCCACAGCCGCCGACCCCGCACAGCACCACCCGGTCGCCGCCACGCGTCATCTGCTCCGCCAGCCCGGCCAGCAGCGCGTCCCGGCCACGGATGTGGTGTTCGATCGCGTCCTCGGGCACCGCGACCGACAGGTCTCCCGCGGGCTCACCGCCCATGCCCGGGAGCGAGGGCAGCCCCAGGTGCCGCTGGGCCAGGTGGATCAGGTCCGGCGCGGTGAGGAAGTCGGTGAGGGCGACCGCGTCGAAGACGTCCAGCTCGACGTCGTGGACCTCCCGTGCCTCACGTTGCAGCGCGTGCCGTGTGGCCACCGGCACGGGGGCGACGGTGAAGTACAGGACACGGTCCACGGCGCCGCCCTGTCCGTTGATCGCTGCCAGATCCTTCCTGACCTTGGCCGGGACGTTGGTCCTCTGGGTGGTGCAGGCCAGGACGACCCGCTGCGGCGACGCGAGAGCGGCGAACTCCGAGGCCGGGGGGTGCGGCGGGTGGACCAGGGCCGTCCAGAAGCTCTCGCCGTCCCGTCCCTGGTCGCCCCCGCTGCTCACCGGGCCGGTGGCCAGCAGCAGGTTGCTGACCAGACGCCGGCGGGCGACCTCCAGGCAGAGCCGCTCGAACTCGTGGTGCGCGTTGCGCTCGCCCATCGTGTGCAGCGCGAAGCGCACCAGCTCACCGATGTCCACGGGAGCGTGCATCGGTCGACCCCCCTCGTCGTACGCGGTGCGTGACAGGAGTCGATTCTGCCTCGGCGCACCGACAGAGGTGGGCGGAGCCGACCGGATCACCCTGGTGTGTGGGCACGGCCCGGGTACGCCGGCCACCGAGCCCGGCGACGACGTCGTACGGCCCCGGGGGACGCCTCGTGTCCGGCGGGCCCCCGGGGCCTCGTGTCAGCGCGGGCGGGCCGCTGTTCAGCCCAGCAGTTCCACCTCCGCCAGGGTCGACTCGCCGTCCAGGACCAGGCGGTACCTGGTGTAGGTGCCCGGTGCGGCGATGGTGAAGGCGCGGGTCTGGCGGTCCCACGTGAACGTTTCCCCGGAGCGGTGGTCCAGGGTCCGCCAGGTCGTGCCGTCGGTGGAGCCCTCCAGGGTCCAGCCGGTCGGTGCCTTCGTGCGGTCGGCTCCCGAGGTCAGCGTGTACTGGACCGGCCGTACACCACCCTCGGCCGGGAGGTCCGCCGAGGTGAGCGTCGCGCTCGTCGCCGAGGTGTCGTCGAAGAGCGGGCCGTCACCCTTCAGCACGTCCGCGCGGGGCGTCGGCACCTTGTCGTCCTGGGTGACGGAGACCGGCGCCGCGTCCTTCCCGGTGCCCCACGCCGACGGCTTGGAGCCCATGAAGAAGTCCAGCACCCCGCCCTTGGACAGCAGCGAGTGCGGGAGCGACGTCGACTTCCAGGGGCGGCCGTTGAACATGACGCCCTGGACGTAGACGTTCTTCGCGCTGTTCCCCGGCGCCCGCACCACCAGGTCCCGGCCGTTCTCCAGGTGCACGGTGACCTTCTTGAACAGCGGGGAGCCGATGGAGTACTCGCCGCTGCCCATCACCAGCGGGTAGAAGCCGAGCGCGGAGAAGAGGTACCAGGCCGACTGCTCGCCGTTGTCCTCGTCGCCGTGGTAGCCCTGCCCGATCTCGCTGCCGGTGTAGAGCCGGGACAGCGCCTCACGGACGTACGCCTGCGCCTTCCACGGTTCGCCGGCCGCGTCGTACATGTAGATGACGTGGTGCGCGACCTGGTTGGAGTGGCCGTACATGCCCATCCGGACGTCCCGCGCCTCGGTCATCTCGTGGATGACACCGCCGTAGGAGCCGACGTGGTCGGGGGAGGCCGTCTCCGGGGTGGCGAAGTACTCGTCCAGCTTGTCCGCCAGGCCCTGCCGGCCGCCGTACAGGTTGGCCAGGCCCCGGCTGTCCTGCGGGGCGGTGAAGGCGTAGCCCCAGCCGTTGGTCTCCGTGTAGTCGTACCCCCACACGCGCGGGTCGTACTTCGCGGAGTTCACGCGCCAGTCGCCCTTGGCGTCGCGCCCCTGGAAGAAGCCCGCCTTGGCGTCGAACAGGTTCACGTAGTCGCGGGCCCGGTTGAGGAAGTACTCCGACTCCTCCCGGTAGCGCTTCTCGCCGGTCTTCTTGTAGAGCGCCTCGCCCATCTTCGCGATGCCGTAGTCGTTGACGTAGCCCTCCATCGCCCACGACAGGCCCTCGTGCGTGTCGGTCGAGGTGTAGCCGAGGAAGGGCGAGGTGGACATGCCCTTGCGGCCCACGCCCGACATCGGCGGGACGACGGTCGCGTTCTTCACGGCCGCGTCGTACGCCGCCTTCGCGTCGAACTTCACGCCCTTGACGTAGGCGTCGGCGAACGCCACGTCCGAGGAGGTGCCGGTCATCAGGTCGGCGTAGCCGGGGGAGGACCAGCGGGAGGTCCAGCCGCCGTCCTTGTACTGCTGCACGAACCCGTCGACCATCTCGCCCGCCTGGGACGGGGTGAGGAACGAGTACGCGGGCCAGGTGGTCCGGTAGGTGTCCCAGAAGCCGTTGTTGACGTACACCTTGCCGTCCACGATCTTTGCGCCGGTGTGCGTCGGGGTGTCCGGGCCCGGCATCGCGGAGAACGGCGAGGCGTACCGGTCCTTGCCGTCGACCTGCTCGAAGCCCGAGTTGGGGTACAGGTACAGCCGGTACAGGCCGGAGTACAGCGTGGTGAGCTGGTCCGGGGTCGCGCCCTCCACCTCGACCTTGCCGAGCAGCTTGTCCCAGACCTGCTGGGCACGCCCCTTGACCGTGTCGAAGGAGGTGCCGTCCGGGATCTCCTGGCGCAGGTTGTCCTTGGCCTGGTCGACGCTGATGAGCGAGGTCGCCAGGCGCAGGGTCACCGTGTGGTCGGCGCCCGCGTCGAAGCGCAGGAAGCCCTTCACCCCGCTGGAGGCGCCGTCGGTGACCGGCTTGTCGAACTCGCCGTACACGAACAGCCGGGTCGCGCCCGTCGACAGGCCCGACTTCACGTCCGAGTAGCCGGTGACGGTCCCGTGCTCCTTGTCGAGCGTGAGTCCGGCCTGCTCGGTGACGTTGTCGAACAGCACGCTCGCGTCGTCACCGGGGTAGGTGAAGCGCAGGGCGGCGGCGTGGTCGGTCGGGGCCATCTCGGCCTTGAGGCCGTTCTCGAACCGGACGCCGTAGTAGTACGGCCGCGCGGTCTCGTTCTCGTGCCGGAAGGGCAGTTCCCGCGCCTCGCGGCCGGTGTCCGGGGTGCCGGACGCGGCCGACGGCATCAGCTGGAAGGTCTGCCGGTCGCCCATCCAGGGGCTCGGCTCATGGCTCGCGCTGAACGCCTGGATCGTCGGCAGGTTGTCCGCGTTGTTCGCCCGTGCGTACTCGTAGAGCCAGCTCAGCGAGGACGCGTTGGTCACCGGGGTCCAGAAGTTGAAGCCGTGCGGCAGGGCCGTCGCCGGGAAGTTGTTGCCGCGCGAGAAGCTGCCGCTGGAGTTGGTGCCGCGGGTGGTCAGCGCGTAGTCCGACAGGTGCGCCTTCGGCTTCTCGGGCGCCACCGGCTTCAGGGCCACGTCGTCCAGCCAGCCGCGGAACTTCGCCGGGCCGTCGGGGGAGTCGTACGCCACCAGGATGCGGTCGACGGTCTTGCCGGCCGCGACCGAGCCGATCCGCGCGGCCACGTTGTTCCACTGGTTGACGTACAGGGCCTTCGACGCGCCCTGCCCGCGCGGGGTGAGCGGGAAGCCGTGCTGGTCCAGCGCGCCCAGGCCGCTCAGATAGGTGCCGTCGGTGAAGGCCAGGTCGACGGAGACGTTGGTGGCGTCGTAGTCGCGGTCGCCGTCGGCCATCGACGGGAAGACGCGGTACGACAGCTCGGTGTCGCCGCCGACCCTGACGTTCACGTCGAAGACCTTGTTGTACGAATAGGCCCGGCCGGCCGCCGTGTGCCGGCCGGCGTAGCGCAGGGCGCGCTTTCCGGTGAACCCGGCGCGCGCCTTGGCGGTCGGCGAGCCGCTCGGGCCCTTGTCGACCAGGGTCAGCATGTCCTGCGGCACCGGACCGCCGCCGCTGCCGGTGGAGAACTGCACATCGGCGAGCTGGAGGATGTCCGGGGCGCCCGCGTTCTTCGTCACCTCCAGCCGGAAGTGCTGGTACTCGGCCGGCTCGGCGAGGTCGTACGACTTCGTCTGGAACCGCTCGGCGAAGTTCTCGCCCGAGCGGGTGTCGACCGTCTTCCAGTCCTTGCCGTCGGTGGAGCCCTTCAGGGTCCAGTCCTCGGGGTCGCGCTCGCCGAAGTCATTGGCCGAGGTGAGCGCGTACGTCGTTATCTTCACGGGCTTGTCCAGGTCGAACTCCACCCAGCCGGTGGGCTCGAAGGTCAGCCACTTGGTGCCGGGCTCGCCGTCGACGAGGTTCTCCTTGACCTCGCCGGCGCCGGTGTTCTCGCCGCTGGCCCGGACTTCGGTGACATGGTCGGTGACATTGCCCGGAATGCCCGTGCTGTAGCCGCCGTCGACGCCCGAGGCGCGCTTGGTGCCGTCCCGTCCGGTGTCGACGGTGTTCAGCCAGTCCGGCGCCGGGTCGCCCGCCTCGAACGAGGATGCGAACTCCCGGTCGGCCGCCGGAGCCTTGCCGGGCAGGGCGACCGCCGCGCCCTGCGCGCCGACGGCCATGACAAAGGCGGCCGTGAGGACGACCGCCGGGCCCCATCTGTGCCGCGTTCTCCGCTGCATCTACCGATTTCCCCTCCTGCGCCCCCTCCGGACAACGTTGTCAGCTACGGGGCGCAGGAACCAGTAGGTGGTCAAGTGGCCCGTGATGTCAAGGGTGTTGGCTGTGGCATTCAGGGAGTTATGTCGCGAATTTTTCCGGCGGGCCGTTCCGCGGGCCCTTCATATTTCCGCGAGGTCTCAACTCGGAAAAGACCCCACGCGAACCCTGCATTCGATCTTGCCCAGTTGGCGGGAAGTGGACTATACCTGTCGGCGTTTCCAGCACGAGCCAGCACTACCCGACAGCGGTGCCGGGGAGGATCCGGTTCACCGCCTGAGTCCTGGAGAAGGCGAGGACTTGAGCATGGGATCCAACGTGCACCACGGCGTCGAAGGTGTGGGCCGTCGTGACCTGATCAAGCGGTCCGCGGCGCTCGGCCTGGTCGCGGCCCCGGGAATGGGCCTGTTGTCCGCCTGTGCCAGCGGGGGCGGTGACGGACAGGACAAGGCGAAGGCGGGCAAGAAGACCTCGAAGAACCCCCTCGGCGTCAACGACACCGCGGGCATGGAGTTCGTCCTCTTCGACGGCGGCTTCGGCAAGGAATACGCCCAGGACGCCGTAAAGGTCTACGGGAAGGACTTCCCCAAGGCCAAGGTGAAGTTCGCGACCACCCAGAAGATCCAGTCCACCTTGCAGCCCCGCTTCAACCAGGGCAACCCGCCGGACCTCATCGACAACTCCGGGGCCGAGCAGATGGACATGGGGGTGCTCGTCGGCAAGAACCAGCTGGCCGACCTCACCCCGCTGCTGGACGCGCCGTCGTACGACGACCCGGCCAAGAAGGTCCGCGACACGCTGCGCCCCGGCATCGTGGAGATGGGCCAGTTCGACGGCAAGCCGGTCTGGGTCCTGTACTACGCCTACACGGTCTACGGCGTCTGGTACTCGCAGAAGGCCCTCGACTCGCTGGACGCGCAGTACCCGCAGACCTGGGACGAGATGCTGGCGGTCTGCGCGAAGGCCAAGAAGAAGGGCATGGCGGGCTGGACGTACGCGGGCAAGTACCCGTACTACATCCCCTTCTCGCTCTACCCGATGATCGCCAAAGTGGGCGGTCGCGAGGTCCTCGACGCCATCGACAACCTGGAGCCGAACGCCTGGAAGCACCCCGCGGTCAAGGCATGCTTCGAGGCCTACTACGAGCTGTACAAGAAGGGCTACGTCCTCAAGGGCACCCCGGGCCTGGACCACATCCAGTCCCAGACCGCCTGGGCCAAGGGCGAGGCACTGTTCATCCCGAACGGCTCCTGGGTGGAGAACGAGTCGGCCAACGTCATCCCGGCCGACTTCGACCTCGCCGTGTCCGCGCCCACCGGCATCGACTCCTCCGACAAGCTGCCGTTCGGCACCATCTGGGCCTCCGGTGGTGAGCCCTTCATCGTGCCGGCCAAGGCGAAGAACACCGAGGGCGGCATGGAGCAACTGCGCATCCTGCTCTCCGAGGCGTCCTCGAAGAACTTCACCACCAAGGTGAAGTCACTGACCGCGTACAACGGAGGCACCAGCGGCATCAGCCTCACCCCGGGTCTGAAGTCGGGCGTGGCGGCGCTGGACAAGGCAGGGTCCAACGTGGTGAATCCGCGTCTTCAGGACTGGTACGTGCAGTTGCAGAAGGAGAAGATCGGCGTGTCCGGTCTCGGCGAGATGATGGCCGGACGGCTCACCCCGGCCGAGGCCATCAAGAAGATCCAGGGCTTTGCCGACGAGGCGGCGAAGGACACCTCGATCAAGCACTACAAGCACCAGTAATCCAGCACCCTGACAGCACCGGAGTGGCGATGCAACACGGCAAGTACCGGTTCATCGTGGGGTTTCTGGCACTGCCCCTCGGACTGTACGCGCTCTTCGTGGTGTGGCCGTTCATCCAGTCCATCTACTACTCGTTCACGGACTGGACGGGCCTCAGCCCCGAATTCGAAATGGTCGGCTTCGACAACTACAAGAGGATGTTCGACGACGACATCTTCTGGAAGTCGCTGGAGCACAGTCTGCTGTTCGCCCTGGTGCTGCCGGTGGTGACGATCAGTCTCGCGCTGTTCCTCGCCTTCATGATCAATGTGGGCGGACGGCGCAGAAGGGGCGGCCCCGTGATCTCCGGGGTCCGGGGCTCGTCCTTCTACAAGATCGTCTATTTCTTCCCGCAGGTGCTGTCGATCGCGATCGTCGCGCTGCTGTTCGCCTTCGCCTACAACCCGGACAGCGGCGCGATCAACTCGCTCCTGCGCGGCATCGGCCTCGACGGCGTGCAGCCGCTGTGGCTGGGCGACCCGAGCCTCGCCCTGTGGTGCGTGATGGCGGTGCTCGTGTGGTCCACGGTCGGCTTCTTCGTGGTGCTGTTCTCCGCGGGCATGGCCTCGATCCCGGCCGAGCTGTACGAGGCGGCGCTGCTGGACGGCGCCGGCCGCTTCACCACCTTCTTCCGCGTCACCCTGCCGCTGCTGTGGGACACCGTGCAGTCCGGCTGGGTGTACATGGGCATCCTCGCGCTCGGCGCCGAGTCGTTCGCAGTCGTACAGATCATGACGACCGGACCGGGCGGTCCCGACTACTCGACCACGGTGATGGTCCTGTACGTGTACCAGAAGGCGTTCCGGGACGGTCAGGCCGCCTACGCCACCACCATCGGCGTCGCCCTGCTCGTCGTCACGCTCGCGTTCGCCGCGATCGTGATGAGGCTGGGCCGTCGCGAGCGGCTGGAGTACTGAAGCGATGAAGACGACCGAGACCCCCGCGCCGCTGCCGGCCGAGTCCGGCGCCGGCGTCTCCAAGGTGGACGTGCCGTCCACCGGGCCCGCCGTGCGCAAGAGGGAGGGCAACGTCCTCAACGTCTTCTCCCACGGCATCCTGGTCATCTGGGCGATCATGGTGGTCCTGCCGCTGGTGTGGGCGGTGATGACGTCCTTCAAGGACGACAGCTCCATCTTCGGTTCACCCTGGTCCCTGCCCGACAGCCTGCACTTCGACAACTGGGCGCGGGCGTGGACCGACGCCAACATGAGCGACTACTTCCTGAACACCGTGCTGGTGGTCGGCGGCTCGCTGATCGGCACCCTGGTGCTCGGCTCCATGGCGGCGTACGTGCTGGCCCGCTTCGACTTCCCCGGCAACCGCTTCGTCTACTACCTGTTCGTCGGGGGCATGAGCTTCCCGATCATGCTCGCGCTGGTCCCGCTGTTCTACGTCGTCAACAACATGGGGCTGCTGAACACGATCCACGGCCTGATCCTGGTCTACATCGCCTACTCGCTGCCGTTCACGGTCTTCTTCCTCACGGCGTTCTTCCGCACCCTGCCCACCTCGGTGGCGGAGGCTGCCTTCGTCGACGGCGCCTCGCACGCGCGGACGTTCTTCCAGATCATGCTGCCCATGGCGAAGCCGGGTCTGATCAGCGTCGGCATCTTCAACTTCCTGGGCCAGTGGAACCAGTACATGCTGCCCACGGTGCTCAACACCGACCCCGACAAGAAGGTCCTCACCCAGGGACTGGTCCAGCTGGCGGCCAGCCAGGGCTACAAGGGTGACTGGTCAGGACTCTTCGCGGGCCTGGTCATGGCGATGCTGCCGGTGCTCGCGGCGTACATCGTCTTCCAGCGCCAGGTGGTGCAGGGACTGACCGCGGGGGCGCTCAAATAGGGGCTGCGCCCGGCGGGGCAGTCCCGCGGCCGTCCCGAGACGCACACCGTCCCGTCGCCCGGGAGGGTGTGCGTCGTGGTGTCCATGTACCCGGAAACGGTTCAACCTCTTGACGGGAGTCGCCCCGAACGGCTCAGCTTAGAGTTCACTAGTTGGACATACACGGGGCCTCGCCGAAGCGGCCCCGCGCTCAGGAGGTCGTCGTGGAGACTCCAGGGTCGCAGTCGTCACTGCACCGAGCCAACCTGGAGCGGGTGGTCCGGGCCGTACGGCTGGCCGGGTCCCTCACGCAGGCGGAGATCGCGCGGACCACCGGGCTGTCCGCCGCGACCGTCTCCAACATCGTGCGGGAGCTGAAGGACGGCGGGACCGTCGAGGTCACGCCCACCTCGGCCGGCGGGCGGCGGGCCCGCAGCGTCAGCCTGAGCGGGGACGCCGGCATCGTGATCGGGGTCGACTTCGGGCACACCCACCTACGGGTCGCGGTCGGGAACCTCGCCCATCAGGTGCTGGCCGAGGAGGCCGAGCCGCTGGACGTCGACGCCTCCGCCGACCAGGGCTTCGACCGGGCGGAACAGCTGGTCAACCGGCTGATCGCGGCGACGGGCGTGGACCGCGCCAAGGTGGCCGGCGTGGGGCTCGGGGTGCCGGGTCCGATCGACGTCGAGTCGGGCACGCTCGGCTCGACCGCGATCCTGCCCGGGTGGGGCGGCACCAAGCCCGCCGAGGAGCTGCGCGAACGGCTCGGCGTGCCGGTGCACGTGGACAACGACGCCAACCTCGGCGCATTGGGCGAGCTGGTCTGGGGCAGCGGCAAGGGTGTCCGGGACCTGGCGTACATCAAGGTCGCGAGCGGTGTCGGCGCCGGTCTGGTGATCGACGGGAAGATCTATCGCGGCCCGGGCGGCACAGCGGGCGAAATCGGGCATATCACACTCGATGAATCCGGCCCGGTCTGCCGCTGCGGAAACCGCGGCTGCCTGGAGACGTTCGCCGCGGCGCGCTATGTGCTCCCGCTGCTCCAGCCCAGCCACGGCTCCAGCCTGACGATGGAAGGCGTCGTGCGGCTGGCCAGGGACGGTGACCCGGGCTGTCGTCGGGTGATCGCCGACGTCGGCCGCCACATCGGAAGCGGGGTGGCCAATCTCTGCAATCTGCTGAACCCGAGCCGGGTGGTCCTCGGCGGTGATCTCGCCGAGGCCGGTGAGCTGGTGCTCGGGCCGATCAGGGAGTCCGTCGGCCGCTACGCCATTCCCAGCGCGGCGCGCCAACTGTCCGTTCTCCCGGGGGCACTTGGCGGCCGCGCGGAGGTGCTCGGAGCGCTCGCCCTCGCCCTCAGCGAGATGGGCGATTCGACCCTTTTGGAGGGTGCGCTGTCCTTGGCGGCTCCTGTCTTCACTTAGAGAACGGATGGCACCGTTGCCATCTCGTTAAGGATTTACTTCTTGACGTCGCACGTGTGGCCGAGTTGACTTCCAGCCACCTCGGCCGCAACGACGCGGCCTCGTCAGGGAGGTTTTGAAGAGTGAACAAGCGCATGCGTCGTGCTGCCTTTGCTTTCTGTGCCACCGCAATGACCGTCTCGCTCGCCGCCTGCGGCAGCGCGAAGGAGTCCGGCGGCAACGGTGACAGCGGGAAGACGACCACCCACAAGGGTGATGACATCACCGTCGGTCTGCTCCTGCCGGAGAACCAGACCGCCCGCTACGAGAAGTTCGACAAGCCCATCATCGAGAAGCAGATCAAGGATCTGACGAACGGCAAGGGCAAGGTCGACTACCTCAACGCCAAGCAGGACGCGACCCTCCAGTCGCAGCAGATCGACACGATGATCACCAAGAAGGTCGACGTGCTGATCCTGGACGCGGTCGACTACAAGGCGGTCGCGCAGGGCGTCAAGAAGGCCAAGGACGCGGGCATCCCGGTCGTCGCCTACGACCGTCTCGCCGAGGGCCCCATCTCCGCCTACACCTCGTTCGACAACGTCGAGGTCGGCAAGACGCAGGGTGAGGCCCTGCTGAAGGCCCTGGGCGGCAAGGCCAAGTCCGGCAAGATCGTCATGATGAACGGCTCCGTGACCGACCCGAACGCCGCGCAGTTCAAGAAGGGCGCGCACGAGGTCCTCGACGGCAAGGTGAACATCGGCAAGGAGTACGACACCAAGGAGTGGAAGCCGGAGAACGCCAACGCCAACATGGAGGGCGCCATCTCCGCCCTCGGCAAGGACAAGATCGTCGGCGTGTACTCCGCCAACGACGGCATGGCGGGCGGCGTCATCACCGCGCTCAAGGGCGCGGGCCTCAAGACGCTTCCCCCGGTCACCGGCCAGGACGCCGAGCTCGCGGGCGTGCAGCGCATCGTGTCGAACGAGCAGTACATGAGCGTCTTCAAGTCCTACCCGCAGGAGGCCGAGACCGTCGCCAAGATGGCCGTCTCGATCGTCAAGACCGGCAAGGTCGACGGCTCGCTCGGCGCCAGCACCGTGGACAGCGGCACCGAGAAGGGCATTCCGGCCGTCATCGTCCCGGTAGTCTCGCTGACGAAGGACAACATCAAGGACACGGTCATCAAGCAGGGTTACTACACGGTCGACCAGATCTGCACGGCCAAGTACAAGGCCGCCTGCGACAAGATCGGCCTGTAACACCCCAGGGGGCCGCCCCGGCGGCGGTCCCACCGGCCTGCACGGCAGACGCGCGCCCACTGTCCGCGCGCCCGTGCCGGCACGTCCGGCGCCCCGCCGCCGACAGCCCCGCAGCACAACGGCGGGGCGCCGGACGGAACGCCCCTCACTCTTCATGTTCAACCTCCCGCCGGGGTCAGGCTCGGGCGGCGAAGGAGATGGTTCACGTGTCCGCTACGCCCGTGCTGGCGTTGCGCGGGGTCTCCAAGCGATTCGGTGCCGTTCAGGCGCTCACCGACGTAGAGCTTGAGGTCCACGCCGGAGAGGTGGTTGCCCTCGTCGGCGACAACGGCGCCGGCAAGTCCACCCTTGTCAAGACGATCGCGGGTGTGCACCCCATCGATGACGGTGTCATCGAGTGGGAGGGCAGCCCCGTCACGGTCAACCGCCCGCACGACGCCCAGAACCTGGGCATCGCGACGGTCTACCAGGACCTCGCCCTGTGCGACAACATCGACGTCGTGGGCAACCTGTTCCTCGGCCGTGAGATCAAGCGCCGCGGTGTCCTGGACGAGGTCGAGATGGAGCGCCGCTCGCGCGAGCTGCTCCAGACGCTCTCCATCCGCATCCCCAGCGTGCGCATCCCGATCGCGTCGCTCTCCGGCGGTCAGCGCCAGGTCGTGGCCATCGCCCGCTCCATGCTCGGCGAGCCCAAGCTGGTCATCCTCGACGAGCCGACCGCCGCCCTCGGCGTCGAGCAGACCGCCCAGGTCCTCGACCTCGTCGAGCGGCTGCGCGAGCGCGGCCTCGCGGTCATCCTCATCAGCCACAACATGGCCGACGTGAAGGCCGTCGCCGACAAGGTCGCCGTGCTGCGGCTCGGTCGCAACAACGGCGTGTTCGAGGTCAAGACCACCTCGCAGGAAGAGATCATCTCCGCCATCACCGGCGCCACGGACAACGCCGTGACCCGTCGTGCGGCGCGCACCACCGCGGAGGCTCAGAAGTGAGCATCGACAAGACCCAGGCCGAGCCCGTCGACGCGCCCGCCGTCGCGGCCGACGCCGCCCCCGCCGTCGACCCCCGCCTGCTCGTGCGCGAGCAGGGCTTCGCGGGCTACATCACCGAGTTCAAGCGCAAGATGCGCGCCGGCGACCTCGGCGCCCTGCCGGTCGTGGTCGGCCTCATCGCCATCTGCGCGATCTTCCAGAGCCTGAACTCCGCCTTCCTCGGTGCGGAGAACCTCAACAACATCTTCGTCGCCATGGTGGCCACCGGCATGATGTCGGTCGGCATCATCTTCGTGCTGCTGCTCGGCGAGATCGACCTCTCCGTCGGCTCCGTCTCCGGTGTCTCCTCGGCGATCACCGCCGTGATGAGCGTCACGCACGGCGTCAACGAGTGGCTCGCCGTCCTCACCGCCCTCGCGGCCGGCGCGGCCATCGGTGCCCTGCACGGCTTCTTCTTCGCCCGGATCGGCGCGCCCGCGTTCGCGGTGACCCTGGCCGGTCTGCTGTTCTGGAACGGCTTCATGCTCCAGATCCTGGGCTCGAACGGCACGATCAACCTCGACGGCGACGGCGTGGTCGGCAAGCTCACCACGTACTACTTCTCGGACGTGGCCGCCGCCTACCTCCTGGCCTTCGTCGCGGTCGCCGGATACTTCCTGTCGGCCTTCCTCGGCAACCGCCGCCGCGCGCTCGCGGGCATCCCGTCCCGCCCGCTCAGCGACATCGTGCTGCGCACCGTGCTGCTCGCGGTCGCCGCGTTCGCCGTCGCGGTCATGTTCAACCAGTACAAGGGTCTGCCGCTCGCGGTGCTGCTCTTCGCGATCGTCCTGGTCGGCAGCGACTTCGTGCTGCGCCGCACCGCGTACGGCCGCAAGGTCTTCGCGCTCGGCGGCAGCGTCGAGGCGTCCCGCCGCGCCGGTATCAACGTCACCCTGGTGCGCGTCTCGGTCTTCGCCATCGCGGGCCTCTTCGCCTCGGTCGGCGGTCTGTTCTGGGCCTCCAAGATCGCTGCCGCCAACCAGAGCGCCGGCTCCGGCGACCTGCTGATGAACGTCATCGCCGCGGCCGTCATCGGCGGCACCAGCCTCTTCGGCGGCCGGGGCCGCACCTGGAACGCGCTGCTCGGTGTCCTCGTGATCACGTCGATCCAGTACGGCCTCGCCCTCCAGGGCATCGCCACCCCGATCCAGTACATGATCACCGGTGGCGTGCTCCTCGCCACGGTCGTCATCGACTCGATCACCCGCAAGACCCAGAAGTCGGCCGGCCGCGCCTGAGTGCACCCGACGCACCACCCTTGCCCGGCACCGTCCCACGGTGCCGGGCAAGGGCGTGTCCGGGCCGACCACACGGGTACAGCCGTTCGCGTGAGGCATGACCCCCCGCCCGGCCATCGGGCGTGCGGACGGAACATTAGACTCGTCGAAGCCCGGCAACAGCTCGATCAGCTCTACTGCAAGGAGGCACGGGTGCCGCTGCTGACCCGCATCAGGGGACCGCGCGATCTGGACCGGCTCAGCCTGGAGGAGCTGGACCAGCTGGCGGAGGAGATCCGGACCTTCCTCGTCCAGGAGGTCTCCAAGACCGGCGGGCACCTGGGCCCCAACCTCGGTGTGGTGGAGCTGACCATCGCCCTGCACCGGGTCTTCGAGTCCCCGAAGGACAAGGTGCTGTGGGACACCGGCCACCAGTCCTACGTGCACAAGCTGCTCACCGGCCGGCAGGACTTCTCCCGGCTGAAGATGAAGGGCGGCCTGTCGGGCTACCCCTCGCAGGCCGAGTCCGAGCACGACGTCATCGAGAACAGCCACGCCTCCACCGTGCTCGGCTGGGCCGACGGCATCGCCAAGGCCAACCAGCTGCGCCGGCAGGACAGCCATGTCGTCGCCGTCATCGGTGACGGGGCCCTGACAGGCGGTATGGCCTGGGAGGCGCTCAACAACATCGCCGAGGCCAGGGACCGGCCGCTGGTCATCGTCGTCAACGACAACGAGCGGTCGTACGCCCCCACCATCGGCGGCCTCGCCAACCACCTGGCCACCCTGCGCACCACCGACGGCTACGAGCGCTTCCTGGCGCGGACGAAGGACATCCTCGACCGCACCCCGGTCGTCGGCAAACCGCTGTACGAGACCCTGCACGGCGCCAAGAAGGGGCTGAAGGACTTCATCGCCCCGCAGGGCATGTTCGAGGACCTCGGCCTGAAGTACGTCGGCCCGATCGACGGCCACGACATCGAGGCGCTGGAGTCGGCGCTGGCCCGGGCCAAGCGCTTCGGCGGGCCGGTGATCGTGCACTGCCTGACCGAGAAGGGCCGCGGCTACCAGCCCGCCCTCCAGGACGAGGCCGACCGGTTCCACGCCGTCGGCAAGATCCACCCCGACACCGGGCTGCCGATCGCCTCCTCCGGCGCCGACTGGACCTCGGTCTTCGGCGAGGAGATGGTCAGGCTCGGCGAGGAGCGCGAGGACGTCGTCGCCATCACGGCGGCCATGCTCCAGCCCGTCGGCCTCGACAAGTTCGCCAAGCAGTTCCCCGAGCGGGTGTACGACGTCGGGATCGCCGAGCAGCACGGCGCCGTCTCCGCCGCCGGCCTCGCCTACGCCGGGCTCCACCCGGTCTTCGCCGTGTACGCCACCTTCCTCAACCGCGCCTTCGACCAGGTCCTCATGGACGTGGCCCTGCACAAGTGCGGTGTCACCTTCGTGCTCGACCGGGCCGGCGTCACCGGCACCGACGGCGCCTCGCACAACGGCATGTGGGACATGTCGATCCTCCAGGTGGTGCCGGGGCTACGGCTCGCCGCGCCGCGCGACGCCGACCAGGTGCGGGCCCAGCTGCGCGAGGCCGTCGCCGTCGACGACGCGCCGACCGTGGTGCGCTTCTCCAAGGGAGCCGTCGGCCCCGCCGTACCCGCCGTGGGCCGGATCGGCGGCATGGACGTGCTCCGGGAGCCGGGCACCGACCGGCCGGACGTGCTGCTGGTCTCCGTCGGCGCGCTCGCCCCGATGTGCCTGGAGATCGCGGAGCTGCTGAACAAGCAGGGCATCTCCACCACCGTGGTCGACCCCCGCTGGGTCAAGCCCGTCGACGAGGCCATGGCCCCGCTGGCCGAACGGCACCGGGTCGTCGTCACCGTCGAGGACAACAGCCGCGTCGGCGGTGTCGGCTCCGCCGTCGCCCAGGCCCTCAGGGACGCGGGCGTGGACGTGCCGCTGCGCGACTTCGGCATCCCGCCGCGCTTCCTCGACCACGCCTCCCGCGCCGAGGTCATGGCCGAGATCGGGCTGACCGCGCCCGACATCGCCCGCCAGGTCACCGGGCTCGTCTCCAAGCTGGACGGGCGGTTCGACCGTACGGCGGGTGCCGTGGACTCCGTGGAGCCCGCGCGCGACTAGAAACCGCCTCCACGGGCCGGTTCCGCCGCTTCTCCCGGTGGCGGAACCGGCCCGTTTGCGTGAACCTGCCTGTGCCGGGGAATACGCTCCCAGGCCCTCTCGATCATGTTGAGCCATATCGAGGTCTCACAAGCGTGGGAGGTAGGTACGTGAGCAACGCGCTGTTCCGGACGAAAAACGTCGAGCAGTCCATCCTGGACACCGAGGAACCCGAACACTCGCTCAAGAAGTCGCTGACCGCCCTCGATCTGACCGTGTTCGGCGTCGGTGTCATCATCGGCACCGGCATCTTCGTCCTCACCGGCACGGCGGCGAAGAACACCGCCGGCCCCGCCGTGTCGCTGTCCTTCGCCGTGGCCGGTGTCGTCTGCGCGCTCGCCGCCCTCTGCTACGCCGAGTTCGCCTCCACCGTCCCCGTGGCGGGCTCCGCCTACACCTTCTCCTACGCCTCGCTCGGCGAACTCCCCGCCTGGATCATCGGCTGGGACCTCGTCCTCGAACTGGCGCTCGGCACGGCCGTGGTCGCGGTCGGATGGTCCGGCTACATAGCCTCGCTGCTCGACAACGCGGGCTGGCACCTGCCCGAGGCCCTCTCCGGCCGGGACGGCGCCACCGGCTTCGGCTTCGACATCCTCGCCGCGGCCCTCGTCCTGGTGCTCACCGCCATCCTCGTCATCGGCATGAAGCTGTCCGCACGGGTCACCTCCGTGGTCGTCGCGGTCAAGGTGGCCGTCGTCCTCGTCGTGATCATCGCGGGTGCCTTCTTCGTGAAGAGCGGGAACTACGACCCCTTCATCCCGAAGGCGCAGTCCGCCGAGGCGAGCGGGAACCTCAAGGCCCCCCTGATCCAGCTGATGATCGGCTGGGCGCCCTCGCACTTCGGCGTCATGGGCATCTTCACCGCGGCCTCCGTGGTCTTCTTCGCGTTCATCGGCTTCGACGTCGTCGCCACCGCCGCCGAGGAGACCCGCAACCCGCAGCGCGACGTCCCGCGCGGCATCCTCGGCTCCCTGATCATCTGCACCGCCCTGTACGTCGCCGTGTCGATCGTCGTCACCGGCATGCAGAAGTACAGCGCGCTGTCCGTGAAGGCGCCCCTCGCCGACGCGTTCAAGGCCACCGGGCACCCCTGGTACGCGGGCCTGAT
Source organism: Streptomyces canarius (assembly GCF_014650735.1). Lineage (NCBI taxonomy): Bacteria > Bacillati > Actinomycetota > Actinomycetes > Kitasatosporales > Streptomycetaceae > Streptomyces > Streptomyces canarius. The sequence continues at coordinate 307,753 of NZ_BMVN01000001.1, forward strand.
CAGCTTCGGCGCCGCCGTCGGCCTGACCACGGTCTGCATGATCCTGCTGCTCGGCCAGTCCCGGGTCTTCTTCGCCATGAGCCGCGACGGGCTGCTGCCCCGCTTCTTCTCGCACACCCACCCGCGGTTCCGCACCCCGTACCGGTCCACCATCCTGCTCGGCGGCGTCATCGCGATCGTCGCGGGTTTCACCAGCCTCAGCGAACTCGCCGAACTGGTGAACATCGGCACGCTGTTCGCGTTCATCGTCGTCGCCCTCAGCGTCATCATCCTGCGCAAGTCCCGCCCGGACCTGCACCGCGCCTTCCGCACCCCGTGGGTCCCGGTCGTCCCGATCCTGTCCGTGTGCGCCTCGCTGTGGCTGATGCTCAACCTGCCCGCCGAGACCTGGATCCGGTTCGCCATCTGGATGGTCATCGGCTTCTTCGTCTACTTCTTCTACGGCCGTTCGCACAGCCGTCTCGCCCGGCGCGAGGAGACCGCGGCCGGCGAGGCCGCGCGCCCGCCGAAGACGACCGGGTAACCCGCACACTCGCGCCCCGGTCCCGTATGTCCCGCTTCGGCTGGGACGGCGGGGCCGGATAGCGTGCGGACCATGCTCGCCGCCCCGCTCGCCCCCGCACGGACCACGGTCACCCGGACGGCGTACTGGGCGCGGCTGCTGCCCCTCCTGGCGACCCTGGCCTGCGTCACCCGGATCCCCTCCTTCCGCCGGCCGCTGTGGAACCCGGACGAGGGCTTCCTCGCCGTACAGGCGCGCCTCCTCGCCCAGGGCGGGGAGCTGTACGACACGGTCGTGGACCGCAAGCCGCCGCTGCTGCCCTGGCTCTACCAGGCCGCGTTCGCGCTCTGCGGCTCCGGCTCCCTGACCCCGCTGCGGGTGCTCGCCGTCCTCGCCCAGCTGCTCACCGCCGTCCTGCTGGCCTCCCTGGCCCGCCGCCGCTGGGGCGAGCGCGCGGGCCGCACCGCCGGGGTGCTCTACCTGCTGGTCTCCGTCGGGCTCAACCCCGAGGACGCGCAGGCCGCCACCTTCGAGGTGTTCATGCTGCCCTGGACGGTCGCCGCCCTGTGGTGTGCCGACCGGGGGCGCTGGGGCGCCGCCGGGGTCGCCGTCGCCGCCGCGTTCCTCACCAAGCAGACCGGCGGCGCGGTGCTGCTGCCGGTGGCCTGGCTGCTGCACCAGCGGGGCGGCAGCCGCGCGGGCCTGCCACGGCTCGCGGCCGGCTGCGCCGTACCCGTGCTCGGCGCGGCCCTGGCGACGGACCCGGCCGGCTTCCTGTTCTGGACGGTGACCGGCTCCGCCGCCTACGCCTCCGTCACCGGCTCCGAACTCCACGTCCTGGTCCGCGCGCTGACCAACACCGCGATCCTGGCGGTGGCGTCGGCGGGGCTGCTCCCGCCGGTCGTACGGGCCCTGCGGGGCGCCCGCGCCAAGGCGGCCGAGGTGTGGCTCTGGCTGTGGCTGGCCTCCTCCGCGGTCGCCGTGGTCCTCGGCTGCCACTTCTTCGGCCACTACTACCTGCAACTCACCCCGCCGCTCGCCCTGCTGGCCACCGCCGCGCTGCACGTCCTGCCCCGGGACGGGCACCCGGCCGCCGTACTCACCTCGGCCTGCTGCTGCGCCCTCTTCGTCGGCTGGGGCCTGTTCGCCCCGCGCCCCGACCTCGCGCACGCCGAACGGCTGGCGGCGGCCCTCGCGCACCGCACGGCACCCGCCGACCGGGTCCTCGTCTGGGGGATACACCCGGAGACGTACTGGCTGGCCGGCCGCACCCCCGCCACCCGCTACCTCACCGCGGGCCTGCTCACCAACTACAGCGGCGGCCGGGACGGCCCCCAGGTCGGCGAGAAGTACGCCGTCGCCGGTGCCTGGCCGGTCTTCCGGCGCGAGATGACCGCGCACGCACCCGCCCTGGTCGTCGACGACTCCCGCGGCGAGCCGTACGCCCCCGCCCGCCTGCCCACCCTGCACCGCCTGCTGACGGCGGGTTACACCGAGGTGGCCAGGGTGGACGGCGCGGTCCTGTACGCCCGGCTGCCGGAGGGCTGACGGCGAGGCCGCCGTGCCGACGGGACGGCGGTGGCCTCGCGGGCGCCAGGGGCGGGTGCCGGCGGGCGGCTTTCTGGTCCCGTGAACGGGTGGTGCCGCTCAGCCCAGGATCGTGCGGGGGCCCGTCACCTCCGCGCCCAGGGCCGTCACCCGGCGGCGCAGTTCGCGGTCGGCGGTCACCACCAGAAGGGCCCGGCCGGCGTGCTCGGCGGTCAGCTCCACGATCCGGTCGTCCCCGCTGCCCGGTGCCGACTCCACCCGCACGCCCGGGACGGATGCCACGCCCCGGGCCGCGCCCTCGACCACGAGCACGATCTCCACGGGCCCCGTGTGCCCGGGCAGCCCCTCGCTCGCCAGCCGGTCCCGCAGCCGCTCGGCCGCCCCCTTGCGGTCCCGCCACCAGCCGTCGGGCCGCGACCCGACGACGTTCGCGCCGTCCACCACGACGAGCAGGGGGGAGGGGGCGGGGGAAACGGGGCCGAGGGGGTCGGTCATGCACCCCAGGGTCCCATGGCCGTGGCCGGGGGCCGGGCCCCGGGGCCGGTACCGAGCGGCTTAAAGTGAACCGGTGAACGGCGACTGGCTCCTCCGCGGCCGAGACGGCCGGCTCAGTGTCTACCAGCTGTCGGGCGACGCCGTCCTGTGCCGGGCGGAGCGCGGCCCCCGCGGCCCCTGGTCCGCCCCGCGCAAGGTCGGCGGCGAACAGAAACTGCACACCGTCCTGGCGGTCGGCCAGGGCGCCGACGGCTACGCCCACCTGGTCTCCTGGCGGCCCACCGTCCAGGGCGAGTCCGGGCTGGTGCACTCCACGCACTTCCGCCCGCACCTGGCGGCCCTGGACTGGCACCCGGTCGGCCACCCGGACAAGAAGGGCGACCGCACCGGCACGCCCGCCGTCGCGGTGGACGCCCAGGGCCGCGCCCATGTCTTCGTCCGCAACAAGGGCGGCGGGGTCGGCATGCTCGCCCAGAAGGAGAAGGGCGGCTGGGACCCCTGGCGGGACCTCGAGGGCAAGGAGGTCCAGGACGGACTCGCGGCGGTCACGGGGGAGTCCGGCCGGGTCGAGCTGTACGCGGCCGTCCCGCAGGGCCTGCTGTACTGGCGTCAGGAGGAGCCGGGCACCCAGCCCGTGCTCCAGGAGGCGCTGAAGGCGCCGGTTCGCCCGGGCACCCTGCGCGCCCTGGCCACCTCCCCGGAGCGTACGACCGTCTTCTACACCGGCACCTCCGGCGACCTGTGCGCCTGGCGTCCGGGCGGCGAGCCGGTCACCCTGCTGCCCGCGGCCGGCCCCGGCCCGGTGTCGGCGGTCCGCTGCGACCTGGACGGCCACGACTGCACCCTGCTGGTCCAGCGGACCGAGAGCCGCCGCGTCGCCTTCGCCGCGTATCCGACCGAGCTGGAGTCGGCGGGCGCCTGGTGGACCGAGTCGGGCCCCGAACTCCCGCTGGACGCGCTGGTGTCCCTCACGACGGACGAGGAGGACCGGGTGGTGGCGGCAACGTTGTCCCCGTCGACCGGACGGCTCCTGCTGACCCGGCGCAAGGACGAGCCGGGGCTGGCGCTGGAGGCGTGGCGGGAGGTCTGAGCGCGCCATGATGGGATGGCCGTCGTGGACACCGAGACACTCATCGACGCCTGGCGGCGTCTCCTCGCCGGATCCGGAAAACCGTGGGTGCTGTTCGAGCACGGCACGTGCGTGGTGCTGGAGGAGCCCGGGGGAGGGCTCGCCGACCGGGCCACCGAGATCCTGCGCGCGTACGGCCCCGTGAGCGTGGGCGGTCCGGCGGGCGACTTCCGTGTGCTCGAACTGAAGAACGGCGAGGGCTGGCTGGTGACGGGCCACCATCCGGACGTCGTCACCTTCGTCGCCCTTGAGGAGTCCGAGGACCCCTCGCACCTGGCCGTGGGCATGCTCGGGCGTTCCCGCCGCGACCGGGACGGCAGGGACCTCCACGTCGTCCACGTTGAGGACGGCCGGCCCCGGACCTGAGCCCCGGCCGGTGCACGCAAACGCCGGGTGCCCGCACCCCGGCAGGAGTGCGGGCACCCGGCGGTCACCGGCGGAGCGTCACGCCGGGACGCTCGCCACGCCCGGAGCGAGGAACCGCTTGCCGTTGACGCGCTCGCTGACGCCCTCACGGTCCAGGTACGGCGTGATGCCGCCCAGGTGGAAGGGCCAGCCGGCGCCCGTGATCAGGCACAGGTCGATGTCCTGGGCCTCGGCGACGACGCCCTCGTCGAGCATGAGCCCGATCTCCTGCGCCACCGCGTCCAGCACCCGCGCCCGCACCTGCTCCTCGGTCAGCACGACATCGCCCTGCTTGAGCAGCGCGGCGACCTCCGGGTCCAGCTCCGGCTTGCCGCTGTCGTAGACGTAGAAGCCGCGCTTGCCCGCCTCCACGACCGCCTTGAGGTTCGGGGAGACCGTGAAGCGGTCCGGGAACGCGCCGTGCAGCGTCTCGGAGACGTGCAGACCGATGGCGGGGCCGACCAGCTCCAGCAGCACCAGCGGGGACATCGGCAGACCGAGCGGCTCGACGGCCTTCTCGGCGACCTCGACCGGGGTGCCCTCGTCGATGACGTTCTGGATCTCGCCCATGAAGCGGGTCAGGATGCGGTTCACGACGAACGCCGGGGCGTCCTTGACCAGCACCGCGGTCTTCTTCAGCTTCTTGGCGACGGCGAACGCGGTCGCCAGGGACGCGTCGTCGGTCTTCTCGCCGCGGACGATCTCCAGCAGCGGGAGGACGGCCACCGGGTTGAAGAAGTGGAAGCCCACGACCCGCTCGGGGTGCTTGAGCTTCGACGCCATCTCCGTCACCGACAGGGACGAGGTGTTGGTGGCGAGGATCGCGTGCGCCGGGGCGACCGCCTCGACCTCCGCGAACACCTGTTGCTTGACGCCGATCTCCTCGAACACGGCCTCGATGACGAAGTCCGCGTCGGAGAAGCCCTCCGCCTTGTCCAGGACACCGGTCACCAGCGCCTTGAGGCGGTTGGCCTTGTCCTGGTTGATCCGGCCCTTGCCGAGCAGCTTGTCGATCTCGGCGTGGACGTAGCCCACACCCTTGTCGACCCGCTCCTGGTCGATGTCGGTCAGCACGACCGGCACCTCCAGGCGGCGCAGGAAGAGGAGCGCGAGCTGCGAGGCCATGAGGCCCGCGCCGACCACGCCCACCTTGGTGACCGGGCGCGCCAGGTTCTTGTCCGGGGCGCCGGCCGGACGCTTGCCGCGCTTCTGCACCAGGTTGAAGGCGTAGATGCCGGCGCGCAGTTCACCGCCCATGATCAGGTCGGCGAGGGCCTGGTCCTCGGCGTCGAAGCCCTGCTGGAGGTCCTCGTTCTTCGCGGCGGCGATGATGTCGAGGGCGCGGTAGGCGGCCGGGGCCGCGCCGTGCACCTTGGAGTCCGCGATGAAGCGGCCCTTGGCGACGGCCTGGTCCCAGGCCTCGCCGCGGTCGATCACCGGGCGCTCGACCTTGACGTCGCCCTTGAGCACCTGGGCGGTCCAGATCAGCGACTGCTCCAGGAAGTCGGCACCCTCGAAGAGCGCGTCCGCGATCCCGAGGTCGAAGACCTGCTGGCCCTTGAGCTGCTTGTTCTGGTTGAGCGAGTTCTCGATGATGACCGAGACGGCCTTCTCGGGGCCGATCAGGTTCGGCAGCAGCGTGCAGCCGCCCCAGCCGGGCACCAGGCCGAGGAAGACCTCGGGCAGCGAGAACGCCGGGATCGCCTTGGAGACGGTGCGGTAGGCGCAGTGCAGGCCGACCTCGACGCCGCCGCCCATGGCGGCGCCGTTGTAGTAGGCGAAGGTCGGCACGGCCAGGCCCGAGAGGCGCTTGAAGACCTCGTGGCCGCCCTTGCCGATGGCGAGCGCGTGCTCGTGCTCCTTCAGCAGTTCGACGCCCTTGAGGTCGGCGCCGACCGCGAAGATGAACGGCTTGCCGGTGATGCCGACACCGACGATCTCGCCGTCCGCGGCCTCCTTCTCGACCTGGTCGATGGCGGTGTTCAGGTTCGCCAGCGAGGCCGGGCCGAAGGTGGTCGGCTTGGTGTGGTCCAGGCCGTTGTCCAGCGTGATCAGCGCGAAGCGGCCGGCGCCGGCGGGGAAGTCGAAGTGGCGTACGTGCGCGCTGGTGACGACCTCGTCGGGGAACAGGTCCGAGGCCTGCTTCAGAAGCTCGGCGGTGGTGCTCACTTGTCCCCCTCGAAGTGCGGGTTCTCCCAGATGACCGTCGCGCCCATGCCGAAGCCGACGCACATGGTGGTCAGGCCGTAGCGGACCTGCGGCTGCTCCTCGAACTGGCGGGCCAGCTGCGTCATCAGGCGGACGCCGGAGGAGGCCAGCGGGTGGCCGAAGGCGATGGCGCCGCCGTACTGGTTGACGCGCTCGTCGTCGTCCGCGATGCCGTAGTGGTCGAGGAAGGCCAGCACCTGCACGGCGAAGGCCTCGTTGATCTCGAACAGGCCGATGTCGGAGATGGACAGGCCCGCCTTGGCGAGGGCCTTCTCCGTGGCCGGGATCGGGCCGTAGCCCATGACCTCCGGCTCGACGCCGGCGAAGGCGTACGACACCAGGCGCATCTTGACCGGCAGGCCGTTCTCGCGGGCGAAGTCCTCGCTCGCGATGATCGACGCGGTGGCGCCGTCGTTCAGACCGGCCGCGTTGCCGGCGGTGACCCGGCCGTGCACACGGAACGGCGTCTTGAGGGTCGCCAGGTTCTCCAGGGTGGTCCCCGGGCGCATCGGCTCGTCGGCGGTGACCAGGCCCCAGCCGGTCTCCCCGCCCTCCGGGCTGGTCCGGCGCACCGAGATCGGCACCAGGTCCTGCTGGATCTTGCCGTTGGCGTACGCCTTGGCGGCCTTCTCCTGGGAGCGCACCGCGTACTCGTCGGCGCGCAGCTTGGTGATGTGCGGGTAGCGGTCGTGCAGGTTCTCCGCGGTCATGCCCATGAACAGGGCCGACTCGTCCACCAGCTTCTCGCTCACGAACCGCGGGTTCGGGTCGACGCCCTCGCCCATCGGGTGGCGGCCCATGTGCTCGACGCCACCGGCGATGACGGCGTCGTAGGCGCCGAAGGCGATCGAACCGGCGGTGGTCGTCACGGCGGTCAGCGCGCCGGCGCACATGCGGTCGATGGAGTAACCGGGCACGGACTGCGGCAGGCCCGCGAGGATGCCGGCGGTACGGCCCAGGGTCAGGCCCTGGTCACCGATCTGGGTGGTCGCCGCGATGGCGACCTCGTCGATCTTCTTCGGGTCCAGACCGGGGTTGCGGCGCAGCAGCTCCCGGATCGCCTTCACGACAAGGTCGTCGGCGCGGGTCTCGTGGTAGATGCCCTTCGGGCCCGCCTTGCCGAACGGGGTACGGACGCCGTCGACGAAGACGACGTCCCTGACGGTACGAGGCACGATGGCTCTCCTCCTGTGCGGATGGCACTGCTGCGTTGCGCTGAGCGCGCGCTCAGGACCATGCTACTTATGAGTAACGTAGCTGCACAGTCCGGGAGGCGGGAGCGGCGAAGGTCACATCCTCCGGGGCCCACCGGGGCGGCGCTGTGGACCCTCGGGGCGTCAGTACCGGCATGGGTACGGGGTGCGAGCCCGGACCCTGCCCCGTGCTCGGCGATCGCCACGGTGGTGATCGTGAAGGGGATAGCCGTCTACAACGACTTCCACATCCCCTTCCTCTCCATGCCTCCCAGGATCTTGGCGTGATCTCGACGTTCCTGTTCCGCTTCCGCGGCCCCTACGGCGCCCACTGGGAGATCATCTCGGCGGGCACGGTCCTGGTGATCCTGCCGACCCTGATCGTCTTCCTTGCACCCCAGCGGTTCGTCTGCAACGGCTTCGTGCGAGGAGCGACCCGGTGACGACTCCTCAGCCCCGCACCGACAGCGCGTCGACCAGCACCGGTGTGACCAGCTCGATCTGCCAGGGCCGCGCGCCGTACCCGGCCAGCGCGGCGCCCACGGACTCCTCGTCGACGGACGCCGGCGGCTCCCAGCAGATCCGCCGCACCGTGTCCGGGGAGATCACGTTCTCCTGAGGCATGGTGAGCCGCTCGGCCAGCGCGGTCACCCCCGCCCGGGCGGCGGACAGCCGGGCCGCGGCGGCCGGATCCTTGTCGGCCCAGGCACGCGGCGGCGGAGGCCCCGTCACCGGCTGCCCCGGCTGCGGCAGCGCACTGTCGGGAAGGGCCTTGGCCCGGTCCACCGCGGCCTGCCACTGCTCAAGCTGCCGCCGCCCCATCCGGTGCCCGAACCCGTTCAGCCCGGCGAGGACGTGCACATTGCCCGGCAGGGCCAGCGCCGCCTCCACGATGGCCGTGTCGCTCAGCACCTTCCCCGGCGACACGTCCCGCCGCTGCGCGATCCGGTCCCGCGTCTGCCAGAGCTCGCGCACGACCGCGAGCTGCCGGCGCCGGCGCACCTTGTGCATCCCGGACGTGCGGCGCCAGGGGTCCTTGCGCGGCTCGGCCGGCGGCGCCGACGCGATCGCGTCGAACTCCTGAAGGGCCCACTCCAGCTTGCCCTGCCGGTCCAGCTCCTTCTCCAGGGCGTCGCGCAGGTCGACGAGCAGTTCGACGTCGAGCGCCGCGTACCGCAGCCAGGGCTCGGGCAGCGGGCGGGTCGACCAGTCGACGGCGGAGTGGCCCTTCTCCAGGACGAAGCCGAGGACGCCCTCCACCATGGCGCCGAGACCGACCCGGGGGAAGCCCGCGAGCCGGCCGGCCAGCTCGGTGTCGAACAGCCGACTCGGGACCATGCCTATCTCGCGCAGGCACGGCAGGTCCTGGGTGGCCGCGTGCAGCACCCACTCCACGCCGGACAGGGCCTCGCCGAGGCCGGACAGGTCGGGGCAGGCGACGGGGTCGATCAGCGCGGTCCCGGCGCCCTCGCGGCGCAGCTGCACCAGGTAGGCGCGCTGCCCGTAGCGGTAGCCGGAGGCGCGCTCGGCGTCCACGGCGACCGGGCCGGTGCCGGCGGCGAAGGCGGCGATCACCCGGTCGAGGGCAGCCGCGTCGGCGATCACGGGCGGAATGCCCTCGCGCGGTTCGAGCAAAGGAGTCGGCGCCCCCATCACAGAAGAACCTGCGTCGTCCGGAGGGGTGCCCCCGGTGGTGCGCAGGGAACTGTCTGCTGCGGTGTCTTGGGCGTCGGTCACCTGTCAAGGGTATCCGTGTGTGGACCGCGTCCGTCGACGGAACGTTCCGTCGACGGACGCGAGAGGGGCGTAAACCAGTCAGCTCGGGGCAAGGGCTGGTTCACATGAGTGAAGGCCGGATCCGCCGATGGGGGGGCGTCCGGTGGGCTCAGTGGATGATCCCGGTACGCAGGGCCACGGCCACCATGCCGGCCCGGTCGCCCGTTCCCAGCTTGCGGGCGATGCGGGCCAGGTGGCTCTTCACGGTCAGGGCGGACAGGCCCATGGAGACGCCGATCGCCTTGTTCGACTGGCCCTCCGCGACCAGCCGCAGCACCTCGACCTCGCGTCCGGACAGCTCCCGGTAGCCGCCCGGGTGGCTCGGGGCACCCGGGGGGCGGCGGTGCATACGGGCGGCGGCGCCGAGGGGAGCGGCGCCGGGCCGGGCGGGGAGCCCGATGTTGGTGCGGGTGCCGGTGACGACGTAGCCCTTGACGCCGCCGGCCAGTGCGTTGCGGACGGCGCCGATGTCGTCGGCGGCGGAGAGGGCGAGTCCGTTGGGCCAGCCCGCGGCGCGGGTCTCGGACAGCAGGGTGAGGCCGGAGCCGTCGGGAAGGTGGACGTCGGCGACGCAGATGTCGCGCGGGTTGCCGATGCGGGGACGAGCCTCCGCGATGGACGAGGCTTCGATGACATCGCGCACGCCGAGCGCCCACAGGTGGCGGGTGACGGTGGAGCGGACGCGCGGGTCGGCCACGACCACCATGGCGGTCGGCTTGTTCGGGCGGTAGGCGACCAGGCTTGCGGGTTGCTCGAGGAGAACGGACACCAGGCCTCCTGGGTGGGGGGACGGGGCCGGCTTGTGGGGAGGAAGCCGGGACGAACCGTGCTTTCAAGGTCACAGTCGTCTTCGGCAGCAAACTCGTCCGCCTTTAGAGAATGATCACGATCTAGTGAGTAACAATCTGTGCAATTCGGACACGCGATCGATCATCCGAAGATCAAGTCGGTTCGAGCGGGTGCGATTCGAGTACGGAAAATGGCCGTATCGACAAAGAGACGGTCAATGAAGGGTCTGGCGCCGACCGGTCACCGGGACTGCGGGCCCCTGCGCTGCGGCAGGGTCACCACCGACGCGTCCCCCGGCCCGGCCGGCGGCAGGCCCGCGACCTGCGCCAGCAGATCGCACCAGGAGGCCAGGTGGGAGGCCGTGTCCGGTACCCCGCCCAGGCCCTCCCGGGGCGTCCAGGACGCCCGGATCTCGATCTGCGAGGCGGCCGGCCGCTCCGCCAGCCCGCCGAAGTAGTGCGAACTGGCCCGGGTGATCGTGCCGCTCGGCTCGCCGTAGCCCAGCCCGCGCGCCGCCAGCGCCCCGGTCAGCCACGACCAGCACACCTCCGGCAGCAGCGGATCGGCCGCCATCTCCGGCTCCAGCTCCGCGCGCACCAGCGTCACCAGCCGGAACGTGCCCCGCCAGGCGTCGTGTCCGGCCGGGTCGTGCAGCAGCACCAGCCGCCCGTCGGCCAGCTCCTGCTCGCCGTCCACCACCACCGCCTCCACCGCGTACGCGTAGGGGGCGAGCCGCTGCGGGGCGGGCGTCGGCTCCACCTCGACCTGGGGCCGCAGCCGGCTGCCGCGCAGGGCCTCGACCGCGGTGCGGAAAGCCGGCGGACCCGAGGCACCGGGGTGCCCGTCCGTCTCCTCGGTGTCCTTCACGTCGCCCGTTCCGTCAGCGCTGTCCGACATTCGTCCGTGAGCCGCAGCCATGCGGGGAAGAGTAAGGGGAAGCGGGGCGTCGTGCAGGGCAAGACACCCCCCTGCGGCCCACGCGGCTGCGCCCGGCCGGCGGGACACCGGCCGGGTCCCTGTCCGACGGCATGCGAAACTTGCCTCGTGACCGCCAATGACACCCCGCAGCCGACAGCGACGTACGACAGTGCCTTCCTCAAGGCGTGCAGGCGCGAACCCGTGCCGCACACCCCGGTGTGGTTCATGCGCCAGGCCGGCCGCTCCCTGCCGGAGTACCGCAAGGTGCGCGAGGGCATCCCCATGCTGGAGTCCTGCACGCGTCCCGAGCTGGTCACCGAGATCACCCTCCAGCCGGTACGGCGGCTCGGCGTGGACGCGGCGGTCTTCTACAGCGACATCGTCGTCCCGCTCAAGGCCATCGGCGTCGACCTCGACATCAAGCCCGGTGTCGGCCCGGTCGTCGAACAGCCGATCCGCACCCGCGCCGACCTCGCCCGGCTGCGCGACCTCACCCCCGAGGACGTCTCCTACGTCACCGAGGCCATCGGCATGCTCACCCGCGAGCTGGGCGCCACCCCGCTGATCGGATTCGCGGGCGCGCCGTTCACCCTCGCGAGCTACCTGGTCGAGGGCGGTCCCTCGCGCACGTACGAGAACGCCAAGGCCATGATGTACGGCGACCCCGAGCTGTGGGCCGACCTGCTGGACCGGCTCGCCGACATCACGGCCGCCTTCCTGAAGGTGCAGATCGAGGCCGGCGCCAGCGCCGTCCAGCTCTTCGACTCCTGGGCCGGAGCCCTGGCCCCCGCCGACTACCGGAAGTCGGTCATGCCGGCCTCCGTGAAGGTCTTCGACGCGGTCGCCGGGTACGGCGTCCCGCGCGTCCACTTCGGCGTCGGCACCGGTGAGCTGCTGGGGCTCATGGGCGAGGCCGGCGCGGACGTCGTCGGCGTCGACTGGCGCGTCCCGCTGGACGAGGCCGCCCGCCGCGTCGGCCCCGGCAAGGCGCTCCAGGGCAACCTGGACCCGACCGTCCTGTTCACGGACAAGGACACCCTCACCGCCAAGGCCCGCGAGGTGCTCGACGCCGCCGCCGGCCTGGAGGGGCACGTCTTCAACCTCGGCCACGGCGTCATGCCGAACACCGACCCGGACGCGCTGACCCGGCTCGTGGAGTACGTCCACACCGCCACCGCGCGCTGAGCCGCCGGCCGGCTCACCACGAGTACCGGCTCACCACGAGTAGTGGGGCCGCGCGCGCCTGCCGAACAGCAGGCCGGGCGGCTCCGGCGGGGGCGGCGTGCCGGGCTTGAGCGGCCAGGCCAGCAGCATGCCCGCCACGAAGCCGACCACGTGCGCCGCGTACGCCACCGTGCCGGCGCCGGACACCCCGTGCCCCGACGAGTACACCGCCTGGAGCCCGAACCAGAAGCCCAGCACCAGCCAGGCGGGCAGCCTGAGCGGCAGGAAGACCAGGAACGGCACCAGGACCCACACCCTGGCCCTCGGGTAGAGGACCAGATAGGCGCCGAGGACGCCGGCGATCGCGCCGGACGCGCCGATCAGGGGGTCCGAGGAGGTGGCGTTGAGCAGCGCGAAGCCGTAGCCGGCCGCGTAGCCGCAGACGACGTAGAAGAGGAAGAAGCGGATGTGGCCCATCCGGTCCTCGACGTTGTTGCCGAAGATCAGCAGGAAGAGCATGTTGCCCAGCAGGTGCAGCCAGCCGCCGTGCAGGAACATCGCCGTGAACACCGACAGCGGCGGGGACTTGTCGTAGCCGGGCGGCCCGACGACGCAGCCCGGTCCGCCGGGGCCCAAGCCGACCTCCCCGGTCGGCACGACCCGGGGCATCTGATGGTGGATCAGTTCCCGGGGGACCGCCGCGTAGTGGTCCATGAAGGCCTGAAGATGGCACAGCTGCGCCAGCTCGCTGCTGCCGGCCACGGAACCGGCTATGCCGGGCGTGGTGATGAACACGAGCACGTTGGCGGCGATGAGGGCGTACGTCACCCAGGGGGTGCGGCGCACCGGATTCACGTCATGGACGGGGATGACCACACAGAAGTAGTGCCCGCGATCGGGCGTACGAATCGGTGAACGCCGCCGGGCGCGTGTGCGTATCCCTCCTCAACCGACGTGAGGAACAGGCGATGACGAACGCTCCGCAGGTTTCGGCGATGCACGCTCTGCCCGACGGTGAGGCGGAGATCTCCCTGGTCGTACGGCTCCCCTGGGAGGACGTCGCGCGGCTCGGCCAGGAGGCGGGACGGCTCGCCTCGCAGATGCAGCGGCCCGTGACGCTGGACGAGGCGGTGAGCTACCGGCTGCGGTCCACCCGGCCGCCGGCGTCCCACGCGAAGCCCTCCGGGGAGCAGCCGGCGGCGGTCTCGGCCCTGCCGCGGATCACCGGCACGGCGTAGGCGCGTCGCGGGTGCGGTGCCGTCGTGGCCGGTCGCGCTTCCCCGCGCCCCTTCGGCCGGTCAGCCTGCCCGTACCTTCGAGACGGCCTTCCTCGCCGCCACCAGGATCGGGTCCCACACCGGTGAGAACGGCGGGGCGTAGCCCAGGTCCAGGGCCGTCATCTGTTCCACCGTCATCTGCGCGGTCAGCGCCACCGCCGCGATGTCGACCCGCTTCGCCGCCCCCTCCCTGCCGACGATCTGCACGCCCAGCAACCGGCCCGTGCGCAACTCGGCGAGCATCTTGACCGTCATGGGGGCGGCACCGGGGTAGTAGCCGGCGCGGCTGGTCGACTCGATGGTGACCGTCTCGAAGCGCAGGCCCACCCGGCGGGCGTCCTTCTCCCGCAGTCCGGTGCGGGCGATCTCCAGGTCGCAGACCTTGCTGACCGCCGTACCGACGACACCGGGGAAGGTGGCGTAGCCGCCGCCGGCGTTGGTGCCGATGACCTGGCCGTGCTTGTTGGCGTGGGTGCCGAGCGGGACGTACTGCTCCTGCCCGGAGACCAGGTTCAGCACCTCCACGCAGTCGCCGCCCGCCCAGATGTTCTCGTGCCCGCGCACCCGCATCGCGAGGTCGGTGAGCAGCCCGCCGTGCGCGCCGAGCGGGAGGCCGGCCGCCCGGGCGAGGGCGGTCTCCGGGCGGACGCCGATACCCAGGACCACCAGGTCGGCCGGGTACTCGGCGTGCTCGGTGGCCACCGCGCGCACCCGGCCGTCCTCCCCGGTGAGGAGCTTGGTGACCTCCGCGTTGTTCACCATGGTGATGCCGAGGCCCTGCATGGCCCGGTGCACCATCCGGCCCATGTCCGGGTCGAGCGTCGACATGGGCTCCTTGCCGCGGTTGACGACCGTCACCTCGAAGCCCCGGTTGATCAGCGCCTCGGCCATCTCGACGCCGATGTAGCCGGCCCCGACGACCACCGCCCTGCGGCCACGCGTGCGGGCCAGCGTGTCCAGCAGGGCCTGGCCGTCGTCCAGGGTCTGCACGCCGTGCACGCCGGGGGCGTCCACACCGGGCAGGTCCGGACGGACCGGGCGGGCGCCGGTGGCGATGACGAGCCGGTCGTACGGCGTCCAGGATTCCGCGCCGGAATCGACGTCACGCGCGCGTACCCGCTGTCCCGGCACGTCGATCTCCGTGACCTCGGTGCGCAGCCGCAGATCGATCCCGCGTGCCCGGTGCTCCTCGGGCGTCCGGGCGATGAGCCGGTCCCGCTCGGGGACCTCGCCGCCCACCCAGTACGGGATGCCGCACGCCGAGAAGGAGGTGGAGTGGCCGCGCTCGAAGGCCACGATCTCCAGTTCCTCCGGGCCCCTCAGCCGCCGCGCCTGCGACGCCGCGGACATGCCCGCGGCGTCGCCGCCGATCACGACCAGCCGTTCCCTGCCGCCGCTGCCCCGCCCACCGCTCATGCTCATGGGAACACGCTACGGGGCGCGGTTCCTTCCGTCCCGGCCGCCCCGGCGGAGCCCGGTGCGGGGCGGGCCGACGGCAGCGGGCCGAGCGCGGTCGTCGCGGGCGCGGGCTCCGCGCGGCGCGGCAGCCGGGGCCGTACGACCCGTGGCCACAGCGGCACCAGCAGCGTGGCGAGCGCCACGAACGGCAGGGCCGCGCCGAGCGCCGGCGCGATCCACCGCAGCACGCCGACGCACGCGTGCCGGCCGCCCGCCGGCGCGTCCGTGGAGCCCGGCGAGTCGTCCGCCTGCCGCACCGGGGTCTCGGACAGCGACCGGGTGATGGCGGCCAGGCCCGTCCGGTCCTTCAGGGACGCCTGCCGGGCCGCAGCGCCTCCAGATCGGCCGGGCGGCTGCTGGGCTCCCCCTCCAGGGCGACGACGTCGCTCAGCTCGGCCGCCTGGTCCATCCGCGCGCGGATCCCGGCCACGCCGGCCCGCTGCGGCCTCACCCGGCTGTCCACGTCCACGACCTGTCGGTGACGTCGACCGCCTTGGCCGTGCGGTCGGCCACCCGGCCCGTTCCCCGGAGGCCGGTCAGGACCTCGTCGTACTTCCCGGTGGGCACGCGCAGCACGACCCGGGTCCGCTCGTGCCCGTCGGCGACGAGACGACGAGCCGGGACACTGACGGTGAGGGACGCGGTGCGGATGATCGCGTCCGGGGTGAGCTTCGGCGTCCCGCGCGCGGCCCTGGCGCCGGCCGCCTCGCCGCCGTCGGCCGTGCCCCGGGGCCGCCGGCCGCCTCTGCCTCGCCGACCGTCTCGTCCTTGCTGCCCGCCGCGGCCTCGCTGTCCGTGGCGGCCTTGGAGGAGCCGCCCATGTCGTCGGTGCCGCCGCTCGCCTGGGACACCGCCTCCCGGCGGGAGTGTCGGTGGGGTCTGAGAGAGTGGGGGCATGAGCGCAACGGGTAGCAGCGCGCCGGGCGGGAGCCCGGGGCACGTCGTCGTCATCGGGGCCGGCATCGCCGGGCTGGCCGCAGCGCACCGGCTGCTGGGGCGCGGAGCGCGGGTGACCGTGCTGGAGGCCGGCGACCGGGTCGGCGGCAAGCTGCTGCCCGGCGAGATCGCCGGCGTGCGCGTCGACCTGGGCGCCGAGTCCATGCTCGCCCGCCGCCCCGAAGCGGTGGCCCTCGCGCGCGAGGCCGGCCTCGGCGAGCTGCTCCAGCCGCCCGCCACCGCGACCGCCTCGATCTGGACCCGGGGCGCCCTGCGGCGCATGCCCAAGGGCCATGTGATGGGCGTGCCCGGCACCGCCGCCGCCCTGGCCGGCGTCCTGTCGGACGAGGGCCTGGCCCGCATCGAGCGCGACGCCGACCTGCCCCGCACCGAGGTCGGCGACGACGTGGCCGTGGGGGAGTACGTGGCGGCCCGGCTCGGCCGCGAGGTCGTCGACCGGCTCGTCGAACCCCTGCTCGGCGGGGTGTACGCGGGCGACGCCTACCGCATCTCGATGCGCTCCGCCGTTCCCCAGCTCTTCCAGGCCGCCCGCACCCACGCCTCCCTCACGGAGGGCGTCCGGGAGATCCAGGCGAAGGCCGCCGCCCAGCAGCAGACCGGACCGGTCTTCATGGGCATCGCCGGCGGGGTCGGGCGGCTGCCGCTGGCGGTCGCCGACTCGGTGCGCGCGCGGGGCGGCGAGATCCTGACCGGCACGCCCGCGCGTGAACTGCGCCGGGAGGCGGCCGGCGGCTGGCAGATCACCGCCGGGGAGCGCGTGCTGCGCGCCGACGCCGTGATCGTCGCCGTACCCGCCCCGGCCGCCGCCGCCCTGCTGCGCGCCGAGTCCCGGGGGGCCGCCGCCGAGCTGGCCGCCGTCGAGTACGCCTCGATGGCCCTGATCACCCTCGCCTACCGGCGCGCCGACCTGAACCTGCCCGAGGGCAGCGGCTTCCTGGTGCCGCCCGTCGACGGCCGCACCATCAAGGCATCCACCTTCGCCTCCCGGAAGTGGGGCTGGATCGCCGAGGAGGATCCGGACGTGGTCGTCCTGCGCACGTCCGTGGGCCGCCACGGCGAGACGGAGGTCCTCGGCCGGGACGACGCCGACCTGGTGGAGGTCTCCCGGCACGACCTGCGGGAGGCCACCGGCCTGGCCGCCGTGCCCCTGCGGACCCGGGTCACCCGCTGGACCGACGGCCTGCCGCAGTACCCGGTCGGGCACCACGCGCGCGTGGCCCGCGTCCGCGAGCAGATCGCCAAGCTCCCGGGGCTCGCGGTGTGCGGCGCGCAGTACGACGGCGTCGGCATCCCGGCCTGCATCGCGAGCGCGTACGCGGCGGTGGACCAGCTCGGCGGCGACCTCACCGGGGTCCGGGAGCTCACGGCCAACCCGGTGCAGAGCCTGCACGGCGGAGCGGGAGAATAGGGACCATGAGTGACGACGCCCCCACCACCGAGTCCGGCAGGATCCCGAACAAGGGCAAGCTGGCCAAGGACCTCAACGAGGTCATCCGCTACACCCTCTGGTCCGTCTTCAAGCTGAAGGACGTGCTCCCGGAGGACCGCGCGGGTTACGCCGACGAGGTCCAGGAGCTGTTCGACCAGCTCGCCGCCAAGGACGTGACGATCCGCGGCACCTACGACGTCTCCGGCCTGCGCGCCGACGCCGACGTCATGATCTGGTGGCACGCCGAGACCAGCGACCAGCTCCAGGAGGCGTACAACCTCTTCCGCCGCACCAGGCTGGGCCGCGCGCTGGAGCCCGTGTGGTCGAACATGGCGCTGCACCGCCCCGCCGAGTTCAACCGCTCGCACATCCCGGCGTTCCTCGCCGACGAGACGCCCCGCAACTACGTGAGCGTCTACCCCTTCGTCCGCTCCTACGACTGGTACCTGCTGCCCGACGAGGACCGCCGCCGTATGCTCGCCGACCACGGCAAGATGGCCCGCGGCTACCCGGACGTGCGCGCCAACACGGTCGCCTCGTTCTCCCTCGGCGACTACGAGTGGATCCTGGCCTTCGAGGCCGACGAGCTGTACCGCATCGTCGACCTCATGCGCCACCTGCGCGCCTCCGAGGCCCGCATGCACGTCCGCGAGGAGGTCCCGTTCTTCACGGGCCGCCGCAAGGACATCGCGGACCTGGTGGCGGGCCTGGCGTAAGGCGCCCCGAAAGGGGCGCGGGGCCGTGTCGGTGTGCGGCTCCGCCGCGTGCGCGTGATCAAGCACGGCGAACCCGCGGTCGGCCGACCAGCTGACCACGCATCCCCGTAGCCGTGCCTAACGCCGCTCGCCTTTGCCCTTGAGGGCGTCCCGCCGAACCCCCTTCTCGGCCGAACCGCCGGAGGCGACCGGTTCGGGGCGCGGCGCGCACGACGCGTGCCGCGCCGGGACGCGGCCCTCCAGCAGGTACGCCTCCAGGTACCCGTTGACGCACCTGTTGGGCCCGCCCCCGACGCCGTGGGTGCCCGCGTCCCGCTCGGTCACCAGCACCGAGCCGGCCAGCCGCCGGTTCATCTCCACCGCGCCCTGGTACGGCGCGGCGGCGTCCCGCTCGGCCGCCAGGACCAGCACCGGCGGCAGCTCACCGAGCCCGGTCCGCACGTCCAGCGGCCGTTGCCGGGGCGCCGGCCAGTAGGCGCACGGCAGGTTCATCCACGCGTTGTCCCAGGTCTCGAAGGGCGCGACCCGGGCGAGGCGCGTGTTGTCCCGGTCCCACACCGCCCAGTCCGTCGGCCAGGGCGCGTCGTTGCACTCCACGGCCGTGTACACCGCGCTGCCGTTCTCCGCCTCCGCGGCGCTCTCCGGGCTCGGCGTGGCCAGCCGGACCAGCGGCTTCGGGTCGCCGTGCAGATACGCCGAGAGCGCCGCCGCGCGGCTCGGCCAGAAGTCGTCGTAGTACCCGGCCGCCAGGAGGACGTTCTGCAACTGGCCGGGACCGACCGTCCCGCCCGCCGCCTTCCCGGCCAGCCGTTCGCGCGCGGTGTCGTAGCTGCGCTGCACCCGCGCGGGCGTGGCACCGAGCCGGTAGACGTCGTCGTGCCGGGCGATCCAGTCGCGGAAGTCCGCCCAGCGCTCCTCGAACGCCACCGACTGGTCCAGGTTGCTGCGGTACCAGATCTTCTGCGGGTCCGGGTTCACCGCCGAGTCCAGCACCATGCGCCGCACGTGGGAGGGGAACATCGTCGCGTAGAGCGCGCCGAAGTAGGTGCCGTACGACGCGCCCATGAAGGTCAGCCGGTCCTCGCCCAGCGCGGCCCGCAGGACGTCCAGGTCACGGGCGTTGTTGAGCGAGTTGTAGAACCGCAGCCCGCTCCCGGACCGCTGGGCGCAGCCGCGCGCGTACGCCTTCGCCTGCGCGACGCGCTGCCGCTTGTACTCCTCCGACGGATGCGTCGGTGACGCGGTGGGCGCCTTGAAGAAGCTCTTCGGGTCCTCGCAGGACAGCGGCGCCGACCGGCCCACTCCGCGCGGGGCGTAGCCGACGAGGTCGTAGGCGGCGGCGATCCGCTGCCACGCCGGGATCGTCCCGATGAGCGGGAAGTACATGCCGGAGGCGCCGGGGCCGCCCGGGTTGAAGACCAGGGCGCCCTGCCGGGGGACCCTCCGCTTGCTGTTGCGCGGGTCCTTGTGGGTGGCCTGGGCGCGGCTGACGGTCAGCCGGATCCGCTTGCCGTTCGGGTGCGCGTAGTCCAGCGGGACGCTCACCGTGCCGCACCGCACGCCGGCCGGTGCCTCCGGGACGTCGGCGGCAGCGCAGGGACCGAAGTCGATCCCGGCCGCCCGGGCGCGGGCCACGGCCACCGCGGTGCCGCGCAGCTCGGCCGCGCCGGGGGCGCCCACCGTGTCGGGGGTGCCGGTCGTGCCGCCCGCCGGGGCCGCGGCCAGGGTGGTCAGGAGCAAGGAACCGGCGGCCGAGTAGAGGGCGGCAGCTTTCATCGCGTATCCCTTCGGTGCGCGGCGGCGATGGCACGGCTGCCACGGCCCGGCGACGACAGAAGGGATATTTCGGTCGACCGTGGGGGAAGGCAAGCACCGCCGGGCCGGTGTCGGCCCCAATGCCCCCTATGCGCCCCCGGAAGCCGCCCCCCGGAAGCGGCTCCCGGGGGCGGCTCCCGGCAGCCGCCCCCGACGCCGCCCTCGCTCCGCCGGATTCCGCCCGGGGGTTCTCACTCCCGCCAGGGCTGGTCGCGGTGGGTGAAGGCCGCGCGCAACCCCGGTTCGCCTATCGCGCGGATGCCGCGGACGGCGACGGAGGTGAGGAACGACCGCTCGTCACCGGCCGGCTTGCCGGCCAGCGCGCTCAGCAGCCGCTGCCCGGCGGGGGAGGCCCAGCGCGAGTACGGATGCACCTCGAACCGGGCGATGGCCAGACAGCTCAGCGCCAAGGTGAGGGGCAGGGCGAACCACAGGCCCACCAGCAGGCGGGGCGTCCCGGTCTGGACGGGCAGCAGCAGCGCGGTCACGCCCAGCGCGGCCACGGCGAGCACGGAGGCCCGCACCTGGCGGACGGCGGCGCCCACGGTCGTCCCCGTGCCCTCGGGCACCGCGAGACCCGCGCGGACCAGCCCGTCGGCCAGCCGGCGCACGGCCTCGGTCCCGGCGGCCCGGGCCCGTACCGGCGCGATCCGCGACTGCCCCTGCGGCCCTATGGCTCCTATGACGGACTGCTCCATCTCGTCCCGCCCGCGCGGGTCCACGA
Organism: Streptomyces canarius; assembly: GCF_014650735.1. NCBI lineage: Bacteria > Bacillati > Actinomycetota > Actinomycetes > Kitasatosporales > Streptomycetaceae > Streptomyces > Streptomyces canarius. The sequence goes on from NZ_BMVN01000001.1 coordinate 328,256, forward strand.
CCGTGGCCCAGCCGGTGTGCGCGAGCAGCAGCCGGCGCTGGCGGGCCATGGAGACCAGGGTCACATCGGCGACCCGCGCGGGGCCGCCGGAGAGGAAGGCCGCCTCGTACAGCGTCAGATCACGCTCCCCGTCCGTCGGCGCGTCACGCTCGTCCGCGGCTGCCGCGCGGACGGCCGTCAGGCACAGCCGGGTGCAGGCAGTACCGGCGAAACCCCAGGCCAGGAGCAGGAGAAGGACCCAGAACATGAACGTGTTTCTATGCCAGAGGACCGGGCGGGCGCCATGCCCATTTCACGATCCGGACGCAGTGTTGCCGGTCTGTGACGTTCCGCTTTCCGGGCTGGTCAGGGGCCCTGGTCCTGCGATGCCTGGCCCTGTGACGCCCGGCCCGCTGACGGACCGGCCGGTGACGGCTCGACCGGTACGGCCGCGCTCGGGTCGACCTCCGTCGGGGTCGGCACCGGGGAGGCGGAGGCCGCCAGATCCCTGGCCAGCGCGGCGAAGTCGACGTACCCGGTCGCCTCCAGGACCTTGATGTGGTCCAGAACGGTCGCGTTGGCGTCGTCGGCGAGATCGCGGACCAGGGAGTTCTGGGTGCCGGCCCGGATCTGCGCGACCAGGGAGAACACCCGGCCGTGGGCGAGCCGGAGGAGGCCGGCGAACTGGCGGTCGAAGTCCTGGCCCTCGGCCGTGTCCAGGGTGGCGAGCCACTGCCTCTGCTGCTCGTTCGGCTCGTTGGGCAGGGCGATGCCGAGCTGGGTGGCAACCGTGCGGACGTGCGCGTCGAGGGAGGTGTGGCCGTCGACGAGGTGCCGGCCGGCCGTGCGGACGGCGGGCGTGGTCCCCTTCCGCTGCGCCAGCTCCCCGGCGGGCAGCTCCCACAGCCCGGCCAGCCGGACCTTGGTGACGAAGTCCCGGTCCTGCGCGGACAGCGGGCCGTACGGCGTCGTCACCGTCCGCTCGCTGAGCACGCTCGCGCTCGCCGGGTCGTCCGGCCGGTCGGCGTACGACCACAGCGGGACGAGCAGCGCGACGACCGTCGCCGCCAGGGCGGTGACGATGAGCCCGGTGCCGCTGAAGATGCCTCGGCCGTTGACCGGGGGTCGCGGTCGCGGTCGCATGATGCCTCCTGCGCCGCACGCCGGGGTGCCTGGGGGTGGGTGCGGGGTTGGCATATTACTGGGGGGTCCGAAAGGGCATTCGGGTGCGGGGTGCGAGGTGCGGGGGACGGTTCGCGGTGCCGCCGGGGCGGTTGCGGTGCCGTCGGCGAGCCGTCGGCCGTCGAGGCGCCGAACCCGCTTGGCTACGCAGGCAACTGTCGGACTCCGCGTCGCAGCACCCGCTCCACAAGCCCCCGCTTTCGCGGTGCCGGGCCCGAGCGGTGCAGCCACCAGTCCCGCAGTTCGCGCCGTGCCCCCGCGTCGGCCGGCCGGCCCAGCTTCAGCAGGTGGCCGGCGAAGTCCAGCGCGTCCAGCCGGTACCCCCCGCGCATCGGCCGCTGCCGGGCGTACTCCAGGAACGTCTCCCGGTACCCCGGCCCCAGGATCACCGGCAGCTCGGGCGCCACCTTCGCCACGACCCCCGCCCGCTTCGCCGCGAGCGCCCGCGCCTGCACCCCCATCCGCACCCGGTCGAACCTCTCCGGCACCGGCGTCCCCGCCACCAGGGACGACAGCACGGCGGTCTGCGCGACCCCGACCCGCTCGCGCACACCCGCCACCGGCCGCGCCAGGACACCGACACCCCCGGCCCGGGCGGCACCAGCGAGGGCCGGCGTCCGCGCCGTACCCCCCGCCGTGCCCTCCGCCGCGCGCCCGACCGTCACCGCTTCCCGGATCGCGTCCAACTCCCGCTCCAGCTCCGCCGGCTCCGGGAAGTTCTCGTCCCGCTCCAGGAGCACCCCCGGCGGCGCGACCCGGGCGGCGAGGCCGGTCAGGATGTCGAGGACCGGACGCGGCACGGGATGCGCATGGCTGTCGTGCCAGACGCCGTCGCGCTCGAAGCCGCCCGCGACATGGACGTAGGCGATCGCCTCAAGGGGCAGCGCGGCCAGCGCCTCGGCGGGGTCCTCGCCCCGGTTGACGTGGTTGGTGTGCAGGTTGGCCACGTCGATCAGCAGCCGTACGCCGGTCCGCTCGACCAGCTCGGACAGGAACTGGCCCTCGGTCAGCTCCTCGCCCGGCCAGGAGAACAGCGCGGCGATGTTCTCCAGGGCCAGCGGCACCGGCAGCGCGTCCTGCGCGATGCGGACGTTCTCGCACAGCACGTCCAGCGCGTCCCGGGTGCGCGGCACGGGCAGCAGATGGCCGGCCTCCAGGCGCGGGGAGGCGGTGAGCGCGCCGCCCGCCCGGACGAAGGCGATGTGCTCGGTGACCAGCGGTGAGCCGAGCGCCTCCGCCCGCTCGGCGAGCGCCGTCAGCCGCCCCTCGTCGGGCCGGTCGGCGCCGCCGAGACCCAGGGAGACGCCGTGCGGGACCACCGTCACACCGCGCTCGCGCAACCGCAGCAGCGACTCGGGCAGGTGCCCGGGGCAGACGTTCTCCGCCACGACCTCCACCCAGTCGATGCCGGGCATGCGCTCCACGGCATCCGCGATCTCCGGCCGCCACCCGATCCCGGTCCCCAGTCGCCGCATGGTGCTTCCCCCTCCTCGGCCCGTGCTGCTGCGTCGAGTGACGGGGATATGGCCCCGGCGACCGCCCTCGAACCCCCGTCTGTCGCGTTCAGAGCAACATTTGAGGTGACGACCGGCCCGTCTCCGACCGCGCCGGCCTCCCCGGTCAGCGCAGGGCCGGGTGCTCCGCCACCACCGTGCAGGAGCCCGGGGCGATCTCCGTGAAACCGGCGTCGCGGACCACGGGCAGGCCGCTGGTGGTCAGGCGGGGCCAGTCGGCTGCGGCGGCCGTGCGGACGGAGAGGGGGAAGCCGGCGTCGCGCCAGGCGGTGCGGGCGGTGTCCGGCAGGGCCCACCAGGCCAGTTGGGCACCGTGGCCGGCCTGGGCCATCGCCTTGCCGGCCGACATCTCCAGGTCCGGGTTCAGCCAGAGCACGGGCCGGCCGGCCGGGTCGGCGGGAGCCGGCGGTTCGGGGTCGTCCAGCTCGGTGCCCGACACCTGGAGCTTCGCCAGGTCCTTCGGCCAGCCGTCCAGCGGGATCGGCGGGAAGACCCGGACCTCCGCGGAGGCGCCGTGCACCGTGATCCCGGGCAGCGCCTCGGCGCGCCGCCACTCGGCGCCCCGGGCCCGGCGGACCACCTTCCGGATCCGGGCGTCCTCCCAGTCGCGTACCGCCTCGGCCCACTCGCCGTCGCCGTGCGCCCGCTCGTCGCCGAGCAGGGTCAGGACGGCCCGGGCGGCGGTCTCCAGCGCGTCGGTACGGGCCGGCGGGGCGCCCCGCTCGATCCGTACCACCAGCGGCAGGACGAACTGGGGCGCCTCGTCACGCGGATCGCGTGCGGGCTGGACGGGGCTGTCGGCGGCGGGGGCGGCGGGGGCGGGAACGTGGCTCACGGGAACCCAGCCTACGAAGCCCCGGTCGGACCGATCAACGCGCGGGTGGGGCGAGAGGCCCACGCGGGCGGGGCGAGAGGCCCACGCGGGCGGGGCGAGCGGGCCCGCGCGGGGAATTCTCCGGCGACGCCGGTGAACCGGCTGGCTACGCTCACCCCTCTTGATCGAATGAAGGGACCGGAGGGGGAGTGCCATGAGTCAGTACTTCGACATCGGCGACGAGACGCTGTGGAACCCGTCCAACGGGGCCGCCCGGCTCTTTCTGCGGCAGGTGGAGGTCTTCGAGGCCGAGCTGGGGCTGCCGTCCGGCATCGGGCCGATGCGGAACGACGAGTGCCAGATCGATCCGGACGCCTTCGCGGTCTTCGTGCACGCCCTGCTCGCCCGGCACCGGCGGACCGGCCACACCGTCATCCTGGCCCTCTCCGAAGGCTTCGTCGGCACCGTCGTCGCCCTCGCCCAGCGCGCCGGGACCGACATCGACTGGGGCCGGCTCGCAGCCTCCCCGGACGGTCCGCTGTCCGACGTGCAGGTCTCGGCGACCGGGGTGTCCGCGCCGCCGGGGGACGGAGGACCCTGGGCCGCGGCGGTGCGGGCCAGGGCCGCCGGGCTGAGCCGGGGCATGGCCCGCTGAGCCCCGCCGGAGCGGTGAGCGCCGTACCGGACGACCCCGCACCGTATCCCCTGCAACAGAATGACCCCCATGCACCGTGACCTGCGCCTGACCGCCGTGGGCCGTCGCTACGGCTTCCGCGGCCCCTGGGTGCTGCGAGGCGTCGACCTCGTCGTCGCCCCCGGCACCCTCACCCGGGTCGAAGGGGCGAACGGCACCGGGAAGTCCACCCTGCTCCGGCTGCTCGCCCGGCTCGACGCGCCCAGCGAGGGCCGGATCAGCGGTCGCCCGCGCACGGCGTACGTGCCGGAGCGGTTCCCGTCCGCCCTGCCCTTCACGGCCGCCGGCTACCTCACCCACCTCGGCACCGTCCACGGCCTCGGCCGGGAGGCCGCCGCACGTGCCGCGGACACCTGGCTGGAGCGGTTCGGGGCGGGCGCGTACGCCGGTACGCCGATGGCCCGGCTCTCCAAGGGCAGCAGCCAGAAGGTCGCCGTCGCACAGCCCCTGCTCGACGACCCGGAGCTGCTGGTGCTGGACGAGGCCTGGACCGGGCTCGACGCGGCGGCGCGGACCGAGCTGACGCGGGCGGTGGCCGAGCGGACGGCGGCCGGGGGTGCCGTGGTCTTCGTGGACCACGACCCGCGCCGGCTCGCCGGGGCCCCGGACGCGACCTACGCGGTGGTCGACGGGGGTCTGGAACGCCGTACCGACGCGCCGGGTGCGCCGACCGGACCGGTCACGGTCGTCACCGTGCGGGGGGCGCCGGGCGGGCGGCTGCCGCCGGACGCGGTGCGGATCGCCGTGTCCGCCGAGGAGACCGCCCCCGGCAGCCACCGGCTCGCCGTCCCCGCGTCCCACTCCGACACCCTGCTGCGCACCCTGCTCACGGCCCGCCCGCCCTGGCACGTGGTCCGCGTCGAACCGCCGTCCCCCGACCCGCTGTCCGCCGACCCCGGAAGCCGCCCATGACCGCGCTCCTGCGCTACCAGGCCGACCTGCTGCTGCGCTCCCAGCGCTGGCTGCCCCCGGTGATCCTGTACGTCGCGTTCCTGGGCGTCGGCGTGCAGAGCGGCCAGCCGGTGCTGGGCTCGCTCGGCTACACGGCCGCCGGTCTGCTGCCGGTGGCCGCCTGGCTGGTACGGATCTGTGTCACCGCGGAGCCGCCCGCGGCCCGGGCCTGCGTCGCCGCCGCCCGCGGCCCCGCCCGGGCACACCTCGCCTGTCTGCTCACCGCGCTGCTCGTGGCCGTGCTGCTCGGGGTGGCGGCCACCGCGGTCGTGACGCTGATCAGCGACCCGGCGAGCAACGGCCACCGGGTCCACGTGCCCCGGCTGCGGGCCGCCGCCGCGGGACTGCCGGCCACCCTCGCCTGCGCCCTGCTCGGTGCGGCCGTCGGCGCGCTCACCAGCCGGCCGGTGCTGCGGTCCAGGGGGCGTGCGGTCCCGGCGATGCTGCTGGGCGCGCTGCTGGCGGTGGTGCCTGCCGGTTCCCCGGCGCGGGCGGCGGTCAGCGGTCTGGTCATCGGCTCGCAGACCGGCCGGGCACCGGTGCCGCTGCTGCCGCTGGCGGGAGCCGCCCTGCTCACGGCCGCCGCCTTCGCCGCGACCGGCCGGCTGGTCGCGCGTCGCTCACCCTGAGCAGGCGGTGCGCTGTGCCTCCTGCCACTCGCAGACGGGGCACAGCGTGATGCCCTTGTACGACTCCGGGTACTCCGTCGGCTCCCGGCACAGCACGCACTCCGCGTACGGCGGTCCGTCGGCCTTCGCCGGCTTCACCGTCTCGGGGATCGTGCAGTAGTCCTCGTCGCTCATGCCTTCAGCGTAGGACGTCAGCGGCCGTTGCCCGCCTGGCCGATCAGCTCGGAGACCTTCACGAACCGGTAGCCGCGCTCGCGCAGCTCCGGTACGACCGTGCGGACGACCCGCTCGGTCGTCGGGGCGGCGCTGCGGGTGCAGTGCATGACGACCACCGAGCCCGGCTTCACCCCGTCGAGCACCTGCTTGACCACCGCGTCGGCGTCCGTGGCGAAGGCGTCTCCGCTGATCACGTCCCACTGCACCGCGGTCACCCCGAGCCCGCTCAGCGCGCGCAGCGCCCGCTGGTCGTAGCAGCCGCCGGGGAAGCGGAAGTACGGCATCGCGTGGGGCACGCCGGCCGCGCGGAGGGATTCGTACGCGCGCTGCACGTCCGCCCGCATCCCGTCGGCCTCGACGGTCGGCAGGCCGTAGCAGTCGGCGGTGAACGCGTAGTGGCTCCAGGAGTGGTTGGCCACCTCGAACTGCGGGTCGTGGCCCAGGGCGCCGGCCTCGGCCGGGTACTCGTCGGCCCACCGGCCGGTCATGAAGACGGTCGCCGGCACCTTCAGCGTGCGCAGGGCGTCGATCAGGCCCGGGTTGTCGAAGTGCTCGCCGGAGGCCGCGCGGGGTCCCTCGTCGGCGGTCATGTCGGCGTCGAAGGTGAGCGCGACGGTCTTGCCCCGGTTGCGCGGGCCGTGCTCGAAGACCGGGGTCAGCCCGCCGGGGCCGGGTGCGAGCACGGGCGGACGGGTGGCAGAAGGGGACGCGGAGACGCGGGAGGCGGCCGGGGCGGGCCGCTCCCCGCCCGCGGTGCCGCAGGCGGTGAGCGCCGCGCCCAGGAGGCAGACGGCGATGAGATGACGTGCTCGTGGGATCACCGTACGAACGTAGGACTGAAGGTGAGTTTGTATGGTGATATGTTCCGCGGCACGGCGGTACGGTCACCCGCGCGGCGGCGACTGTTCCCCGCCGGGGTCGGCCGCGGACCGGTCCAGCTCCCGCCGCTCCAGCGGTGTGACCGCCGGCCCCTGGAGCACCGTGCCGTCGACGGCGAACCGCGAGCCGTGGCAGGGGCACTCCCAGGCGCGTTCGGCGCGGTTGAACGAGACCAGGCAGCCGAGGTGGGTGCAGCGGGCCGACACGGCGTGCAGGGCGCCCTCCGCGTCGCGGTGGACCGCCAGCCGTTCCCCGCCGGACCGGACCAGCGCGCCGTCGCCCGGCGCCAGGTCGTCCACCGAGACCGGAGGCTTCAGCCGGTCGCCGACGAAGTGCCGGGCCACCTCGGCCTGGGTCTTCAGCAGCGACGGCGCCTCGCGCACCACCGACTTCAGCCGGCGCGGGTCGTACAGCTCCCGCCAGGCGCGGTCATGGCCGGTGATCAGCGCGCTCAGCAGCAGCCCGGCCATGATGCCGCTGCTCAGGCCCCAGCCGCCGAAGCCGGTGACGACGTAAGCGTGCCGTGCGCCGGGGTGCAGGGGGCCGACCAGCGGGACGGTGTCGGTGGACTCGTTGTCCTGCGTGGCCCAGGCCTGGTCCAGCTTCACCCCGGGGAAGTTCACCTCGGCCCAGCCGGCGAGCCGCTCGAAGCCCGCCTGCGGGTCGCCGGTGCCGGGCGTGAAGTGCTCACCGGTGACGACCAGCAGCCGCTGCCCGTCCGGGCCGTACGGCGCCGTGCGCACCGAGCGGGTGTTCTCGTCCGGCGTGATGTACATGCCGTGCGGGTCCGGCCCGTCGCCCAGCGGCCCGGCGACGACCAGTTCCCGGCGCGGGGAGAGCCGGGTGAACAGCAGGGCGCGGTCGAACAGCGGATAGTGGGTGGCGACCACGACGTCCCGGGCCGTCACCGTGGCGCCCGCCTCCGTCGTCAGCCGGCACGGCTCGCCCTCCGACAGACCGGTGACCCGCGTCCGCTCGTACACCTCGCCGCCGCGCGCGAGCAGATCGGCGGTGACCGCCCGCAGGTACTTGACCGGGTGGAACTGCGCCTGCCCGGTCACCCGGACCGCGCCCGCCACCGGGAAGGGCAGTCCGGTCTCCGTGGTGAACACGGCCGGCAGCCCCGCCTCCCGGGCGGCCTCCGCCTCCGCGCGCACCTCGGCCACCCGCGACCGGTCCCGGACGTAGGTGTAGGCGTCCCGGGTCTCCCACTCGCAGTCGATGCCCAGCTCGGCCGCCAGCGCCGCCGCGTGCTCGATCGCCTCCGACTGCGAACGGGCGTACAGCCGCGCCCCCTCCGCTCCCCGGGTGCGCCGGAGCCGGTCGTAGACCAGGGTGTGCTGCGCGGTCAGCTTGGCGGTGGTGTAGCCGGTGACGCCGGCCGCGACCCGCCCCGCCTCCAGCACCGCCACCCGCCGCCCGGCCCGGACCAGCTCATAGGCGGTGCTCAGCCCGGCGATGCCCGCGCCGACGACGGCCACGTCCACGTCGAGATCCCCGTCCAGGGCGGGACGGGACGGCCCCGGGGCGGTCCGCAGCCAGTACGAATCGGTGACCTTCCGCTGCTCGTGCATGCCCGCCGGGTACCCCTGCGGCCCCGGCTCACGTCTGCCCGAACCGGAACCCCGCCCCGGCCGACGTCCGCCCGCGCCGGAGTCCGACCCCGGCCGACGTGCGCCAGCGCCGGAGTCCGACCCCCGGCCGACGTGCGCCCGCGCCGGAGTCCGACCCCGGCCGACGTGCGCCAGCGCCGGAGTCCGACCCCCGGCCGACGTGCGCCCGCGCCGGAGTCCGCCCCCCGGCCGACGTGCGCCCGCGCCGGAGTCCGACCCCGGCCCACGTCCGCCCGCGCCGCCCCGCACCTCCCGCTCACGTCTGCTTCAGCAGTCGCTCCCGGCAGTCCGCCACGTCGAAGTCCGCCTCCGGGTACCGGGGATCCAGGTCCCGCAGCCGCTCCAGCAGGAGGCGGCTGATGGCCCAGTCGCGGTACCACCTGCGGTCCGCCGGGACCAGGTACCAGGGCGCGTACGGCGCCGCGCAGCGCTCCAGGGCCAGTTCGTACGCCTCCTGGTAGGCGGGCCACAGGGCGCGTTCGTCGATGTCGCCGGGGGCGAACTTCCAGTGCTTGTCGGGGCGGTCCAGCCGGCGCAGCAGACGGCGCCGCTGCTCGTCGTAGGAGAGGTGCAGGAAGCACTTGACGAGGGCCACGCCGTCCTCGGCGAGGGAGCGTTCGAAGTCGTTGATCAGGCCGTAGCGGCTGCCGATCTCGGCCGGCCGGGCGAGATGCCGGACCCGGGCGATGAGCACGTCCTCGTAGTGCGAGCGGTCGAAGATGCCGATCTCGCCCGGCCCCGGCAGCGCCCGCCGCACCCGCCACAGGAAGTCGTGCTCCCGTTCCTCCTCGGTGGGTGCCTTGAACGCCGTGATCCGGCACCCCGACGGGTTGAGCTGGCCGATCACATGCTTGACCGTGCCGCCCTTGCCGCTGGTGTCCATGCCCTGGAGGACGAGCAGCACCCGGCGGTGGTCGCCCGCGGTGGCCGCCGCCCACAGCCGCTCCTGGAGCCGGGCCAGCTGCTTGCCCATGCGGTCCGCTGCCGCCTGCGCCGCCTGCTTGCCGTCCGGGGCGCCGGGGGTGGCCCGGGCGTCGTACCGGGACAGGTCGACCCGCTCGCCCGGTGGCAGCCGCAGCAGTTCCTGGAGCTTCCTGGCCGGCTTGTTCCGCACACGCGCTCCTTCTGTCCGGGCCGGGGTGGCTCAGGTGCCCGTCAGCCGGGATGCGGTCCGCCGTCGGTGTGCGCCGCGGGCTCCTGGTCCTGTTCGTCCTTATCCGGCTTCTCCGGCTTCCCCGGCATCTCTGGCATCTCCGGCTTCTCCGGCAGCGCGGGCTGCCCGCCCCGCTCCAGGAAGTGCAGCAGTTCCACCGGGATGGGCAGGACCAGTGTCGAGTTCTTCTCGGCGGCCACCGCCATCACCGTCTGCAACAGCCGCAGCTGGAGCGCGGCCGGTGTCCCCGACATCTGCTGGGCGGCCTCGGCGAGCTTCTTGGAGGCCTGGAGTTCCGCGTCGGCGTTGATGATCCGGGCCCGGCGCTCGCGGTCCGCCTCGGCCTGGCGGGCCATCGACCGCTTCATCGTGTCCGGAAGGGACACGTCCTTGATCTCGACCCGGTCGACCTGGATGCCCCAGCCCACCGCCGGACTGTCGATCATCAGCTCCAGGCCCTGGTTGAGCTTCTCGCGGTTGGAGAGCAGGTCGTCCAGATCGCTCTTGCCGATGATCGACCGGAGGGACGTCTGGGCCATCTGCGACACCGCGAACTTGTAGTCCTCGACCTTGATCAGGGCGCTCGACGCGTCGACCACGCGGAAGTAGACCACCGCGTCCACCCGGACCGTGACGTTGTCGCGGGTGATGCCCTCCTGGGCCGGGATCGGCATGGTCACGATCTGCATGTTGACCTTCTGCAACCGGTCCACGAAGGGGATGATCAGGTTCAGGCCCGGCGGCCTCACCTCCCCCGCCACCCGGCCGAGCCGGAACAGCACACCGCGCTCGTACTGCTTGACCACCCGCGCCGCCATCGCCAGGTACACCACACCGGCGGAGCCCGCCGCTGCCGCCAGGGTCACCACAAGGTCCTCGACCATGGTGACCTCCTCATCCAGAGGCCGGTTTGTCTGCTGTTGCCACGATAGGCCCGTGGGGCCGGGCATGCCGAGAGGTCCCGGCGCCCCAGCCCCACGGGCGGGCCGTCAGGCGGCCGTGACCAGCTTCACCGGCTCCGTGCCCGCCGCGCTGTGCCGCGCGGCCCAGTTCTCCAGAGCCGTACGGCAGGCGTGGTCCAGATGGTGCAGCCCGGACAGGTCGAGCCGGACCGGGCGGTCCTGGGGCAGCGCTTCCAGGCTGTCGAGGATCTTCGGCAGCCGCAGGAAGGTCGCGTTCCCGGACAGGTGCGCCTCGATCGGTCCCGCGCCCATGTCCACGATCTCCAGCTTGACGTGCGAGGCCTCCCAGGCGGTCTTCACCACCGCCAGCGCGAGGCCGATGAGCACGCCCTCGAACATGCTGACCGCCACGATGGAGACGGCCGTGGTGGCGAGGACCAGCGCCTCCCCGCGGTGCTCGCGCCACAGCACGGTCAGGGCCCGGAGCGGGACCAGCTTGGCGCCCGCGTGGATCAGGATGCCCGCGAGGGCCGGGACGGGGATGTAGGCCAGCACGTCGGGCAGCAGCGCCGCGAACAGCAGCAGCCAGACGCCGTGCATGACCCGGGAGGCCTTGGTGCGGGCACCGGCCTGCACATTGGCCGCGCTGCGCACGATCACCGCGGTCATCGGCAGCGCGCCGAGCACCCCGCACACCATGTTGCCGGCGCCCTGGGCGACGAGCTCCTTGTTGTACTGGGTGCGCGGACCGGAGTGCAGCCGGTCCACGGCCGCCGCGCTGAACAGCGACTCGGCGGAGGCGATCAGGGTGAAGGCGACGACCGTGCCCAGCAGCCCCACGCCGGCCAGCTCGCCGAAGGCGCTCAGCGGCGGGGGCTGGATCGAGCCGAGCAGGCCCCGCACCTCCACGGTGGCCACCGGCAGGTCCAGCGCGAACGCGGCCAGCGTGGCGAGCCCGACCGCGGCGAGCGGGCCGGGCACCGCCCGCACCCTCGCCGGGGTGTGCTTCCACAGCAGCAGCACCGCGATCGTGCCCGCGGCCACCGCGAGCGAGGCGAGGGCGCCGGTGTCGCCGAGGGCGTCCAGGAACGCGCCGGGCACCCCGGCGATCTTGCCCAGGCCGGAGTCGGGGGCCTTCGCCGCCAGCGCCGGGTACAGCTGCCCGGCGATGATCACCAGGCCGATTCCGGCCAGCATGCCCTCGACGACGGAGACGGAGATGGCGCGGAAGTAACGGCCCAGCCGCAGCAGGCCCATGGCCACCTGGAGCGCTCCGGCCATGAGCACGATCGCGCCGAGCACCGGCAGCCCGAACTCCTTGACCGCCTCGAAGACGAGCACGGTCATGCCGGCCGCCGGTCCCGACACCTGGAGGCTGCTGCCGCGCATCAGCCCGGTGACGATGCCGCCCACGATGCCGGTGACCAGGCCGAGTTCGGCCGGCACCCCGGAGGCGACGGCCACGCCCACGCACAGCGGCAGCGCGACCAGGAAGACCACCAGGGAGGCGGCGAAGTCCTGCTTGAGGTAGGGGAAACGGGATATGAGGGTGCGGTTGTCGGTCATGGGCGCGCTCACAGGGCCTCGAAGGTGTCGGTCTGCGGGCGGTGCGTCCGTACGGCGCCGGTGTGCACCTCGTAGTACCAGGCGTGCAGGGCCAGCTGATCCTCCTTCAGCTTGCGCTCCACGCAGGGGTACGAGCGCAGTCGCAGCAGCTGGGTCAGTACGTGGCTCTGCACGCCCTCGGCGACCTCCGGGTCCTCGGCCGCGCCGGCCGGGCGCGGGGTGGCGGACGCCAGCCAGTCACGCACGGCCGGTACGGCGGTCAGGTCGTCACCGCGCACCAGCGCGCCGACGGCGCCGCAGTGCGAGTGGCCGCAGACCACGATGTCGCGGACGCCGAGCACCTCCACGGCGTACTCGATGGTGGCCGCTTCGCTGGTGGGGTGCTCGGAGGCGTGGGGCGGGACGATGTTGCCCGCGGTGCGCAGCTCGAACAGCTCGCCGGGGCGGGCTCCCGTGATCAGGGCCGGGACGACCCGGGAGTCGGAGCAGGTGATGAACAGCACCTGCGGGGACTGGCCTTCGGCGAGTTTGGCGAACTCCTCAGGGCGCTGTCCGAAGGTACGGGCGTTGTCGATGAGGGGCTGCATGTGTGTGGGTTCCTCCTGGCGCGCCTGCCTGGCGCGTCGGACTTGAACGACATGTGTGGGGGGAGAGAGCTGTCCGTCCGTCAGCAGCGGAAGACCTGGAGCGCTGCCGGAGTGTGCGTTCTGGAGGCTCTCGGGGAGGGGTGGTGCGGTCCGCCGGAGGGCTCCGACGGGTCCGTTTCGGCCATCCGGCCGGATATGAGGGCGCGCTCCTGCGCGCAGCCGGAGGCCGGGCCGCGCTGCCGGTCGCGGACGTGCGGGATGCCCGCGGGGTCACCTGGGCAGCCGGGGGCGCGGACCTTGTCCGCCGCCCCTTCGCGCACCGGCAGTGCGGAGGGGATGGTTCCGGTCTCGGCCTTGGCCAGCACCTGACCGACCGTGTGCGCGGGTGCGAAGGATCCCGCGGGAGTGAAGAACGGGAAGGCGAGCAGCGTCACGCCGAGGAGGGTGAGCAGCGTCCGAACGGTCGTACCTCGGAACATGAGCCCCCCTCCGCCGCGTTCACGTTTCTTGTCCAGACCAAGGGTTGGTCAATGGATGGTCAAGAAACACGTTAGCCCTGCAAAGTCCTTTGCAGGGTTAACTGCGCGTTAAGCGCGCAAGAGAGCGTGAAAAGTGCGGGTGGCGTGGCGTGAACCCGCCCTTGACCCGCGGGGCTTGATCGACTATTGGACGGCCGGGGGAGGGGCGGCTAGGCGCCGACCAGTCCCTTCGCGTCCCGTGCCAGCGCGGTGAGCCGGGATATCGCGCGGAAGTACTTCTTGCGGTAGCCGCCGTTCAGCATCTCCTCGCTGAACAGCCGGTCGAACGGCAGCCCCGAGGCCAGCACCGGGACCTCGCGGTCGTAGAGCCGGTCCGCGAGCACCACCAGGCGCAGCGCCGTCGACTGGTCCGGCACCGGCTTGACCCCGGTCAGGCACACCGCCCGCACCCCGTCGGTGAGCGCGCCGTACCGGCTCGGGTGCACCTTCGCCAGGTGCTCCAGCAGACGCGCGAAGTCGTCCAGCGAGGCGCCCTCGGTGGCGAACGCCGTCTTCATGACCTCCTCGTCGGAGAAGGGTGCCGGGGCCTCGGGCAGGCCGCGGTGCCGGTAGTCCTCGCCGTCGATGCGCAGGGTGCGGAAGTGGGCCGACAGACCCTGGATCTCGCGCAGGAAGTCGGCGGCGGCGAACCGCCCCTCGCCCAGCTTGCCGGGCAGCGTGTTGGAGGTGGCGGCGAGCGCCACGCCCGCCTCGACCAGCTTGCCGAGCAGCGTCGACACCAGGACCGTGTCGCCGGGGTCGTCCAGCTCGAACTCGTCGATGCACAGCAGCCTGTGCTCGGAGAGCGTCCGCACCGTCTGCTGGAAGCCGAGCGCGCCGACCAGGTTGGTCAGCTCCACGAAGGTGCCGAACGCCTTGCGGGACGGGTCGGCCGGGGTCGCGTGCCACAGGGAGGCCAGCAGGTGGGTCTTGCCGACGCCGTAGCCGCCGTCCAGGTACACCCCGCGCGGGCCGGCCGGGGTCTTGGGTGCCTTGGCCCGGCCGAAGCCGAAGAGGCCGCGCCGGCCGGCGCCCGAGGCGTGCGCCCCGCCGAGCCCGGCCGCGAAGCCCTCCAGGACCCGGACGGCCTCGGTCTGGCTGGGCTGGTTCGGGTCCGGAATGTACGTGGCGAAGCGGACCGAGTCGAAGCGCGGCGGCGGCACCATCTCGGCGACCAGCCGCTCCGCGGGCACGTGCGGCTCACGGGCGCACAGGGACAGGGGGCCGGCTTCCGGCAGCGGGCTGGAACCGGGGGCGGCGGTGGAGGACGACACAGTTCTCCATGCTAAGCGCCGTGTCACACTGCACGGCATGCGACGCCTGTTCCCTGTGACCGAAGAAACAGCAGCCCAGGCCCCCGCGGGGGGTGCTCGGACCCCCGGGCGCGGTCCGGAGGGGGAGGTGGGCCCGGCAGGTGGCGTGGTCCGTCCGCCCGTCGGGGTCGACGCGGTCGTGGACCGGGAGTGGAGCCTCGCCGAGCTGGCCGCCGCGTACGCCTACCCGGAGCCCGCGCCGGGCGCTCCGCGGCCGTGGCTGCGGGCCAACATGGTCTCCTCGCTCGATGGCGCCGCCCAGCACGAGGGCCGCTCGCAGCCCATCTCCAGCGCCACCGACATGCGGATCTTCGGCACGCTGCGGGCGCTCGCGGACGTCGTCGTGGTCGGTGCGGAGACGGTACGGCAGGAGGGGTACCGGCCCGCCCGGGTGCGGGACGAGTTCGCCGGGGCCCGCGCCGCCGCCGGACAGACCCCGGTCCCGGCGATCGCGATCGTCACCGCGAGCCTGGAGCTGGACTTCACGCTGCCGCTGTTCACCTCGCCCCTGGTGCCGACGCTGATCCTCACCGGTGCCGCGGCCGCCCCCGACCGGATCGCCGCCGCCGAGCGGGCCGGCGCCCAGGTGGTGACCGCCGGCGAGGGCATGGGCGTCGAGCCCGCCCGCGCGGTCCAGGCCCTGGCCGGCCTCGGCCACACCCGGCTGCTCACCGAGGGCGGGCCCCGGCTGCTCGGCCAGCTGATCGCCGCGGAGGTGCTGGACGAGCTGTGCCTGACCCTCTCGCCGACGCTCACCGCGGGGAACGCGCAGCGGATCGCCGGGGGGCCGTCGGTGGCCGTTCCGCACCGGTTCGCACTCGCGTCCCTGATGGAGCAGGACGGATTTCTGTTCGGTCGTTACTGTCGGTCCTGACGCCACCGTTGGTGCTGACGTCACTGTCAGTCCTGACACCGGCGGAATCGATCGTTCCGGTTAGCTTCCGGCGGGCAGACTTGGACCGGCAGTACCCGTGCGATCACGGGGAAGGATGGTTTCCGCACGGGCCCTGCCGGGCCCTCCGAGGAGAGAGGCGCCTGGTGTTCACAAGCGTTCTGATGATCGAGAAGGCCCTGACGTCCGCCGACGTGGAGTTCGTCACCACCTTGCACGGGGACGAGCCCGTCTCCTTCCACGTCCTGCTCCAGCCGCGCGGCGAGCAGGCGGACCGGCTGCTGCGGGCCATCGACGACATCGCGCTCGGCGAACTCGACGAGGCGGTGCGGGAAGGGGAGACGCCCGAGGGGCAGGAGGCCCGGAGCGTGGGGCAGCAGGCCCTCGACGTGTCGCTCCAGGCGCTGCGCTCCGCGGGGAGCCGGGCGGAGGGGCGGCTGGTCGAGGACCACCCGTTGGACGCGCTGAGGTCGCTGGTGGCCGAGGTGGGCGCCGACGAGGTGATCGTGCTGACGGACCCGCACTACGTGGAGGAGTTCTTCCACCGGGACTGGGCCTCCCGGGCCCGGCACAAGGTGGGCGTGCCGGTGCTGAAGCTGTTCTCGCACAGCAAGGCGTAGCCGCTGCGCCGGGCCGGCCGGTGAGCGCCGTTCGGGTCGCGGCGCGTCCGCGGGGCGCGGGTGCGCGCGAGGCGCCCGGTGCCCGAGCGCATAGGCTAGGCCTGCTCTAGCCCGTACCGTCTCTGGGGAGAAACGCATGGCACCCGGCCTTCCTGACGCCATGGACCGACCGCACTTCATCGGCATCGGCGGCGCCGGGATGTCGGGGATCGCCAAGATCCTGGCCCAGCGCGGGGCCGAGGTGGCCGGCAGCGACGCCAAGGAGTCGGCGACCGCCGAGGCGCTGCGGGCGCTGGGCGCGACCGTGCACATCGGGCACGCCGCCGAGCACCTCGCCGACGACGCCAGCTGCGTCGTCGTGTCGTCGGCGATCCGGAAGGACAACCCCGAGCTGGCCCGCGCCGCCGAGCTGGGCATTCCGGTGGTGCACCGCTCCGACGCGCTGGCCGCGCTGATGGAGGGGCTGCGGCCGATCGCCGTGGCGGGCACGCACGGCAAGACCACCACCACCTCCATGCTGGCGGTCTCGCTCACCGAGCTGGGCCTGGAGCCGTCGTACGCCATCGGCGGCGACCTGGACGCGCCCGGCTCCAACGCGCTGCACGGCGACGGCGGCATCTTCGTCGCCGAGGCCGACGAGTCGGACCGCAGCTTCCACAAGTACGCGCCCGAGGTTGCCATCGTCCTCAACGTCGAGCTGGACCACCACGCCAACTACGCCTCGATCGACGAGATCTACGAGTCCTTCGAGACGTTCGTGGACCGGATCACAGAGGGCGGCACGCTGGTCGTCTCCGCCGACCACGAGGGCGCCCGCGAGCTGACCCGGCGCGTGCGGGGCCGGGGCGTGCGGATCGTGACCTACGGCGAGGCGGCCGACGCCGACGTCCGCGTCCTGGCGGTGGTCCCGCAGGGGCTGAAGAGCCAGGTCACCGCCGTGCTGGACGGGCAGGAGCTGACCTTCGAGGTGTCCGTGCCGGGCCGGCACTACGCCCTGAACGCGGTCGCCGCACTCGCCGCCGGCGCCGCCCTCGGCATCCCGGCCGCCGAGCTGGCGCCCGCGCTCGCCGCCTACACCGGCGTCAAGCGGCGCCTCCAGCTCAAGGGCGAGGCGGCCGGCGTCCAGGTGATCGACTCCTACGCCCACCACCCGACCGAGATGACGGCCGACCTGGAGGCCATGCGCGCCGCCGCCGGTGACGCCCGCATCCTCGTCGTCTTCCAGCCGCACCTCTTCTCCCGTACCCAGGAGCTGGGCAAGGAGATGGGGCAGGCGCTGGCCCTCGCCGACGCCTCGCTGGTCCTCGACATCTACCCGGCCCGCGAGGACCCGATCCCCGGCGTCACCAGCGAGCTGATCATCGAGGCCGCGCGTGCGGCCGGCGCCGACGTCACGGCCGTGTCCGACAAGGCGGAGATCCCCGCGGTGGTCGCGGGAATGGCGAAGCCCGGTGATCTCGTTCTCACCATGGGCGCAGGCGACGTGACCGACCTGGGCCCGCTGATCCTGGAACGCCTGTCGCAGTAAAGGGGCTGAGAACTGATGTCGTACGACGTCGAGAAGCCGGACGAGCAGTGGCGCGCGGAGCTGACCTCCGCCGAGTACGCCGTACTGCGCCAGGCCGCCACCGAGCCGGCCTTCACCGGTGAGTACACCGACACCAAGACCAAGGGCGTCTACTCCTGTCGGGCCTGTGGCGCCGAACTGTTCACCTCCGACACCAAGTTCGAGTCGCACTGCGGCTGGCCGTCCTTCTACGACCCGAAGGACACCGACGCGGTGGAGCTGGTCGCGGACCGCTCGTACGGCATGGTCCGCACCGAGGTGCGGTGTGCCCGCTGCGGCTCCCACCTCGGGCACGTCTTCGAGGGTGAGGGGTACCCGACGCCCACCGACCAGCGGTACTGCATCAACTCCATCTCCCTGCGGCTGGAGCCCCAGGAGGGCTGAGGTTCCTGCGCGGGACCGCCGGGGCGGCCGGGGCTGGTGCCCCGGCCGCCCCGTTTTGAGACCCTGTGAGGGTGTGGGGTGTGGCGCGGTGGATCCGGTCCCGTCGCGGGCCCCTGCCCGTCGAGCGGGCCCGCCGCCGGGGCGGCGGCCCCGGCGAGGCCGAGCCGCCCGCGCGGGCCGGTGCGCGGCTGGCCGACCTGCGGGAGTCCCTGGCCGGGATCGGTACGACCCTCGACGCGGCCACCACCCGCACCGAGCTGACCCGGGCCGCCGTGCGGCTGGCCGGGGGAGCCGCCGCCGTGATGGGCCGCACCCCGGACAGCGCCTCCCGCTACGCCGAGATCACCGGGGACGCCGAACTGCTGCCCGACGTCCGGTGGGCCGCCGCGGCGGCCCGCGAGGCGCACGTCCCGGCCGCCGGTGTGGCGCCGGACCCCTGGCTGGAGTACCCGGGCACCACCGGGGGCGCCGGTCTGTGTGCCCCGCTGACCAGCGGGGACGAGGTGTACGGCGTCCTGGTGTGGGCGCGGCCCGGAGGAACGCTGCGGCGTGCCGAGGCCGAACTGCTCGCCCTGCTCGCCGAGCGGGCCGCCTCCCACCTGCGGCACGCCCGCGTCCACGAGCAGGTCAGCCGTACCGCCGGTGACCTCCAGCGTGCCCTGCTCGCCGAGCCCGGCCGGCCGCACCCCAACCTGGACATCGCGATCCGCTATCTGCCGGTGGGCCGGAGCACCCTGGTCGGCGGCGACTGGTGCGAGACCGTCCGGCTGCACTTCGGCCGGACCCTGCTGGTCGTCGGTGACGTCATGGGACACGGCCTGGAGTCCGCCGTCGACATGAGCGCCTACCGCTCCTCCCTGCGCTACATCGCCTCCGCCGACCTCCCCCCGCACCGGGTGCTGCGGCAGATGGACGACATCGCCTCCGGGGAGGCCGAGCGCAGGCCCGCGACCTGTCTGCTCGCCCGCGTCGACCCCGGCCGGGGCCAGGTCACGCTCGCCAGCGCCGGCCACCTGCCGCCCGCGCTGATCGACCAGGACGGCGCGACCGGCCTGCTGCCCGTGCCGGTCGGGCCACCGCTGGGCACCGGGCTCGGCGGGTACGAGTCGGCCACGCACCGGCTGGCGCCCGGCCAGACGCTGGTGGCGTTCACCGACGGGCTCGTGGAACGCCGCGGCGAGGACATCGACCGCTCCCTGGCCCGGCTGGCCGCCCTGCGCTTCGCCGCCGGGGACGCCCTCGACGCGGTCCTGGACACCATCCTCAGCCGCCTGGACGCCCGCCACGCCGAAGACGACGTCGCGATCCTGGCGGCACGCCCGCACACGCGCCAGGGAGGTCCGGCGGGGGCGGGTGCCGGGGTGCGGGGGTGAGCGCGCGGGCGGCGCGCGGCGGCGTAGCACTACAACTGGCCATGTGACAGAGCCACTTGCCCTCCCGGTCGACGAGTGGCGGGCACGCCGGCCATGGTGCCGCCAAAGCGCCGAAACACTGGCGGTCTAGACTCTCTCCGCATCACCCCAGGATCGGTCGCCCGAAGGGTACGCGGCGTTTTGATACGGATAGATTCAGTCACCAAGCGGTATCCGGACGGCACGGTCGCGGTCGACCGGCTGTCGTTGGACATACCGGACCGCGCGATCACCGTCCTCGTCGGGCCCTCCGGCTGCGGCAAGACGACGACCCTGCGGATGATCAACCGGATGGTGGAGCCCAGCGAGGGCAGCATCCTCCTCGACGGCCAGGACATCCGGCAGCAGCCGGTCAACACCCTGCGCCGGTCGATGGGGTACGTCATCCAGAACGCCGGGCTCTTCCAGCACCGCACCATCCTCGACAACATCGCCACCGTGCCCCGCCTGCTCGGCTGGACCAAGCAGAGGGCGCGGGCCCGGGCCGCCGAGCTGATGGAACGGGTGGGGCTCGACTCCGCGCTGGCCAAGCGGTACCCGTACCAGCTCTCCGGCGGCCAGCAGCAGCGCGTGGGCGTGGCCCGCGCCCTCGCCGCCGACCCGCCGGTGCTGCTGATGGACGAGCCGTTCTCCGCCGTCGACCCCGTCGTCCGCAAGGGACTCCAGGACGAACTCCTGCGCATCCAGGACGAGCTGGGCAAGACCATCGTCTTCGTCACGCACGACATCGACGAGGCGATCAAGCTGGGCACCAAGGTCGCCGTGCTGCGCACCGGCGGCCGGCTCGCCCAGTTCGCGCCGCCCGCCGAACTGCTCAGCGCGCCCGCCGACTCCTTCGTGGAGGACTTCCTCGGCGCCGACCGCGGCATCCGCCGGCTCTCCTTCTTCCCGTCCACCGGGCTGGAGTTGCAGACCGGGCCCGTCGTCCCGATCGACGCCGACGCCGGCAAGCTCGCCGCGCGGGCGGCCACGGCCCCCTATCTCCTCGTCACCGACCTCGACGGCAGGCCGCTCGGCTGGGGCGAACCGGACCGGCTCACCGCCGGTGCCATCGACCGGGAGCGACTCCTCGACCACGGGCGGCCGTTCGTGCCCGGCACCGACTCGCTGCGCACCGCGCTCGACGGGGCCGTGCTCTCGCCGACCGGCTGGGCCGTCGCGGTGGACGGCGAGGGACGCGCGGTCGGTGTCGTCTCCCAGCAGGTCATCGGCGAGGCGATCCGCGCCGCCCACAGCGAGGTGGCGGAGCACGCCGACGCGAAGGCCGGGCGATGAGCGGCTTCTTCGACCTCCCGAGCGACCTCCAGCACAGCTACGCCGGTCTCATCGGGCTGCATCTGCGCGAGGCCCTGCTGCCGGTGCTGGCCGGACTGCTCGTCTCGCTGCCGATCGCCCAGCTGTGCGTACGGTTCCGCTGGATCTACCCGCCCGTCCTCGGCATCACCACCGTCCTCTACGCCATCCCGTCGCTCGCCTTCTTCGTCGTCCTCATCGACTACTTCGGGCAGAGCGAGACGACGGTGATGATCCCGCTCGCGCTCTACAGCCTGGTGGTGCTCGTCCCGGCGATCGTGGACGGCGTGCGCTCGGTGCCGCCGGAGACCCTGGCCGCCGCCCAGGCCATGGGGTTCGGGGCCGTACGCCGGTACTTCCAGGTCCAGTTGCCCATCGCCGTGCCCGCGATCATCGCCGGGCTGCGGGTGGCCACCGTCTCCAGCATCTCCCTGGTCAGCGTCGGCATGCTCATCGGCAACCAGGGCGCCCTCGGCAACATGCTCTACGACGCCCAGACCTACCACCGGCCCGCGCTGGCCGTGAACTCGGTCCTGACCATCGCGGTGCTGGGCATCCTCGCCGACGCCGCGCTGGTCCTCGTCCGCCTCCTGCTCACCCCCTGGATGCCGCGGAAGGGTGCCACCCGGTGAACGTCCTGAACTTCGCGCACGCCTTCTTCGGCGACAGCGCCCACTGGCACGGCTACGACGGCATCCCCACCCGGTTCGCCGAGCACATCAAGTACTCCCTGGAAGCCCTGCTGATCGCCACCGCGATCGGGCTGCCCGTCGGCCTGTTCACCGGCCACACCGGGCGCGGCGGCAACGCCCTCGCGTTCATCGCCACCGCCGGCCGCGCACTGCCCAGCTTCGGCCTGCTCGTGCTGATGTTCATCTGGATCGGCTTCGGCCTGCTGCCGGTGATGATCCCGCTGGTCGTGCTCGCCGTACCGCCGATCCTGGTCACCACCTACGAGGCGGTCCGCTCCGTCGATCCCTCCCCGGTGGACGCGGCCCGGGGCATGGGCATGCCCGAGGCGCGCGTGCTGCTCCAGGTGGAGGTGCCGGTCGTGCTCCCGCTGATCCTCAGCGGACTGCGCACGGCGGCCATCCAGATCGTCTCCACCGCCACCATCGCCGCCTACGTCAGCCTCGGCGGCCTCGGCCGCTACATCATCGACGGCCTCTACCAGAAGAACTACGAGAAGGTCGTCGGCGGCGCCACGCTCGTCGCCGGCCTCGCCCTCGCGACGCTCGCCGTGTTCTGGGCGGCGTCCCGGATCACGGTGTCGCCGGGGGTACGGCGCAGCGCCTGACGGTCACTGCCCGGTGCGGGCCAGCGCGAGTTCGAGTACGACGAGCAGCGCGTCCCGCACCGAGCCCCGCTCCCGCGCGTCGAACACCACGACCGGCACGCCCTCGGAGACGTCCAGCGCCCAGCGGACGTCCTCCAGCGTGTGCTCCACCCGGCCGTCGAAGGCGTTCACCGCGACGGCGAACGGGATGCCCTTGTGCTCGAAGTAGTCCACGGCCGCGTAGCAGTCGTCCAGCCGGCGGGTGTCGACGATGACGAGCCCGCCGACCGCGCCCTCCACGATGTCGTCCCACATGAACCCGAACCGTTCCTGCCCGGGCGTGCCGAACAGGTACAGCTTCAACGTCGGGTCGATGGTGATGCAGCCGAAGTCCATCGCGACGGTCGTCGTGGTCTTGCCCGGAGTGTGCGTCAGGTCGTCCACGCCGGCCGCGACCTCGGTGATCGACGCCTCGGTGGTCAGCGGCTCGATCTCCGAGATCGCGCCGACGGCCGTGGTCTTGCCCACGCCGAAACCGCCCGCGATCACCATCTTCACCGGCAGCGGCGGCCGTACCGCCACACGCGCGGCCGGGCCCCGGGCCAGGAGCGGTTCAGTCGGTGTCACTCGGTACCCCTCGGGAGTCGGGGATGGCCCGCAGGCCATCGATAACCCTGCGCAGGACGGACGCGTCGTGGGTGGCCTCGGCGTCCGGCACGTACACCGCCAACTGGCCTGCCTCGCGCAGGTCTTCGGCCAGGACGCGGACCACGTTGAGATGCAGCCGCAGCCGGGCCGCGAGTTCCGCGAGGGACTGCGGCAGCCGGCAGGCGGCCACGATGTCGTGCTGCTCGAAGGAGAGCCGGCCGAGCGCGTCGAGACCGCCGGCGGTGGACACCACCTGGGTCTCCACGGGCAGCGCCCGGCCGGAGGCGGCGTCCGCGACCCGGCCGGCGGTGACCAGGTACGGCCGTACGGCGGGGACGGGGCCGACCGGGTCCGGGCCCGGGGGCGGGATGCCGTCCGCCATACCGTCCGCCATGGAAACCTTCTCCTTCTCAGCGGGCCGCCGCCGCGCCCACGCTGTTCTTCAGCTCCAGCACGAGCTGCGGGCTCAGCGCGGCACCGGCGCGGTTGGCGAACAGCGTCATCTCGTAGGCGATGTTGCCGAGTTTCGCCTCCTTGTCGGTGACGACACCGAGCACGGCGCCGCTGCCGATCGCGGAGACGATGACGTGACCGCCCTCCAGATCGATGATGACCTTGTTCAGTCCGCCGAGGCCGTAGTTGCCGGAGGCGCCCGCGGCCAGGCTGGTGATGCCGGACACGATCGCCGCGAGCCGCTCCGAGTCGGCGTGCTCGCGCAGCTGTGACACCGCGATCAGCAGGCCGTCGGAGGACACGGCGATGGCGTCGACGACGCCGGCGGTCTCGGTCGCGAAGCGGTTCAGCAGCCAGGTGAAGTCGGCCGCGGCTGCCCGCAGGTCGGTCGGCGTGGCGCCGCCCGTCGGGCTGTCACCTGTCGACGTGCTCACTGCTCGGCTCCTTCCGGAAGGTGGTTCGGGTCGTGCGGCGGGGTGGTCGGGGGTGTGGGGGCGGTGGCCGCGGGCGTGGGGCGTTCGGGGGCGGGGTGCGGTGGGGGGTCGGTGGCCGGGGTGTCGCCGGCGTGGGGCGGGGCGTCCTCCGGGTGCGGTGGGCGCGTGGCTTCCGGGATGGCGTCCGGGTGGGACGGGTGCGTGGCCTTCAGGGTGACGTCCGGGTGGGACGGGCGCGTGGGTCCGGCGGCGCCGTCCGGGCGGGGCCGGTGCGGTGCCGTCGTCACGCCGTCCCGGCGCGTCGCCGTGGCCGTGCCGCTCTCGTGAGGAGCCGTACCGGTGCTCGCCGGGCGGGCGAAGCCGCCCGTGTCGCTGTCCCGCCGGGCGCGTTCCACGGCGTCCTCGAACTCCTCCAGCGCGTCGCGGACGGCCTCGGCGTCCAGCGGCCGTACGGTCTTCGGCACCGTCGGCGCGGCGCCCGCGGTGGTGCGCAGCGTGGCCCCGCGCACCCGGCGGCGCAGCGGGCGCGCGGTGAGTTCGGCGTCGCCGCGCGTCTGTTCCCCCGAAGGGGCCTGCGGGGCGGTGCCCTGCGGTGCGCGGCGGGGGAGCGGGCCGCCGTGTTCCGCGCGGACGGGCTCGTCCGCTGCGGTGCCGTCGGCCGGCGCCTTCTCGTGGGCGGTGTCCGGCGGCAGTGCGCCCCGCGCGGGTACCGGGCCGGACGCCCCGGCCACCGGCGCGGGCGCCGCGGCGACCGGAGCCTGCGCCCCCGCGCCAGGCGTGAGCAGCAGCGAGGCCGGCAGCGTCACCTCGGCCGTCACACCACCGCCCGGTGTGCGGGTCAGTTCGACCCCGATCTCCCAGCGGCGGGCCAGCGCGCCCACCACGAAGAGGCCCAGCACCTTGGTCGGCACCAGGTCCAGCCGTTCCCGGCGGATCAGCCGGGCGTTCTCCTCGGCGAGCCGCTCGGCGCTCATGCCGAGGCCGTGGTCGGTGATCACGACGTGCGTGCCCTCGGCCCCGGAGCGGACGGTGACCTCGACGGGGCTGCCCTCGGGCGAGAACGACACCGCGTTCTCCAGCAGTTCGGCCACCATCAGCGTGAGGTCACCGATGATGTCCGGCTCGACCAGGGCGTCCGACGCGGCGTACAGCCGTACCCGCTGGTAGCCCTCGATCTGCCCGAGCGCGGCCCGTACGACGGTGGACAGCGCCGTCGGGCCCGCGTCCAGCACCGTCTCACGGATGCCGGCCAGCAGCATCAGACTGTCGGCGTTGCGGCGCAGCCGCACGGCGATGTGGTCGATGGAGTACAGCCGTTCCAGCAGCGCGGGGTCGGTCTCCCCTCGCTCCACCGCGTCGATGAGCGCGAGTTGCCGGGTGGTCAGGTTGCTGACCCGGCGGCCCACGTTGCCGAACATCTCCGCGGTGTTGCGCCGGCTGAGCACCTGGCGTTCCAGCAGCGCGGCGGCGGTGGTCTGCACCCGGTTGAACGCCTCCGCCAGGTCACCGATCTCGTCGCGGGCCGTGACCGGCATGTCCCGCAGGCGGGGCGGTCCGTCGTCCTCGGCGTCGTCGTCGGCCACCCGGGCCAGTTCCCGCCCGGCGACCTCGGCAACCTCCCGCGCGGCTCCGGTGAGCGCCTGCACGGGCCGGACCACCGAGCGGCGCACCAGCACCGCGAAGGCGATCCACAGGGCGAAGGCGATCAGCGCGCCGCTCAGCAGCAGGCCGGCCCGCCACCGGGCGCCGTCGGCGGCGCCGTCGGCCCGGTCGGCGATCTGGCCGATCAGCGCGGTGGTGATCTTCAGCCGGGCGGCGGCCTGCTCGGGGTAGGCGGGGTAGTCGGTCAGCGCGTCCTGCACCGCCCGCCGCAGCCGCTCCTTGTCGTTCGTCTCCAGCCGGCCGACACCGACCTGGAGTTCGGCGTACGCCTCGGCGATCTCGCGCTGTGCCCGCGTGTGTTCGATACCGGAGAACCGCTCGGCCTGCGCCTCGGTGGCGAACCGGGTGAAGCGCGCGGCCTGGTGGGTGTACACCTCGTACGCACCGACCGCGCTGGTGAACTCGATCTGCGCGTTGGTGTCCCCCGTGGTGGCGGCGAACACGTTGGTCTCGAAGGCGCCGTGGGCCGCGTCCGCGCGCAGCAGGGAGTCCAGCAGGCTGCCGGTGAAGGTCTCGGCGAGGTCGGCGTCGCGGTCGAGGCCGAGGCCGTCGATCAGGCTCTGGGCGGCGCCCGCGTAGGCCGGGTCGATGTTGTCGGCGGGCAGGTACGACTGCTCCACCGAGGTGCGCAGGCTGGTGAGGCCCTCGACCCCGCGCAGGGCCTGCGCCTCGCTCTCCGGCAGCCGGTCCCCGAAGGCCTCACGCACCGTGGCCACCTGGGAGTCGACCGCGTGCTGCGCCGCGCGGTAGGCGGACGTCGTCGGCTTCGCGTCCCCGGACTCGTAGCGCGTCGAGAGCAGGATGGCCTGCTGGTGCTCGGCCTCCACCCGGTCCACCAGGCGCGCCACTTGTGCGCTGTCGCGCACCATCCGGGCCGCCGAGGCGGCGCTGGACGACTGCCGCACCAGGTCGGTGAAGAGGTACGCCAGCAGAACCGCGATGACCGCGAGGGGGATACCGACGAGCAGATTGAGCTTGCGCCGGAAGGGCCAGCGGTCGGCGAATCCCCGTGCTCCGCCCCGCGTGGGGGCGTGCCGGGCGGGCGCGTCCACCTGGTTCGTGGACACCGGGCCTCCTTCGTGGGTGTCTTGTCCGGGGGAGCCGTCACTCCCGGACCTGAGGGCCGTGTCGCCCCCGGAACGCCTGCGTCACGACACCGAAGCGGGCCCCGCGCACCGCTGTGGTCGATACCAACGCAGGTGAGAGTACAGGTCTCTTGAGGTGGGGATCAGCTCACCTTTCATCAAGAATCCGTTACAAAGAGACTGCTCTGTGTGCACGGGTGACCGCGGATCGAGGCCAATCGGTGATCTGATTCCCTTGACTGACCGAGAACTGGCTGGATTGGATCAGTCCGTGACTTCCACAACCCACATCAGCAGGTCCATCCGGAGGAACCGAGGCGCGGCGGCGGTCGCCCTCGCGGCGGCGACGGCTCTGCTGGCGGGCTGTTCCTCCAACGACGGCAAGGCCGACAACCCCCTGTCGGACAACAGCAAGGCCAGCGGCGACACCGTCGTCGTCGGATCCAACAACTTCCCCGAGAGCACCCTGCTCGCCGACATCTACGGCGAGGCACTCAAGGCCAAGGGGATCAAGGTCACGTACAAGCCGAACATCGGCAGCCGTGAGACCACCTACGGGCTGATCAAGAACGGTTCCATATCGGTCCTGCCCGAGTACAACGGCGCGCTCCTGGCCTACCTCGACCCGAAGGCCGCCCCGAAGACCCTCGCGGAGACCACGGACGCCATCAGCGCCAAGCTGGACTCCAAGCTCACGCTGCTCGACCCGGCGCCGGCGCAGGACAAGGACTCGATCACGGTCAACGCGGCCACCGCGAAGAAGTACCAGCTCACCGAGAAGTCCTCCATCGCCGACCTGAAGGACATCGCCAAGGACCTGGTCATCGGCGCCTCGCCGGAGTTCCAGACCCGGCGGCAGGGCCTGGAGGGCCTGAAGTCCGTCTACGGCCTGGAGTTCAAGTCCTTCAAGGCGCTGGACGCGGGCGGCCCGCTCACGCTGGCGGCGCTGAAGAAGGACGCCGTGCAGGCGGCGGACGTCTTCACCACGGACCCGAACATCTCCAAGGAGAAGTTCGTCGTCCTCCAGGATCCGAAGAACCTGTTCGGCTTCGAGAACATCCAGCCGCTCGCCTACAAGGGCGCGCTGTCCAAGGAGGGCGTCGACGCGCTCGACGCCGTCTCCGCCAAGCTCGACACCGCGACCCTGCTGGACCTGGACACCCAGGTGCAGGCCCAGAACAAGGACCCGCTGGACGTCGCGAAGGCGTGGCTGAAGTCGGCGGGGCTGGGCTGAGGCCGGACCGCTCGGAAGGGCCGGGGCGGGGAGGCCGGGTGACCGGGATCGCCGGGATCGCCGGGACGGCCGGGGTGACCGGCACGGGCGGAACGGTCAGGCGACCGGAACGCCGGGACAGCCGGAACGGTCAGGTGACCGGAACGCCGGGACAGCCGGAACGGTCAGGTGGCCGCAACGGCCGCAACGGCCCAGAGTGACCGGAACGACCAGAACAACCGGAACGACCAGGAACTGTCAGGAACGACCGTGGACGTGCCCACGCGGGTGCCCCCGCAGCCAGGGGACACCCGCGTCCCGCTCGGCGGCGGCGGCCTCACCCTCCCCGCCCTGATCCGGCTCGCGGACGGTACGGCCGTGCCCGCCGTCGACCCCGGCGCTCTGGACCGGGTCGGCCGTGCCCGGGAGACGGCCGACCGGCTCGCCGCCACGGGCCGCTGGTACGGCCGGGGCACCGGCGTCGGCGCGCACCGCTCGGTCGCCGTCGACCCGGCCGAGGAGACCGCCCACGGCCTGCGTCTGCTGCGCAGCCACGCGGGCGGGGCCGGTCCGCCGCTGCCGGCCCGTACGGTTCGCGCGATGCTCGCGATCCGCGCCAACCAGCTCCTCGCCGGCGGCTCCGGCATCCACCCGTCCTTCGTCACCGCCCTCGCCGACGCCCTCCGCCTCGGCGTGCACCCGGCGGTCAACGAGTACGGCGGCGTGGGCACCGGCGACCTCACGGCCCTGGCCCAGACCGGCCTGACCCTTCTCGGCGAACGCCCTTGGCTGACACCGGACGACCCGGCGACCCCACCCCGCGCGGAGGGAACCGTGCCGGTGGGCGAGCGGGCGGGGACCGGGCCGGGACTCGGGGCCGGGGAGGCGCCGGGTGCTGGTTCGGCGAGTGGGGGCGTGGGCACCGCTGAGCGGGCGACGGTCGGACCGGGCGGTGTGCCGGAGGAGACGCCGGGCGGGGGTGTGCTCAGCGGGGAACGGCCGCCTTCCGGTGCCGGACCCTTCGGTGGTGTCGGCGTAGGTGCGGAGCAAGCGGCCCAGGCGGCGGCGGACCTGACCGGGACGGCCGACGGTGTGCACGTCGGCGAGGCCCGCCCCCGGGGCGTCGGCGAGGGAGACCGGGCCGCCGGTGCGCTGCCCGCTCCGGTCACCCTGCGGGCCGGTGACGCCCTCGCGCTGCTCAGCAGCAACGCCCTCGCCCTCGCACAGGCCGCCCTCGCCGGGCACGAGACCGAGCTGCTGCTGCGGGCCACGCACGTGGTCGCGGCACTGTCCCTCGCCGCCGTGTCGGGCTCGCCGGAGGCGTACGCCGCGCCGGTACACGCCCTGCGGCCCTACCCCGGCCCGGCCCGTGCCGCCGCCGAGGTACGGCGTCTGCTCGGCCTGCCCGACGACCCGGCGACGGACGTGGGAAGCGAGCTCTCCGCAGCCGGCCGGCGGATCCAGGACCCGTACGGATTCCGCGCGTTCCCGCAGGTGCACGGCGCTGCCCTCGATGCCTCGACCGCACTGCGCCGGATCGTCGAGACCGAGATCAACTGCCCCTCGGAGAACCCCGTCCTGACCCCGGACGGCCGCCTCTACCACCACGGCGGCTTCTTCGCCGCCCCGCTCGCGCTGGCGCTGGACGGCCTGAACCTCGCCGTGCTGAAGACCGCGCAGCTCTCCGCCGCACGCCTGTCCGCGCTGAGCCGCCCCGACCTCACCGGCCTGCCCGCGTTTCTCGCCACCGGCCCGGCCGGCAGCTCCGGCACGATGATCCTGGAGTACACCGCCAACTCGGCGCTCGCGGAGCTGCGCTCCAGCGCCGCCGCGCCGGCCTCGGCCGGGCACGCCGTCCTCTCCCACGGCCTGGAGGAGGCCGCCGGCTTCGCCGGGCAGGCGGCCCGCCAGACGGAACGGGCCCGCGCCGCCTACGCCACCGTCCTCGCCTGCGAACTGGTGTCCGCCGTCCGGGCCTTGCGTCTCCACCCGGCACCGCCGGCCCTCCCCGCCCTCACCCTCGCCGCCGCCGTGCTCCCCACCGGCCTGGAGGACCGCCCGCTGACCGGGGACATCGAGACGGCGACGGCACTGCTGCCCCGCCTCGCGGAGTTGTGAGCGAAGGACGGTGAGCGCGGGAGCGGTGAGCCGGGGGAGTGGTGAGCGGGGAGCGCTGAGCTCCGTTCGGTGCGGGCGTGGACGAGGGCACGGCCGGGGTCTTCGCGCGTGCCCTCCTCCACGCGCTCTACAGGAGGCTCAGAGGTCGAACTCGTGCGGCGGCAGGTCCAGCGCGTAGCACGCCTCACGCACCACGGCCTGCTCGTCCTTGTCGAAGTCGCCGTCCGCGCCACCGATGACGATGCCGATCTGGATGACGGCCCGCGCCTCGGCAGGCTTCTTCTTCGCCTTGGCGATCTCCTGCAACACGCTCACCTTGCCGAAGGCGAAGTCCGTCGTCAGCTTGTTCAAGTTCTCCTCGAAGCGCCGACGGAGGTCGTCCGCCGGGAAGTTCTGCAACACCTCGTTGGTGGCGATGAGCTGAGCCACCCGCTGCCGCTCCGACGGATCCACCGTCCCGTCGGCCGCGGCCACCAGCGCGCACATCGCCATGCTCGCATCGCGGAACGCGCCGCTCTTCAGGTCGTTCTTCTTCGCCACCAACTGCGTCTGCATCTGCGACGCCGACTCCTTGATGCGGTCCCACAGGGCCATGCGTACTCCTCGTATCGTTCGTCGGCTGCTTCCGGCAGTCCGACGTTAACTTCTACAGCAACGTAGAAACTAATGGGGCGGCCGGGAAGTTCCGGAGATCTACACTGAGTCCGCGAGCGCGGCGGACGCAGCCGGAACACAGCGGTGAACCCACGACCTACCCACGACGAACCCAGCGGAGGAAGGCGACAGTGGCGACAGCGTCCGGCACCGGCCACCAGGAGCCCTCTGCCGAGGTGCTCGCCGGGGCCGCCGCCGCCTTCGGACTGCTCGCCACGCCCGCCCGACTGCACATCGTGTGGGCGCTGACCCAGGGCGAGAGCGACGTGACCGGCCTCGCCGCGCGGGTCGGCGGCGCCCTGCCCGCCGTCAGCCAGCACCTGACCAAGCTCAAACTCGCCGGCCTCGTCCGCTCCCGCCGCGAGGGCCGCCGCCAGGTCTACTTCGTCGACACCGCCGAACAGGCCCCCGTGGTCGACGTCGTACGCCTCCTCGTCGGCCGGCTCGCCGAGCGGAAGGCACCCGCCACCGTCCCGGCCCGCTGGCTCCACGGCCTCTGATCCCGGGACCGGCACCGTCCTTCCGGAGGTTCCGGCGTCTGGACACCGGCCCGCGCGGACTCACCGACGCCGAGGCCGCCGCCCGGCCCACCGCCCCGGCGAGAACACCCGGCCCGCCTGCGTATCCCTTGCTTGGCCGCGCCCCCGGCTGCACGGCCCGCGCGCCCCCGTTCACCGCCGTGCTGATCACCCTCGGTCGGTCTCGGACGGGCGGCGGCCACGGCGGCGTCGACCTCGGCGGGTGCCGCCGTCGGCGACTTCCGTGCGTCGCTTCCTGGGGCACCGCCGCTGTGACTCTCGTGCGTCGCTTCCTGGGGGACCGCCGCCGTGGCTCTCGTGCGTCGCTTCCTGGGGGACTGCCGCTGTGACTCTCGTGCGTCGCTTCCTGGGGCACCGCCGTCGTGACTCTCGTGCCGGTCGTCGTCGGCTGTGTGCTGCGCGCGGACGGCGAGCACCGGGCCGACCGCGTCCTGGCGGCCCCGCACGAGCCGGTCACCGGTACGGCCAGCGTGCTGCGCCGCACCGACGACACCGCCGTACCGCACGCCCGCGAGGTGCCGGTGCCCGACCGGCTTACCCGGCGACGTCGTCCGGCTCGGCCCCGGCGGCCTCGCCCCGCCGCCGCACGGCTGCCGCGCACTCACGGGCCGACCATGCGCCGGGCCGCCCTCACGAGCGGACCGCACGGCCCCGATGCCCCGGAAGACCAGGCCCTGTTCCACTCAGCCTGGTTCACCGAGACCTGCTCACCCGGGCCCTGGCCATGTTGGCCCTGGCCCTCAGGACGGCGAAGACCCGCCACGGCCGGCGTGGGCGGTAGCCCGGCCCGGCCCCGGCAGGACCGCCCCGGCCGGCGTGTGCCGTCGCCCGGCCCAGCCCGGCCCGGGAGGACCCCCAGCCCCAGGGCGGGTGCGCGCTCTTCCGCCCCAGGCCGGGTTGTACAGTTGCGCAATACGGCAAGCTGTGCCGCATAGTGAGACAAGCGAGACGAAGAAGGGGGCGGTCATGCTCCGCAACGGACTTGAGCCCTGGCATCTGCTGATCGTCGCGGTCGTGTTCCTCCTGCTGTTCGGGTCCCGGAAGCTCCCCGACACCGCCCGGGCGCTGGGCAAGTCCATGCGCATCCTCAAGAGCGAGGCCAAGGCGATGAAGGAGGAGGACGGTACGCAGGGCTCCGCCGGCTGAGCGGTCCCCCTCCTCCTGCTCCTCTCCTAGCCTTCGTCGCCTTCGTCCTCCTCTCCCTCGAAGAAGTCCCCGATCTCGTCCACGACTTCCGCGGCCACCATGCCGCCTACGACCCCTACGGCGAGGCCCGCCGCGCCGGCGGCAACGGCCGTGCCCAGGCCCGGGCCGGAGCGGTGGGTGTCAGGGGAGTGGAGACCGGGCTGGTGCGCGCCGCCGTGGCCGTACGCCGCATGGCTGTCGTAGGCGTCGCGGTGCTCGGTCACCTGGCGGATCCAGCCGTCCACCTCTCTCTGCCAGTCGAGGGCCGGCGCGTCCTCGTGGCGCACGGTGAAGCGGGTCAGGGCGTCATGCCCCGACGACCACAGTCCGCCGCGCTTGTCCGCCTCCAGGACCACCTCGACGCCCATGGGGGAGGCGAGGAAGGTCAGCTCGATCTCGTTCACGGCGTGCGCGTACTGGGGGGCCGGGGTCAGCTCGATCTCCTGGTAGAACGGCAACTGCTGGCCCGTACCGCCGATGCGGCCGTACTCCAGGTCGGCCGAGCGGAAGCCGAAGCCCAGTGCGCCGAGGGCCTCCAGCACGGCCTCCTGTACGGGCAGGGGGCGGACGGCGAGCGGGTCCATGTCGCCCTTGTCCCGGGCGCCGGCCACCGCGACCTCGGTGCGCACGCCCAGCACGATGCCGAGCGGCTGCCCGTGCAGTTCGGTCACCGGGGTCTCCCAGGGGAGCGGGACACTGAACGCCAGCTCGCGTTCCTCCTGTTCACCGAGCCGGAAACCGCCGCCGACGGTGAACCGCTCGAAGGCGACCGTGCCCTCGCTCTCTCCGTCCGCGTGCTCCGCCTCCACACGGGCGATCAGCTCCAGGCCGATGTGTTCGACCTCCACGGCCGTCGCACCGCCCCGCAGCAGCACCCGGCCCGCCAGGGTGCCGCCGGGCAGCGCCGCGCCGCCGTCGAGCACCGTGTCCACGGAGGGGCCGCCGACCCCGATCGCGCCCAGCAGCCTCTTGAACACCATGCCGTAACTCCTTCGTTCATCACGTCACCCGGACGGCACTCCACGGCCGCCCGACTGCCCGATGAACTCCCGGCCAGCGCAAAGAAGTTCCCAAGTCACCTGTTCGGGGGACCCCGGGCTTGTGATCCGGCCCGGTCCGGCCTCCTCCGCTCCACCGGACCAAGCAGGGGTCCGGCCCCTCGCCGCCGGGGCAACGGCGGTCTCGGCCGCCCGATGCAGGGCGCACGACCGCGGCCCGGTTAGCCCCTGCCGAGGGGCCGGGCGCACCACGGGCGCTGTGCCCTGGCTGGGTTCGCCCCCGCCATCGAGGTCCCGGCGCGGCACGGCCACTACGTCATCGAGGCCCGGAACGCCAAGGCCACGGCGCCATCGAGGCCCGGAGCGCCAAGGCCAGAGCGCCATCGAGGCCCGACGCGCCAAGGTTACTCCACCACCGAGGCCCGGCCGCGCCGACCTGCTCCGCCACCGACACCCGGCACGGTCACCCCGGCGTCAAGAATGGCCCCACGCCAAGAATGGCCCCACGCCAAGAACGGCCCCGGCGCCAAGAACGGCCCCGGCGTCAAGGAAGGCCCCGCGCCAAGGTCATCCCCGCGTCAAGGGACACCCCCACGCCAAGGACGCCCCGGCACATACCGAGCCCGCACCGCGCCCGCCTCATCGCCCAGGCCCCGGCTCAGGCCGCGCCCGCCTCCTCCGACGTCAATGCGTGAG
The DNA here is from genome assembly GCF_014650735.1 of Streptomyces canarius. Taxonomy (NCBI): domain Bacteria; kingdom Bacillati; phylum Actinomycetota; class Actinomycetes; order Kitasatosporales; family Streptomycetaceae; genus Streptomyces; species Streptomyces canarius. Next base: position 361,895 of record NZ_BMVN01000001.1, read on the forward strand.
CCTCGGCGTGCTCCCGCTCGCGTCGTTTGCGGCGGCTGACGCGTGGTTCCTGGTCCGGGAGCCAGCCGAAGGTGAGGCAGCTGCCGATGGCGCCGAGGAGCAGGCCGATGAAGAAACCGCCCAGGTTGGAGGTGAGCCAGCTGCCCAGGGAGAGCAGGATGCCGGTGATGGAGTAGAAGAGCCGCTGGGAGGGGTTGAAGAGGATCAGCAGGCCCAGCAGCACCATGAGGGTCGGCAGCAGATAGCCGGCCAGGCCCTGCATGCCGATGTGCAGCACGACCTTCAACGAGGCCTTCTCGGTGAGCAGGATCTCGCCGCCGCCGAGGGCGAGCAGCAGCCCGCCCCAGAACGGCCGGCGGGCCCGCCATCCGCGGAAGGCGAGCCTCGGTCCCGGGCGTGGACGGTCCGGCACGGCGATCAGCAACCCGAGTCGCTGAAGCGCAGTTTGAGACCCGGCAGCTTGAACACGCCAGCGGTCGTCGCGTAGTTGGTCTGCCGCAGATGGGCGATCCGCACGGTGTCGGCCTGCTGGCTGAAGACGCCGATCGGACCCTTCACGCCCGCCTTGGTCAGCGTGCTGGCGTCGTTGCCGATCTCGATGTTGTTGAACGCCGCGTCACCCGACAGCTCGGTGGAGTCGGTGGTCAGGTCGGTCGCGCTGACCTTCTCGGACCCGCCGCCCGCGGTGATCAGCAGGTTGGTGCCGCCCAGGTCGACGCTCTGGCACAGCTTGGTGAGCGTGGCGTGCTTGATCGCGGAGGTGATGACGAGCACCTGACCGCCGGTGTCCCCGGCGTTGGGGCTGCCCTCCGCCATGTTGTCGAGCCCGCCGAACTGCTCGAATCCGGTGCCGTTGAGTTCCGTGGCGGTGACCGTGAACGGCATGCCGGAGATGGAGAACTGCACACCCAGCGCTCCCTGCGCGGTGAGGACCGCGAGGCCGGCGGCGACCAGGGTGGCAGGCACCGCCATCACGGCGGCGCGGCGGGCGCGGACCCGGCCGCGCCTTGCGCCGACGGTGGTCCCGGCGGTGTTCTGGGCTTCGGGCGGGGTGTCGCTTCCCGGGGTGTCGCTCCCCGGGATGTCGGGGGTGTTGCCGGCGGACGGGACGTCCGGGGACGAGGCCATGTCTGCTCCCGTGGGCGCGGATCAATGGGGCGCGGATCAATGCGGGTTGGGCTTCAGTGGCGCGGTGTCCTGGCGCGGACAGCGGATGCCGCGCACGCCTCCTCGCAACTCTCGGCGGGCGCAAGGGATTTCTCGTTACGCGGCAGTAGCCTTCGAGGAAGTTACCGCCGGTTACATTCAAGGGTCAAGGGAGATGTGAAAAAAGGGTGTCGGATGTGCACGGACCGCAACTGGGCAGGGCCAACTACCCCTCGACCACTTGACCCTGACGGGTGATCAGGTCTACAACTTCCCCTGTTTCCACGGATCCGTGGCGCCGGATCCAGCAAGCGGCACCCGTTCGCGTCGGACGTGGCATCCGCCGCGTCCCTCATGCGGCACCGGCCGCGTTCCCGGCCCTGTCACGGCAACCGCTCCACCTCTCAGCGCGGCTCCGGCACGGTCACTTCCCTCGTTCTTCCCGTGTCAGGCCGCCCCTGTACCCGGCCCGGCCGGAGGTCTTCCCCCGAGGCCTTCGGCCGGTGTCCGGTGTGCCGCCGTCGCGGGTCCGCCGCGTACGGAGAAGGCGTGACGGCCCCGCGCCGGCGGCATCCGCACCGATCGCACACCGATCGCACCCCCCACCTCACCTCATCTGTCCCCCACTTCGGAAGAGAGGCACCCCCATGCGTACGCGTTCCCTCCTCGCTCTTGCCGGCACCGCCACGGCGCTCGCCCTCACGTGGGCCACCCCGGCCTCGGCGGCCGGCACGGTCCTCACCACCGGCAGCACCGGCGGCACCGCGGTCGCCGTCGGTGACACCCTCACCGCGCCGCTGGCCTCCGGCACCTCCGCCACCTTCTATTCCAGCGCGACCGGCACCAGCGGGATCAAGTGCACCGGCTCGCAGTTCACCGCCAAGGTCACCGGCAACCCGACCGCACCCGGCACGGCCACCGAGTCCGTCACCGGGCACACCTTCGACAACACCACCTGCACCAGCAACGTCACCGGTGTCCTCGGCGTCAACGGCATCACCATCAACAACCTGCCCTACTCGGCGACGATCACCTCGGCCGGCACCCTCACCGTCTCGCCCCCGAGCGGCTCCGTCATCCAGGCCACCGTCCAGCTGCGCACCCTGCTGGGCACCGTGAGCTGTGTGTACCAGGCGCCCGGACTGACCGGTAAGGCCGACAACGCCGACAGCAGCATCACCTTCACCAACCAGCAGTTCACCAGGACCTCCGGCTCGTCGCTGTGCTTCGCCAACGGCTACTTCACGGCGAAGTACGCCCCCGTCACCGACGCGGGAGCCCGGGTCTACGTCAACTGACCGACCGGATCGCGCGCTTCAGCGTCGTCGTAGACGCCGCAGCCGCAGAGTGAGGGCGGCGCCCCCGGTGAGCAGCAGCACCGCGGCGGCGCCGCCCGCCAGCAGCGGAGCCGAGGGGCCCGACCCGCCGTGCGTGCTCTGCGCGACCGGCGTTCCGTCGCGCACGGCAGCCTCGGCCCGGTCACCGCCGTCGCTCGTCGATCGGTCGGTCGAACCCGCCGCCGGGGAACCCGGCTCTGCCGGGGCCGGTGCGGCCGACGGCCCCGATGCGGCCTGCGCATCCGGTGAACTCGCCGTCGGTGCGGGCCGAGCGGACCTCGCCGCCCCGGCGGATGTCGCGCGCTCCGGGAAGACCACGTCGGAGCACGCGTAGTACGTGTCCGGCGTGCTGCTGTTCTGCCAGATGGTGTAGAGCACCTGACGGCCCGTCCGGTCCGTCGGGAGCGTCGCGTTCAGGCGGTACGCCCCGTTCCGCAGGGGCGGGTCCGTGACCTCGGCGAAGGGTCGCGCGGGCAGGTCGGACCACGTCAGCGGCCGTGAGGGATCGTAACCCGGCTTGGTCAGGTACAGCTTGAACGTGCCCGTGTGCGCGATGGTCGACGCGTAGGTCAGTGTCAGGTGGCCGCCCGGTGTCAGCCGCGTCGCCGGCCAGTCCCGCCGGGCCAGGTCCAGGCCCCGGTACGCCGGCAGGTTCCCGCTGCACAGTCTGCCGTCCGGGACCACCTGCCGGTCGCGGCCCGCCACCCCCGCCACACGCAGGTTGTCCCAGGCGGTGAACGGACCGCCGTTCGCCGCGATCGCCGCGCGGCAGGCCGGCGTCCGGGCGGCGCCTCCCTCGGGTGAGCAGGCGTAGACCCGGCTGACCGGGTCCGTGGGGGCTCCGTGCGCCTGGGCGGGCCCCGCCGCCCACGGCAGGAGCAGGAGCGGTGCCGTCGCGGCGGCCGTCCTGACGCCCAGGCGGGCGGCCGTGCGGGTCATCCGAGTCATCCAGGTCATCCGGGCGTCTCCTCGACGGGCGCGGGGAACGGGGCTTGCGCGTCCAGTACGGCCCCGCCGGCCGCCGTGTTCAGCCGGTCCGGCGCACCCGCGCGCGGGGGGCGTGAAAGCACCGACCGGTTCGGCTGTTTTGCGCCTGCTTCCACACCCCATTGAGGAGTCGGCCGTCCGCCTCGTATCGTGGCGATCATGGGACGGCGCCCGCCGCCCCGGGGCTCCCGGACACCGGCCGGCGACGAAGGGGAAACCATGAGGTCTCGCCCGTTGAAGAGGTGCGGAGCACCCGGCCGGCGTCGAGCGGGGCGATGACACGTGTCGTACCGCGCGCGTGGTCCGCCGGACTCCCGTTGCCTCTCGGTGAGTTATCGTATGCAACGAGTCAGAAACAAACCGCATGTCCTGTTCTTTTTGGGTGCGAGGAGGGAGTCCAGGATGCCAAGGCAGTTACGTGCCGAACAGACCCGGGCGACGATCATCACGGCCGCCGCCGATCTGATCGACCGGCACGGATACGAGTCCACCAGCCTGAGCGACATCGTCGCACACGCGAAGGTCACCAAGGGCGCCCTGTACTTCCACTTCGCCGCCAAGGAGGATCTCGCCCACGCCATCCTGGAACTCCAGGACAAGGCCGCGCGGCAGCTCGTGGCCGACGTCGAGAGCCGTGGCGGCTCCTCGCTGGAGGCCCTGATGCGCACCACGTTCGGGATCGCCCGGCTCGCCGTGGAGGACCCGGTACCGCGCGCCGGACTCCGTCTGGCCGCCGCGGACATCGCCGTACGGCCGCCGCTGCGGCACCCGTTCACCGAGTGGCTCGACTTCGCCACCCGCAAGTTCACCGGAGCCGCCCGGGAAGCCGACGTACACGGCGATCTCGACGTCGGCGCCGTCGCCCACTCCCTCGTCTGCTTCTTCATCGGTACCCGGGTCGCCGGCCGCTCGCTCGAACCGGTCGGACGGCTGCCGCGCAGAGTCGCCGAGATGTGGCACCTCATGGTCCGCGGACTCGTCCCGGTGCACCGCCGCCCCCGCTATGTCACCCTCGCCACGCAGCTGGAGCGGGAGATCCGCACCGCCTGACGCCCGCGATACGGTGACGGACATGCCCGACATCCCCTTCGCATCCGTGATCCTCGGCAACGAACCAGGTTCGTTCCCGCACAGCGTGCTGGCCGAACGGCACCCCGCCATCATCCGGCAGGTACGGGACGCCTTCCCGTACGGCCCCGGGCAGCACACAGCGCTGGACGAGCTGCTGAAGAGCTGTACCGAGGGGTCCGTCGAACCGCTGCCCGCCGACGCCCCGGACCGGGACCGGTGGCGCGACTGGGGCCTCGCCGAGTACACCGGCCGGTCCTGGTACGACGTGCCCTGGCTGTGGGCCGAGAGCTACTTCTACCGCCGGCTGCTGAACGCCACCGGCTGGTTCGGGCCGGGCGCCTGGCAGGGCATCGACCCCTTCCGCCCGTTCAAACGCGCCGAACTCGACGCCCCGGAGACCGACGAGGAACTGGCCGCCCTGGACGGCCTGCGGGACCTGCCGGAGGACGAGCGGGCGCGCGCCCTGCTGCACGGCTCGCTGTGGGGCAACCGCGCCGACCTCGGCTTCCGGCTCTCCGCCGCGGGCGCCCCGGCCGGCGAACCCGCCCCCGCGCTGGTCGCCGACGACAGCGAGACCCTCTGGTCGCTGCTGCCGCCCGCCGGGACCGGCACGCTCGTGCTCGTCGCGGACAACGCGGGCCGCGAACTCGTCCCCGACCTCCTGCTGATCGCCCATCTCCTCGCCGAGGGCCGGACCGCCCGAGCGGTGCTGCACGTCAAGCCGTACCCGTACTACGTCTCCGACGCCACCACCGCCGACGTGGTCGACGCGCTGCACCGGCTGCGCGCGGCCCACGGGACGGCCGCCGAGTACGGGCGCCTGCTCTGGTCGGCCATGGCCGACGGCCGGCTCACCGTCCGCGCCCACCCCTTCTCCTGCGCCCCGCTGCCGTACGCGGCGATGCCGGACGACCTGCGCGCCGAGTTCGCCGCGGCCACGCTGACCATCCTCAAGGGCGACCTCAACTACCGCCGCCTGGTGGGCGACCGGCTCTGGCCGCCCACCACGCCCTTCCGGGAGACGACCGCGTACTTCCCCGGTCCGGTCGCCGCCCTGCGCACCCTCAAGTCCGATGTGATCACCGGCCTGTCCGCGACGACCGAGGCAGAACTGGTGGCGGCCGAGGGGCAGAGCTGGCGGACCAGCGGCACGCACGCGCTGATCCAGGCCGACCCGAAGGGCAACGGGTCAGGTGATGTGCAGCGGCAGTGACTTGATGCCGTTGATGAAGTTCGACACCAGCCGCCCGGGCGGCCCGGCGAGACGCGGCGGTCCGGGCAGGACGCGCAGTACCTCCTCGTGGAGCAGCCGCAGTTGCAGCCGGGCGAAGTGGGCGCCGAGGCACACGTGCGGGCCGTCCCCGAAGGAGACGTGCGGATTGGGGGAGCGGGTGAGATCGAGCCGGTCGGGAGTGGCGAAGACGCGCTCGTCGCGGTTGGCCGAGGCGTGGAACACCACGACCTTGTCGCCCGCCCGGATCGCGCGGCCCGCCAGCTCGGTGTCCCGCACGGCCGTCCGGCGGAAGGTCAGCACAGGCGGATGCCAGCGCAGCAGCTCGTCGACGGCGGACGGCACGGCCGCCTTCCCGGCGCGCAGCGACTCGTACGCCTCCGGGTGCTCCGCCAGCGCCAGCAGCCCGCCCGGGGCCGCGCCGCGCACGGTGTCGTTGCCCGCCACGGTGAGCAGGAAGAAGAACATCTCCAGCTCGGCTTCGGCGAGTTCGGCGTCGTGGGCGAGTGTCGACATGATGTCGTCCGCGGGATACCGCCTCTTGTACGCGGCCAACTGTCCGGCATAGGCGAACATGTCCGCCAGCATCGCCGGTGACCGCGGATTCACCGGTCTGCCCGCCCCGTCCAGCACCGGCGGACCGGCCTCGTCCGGATCCTGGTAGCCGATGACCCGCTGCGTCCAGCGCAGCAGCAGCCGCCGGTCGCTCTCCGGGACGCCCAGCAGGTCCGCCAGATTCAGCAGGGCGTACTCGTCGGTGACGGCGGACACCAGGTCCACCGTGCCGTCCCCCGCCCGCGCCGACTCCAGGGCGCCCGCGAGCAGCGTGCGCGCCCGCTCCCGGGCGACCGCCGCGAACCGGTCCACGCGCCCCGGCGTGAAGGCGCGGCTCACCAGCCGCCGCAGCCGCCCGTGCCCCGGCGGGTCCTGGTTGAGCATCATCCGCCGGATGAACGGCAGGTCCTCGGGGTCCGGGTCACGGATCTGGGTCGCGCCGACGTACGACGAGTACGTCCCCGCGTCCTTCAGCACGCGCACGGCATCCGCGTGCCGGGTCACCGCCCAGAACCCGGGCCCGGCCGGCCAGCCCAGCACCTCCGGTTCCTCCTGCCAGGCCACCGGATGGTGGTCGCGCAGCACGCGGTAGTCGTCGTGGGGCACCCCGGCGGCGTACCGGCGCGGATCGAAGACGTCCGGGACCGGTGGCGCCTCCCGCACGCTCACGCCGCCCCGCCCGCCCGGGGGTCACCCGCGTCGTCGGCCCGCAGGAAGTCCTCGACGGCACGGACCAGGTCCAGCGGGGCCTCGTCCATCGCGTAGTGACCGGCGCCCGGCAGCACGGTCAGCTCCGCGCGGGGGTACCAGGTCAGCCAGGTCTGCCGCATGACCTCCGGGGACAGCGCCGGATCCAGCGCGCCGGCCACGGCCAGCGCCGGTACCTCGCTGCCCACGACGTCGGCGGTGAAGTCCTCGCCCGCCCACGACTCCAGCCAGGCCCGGAACGCCTTCGGGTCGCTGCGCTCCAGCGAGCGGGCGACCATCCGGTCCAGCCAGGCGGCGGGCCGGCGGCCCCCGGTGGTGACGTCGATGATCGCGCGCCGGTTCTCCGCCCGGTGCGCCGCGTCCGTGAACAGCGCCGCCTGCTCGCCGGCCAGCGGCATTCCGGAGGCGGGCACGGGGGAGACGCCGGCGATCCGGCGCAGGCGCTGCGGGGCGACGGCGAGCAGCCGCTGGGCCACCGCGCCCCCCATCGAGTGCCCGACCACCGAGAACCGGTCCCAGCCGAGCCGGTCCGCCAGCTCCACCAGGTCCACGGCCGCCTCGGCCGTCGTGTACGAGCCCGTGGCGTCCCGGGCCTCGCCGTATCCCCGCAGGTCCACCAGCGCGTAGCTGAAGGACGCGCGGTCCAGGTCCGGCAGGACGGCCGCGTAGGCGGACCGGTCGGCGAACCATCCGTGCACGGCGAACACCCTGTGGGCGCCGTCGCCGTGCACCTCATGGGGCAGCACGAAGGAGGTCATGCGCCTACCGTGGCCCCCGCGCGCGGACACGGCAAGGCACCCAACGCCACAACCGCCCACCGGAGTTCCCGGTTTCGCGAGCGGTTCACGCGATGGTGTGATCATGTGGCGCCGGCTGGATGGGCGTCCGGGGCCGCGGGTAGGGCCCGGCCATGACGCAGCCGTTCGAACTCCCGCGCTTCTACATGCCGTATCCCGCGCGGCTCAACCCGCACCTGGACGAGGCCCGGGCCCACTCGACCCGGTGGGCACGCGACATGGGCATGCTGGAGGGCTCCGGGATCTGGGAGCAGGCCGACCTGGAGGCGCACGACTACGGCCTGCTGTGCGCCTACACCCATCCCGACTGCGACGGACCCGCTCTCTCCTTGATCACCGACTGGTACGTGTGGGTGTTCTTCTTCGACGACCACTTCCTGGACATGTACAAGCGCACCCCGGACCGGGCCGCCGGGAAGGCGCACCTGGACCGCCTGCCGCTGTTCATGCCGCTCGACCTCGCCACCACCGTGCCGGAGCCGGAGAACCCGGTGGAGGCCGGGCTGAAGGACCTGTGGGCGCGGACGGTGCCGTCGATGTCCGTGGACTGGCGCCGCCGCTTCTCCGTCGCCACCGAGCACCTGCTCAACGAGTCGATGTGGGAGCTGTCCAACATCAACGAGGGGCGCGTCGCCAACCCCGTCGAGTACATCGAGATGCGCCGCAAGGTCGGCGGCGCCCCCTGGTCGGCGGGGATCGTGGAGTACGCGACCGCGGAGGTGCCCGCCGCCGTCGCCGGCACCCGGCCGCTGCGCGTCCTCATGGAGACCTTCTCCGACGCCGTCCACCTGCGCAACGACCTGTTCTCCTACCAGCGCGAGGTCGAGGACGAGGGCGAGAACAGCAACGGCGTGCTGGTCCTGGAGAGGTTCTTCGGGTGCACCACCCAGGAGGCCGCCGACACCGTCAACGACGTCCTCACCTCCCGGCTGCACCAGTTCGAGCACACCGCGTTCACCGAAGTCCCCGCCGTCGCCCTGGAGAAGGGCCTCACGCCCGCCGAGGTCGCCGCGGTCGCCGCCTACACCAAGGGGCTCCAGGACTGGCAGTCCGGCGGCCACGAGTGGCACATGCGCTCCAGCCGCTACATGAACAAGGGCGCGCGCCCCAGCTCGCCCTGGCAGCTCCCCAGCGGCCCCGGGACGTCCGCCGCCGACGTCGGCGCGCTGCTCGCCTCCGCCGCGCAGGACCGGCTGCGCGCCTACTCCCACGTGCCGTACCAGAAGGTCGGCCCGTCCCGCATCCCCGACCTCTACATGCCCTTCGAGCTCCAGCTCAGCCCCCACCTGGACCGGGCCCGCGGCAACCTCGTCGACTGGTGCCACCGGATGGGCGTCCTCCAGGAGGGCGTCTGGGACGAGGACAAGCTCGCCGCCTACGACCTCGCGCTGTGCTCCGCCGGCCTGGACCCGGACGCCACCCCGGAGGCCCTCGACCTCAGCGCGCAGTGGCTCGCCTGGGGCACCTACGGCGACGACTACTACCCCCTGGTCTACGGCCACCGCCGGGACCTCGCCGCCGCCCGGCTGACCACGGCCCGGCTGTCGCGGTGCATGGCGGTGGAGGGCGCGCCGACGGTCGTTCCCGCCGACGCCATGGAACGCGGGCTGATCGACCTGTGGACGCGCACCACGGCCGAGATGACCGCCGACCAGCGGCGCACCCTCAAGACGGCCGTGGACAAGATGACCGAGAGCTGGGTCTGGGAGCTCTCCAACCAGATGCAGAACCGCGTCCCCGACCCGGTCGACTACCTGGAGATGCGGCGCTCCACCTTTGGATCGGACCTCACCCTGAGCCTGTGCCGGATGGGCAACGGCCCGTCGATCCCCGCCGAGGTCTACGCCAGCGGTCCGGTGCGCTCCCTGGAGAACGCCGCCATCGACTACGCCTGTCTCCTCAACGACGTCTTCTCCTACCAGAAGGAGATCGAGTACGAGGGCGAGATCCACAACTCGGTCCTGGTCGTGCAGAACTTCTTCGGTGTGGACTATCCGGCCGCGCTCGGCGTCGTCCACGACCTGATGACCCAGCGCATGCAGCAGTTCGAGCATGTGATCGACCACGAACTGCCGGTGCTGTACGACGACTTCGAGCTGTCGGCCGAGGCCCGCACGCTCATGGACGCCTATGTGCAGGACCTGCGGAACTGGCTGGCCGGCATCCTCAACTGGCACCGGGAGGTCGACCGGTACAAGGCCGCATGGCTCGGCCGCCGTGCCCACGGCTTCCTGCCCGACCGCGCGCCCGCCCTGTCGCTCGGCTGACGGTCGCCGAATCTCCGCGTACGGAATCGGGCATTCAGGGAACTTCGGTGAGTCCTCGGGAGTCTTGTGGAGTAAGGGGAACAACAGAGCCAGAACACACGGGGGTGTTCTACCTTGACCGAGACCATCGAGAGGCTCACCGGACGGACCACGGGCGAGCAGGCACCGGCGGCCCGCGAACTGACGCCGTACGTGGCGCCGTTGACCGTCCCGCCGGTCCTGCGGCCCGCCGCGGACGACGTCCTGCGCGAGACCGAGATCGCCCTGCGCCCGACCTGGGTGCGCCTGCACCCGCAACTGCCGCCGACCCTGATGTGGGGCTACGACGGACACGTGCCGGGCCCGACCATCGAGGTGCGCCGGGGACAGCGCGTCCGCATCGCCTGGACCAACCGCATCCCCAAGGACAGCGAGTACCCGGTCACCTCGGTGGAGGTGCCGCTGCGCACGGACGGCCGCCCGCAGGCCACCACCGAGCCCGGCCGCGAGGGCGTCGAGCCGAACAAGGACGTCGCCGCCCTGCCCGCCTGGTCGGTGACCCATCTGCACGGCGCACAGACCGGCGGCGGCAACGACGGCTGGGCGGACAACGCCGTCGGCCACGGCGACGCCCAGATGTCGGAGTACCCGAACGACCACCAGGCGGTGCAGTGGTGGTACCACGACCACGCCATGAGCATCACCCGGTGGAACGTGATGGCGGGCCTGTACGGCACCTACCTCGTCCGGGACGACGAGGAGGACGCCCTCCACCTGCCGTCCGGCGAGCGGGAGATCCCGCTCATCGTCGCCGACCGCAACCTCGACACCGACGAGGACGGCCGCCTCAACGGCCGGCTGCTGCACAAGACGGTGATCGTCCAGCAGCGCAACCCGGAGACGGGCAAGCCGGTCTCCATACCCTTCACCGGCCCGTACACCACGGTCAACGGCCGCATCTGGCCGTACGCCGACGTGGACCCGGCGTGGCACCGGTTCCGGCTGGTCAACGCCTCCAACGCGCGCATCTTCGAACTCGTCCTCATCGACGAGGACGACCAGCCGGTGGCGGGGATCGTCCACCAGATCGGCAGCGACGGCGGACTGCTGCCGTGCCCGGTGCCGGTCGACTTCGACGCGGAGCTGCCGACCCTGACCGCCGCGCCCGCCGAGCGGTTCGACCTGCTGGTGGACTTCCGCGGACTCGCGGGCCGGACCCTGCGACTGGTGAACAAGGGCCCCGGCCGGCCGGCGGGCGTGCCCGACCCGGCCGGAGACGTGCCCTGTCCGGCCGTGCTGGAGTTCCGGGTCCGGGAGGGCTGCGCGGAGGACACCTTCGAACTGCCCGAGGTGCTCTCCGGCTCCTTCCGCCGACTCACCCACGACACCCCGCACGGCCACCGGCTCGTCCTGCTCACCCCGCCCGCCACCAAGGGGGCCGGCGGCCACCCGGAGATCTGGGAGATGACCGAGGTCGAGGACCCGAGCGGCCTGACGTTCCCGGCCGAGGGCATCGTCCAGGTCACCGGACCCGACGGCACCACGAAGACGTACCGGCGCACCGCGCGGACGTTCAACGACGGGCTCGGCTTCACGATCGGCGAGGGCAGTCACGAGCAGTGGAGCTTCCTCAACCTCGCGCCCATCGTGCACCCCATGCACATCCACCTGGCCGACTTCCAGCTGCTCGGCCGGGACGCGTACGACGTCTCCGGCTTCGACCCGGCGGTGGGCGGCACCCGCACCCCGATCCGGTACGACGCCGGCCGGGAGATACCGCTCGCGCCCAACGAGCGGGGCCACAAGGACGTCTTCCGGGTGCCGGGCGACCAGATGCTGCGAGTCATGGGCCGCTTCGACGGCGCGTACGGCCGGTTCATGTACCACTGCCATCTGCTGGAGCACGAGGACATGGGCATGATGCGGCCCTTCGTCGTCATGCCGCCCGAGGCCCTGAAGTTCGACCACGGCGGGGCGCACGGCGGCCACGGCGAGGGCCACACGGGCTGAGAGGGCGGGCCGGAAGGGTGCGCTGAACGCGACGGCGTGACGGCTATGACTACCCTCCGTCACCCTCCGGGCATTCTCACCCTTTCGTGTCTCGTCGCGGTCCACCGCCCCGGGTAGAGCACCACCCGGAGGCGAGCGAACCATGGAACAGACTGCGTTGCGTCCCAAGCCGATGCCCGGTCAGGACCGGCGGCAGGACGACACCCCCGACACCCCCGACACCGCCCACCGCCCGCACGCCGTGCCCCGGCGCGGACGGCGGCTGCGGACCCTGCTGTGCGGCCTGTGCGCCGGCACCGCGCTGGTGCTCTCCGGCGTCGGCATCGGCACGGTCGGCGCCACGGTGATCGGCATGAGCAGACTCGCCGAGCCGCGACGCCAGGCCCCGCCGCCCGCGCCGGCGTCCTCGGCCAGGGCCACGCCCCCGCCGGCGCCCGTCCCCGCCCCGCCCGGCCCGGTCCTGGGCGTGGAGGCCGCCGACGCGGAGAAGGCGGGCGCCCTCGTGGTGGGCGTGCGCGTGCCCGGCCCCGGCTACGCGGCGGGCCTGGTCCGCGGGGACGTCGTCCTCCAGTGGGGCGGGATCCGAGTGGACACCGCCGCCGACCTCGCCCGAGCCGTCGGACGGGCCCGCCCCGGCACGGCGGTGCTCCTCACCGTGCGCCACACGAACGGCGGCTACCAGCAGTTGTCGGTGACGCCCGCAGTGGTGATCTGACCCGGTCCGGGCCCGCCACCGCCGCCGCCCCGGCGGTCACGCCAGGAAACCCCTTGGTCACCGTCCGTCCCGCACGTCATCATGGACCCATGCCGAGTGCCCCCTGGACGGACCGCGGGACGTCGGTCCGCGGGACCGGCTCGCGTGGGTCCGTGCGGGCGGGCAGGATGCTGCCCGAGACGCCATCCCCCCCGTTTCCCCACCCGCCCCGGAGGCCCGGATGACCGGTAGTACGCCCGCGCCCTTCACCGCCGCCGACTACAGGGCCCGCATGGAGCGTGCCGTGCGCTCCGCCGCCGACGCCGGCCTCGCGGGGCTGCTCGTGGCGCCGGGACCGGACATGGTGTGGCTCACCGGCTACACGCCCACAGCGGTCACGGAGCGGCTGACCCTGCTGGTCCTCGCGCCCGGCCGGGACCCCGTGCTCGTCGTGCCCACCCTGGAGGCCCCGGACGCCGAGCAGGCGGCCGGCGCCGCCGCGCTGACGCTGCGCGACTGGACCGACGGCAAGGACCCCTACGCGGTCACCGCCGGCCTCCTCGACGACCGCGGCCGGTTCGGCATCAGCGACAACACCTGGGCGATGCACCTGCTGGGCCTCCAGCGGGCCCTGCCCGGCACCTCCTACGCCGCCCTCACCGACGCCCTGCCCATGCTGCGCGCGGTGAAGGACGCGGCCGAACTGGAACTCCTGGCAGCCGCGGGCGCGGCTGCCGACCTGGCGTTCGAGGAGATCCGGAAGGTCCCCTTCGCCGGCCGCCGCGAGTGCGACGTCGGCCAGGACCTCGCCGGCCTGCTGCGCCGCTTCGGCCACTCCCAGGTCGACTTCACGATCGTCGGCTCCGGACCGAACGGCGCCAACCCCCACCACGAGGTCGGTGACCGCGTCATCCGGTCCGGCGACATGGTCGTCCTCGACTTCGGCGGCCTGAAGGACGGCTACGGCTCCGACACCACCCGCACGGTCCACGTCGGCGAGCCGACCGAGGAGGAGCGCTGGGTCCACGACGTGGTGCGCGCCGCCCAGGAGGCCGGTTTCCAGGCCGTACGCCCGGGAGTGGCCTGCCAGGAGGTCGACCGCGCCGCCCGCGCGGTGATCACGGACGCCGGGTACGGCGAGTACTTCATCCACCGCACCGGCCACGGCATCGGCGTCACCACGCACGAGCCGCCGTACATGATCGAGGGCGAGGAACAGCCGCTCGTGCCCGGCATGTGCTTCTCCGTGGAGCCCGGCATCTACCTGCCCGGCCGCTTCGGGGTGCGCATCGAGGACATCGTCACGGTCACCGGTGACGGCGGCCGACGCCTCAACGACACCACCCGTGAGATGGTCATAGTGGAGTGAGAGACCCGAGGAGACCCACTCCCGACGACACCCGGAACGGCGACGCGCGACCCATGACCCAGGCACCGACACCCACCGCGGACACCGTCCGCAGACTGGTCCGCTCGCTGCTCAAGGAGGGCGGCGACGGCACGGGGGGACCCGATGTGCGGCCCGTGACGGAGGACCGCGAGCACACCTGGTGGGTCGGCAGCCGCCATGTGCTGCGCCTCGCGCCCGACCGCGAGGCCTCCGTCCGCCGCCGCCGTGAACTGCGCCTGCGCGAGCTGGTCCGCCCGCAGGTGCCCGTCGCCGTCCCGACCAGCGTCGCGCACGGCGACTGGGCGCCCGGCCTCGCCTACACCCTGGACACCCGGGTGCCCGGCGGCACGGCCGACGAGCACGACGTCTCCGCCGTCGGCGAGGCCGACCTCGCCGGGCTGCTCAGCGGGCTGCGCACGGTGCCGGCCCGGCAGGCCGAGGCGCTCGGCGTGCCGCGCACCGCCCCGCGCTCGCTGGAGGCGCTGCGCCGGATGGCCGTGCACGCGGCCGAACGGCTCGCCGCCGCCGACGAGTTCGACGCGGCACGGCTGCACCAGCTGACCCCGCCCGGCGCGGCCCAGCTCGCCGCGCAGCCCGGTTCCGCCGTCCTCACCCACCACGGGCTGACCGGCGCGCACGTGCTGGTCAGCGCCGACGGACGGGTGCGCGGCATCCTGGACTGGACCGCGGCGTCCGTCGGTGACCCCGCCGAGGACATCGCCGGGCTCGCCGTCGCCGTCGGCTCCCCGCCGGCCGTGCGCGCCGCCACCCTCGCCGGCTACGGCGCCCGCCCCTGTCTGCGCGGCCTGTGGCTGGCCCGCTGCGACACCGTCATCCGCCTCACCGACCGCCTGGAAGGCCGTACGACCGGTTCCCTGCCCCTGCTGCGGACCCAGCTGCGGCGCGCCTGGGAGCCGATCCTGCTGGAGCGGGTGACCGACCTCCAGGAGGACGAGCCGGAGCCCTGACGGGACCGCCAGGGCCCCTCAGGGCTGTGCCGGCGCCCCTGCTCAGGGCTGTGTCAGCACCACGCACGACTCGCCGGGTACCTGGAGCAGCCCGTCCGAGCCCGGCGTCCCCACCGGGTCCCAGGCCGCGAGGACCTCCACCCGGCCGGTGCCCAGCGGGATCGCCGCCGGCTCCTTGCCCAGGTTCACCGCCACCCGTACGTCACCGCGCCGGAAGGCCAGCCAGCGGGCGCCCTCGTCGTACGCGACCTTCGTGTCGGCGAGGTCCGGGTCGGTGAGGTCGGGCTGGGCGTGGCGCAGCGCGATCAGCTGCCGGTACCAGGCCAGCACGCGCGCGTGGGGCTCGCGTTCCGGCTCCGACCAGTCCAGGCAGGACCGCTCGCGGGTCGCCGGGTCCTGCGGGTCGGGCACGTCCTCCTCGGCCCACCCGTGCGCGGCGAACTCCCGGCGCCTGCCCTGCCGTACCGCCTCGGCCAGCTCGGGGTCGGTGTGGTCGGTGAAGAACTGCCAGGGCGTGCCCGCCGCCCACTCCTCGCCCATGAACAGCATCGGCGTGAACGGGGCGGTCAGGGTCAGCGCGGCCGCACAGGCCAGCAGACCGGGGGAGAGGTGCGCGGAGAGCCGGTCGCCCTGGGCGCGGTTGCCGACCTGGTCGTGGGTCTGGCTGTAGCCGAGCAGCCGGTGCCCGGCCACGCGCGCGCGGTCCAGCGGCCGGCCGTGACATCGGCCCCGGAAACTGGAGTACGTGCCGTCGTGGAACCAGCCGCCGGTGAGCGTCTTGGCGAGCGCGGCGAAGGGATCACGCGCGAAGTCGGCGTAGTAGCCCTGGGACTCACCGGTCAGCGTGGTGTGCAGGGCGTGGTGGAAGTCGTCGTTCCACTGCGCGTGCAGTCCGAGGCCGTTCTCTGCGCGCGGGGTGATGAAGCGCGGGTTGTTCATGTCCGACTCGGCGATCAGGAACAGTGGTCTGCCCACCTCCTCGGCGAGGCCGTCGACCGCCGCCGACAGCTCCTCCAGGAAGTGGTACGCGCGCGTGTCGTACAGCGTGTGCACCGCGTCCAGCCGCAGGCCGTCGATCCGGTAGTCCCGCAGCCACGCCAGCGCGCTGCCCACGAGGAAGGCGCGTACCTCGTCCGAGCCGGGCGCGTCCAGGTTCACCGCCGAACCCCACGGCGTGGTGTGCGTGTCCGTGAAGTACGGCCCGAACCGCGGCAGATGGTTCCCGGTGGGCCCCAAGTGGTTGTGCACGACGTCCAGGACGACGCCCAGACCGAGTTCGTGCGCCCGGTCCACGAAGCGCTTCAGTGCCTCGGGACCGCCGTACGGCTCGTGCACCGCCCACAGCGACACGCCCTCGTAGCCCCAGCCGTGCCGCCCCGGGAAAGGACACAGCGGCATCAACTCCACGTGGGTGACGCCCAGTTCCACCAGGTGGTCCAGGCGTGCGGCGGCGGCGTCCAGGGTGCCCTCCCGGGTGTACGTGCCCACGTGCAGCTCGTACAGCACCGCGCCCGGCAGCCCGCGCCCCGCCCACGACGCCCGCCACGCGTACCGCTCGTGGTCCACGACCGCGCTCAACCCGTCCGGGCCGTCCGGCTGGCGGCGCGAGCGCGGGTCGGGCAGCACGGGTCCGTCGTCCAGCGCGAACCCGTACCGGGCGCCGTCCCCGGCCTCCGCCTCGCCCGTCCACCACCCCCCGCGCGCGGGATCGCGCGCCAACGCGCGCGTGCCGCCCTCGCAATGGAGCGTCACTCGGTCTGCCTGCGGTGCCCACACCTCGAACTGCACGGACGGTTCCCCTTCGTCTGCTCACCGTGATGTCCCGCGTCTCCATCGTGCCGCCCCGGACGATCAATCCGCTCTCGAATCGGCCCTTTGCCGGGAGGTGTCGCGGAAGTACCCATGGATCGGCACCGATTCCCTGATTCCTGGACACCCGGGGTTCACTGCCCGACAATCACCAGCGTGACGTCGTCCTTCGAGTTCTCCACCTATCCCGCGCGCCTGTCCGACGCGGAGCG
This sequence comes from Streptomyces canarius, assembly GCF_014650735.1. Classification (NCBI taxonomy): domain Bacteria; kingdom Bacillati; phylum Actinomycetota; class Actinomycetes; order Kitasatosporales; family Streptomycetaceae; genus Streptomyces; species Streptomyces canarius. The sequence goes on from NZ_BMVN01000001.1 coordinate 379,056, forward strand.
CGACCAGGCGCTGCGGGTGCTGCGCGACGGCGTCGCCATGGGCCGGCTCTCGCACGACACGTTCGTGCGCCGGATGGAACTGGCGCTCGTCGCGCGCCGCTCCGACGAACTCGCCGCCCTCGTCGCCGACCTGCCCAGGGAGAACCGCTTCTCCCGCGCGGTCCTCGGCACTGTGGAGGCCGTCTCCGGGTTCACGGTACGACTGCGGCGGGCCTGGCAGGCCGAGCGCCTGCCCAAGCTTCAGCTGCCGCACCCGGCGCACACCCATCCGCTGCGCATCGGCCGCGATCCCGCGAACGGGCTGCGGCTGAACCACGAGACCGTCTCGCGCGTGCACGCCGAACTCCGCCACCAGGGCGGCCTGTGGGTCCTGAGGGACCTGGGCTCGACCAACGGCACCACCGTCAACGGCCGCCGGGTGATCGCGGCGGTCGTCGTCCGCGAGGGCGACCAGGTCGCCTTCGGCAGGATGGCGTTCCGGCTCGCGGCGAGCTGAGCCGAGCCCTTCCCGGCCGGTCCTGTTCGAACGGGCGCGCAGCCACGCGCGCGTGCGGTACCGATCGGGTGAGCCGCACTGCGGAAGACGGGCCGCCGTGCCGATGCAACGGGGCATGACGTACATCACCAGAGCGGCAGCGGCGGCCGGCGCCCTGCTGACCGCGGCCGGCCTCCTCACCGCGGGTCCGGCCCAGGCGGCCTCCCGTGACGGGTTTTCGGGCAACTGGCTCTACCTCACGGTCACCAAGGGCGACGCCCGGTCCAGCGACACCCGCGGCACGCTGCTGCTGTGCGAGCCGCCCCAGGGACACGCGCGCGCGTCCGAGGCCTGCGCGGAACTGACCGCCGCCGGCGGTGCCATCGACCGCATCCCGGCCAAGCAGGTCTTCTGTCCGATGATCTTCGCCCCGGTGACGGTCCACGCGCGCGGGCGGTGGGACGGGCGGTCGGTCGACTTCCAGGAGACGTACACCAGCGCCTGTGTGATGCGGGCGCGGACGGGGTCCGTGTTCGCCCTGGACGGCTGACGGGCGGGGCGATGAGCGGGTGGGGCGGGCCGACGCGCCGGGGTGGCGTGAGACGGCGCCTGGGGTGGCGTGAGACGGCGCTTGGGGTGGCGTGGGCGGCACCCGGCTCACGCCCCTCCGATCAGTGCGCCGGGTTTCGCGCGCCTGCTCCGCGCGCCTGCTCACGCCGCCTGGTCGCGGGCCTGCTGTGCCGCCACCAGGACCGTCCGGGACTGGTGCTCCACCTGGTGCTCCAACGGCACCCAGCGGGCCCGGAACCGTTCCGCGAAGGCGTCGCACCAGGTGGCGACTAGCTGTTCCAGACGCGGCGCCGCCCGGTCGTCCGCCTCCCGCAGCACCCGCAGCAGCATCGCCGCGGCCCGCAGCGGCAGCCGCCGTCCGAACGCGTCGACACTGCCGACGTACGCCATCGTCGTGCCCGCCGGAGACGTGTGGGTCCAGTCCTGAGCGAGGCCCGGGATCAGCTCCAGGGCCCACTGCGCGGCCCGCAGCAGCGGCCCGTCCACGCCCTCCAGCCGGGGCAGTGCCTCGGCGAGGATCCGCTCGACCTCCCGGGAGTCCCGCAGCAGCCGCGTGGCCAGGCGCCGCATGGCCGCCGCCGGTGCCGGGTGCGGCGCCGGGTCGTCCACCAGGTCGCTCGCCCACATCGGCACCTCCACCACGGCCGTCAGACCGCCGTACCGGTGCGCGTGGTACCAGGTGCTGTGCCGGGCGTCGTCCGGCAGGCTCGGGTAGGCCACGCCCGTCTCCGGGCCGGGCATCACATGCACACCGGGACCGGAGGCGGGCCAGCCCGCCGCGTCCGAGGCCCCCGTCTCCACCGGGATGTTCAGTTCCGCCGCGGACTTGGCGAACGGCTCGGCGAGGCCCGGCACGTCCTTGGTCAACTGCACCCAGCTGCCGCCCAGATCGGTGCCGTGCAAGGTCACCTGGAGGTACGGGCGCAGTTCGTCTATGACCCCGGTCAGCGTCCGTGTCTCGGGCGGCAGCCGGTCCGGCGGCAGCACCGACGGCGACCACTCCGGCTGCTCCGCGCCCGTCGGCCGGTAGAAGCCGAGGTGGTAGTCGAGCAGGCTGCGCGGCGCCGGGGTGACGTGCAGACTCGCGCCGTCGGGGTCCGCGCACAGCAGGAAGTGCCAGGAGGTGTCCGCCCGCAACTCGCGTTCCGCCAGCACCCTTTCGGCGAGCACCCGCAGGGTGGAGCCGCCCGTCGGCTCGTTGGCGTGCGCGCCCGCCACCACGAGCACCGCACGGCGGGCGTGTCCCACCGACAGCAGGTGCAGGGGTCTTCCCGCGCGCGAGACGCCCACCTCACGCAGCGCGCACAGCCCGGGTTCCCGAGCCGCCAGCGCCTGAGCGGCGGCGACCAGTTCGGGAACGCTGGGATAGCGCAGCTCCGGCAGAGGACTCACCCCCGACTTGTCCGCCCGGCTTCGCACCTCCCAGTCCCCCACGCGAAGGGTGAACTGTCAAGCATCCGGCGGGGGAGGCTCCCGGGGGCGCCCGGACGCGGGGGCCCGCCCCCGTCCGGGCCCACGCGTGCCGTGGGCTCACTGCTGGTGCAGGCCGCGTCCCGCGAGCGTCAGGAACACCTCGCCCACCGCCTCCGACAGGGTGGGGTGCGCGTGCACATGCCGGGCCACGTCCGAGGGTTCGGCGTCCCAGCCCACGATCAGCTGGCTCTCGGCGATCATCTCCGACACGTTCGGGCCGACGAGGTGGACGCCGAGCACCTGCCCGCCGCCGGCCTCCGCCACGACCTTCACCATGCCGCCCTGGCCGTGCACCATCCCCTTGGCGACGGCGGTCAGCGGCATCGTGTCGACGTCGACCTCCTGCCCACGCGCGCGTGCCTCGGCCTCGCTCAGCCCCACCGAGGCGGTCTGCGGCGAGGAGTACGTCACCCGGGGCACGGCCGCGTAGTCGACCGGCGGCGACTCCAGCCCGGCCACGGTCTCGGCCACCAGCAGGCCTTCCGCGAACGAGGCGTGGGCGAGGCCGAGCGAGGGCGGCGGCAGCAGGTCGCCGACGACGTGGACGCCCGGCACGGCCGTCTCCAGCCGGCCCCAGTCCTCCGGTACGACGAACCCCCGCTCGTCCGTCGTCAGCCCGGCCGCGTCCAGGCCCAGGCCCTCGGTGACCGGAGCCCGGCCGACGGCCACCAGCAGCCGCGCCGCCGTCACCGTCCGGGTCTCTCCCCGCGCGGTGCGCACGCGCGCGCGTACGCCGTTCTCCAGCAGCTCCGCGTCCAGCAGCCGCGCGCCCGCCTGCACATCGATCCCGCGCTTCTTCAGGCCGCGCGTCAGATGCCGGCTGACGTCGGCGTCCTCCAGCGGCACGATCCGGTCGGCGGCCTCCACCAAGGTGACCTCGGCGCCCATGGACCGGTGGAAGGAGGCGTACTCCGCCCCGATCGCGCCCCCGCCCAGCACCAGGACCGACGCGGGGAGCCCCGGCGCGAACAGGGCGTCGTCGCTCGTCACCACGCGCAGTCCGTCCGGATCGAGCCCCGGGAGCGTGCGCGGCCGGGAGCCGGTCGCGAGGACCAGCGCACGGCGCGCGGTGAGGTCCTGCACGCCCGGCGCACTCTCGGTACCCGCGCTCTCCACCCGTACCGTGCGTGCCCCGGTCAACCGTGCGCTGCCCCGCACCACCCGCACGCCCGCGTGCGCGAGATGCGCCTCGACCCCCTTGTGGTTGCGCGCCACGATGTCGTCGCGCGTGGCCACCAGCGCACCCCAGTCGACGGAGTCCACGGTCGCCTTCACGCCCCAGCGCTCGCGGGCCTCGGCGATCCCGTCGACCAGTTCGGCGGCGTGCAGCATCGCCTTGCTGGGGATGCAACCCCGGTGCAGGCACGTTCCGCCGACCTTGTCGCGTTCGACGAGGGTGACGTCCAGTCCCAGGCCGGCCGCGCGCAGGGCGGTGCTGTAGCCACCGGTGCCGCCGCCGATGACGATCACGTCGGATGTATTGATGCCTGTGTCGATGGTCATGGCATTCACCCTCCGTCCCTCCCTTGTCATGAGTCCAAGGCAATGTTCTTGTGGACTCCATGCACGATCTTCATGGGAGGACGGGGAGGGGTCCGGGGACGTGAGCCTGCGCCAGATGGAGTACTTCGTGACGGTCGTCCAGGAGGCGTCGTTCACGCGCGCGGCGGACACCCTGCACGTCACCCAGCCCGCGCTCTCGCACCAGATCAAGGCACTGGAGAAGTCGGTCGGCGGCGCCCTGCTGGAGCGCCTGCCCCGGGGCGTGCGCCTCACCCCGATGGGCCGTGCCTTCCTGCCGCACGCCGAACTCGCCGTCCGCAGCGCGGCCCAGGCCCGCCGCGCGGCCCGCGCCACCGTCGGCGCCGAGGGCGGCGAACTGCATGTCGCGGCCCTGCACTCCATCGCGGTCGGCACCCTGCCCGACGTCTTCGCCCGCTGGCGCGCGGCTCACCCCCGGGTCCTGCTGCGCCTGCACGAGTACGCCACCGCCGACGCCCTGGAGGAGGCGGTGCAGCGGGGCACCGCCGACCTCGCCGTCGGTCCCGAGCCGTCCGGGCGGCCCGGCACCGTCGTGCCCGTCGGCGAGGAGGAGGTCGTCCTCGTCGTGCCCTTCGACGACCGGCTCGCGGGGCGTACGACGGTCACGCTCCCGGAACTCGCCGACCACGCCTGGATCCGCTGCGCCATGGAACCCGTCGTGCACGGCGAACGCTTCCTCGACCGGGCCTGCGCGAGCGCCGGGTTCCGGCCCCGGACCGCCGTGTGGACCGAGCACACCTCGACGGCCGTCCGCATGGCCGCCGCCGGCGTCGGGGTGTGCGCCGCGCCCGCCCACATCGTGCGGGGTGCCGTCGGCGAGGACTGCGTGGTCCTCACCCCCGACCCGCCCTGGAAGCGTTCCCTGACCGTCTACGCGCGCGTGCCGCCCACGGGCGCCGCCGCGGCCTTCGTGGACCTCCTGCGCGCGGCCTGGCCGTCCCCGGGCCCCCACGGCCCGCACGAGGACTGTGCGCCGCCCGCGGCGTGACGGCGTGCGGGAAGCCGCCCAGCGGACAGCGGTGTACCGGGCGACCGCGGCCCGGGTGCCGCGCGTCCGCCGGCCGGGCAGCCGCGTGTCGTGCGACCGCCTGCCGCGCGGCACGGTGGGCCCGGGGCTGTGGTCCGTGTACGGCGTGGCCGATGGCTCGGCAACGGCGTGTCGTGCGCTCGCCAGCGGGGCGGCACCGTTGGGCCTGTGGCTGTGGCCCGGGTGCCGCGCGTCCGCCGGCCGGGCAGCCGCGTGTCGTGCGACCGCCTGCCGCGCGGCCATCCGGGGAGCAACCGCCTGCCGCGGGGCCATCCGGGGGGCCAACGGCCGCCGAGCGGCCGTACGCCCCCTCGACCCCGTTGGCCCCGGCCCCGGTGCCCTCAGTCCTCCGCCACCCGTTCCAGCAGTGCCACCGGCAGTCGGTCCAGGAGCTCCGCCACGGGTGCCTGGCCGGTGAACTCCCGGCCCGGAGCGAGGACGTCCGCCCAGCGGCCCGGCGGGAGCGGGAGACGGGTGTCCTGCCAGCCGCCCGCCTCCCCGAGCCGCAGGGACAGCCGGGTCACCACCGTGACCACCGATCCGGAGCGGGCGAACGCCAGGCAGTGGTCGGCCACCGGGCCCTCGGCCGTCAGCGGCTCGTACGACGCGTCCGCGCCGAAGGCCTCCGGGCGCCGGGCGCGCAGCCGCAGTGCCGCCGCCGTCAGCGCCTCCTTCTCGCCGGGCGCCTCCGGCGGGAACGCCACCGGCCGCCGGTTGTCCGGGTCCACCAGCGCCCGGTACTCGCCCTCCGTGCCCTGGTACACGTCCGGTACCCCCGGCATCGTCAGATGGACCAGCGCGGTGCCGAGGACATTCGCCCGCACGTGCGGCTCCACCACCTTCCGGAACGCCGCCACGCGCTCGCCGGGCGGCCCGCACGGCCCGGCGGCGACGAAGGACGCCACCGCCTCCTCGTACGGCGGTTCCTGTTCCGTCCAGCTGGTGTACATGCCCGCCTCGCGCACATGCTTCAGCAGCGCCTGCTGGACCCGCTCCTCCTCGGCCGGCCCCAGCCCGAACACCGTCTGCCAGGCCGCCCAGGCCAGCTGTCCGTCCGGCACGCCCTCCTCAGGCAGGGTCACCTCGGCGAGCAGTTCCGCCCAGCGGTCCGGGCACTCCGTGAGCACGGCCAGCGCGGCGCGCACGTCAGCGCTGCGCTTGGTGTCGTGCGTGGAGACGGCCGTGCCGGTGAGCGGCCAATCGCGCTGCACGCGCGCGCAGTACGCGTGGAACTCCTCCGGCGACACCCCCGGGCTGCCCGGGTCGCCGCCCACCTCGGTCGCCGACAGCAGCGGCACATAGCGGTAGAACGCCGTGTCCTCCACCGACTTGGCGCGCAGTGCCGAGGCGGTCTGCGCGAACCGGGTGCGGAACTCCACCCGGTCGGCGTGGTCCGGCGCCGACGGGTCACCGGGCGGCTCGACCAGCAGCCGGCGCACGACGCCGACGGCCTCGGCCTCCTCGGGCACCACGAAGGCCAGCCGGGCCTCCTCGGCGGCCCCCTCGGTGATCACGGCGGACGCGTCACCGGAGGCGTACGGCCGGTAGACCCGCATCCGGACCAGCAGCTCCTCCACGGCCGTCCGCAGGGCCCAGGGCGCGCGGTCGCGCAGCGAGAGGTCGGGCGAGGCGGCGCACAGCCGGGCCGCCACCCGGGTGAGCCGGTCCGTCTCGGTGGCCAGCTCGTGCGTGAGCACCTTGTACGCGGCCCGCCGGACCGTGGCCTCCCAGTTGCCGCCGCGGTCCGTCTGCGGGGCCGCGAAGGCCCGGTAGCGGCCCAGCAGTTCGTACGCCCCGGTGCGGTCCGTGAACAGGCCGTCGACGTGCCGCAGGGCGTCGTAGCCCGTGGTGCCCGCGACGGGCCAGGAGGCCGGCAGGTGCTCGCCGTCGGCCAGGATCTTCTCCACGACCGTCCAGCGCCCGCCGGTCGCCTCGTGCAGCCGCGCGAGGTAGCCGTCGGGGTCGGCGAGCCCGTCGGGATGGTCGATCCGCAGCCCGTCGAACACGCCCTCCGCCAGCAGCCGCAGGATCGTGCCGTGGGTGGCGTCGAAGACCTCCGGGTCCTCCACCCGCACCCCGATCAGCTCCGAGATGCTGAAGAACCGCCGGTAGTTCAGCTCCGTGCGGGCCAGCCGCCACCACACCGGGCGGTACCACTGGGCGTCCAGCAGCCGGGGCAGCGGCAGGTGCTCGGTGCCGGGGCGGAGCGGGAAGGCGTGATTGTGGTAGCGCAGCACATCACCGTCGACCACGAGGTGCGCCGACTCGGAGCCGACCGGGCCGCCGAGCACCGGCAGCAGCACCCGGCCGCCCTGCGCCTCCCAGTCGATGTCGAACCAGCGCGCGTAGGGCGAGTCGGGTCCCTCGCGCAGCACCTCCCACAGGGCGGGGTTGTGCCGGGGGGCCAGCGCCATGTGGTTCGGCACGATGTCCACCACCAGGCCGAGACCGTGCTCGTGCGCCGTGCGCGCCAGCGCGCGCAACCCCTCCTCGCCACCCAGCTCCGCGCGCACACGCGTGTGGTCCACGACGTCGTACCCGTGCGCGGAGCCCGGGACGGCCTCCAGGACGGGGGACAGGTGCAGGTGCGAGACGCCGAGCGACGCCAGGTACGGTACGGCCGCTTCGGCGGCGGCGAACGGGAACGCGGGCTGGAGCTGCATCCGGTAGGTGGCCGTGGGCACCCCCGGTCCGGGTCGCGCAGAAGTCATGGGAAGCTACGTACCCCGCTCGCCGTCTTTCGTGTCATCGACCTCTGCCCGGATCACGCGCGCGTGTCCGGTTCCGGGCGCTGGGGGCGACGCGAAGCGGGGGTGGCGCGGCCGTGGGACGCCCACCGCCGGATGGCCGGTCCGACGGGACCGCTGCCGCCGCCGTGCGCGCCCCACCTGGGCCGGGCTGCCGACGGCGACCGTCCGCTTCGCCGGAGTCGCCGCTCGTCGCCCGCACGATTGCCGACCGGTGGCGCGCTCGCAGTCGGCCAGGGGGCCGCGCTCCCCGCGACGCGCCCACGGGGCTGCCGGCACCCGTCCGGCCCACCTGGGGCCGCCACGGCCGGGGGACAGGTCCTCACCCGGGCGCCGTCACCGGCCGCCCACGCGAAACACCCCTCGCGCCCGTCCACGCGCGCGTGCGTCCCACGCACCCGACACGCGCGCGTACGAGACGGCCCTCGCTCGCGCGGGTACGTCAACACGCGCGCGCGTACGTGACAGCCTCCACGCGCGCGTGCGCGAGTAACGAGACCTCCCCCACGCGCGCGTACGAGACGCCCCGCGCGCCTGCGGAAACGACTCCCGCACGCGCGCGAACCGTACGGCCCGGCTCCCTACGTCGGCCGTTGCAGCACCGTCAGGCTGCGGTCCGGCAAGGTGATGCGGTCGCCCGCCGCCACCTTCCCGCCCGCTCCCGGCGGAACCCCTTCCGGGCGGGCCGTGTCGACGACCACCTGCCACTGGCGGCCGTGGTCGGCCGGCACCAGGAAGTCCAGCGGCTCGGGGGAGGCGTTGAACATCAGCAGGAAGGAGTCGTCGGTGATGCGCTCGCCGCGTGGGCCGGGCTCGGAGATGGCGTTGCCGTTCAGGAACACGGTCAGCGCGGACGCCTGCGCCGAGTTCCAGTCCCGTTGCGTCATCTCGCCGCCCTCGGGGGTGAACCAGGCGATGTCGGACAGCTCGTCGTGGGTGCCCTCCACCGGACGGCCGTGGAAGAAGCGGCGCCGGCGCAGGACGGGATGGTCGCGGCGCAGCCACACCATCGCGCGCGTGAACTCCAGCAGGTCGCTCTCCAGGGACTCCGGCCAGTCCACCCAGGACAGCTCGTTGTCCTGGCAGTAGGCGTTGTTGTTGCCGCCCTGGGTGCGCGCGAACTCGTCACCGTGGCTGATCATCGGCACGCCCTGGGACAGCATGAGCGTGGCGATGAAGTTCCGCATCTGCCGCGCGCGCAGCCGCAGCACCTCCGGGTCGTCGGTCTCGCCCTCCGCGCCGCAGTTCCACGACCGGTTGTGGCCCTCGCCGTCGCGGTTCTCCTCCCCGTTGGCGGTGTTGTGCTTCTCGTTGTACGAGACGAGGTCGTGCAGCGTGAAACCGTCGTGGCAGGTGACGAAGTTGATGGAGGCCAGCGGGCGGCGGCCGTCGTCCTGGTAGAGGTCGGAGGAGCCGGTCAGCCGGGAGGCGAACTCGGCGAGCGTGCGCGGCTCGCCCCGCCACAGGTCCCGGACCGTGTCCCGGTACTTGCCGTTCCACTCGGTCCACAGCGGCGGGAAGTTGCCCACCTGGTAGCCGCCCTCGCCCACGTCCCACGGCTCGGCGATCAGCTTCACCTGGGAGACCACCGGGTCCTGCTGCACCAGATCGAAGAACGACGACAGCCGGTCCACCTCGTGGAACTGCCGGGCGAGGGTCGCCGCGAGGTCGAAGCGGAAGCCGTCGACGTGCATGTCGGTGACCCAGTACCGCAGCGAGTCCATGATCAGCTGAAGCACGTGCGGGGACCGCATGAGCAGCGAGTTCCCGGTGCCCGTGGTGTCCGTGTAGTAGCGCGGGTCCTCCGCCAGCCGGTAGTACGACGGGTTGTCGATGCCCTTGAAGGACAGCGTCGGACCCAGGTGGTTGCCCTCGGCGGTGTGGTTGTAGACCACGTCCAGGATGACCTCGATCCCGGCCTCGTGCAGCGCCCGGACCGCCGACTTGAACTCCAGCACCTGCTGGCCGCGGTCGCCCCAGGAGGCGTACGCGTTGTGCGGGGCGAAGAAGCCGATGGTGTTGTAGCCCCAGTAGTTGTTCAAGCCCATGTCGACCAGCCGGTGGTCGTTCACGAACTGGTGCACGGGCATCAGTTCGAGCGCGGTCACCCCCAGCTTGGTCAGGTGTTCGATGATCGCCGGGTGGGCGAGGGCCGCGTAGGTGCCGCGCAGCTCCTCCGGCAGCCCGGCGTGACGCATGGTCAGGCCCTTGACGTGGGCCTCGTAGATCACCGTGTGGTGGTACTCGGTGCGCGGCGGGCGGTCGTCACCCCAGTCGAAGTAGGGGTTGATCACCACCGAGGTCATGGTGTGCGGCGCCGAGTCCAGGTCGTTGCGCCTCTCGGGCGCGCCGAAGTGGTAGCCGTACACCTCCTCGCCCCACCGGACCGACCCGCTGACCGCCTTCGCGTACGGGTCGAGCAGCAGTTTCGCGGAGTTGCAGCGCAGCCCGCGTCCGGGGTCGTACGGGCCGTGCACCCGGAACCCGTACCGCTGTCCCGGCATCACGCCCGGCACGTACGCGTGCCGCACGAACGCGTCGCTCTCGCGCAGTTCCACCGCCGTCTCCGAGCCGTCGTCGTGTAGCAGACACAGCTCTACTCGGTCCGCGGCCTCCGTGAAGACCGCGAAGTTGGTTCCGGCGCCGTCATAGGTGGCGCCGAGCGGATACGCCTCTCCAGGCCAGACCTGCATGGATACGACTCTCCCAGGTGTGCCGTCCGCCGGGGGCCGCCTTGGCCCCGAGTATCGTCCGAAAGTGAGGCAACCTCCCGTGGCCCGTCCGCCCTCTTATCCAGTGACCAGTGCGCACGGCGGTTCTGGTACCCGCCGTGCGCCGAACCAGCGGGGCAGATACGTACTCCCGGGGACCAGGGGGAGTAGGGGGAGTAGGGGGAGAATGTGCGTGAGACAGTCCACCGCCATCTGGGCAAAGTACTGACCGGTGCGGCCCTCGCGGCGGCGGGGACCGCCGCGATGGTCGCGGTCACCTTGCCGGGCACGGCGGGAGCGGACGACTCCGGAGGGGCCGTCGGCGGCACACGGGCCGCGCGGCAGGCCGGACAGGACCCGGACGCCGCACCGCCCGGTGTCGTGGAGCGGGCACCGGCCGAGGGGAAGCAGGGCACGGGCCGTGACCCGCTCACCGACGACGAACTGGGGCGGGTCGAGAAGATCGCCGCCGCGGGACGGCTTTCGGCCACGGCCCGGGACGTCGACGGCGACCGCGGACCGCAGCGGCTGAGCGTCGACCTCGCCGAGCCGGAGGCCGCCGAGGCGGACGACCCGGACGCGCCACGGCGCGCCGACGTGACCTTCTACGACTACGCGAACGACACACTCGTCACCAGGACCGTCAACCTGAAGACCGGGAAGGTCGAGCAGACCGGCACCCAGCGCGGCGTCCAGCCGCCGCCGAGCCGCGCCGAGAACGCCGAGGCGGCCCGGATCCTGATCGCCGACCCGCTGGGCGCGGGCCTCAAGGCGGACTACAAGGACGCCACCGGCAAGGGACTCACCTCGCCGGACCAACTGGAGCTGAGCGGCGGGATCTACGAGGCCTCGCCGGGCGCCCAGCCCGCGGTGCTCGACAAGTGCGGCGTCCACCGGTGCGTGCGGCTGTTCTCCAAGGTCCGCAACGGACCGTGGATCGACACCAGGGACCTCGTGATCGACCTGAGCGCCCGCAAGGCCGCCGCCCTCGACCGCGGCTGACCGGCCGCCGCCCGACCTTCACACCCGTACCTCCGGTAAGGGAGTCACCTCTTCATGCCCGAGAAGCACCTGTCCGGTGTGGTCCGGCCGCGAGGCCGAGGCCGCGCCGCCCGCAAGGCCGCGGCCGTCGGAGTGTCCCTGGCCGCGCTGGCCGCCGGCGCGACGACGCTCGCCGGTCCGGCCGCGGCCCGGCCGCAGACCGCGCCCGCCGCGGCGGCCCCCGGATGCAGTACCGCCTACACGATCGAACAGAAGCTCACCACCGGCACGACCTGGCGGATGTGCTGGCGCTACGACAGCAAGGCCGGCCTCGTCCTGGAGAACATCTCCTACCAGCCCAAGGGCGAGGCCAAGCCGATCAAGGTCCTCAACAGCGCCCGACTCGGCCAGATCCACGTCCCGTACGACGACGGGAAGCACGAGTACTACGACCTGACGGGCCAGGACTTCGCCCAGGAGCTGATGGAGCTGTCGCCCGGCGAGTGCCCCGGCGGCACCATCAAGACCGTCAAGGTCCCGGACGGCGACCCGGGCCACCCGAACGTCAAGGGCCTGTGCACGACCACCCGTTCGCGCGGCCACGCCTACCGGATGCACGACCTCTTCCAGTCGGGCAAGACCTACCAGCAGCAGGGCAAGGACCTGCTGGTCTACACGGTCAACCAGGTCGGCTGGTACGAGTACATCACCGAGTGGCGCTTCCAGGATGACGGCACGATCAACATGAACGTCGGTGCGACCGGCAGCCTCTCCTTCGACGACTACAACGCCCAGGACGGACGCGGCTGGCCCATCGGCAAGGGCGCCCGGGACTACTCCACCAGCCACAGCCACAACGTCTTCTGGCGGCTCGACTTCGGCCTCGACGGCTCGTCGAAGACGAAGGTCGAGCAGTACGACTCCACCGTCAGCGCCCCCGCCGGGCGGGAGGGCCCGACCGCCAGGACCACCCGCACCAAGGTCGGCAAGGAACTCGCCGGCGACTACCGGACCTACCGCTGGTGGCGGGTGGTCAGCGCCACCGGCAAGAACAAGGACGGCCACGCGCGTTCGTACGAGCTGGTCCCCGGGCCGACCACCAAGTACCCGGGCCGCAGCTTCACCAGGCACGACATGTACGTCACCGAGTACGACAAGTGCGAGCTGTTCGCCAGCAACAACCCGACGTGCGCGAGCGGCCACCCGAAGTCCGTCGACAAGTGGGTGGGCGGCCAGACCCTCACACACCCCGTGGTCTGGGTGAACGTCGGTTTCCACCACATCGCCCGGGACGAGGACCAGCAGCCCATGCCGGTGCACTGGCAGGGCTTCTCCATCGCCCCGCGGGACGTCACGGCTATGAATCCGCTCACGCCCAAGGAGCTGGCATGGCAGAACGGACACTGGGAATGGCGTAGTTGAGCACGGCGGTCGGGAAACCGACCTGCTCATCCGGCTGCACCGCCGACCGCTCGCGGAGTACCCTTCCTTGATCGTTGAGACGGGAAAGGCCCGGGGGAGCGGAAGGCGGTGCACGGGTGGGCTCGGGAGGGCTGGAGCTGCCTCCTGGTGACGAGGGTCACGAGGGGAACTCCACAGACGTCCCGCCCGGCGCGGTGTCCCTGGCCCGGCCGATGGACGCGGGTTCCATCGGTCCGGAGCTGGACTGGGACGCCGACGCCTGGCGCGAGGTGCGCACCCGCGCCCAGCGGGCCGGCCGGGCCTACATCTGGCTGAACCTCGTCGAACAGCGGCTGCGCGCGGTCGTGGCGGCCGTGCTGCGGCCCATCTACGAACCCGTCCACGGCGACGAGTGGGTGGTGGCGGCGGCCGGCCCGGCCGGGCAGGAGTGGGTGCAGCGCGCGGTCGCCGTCCGCGAAGTCAGCCGTCGCAAGGGCTACCTGCTCGACCCGGCCGACGACAACGTGCTCAGTTTCCTCACCCTGCCCCAGCTGCGCGAGCTGGTGGTGCAGCACTGGCCGTGCTTCGAGCCGTACTTCGACGAGCGCCGGGACCTCGAACTCGCCCTGGACGAGCTGGAGGTCACCCGCAACGTCGTCTCCCGCAACCGGGCCCTGTCCGAGGCGGTCCTCAGCCAGGCCGAGCGGGCCTCCGCCCGGCTGCTGGAGATGCTCGGCGCCGGCGGTGACGTCCCCTCGGCGCGCCGGCTGCCCGTCGACGCGGTCGAGGACCTGGTCGGCGACCGGTACGCCGACGTCGTCGCCGTCCACGCCGACCGGGTGCGGCTGCTGCGCCAGTTCCCGGCCGAGGACATCTTCGGCGGCGCCCGCCGGCTCGACGCCATCGGCATCGGCCTCAACCTGCTGGTGCAGAACTTCTCCGGGCGGCGCCTGGTCCGGCTCGCCGAGAGCGGCTGCCGGGTACGGCTGCTCTTCCTCAACCCGGCCTCCAGCTCGGTCAAGCGCCGCGAACGCGAACTCGGGATGAAACGGGGCGAACTGAGCCGCTCGGTCGAGATGAACATCCTGCACATGCGCCGGGTGCGGTCCCGGCTGCGCGACCCGGGCGCGTTCGAGATCCAGGTGTACGACGAGACGCCCCGCTTCACCGCCTACCTGGTGGACGGCGACGGCGTCGACGGCATCGCCGTGGTGCAGTCCTATCTGCGCGGGGCGCGGGGGATGGAGTCGCCGGTGCTGGTGCTGCGCAACGGCAGCCGGCTGGTCAAGTCGGACGACGTGGGCGAAGTCGGACTCTTCCCGACCTATCGCGAGGAATTCGAGCTGGCTTGGGCGGATTCGCGCCCGGTGTCCTGAACGGTCGGGGCCGGGTGCGGGGGCGGTCGCGGGCCGGTTTGGGGCCGGGAAGCGGAACGCTGTCGTCTGATTGTCAGTGCCGCGTGCGATGGTGGAGGCCACTGGGGGAAAGCACCACCAAGAAGGGGGGCCGCCCATGGGCTGGCACCGGGAGCTGCTGATCGGCTTCGACCTGGAGACGACCGGGACCGATCCGCGCGAGGCGCGCATCGTCACGGGCGCCGTGATCGAGGTCAGGGCCGGTGAGCCCGTGGGGCGCCGGGAATGGCTGGCCGATCCGGGCGTGGAGATCCCGGCCGACGCGGTCGCCGTGCACGGCATCAGCAACGAACGCGCGACGGCCGAGGGCCGCCCGGCCGACCAGGTGGCCGACGCCATCGCCGACGTCCTCGTGTCGTACTGGAAGACGGGCGTTCCGGTCGTCGCCTACAACGCGGCGTTCGACCTCACGCTGCTCTCGGCGGAACTGCGGCGGTACGATCTGCCGTCCCTGACCGACCGGCTGGGCGGCACCCACCCCGCCCCGGTCGTCGACCCGTACACCATCGACCGCTGGGTCGACCGCTACCGCCGCGGCAAACGGAACCTGGAGGCGGTCTGCGCCGAGTACGGCGTAGTCCTCGACGCGGCCCACAACGCCACCGCCGACGCCCTCGCCGCGGCGCGGCTCGCGTCCGCGATAGCCGACCGCCACCCGAAGATAGCGTCGCTGGGCCCGGCGGAACTGCACCGCCGCCAGATCGAGTGGTACGCGCAGTGGGCGGCGGACTTCCAGGCGTTCCTGCGGCGCAAGGGGGAGGCGGACGCGGTGGTCGACGGCGCATGGCCGCTGCGGGAGCTGACCGAGGGCCAGCCCGCCTAGCCGTTCCGGCCCGCGGGCGCGTCGTGGCGGGTGGCGCGCGGTCAGCCGTCTCGCCCGGCCGCGTCCTACGGGCATCCTCAGAAGGGATACCACCGGACCGTCGCGTCCCCGTCCCGCAGCGACGCCACCCGGCGCCGGAACTCGGCCAGCGCCTTCGGGTTGGACGGCGCGTGCTGGGCCACCCACGCGCAGCTCGCCGTCTCCCGGGCGCCCCGCAGGACCGCGCAGCCCTCCCACTCCCGCACATCCCACCCGTACGCCTCGGTGAAGGAGTCGTACGCCTCCGCCGGCAGCCCGTACCGGTCGCGGGAGAGGGCCATGACGACCAGGTCGTGCTCGCGCAGATCGGCGGAGAAGGTCTCCAGGTCGACCAGGACCGGCCCGTCCGGTCCGACGTGCACATTGCGGGGCAGCGCGTCCCCATGGATCGGCCCCGGCGTCAGACGCGGCGTCAGCGCCGCCGCCTCCGCGGCGAAGCCGTCGCGGCGCGCACGGAGAAATGCCGCGTCCTCAGGGTCGATCGCGTCGCCCGCGAGCCGCAGCCAGCGTTCCACACCGCCCAGCAGATCGCGGGGCGGCAATCCGAAGGGAGGAGAGGGCAGTGCGTGCACCCCGCGCAGCAGGACGGCCAGATCCCGCGGCTCGGCCGGCCGTACGGGATCCGGCAGCCGGTGCCACACGGTCACCGGATGGCCGTCCACCAGCAGCGGCTTCGGCTCGGCCGCCCGAACCGCCGGCACGTGCGCCGCGGCCAGCCAGCCGGCGACGGCCAGCTCGCGCTCGGCCCGCCCCAGCAGCTCCGCGTCCCGGCCCACCTTCACCACCAGGTCGCCGGCCGCGAACACCGCGTTCTCACCGAGGGCCAGGAGCCGTGCGTCCCGGACCGGGTCCGGCAGCACTCCCGCCGCGGCCAGTACGTCCCGCGCGCGTGCCTCGTCCATCGTCCTGCCTCCGTGCCGTCTTCCCGTGCCGTGTCTGTCCGGTCCTCGGCCAGTCTCGCATTCGCCCAGGTCGGCCACCGGGCACGGCCCCGGCCGCCGTGCGCGGTCCCTTGACGGGGTACCGGGCCTTCACGAACATGAACACGCCAACCGGGCCAGGCAAAGGGGCTGATTCCGTGACATCAGTGGCCGAAGTGCGGACACCACCGGCCGAAGCACGGCGGCCGGCCGGTCGCCGCCCCGCCGATCACGGCGCCTGGTTCCTGGTCCTGCCCGTCCTCATCCCGATCCTCCTGCTCAGCGTCGGCCCGCTGCTCTACGGCATCCTGCTGGCCTTCACCGACGCGCAGTCCGGCCGGACGGCCGCCACCCGGTGGATCGGCGCCCTCAACTTCCGCGACCTGCTGCACGACACCCTCTTCTGGGAGTCGTTCCGGATCGGGCTGGTCTGGGCGGCCGGCGTGACCGTGCCGCAGTTCCTGCTGGCGCTCGGCCTGGCCCTGCTCCTGAACCAGGACCTACGCCTGCGCGGCCTGGCCCGCGCCCTCGCGATCGTGCCCTGGGCGATGCCCGAGGTCGTCGTCGGCATCATGTGGCGCCTCGTCTACAACCCGGACGCCGGCGTCCTCAACGAAACCCTGCGCGACCTCGGCCTCGGCACCGGCCGGGCCTGGCTGAGCGGCCTGGCCACCGCGCTGCCCGCGGTCATCGTCGTCGGCGTCTGGGCGGGCCTGCCGCAGACCACGGTCGCCCTGCTCGCCGGACTCCAGAACGTCCCGCGCGAACTCCACGAGGCCGCGGCGGTCGACGGCGCGGGCGCCTGGCGCCGCTTCCGCACCGTCACCTGGCCCGCGCTCAGACCGGTGGCACTCGCCATCACCGCGCTCAACCTCATCTGGAACCTCAACGCCTTCGCGCTGGTCTACGTGCTCACGAGCGGCGGACCCGGCGGAAAGACCCGGCTGCCGATGCTCTTCGCCTACGAAGAGGCGTTCCGTTACGGCCAGTTCGGCTACGCGGCGGCGATGGGGTGCGTGCTCGTCGCAGTGGTCGCGGTCCTGCTCGCGGTGTTCCTGGCCGGCCGGCTGCGGGGCGGTGAGGAGGCATGAGGACCCGCCGCGCGGCCCGCGCCGGACAGTACGCCGCCCTCCTCGGCTACCTGCTCTTCCTGGCCTTCCCCTTGCTGTGGCTGCTGTCCACCGCGCTCAAGTCCCCCCGTGAGCTGGGCAGCCTGCACCCCACCTGGATCCCGCGCCACCCCACCCTGGCCAATGTCCGGCAGGCGTTCGCGGAGCAGCCGCTGGCGCACGCCGCGCTGAACTCCCTGGTGGTGGCGCTCTGCACGGCCGTCGTCGCGGTGCTGATCGCGACCCCGATGGCCTACGTCATGGCCCGGCACCGCTCCCGGCTGACCCGGGCCGCCACGGCGTGGGTGGTGGTCGGTCAGGCGTTCCCCTTCGTGCTGGTGATCATCCCGCTGTTCCTGGTGCTGAAGAACCTGCGGCTGATCGACTCCCTGACCGGGCTGGTGCTGGTGTACGTGGTGTGGGCGCTGCCGTTCGCGCTGTGGATGCTCACCGGGCACGTCCGGGCGGTGCCCGCCGAACTGGAGGAGGCGGCGGCCGTGGACGGCGCCGGGCGGCTGAGAACGCTCGTGTCGGTGACGGCGCCGCTGCTCGCACCCGGTATCGCGGCGACGGCCCTGTTCGCGTTCGTCACCGCGTGGAACGAGTTCTTCTTCGCGCTGGTGCTGCTCAAGAGCCCGCAGAGGCAGACCCTGCCGGTGATCCTCACCCACTTCATCGGCGCGGAGGGCGTGGCCGACCTCGGCCCCCTGGCCGCCGCCGCGTTCCTCGCCACCCTTCCCTCCGTGGCCGTCTTCGCGCTCGTCCAGCGGCGGATCACGGGCGGCCTGCTCGCCGGGGCGGTGAAGAGCTGATGGGCGGTGAAGAGCTGATGCGGACCAGAAGCGCCACGGTGCTCGTCGTGCTCCTGCTGCTCCTCGCGGGCTGCTCCTCGGGCGGTCGCACGGACGGCGGCCCGATCACCCTGCGCTTCCAGTCCCTGGCCTGGCAGCAGGAGTCCGTCACCGCCAACAAGGAGCTGGTGAAGGAGTGGAACGCGTCCCACCCGGACATCAAGGTCGAGTACGTCCAGGGCAGTTGGGACAGCGTGCACGACCAGCTGCTCACCTCCTTCGAGGGCGGTGAGGCCCCCGACATCGTCCACGACGCCTCCGACGACCTCGCCGACTTCGCCTACGGCGGCTACCTCGCCGACCTGACCCGCCTGCTGCCCGCCCGGCTCAAGTCCGACATCCCGGAGAGCAGCTGGGAGACGACTGCCTTCGGCGACGGCGTCTACGGCGTGCCGTTCCTCCAGGAACCCCGTGTCCTGATCGCGAACGCGGACCGGCTGCGCGCGGCCGAGGTGCGCGTACCGACACCGGAACACCCGTGGAGCTGGGCGGAGTTCCGGCAGGCGGCCAAGCGGCTCAGCGGGCCCGGGCGGTACGGCGTGGCCTGGCCGCTGAAGGAGCCCGTCTCCGCCACGCTCAACCTGTCCCTGTCGGCGGGCGGGCGGCTGTTCCACCGGGGCGCGGACGGGAAGGTCACCGTACGGTTCACGGCCGGGGACGAGGTCGTACCGCGCACCGTGCACGACCAGGTCGCCGTCGACCACAGCGCGCCCGCCTCCACGCTGGGCAGCGGCGGCTCGGACACCCTGCCGGGCTTCTTCGGCGGCCGGTACGCGATGGTCCCGCTGGGCTTCTCCTACCGCCAGCAGATCGCGCAGCAGGCTCCCGAGGGCTTCCGCTGGGAGGTGCTGCCCGCGCCGGCGGGCGCCGACGGGCTCACCCAGGGCGTCAGCCCGCAGACGCTGTCCGTCTCCGCCGACTGCCCGCACAAGAAGGAGGCGGTCGCGTTCATCGACTTCCTGCTGCGGCCGGAGAACATGGTCCGCCTCGCCCTCGGCGACTGGATGCTGCCCACCGGCACCGAGGCACTGAAGGACCCGGCGCTGCACACCGCCGAGAACGGCTGGGCCACCGGCACCGCCCTCGCGGCCCGGCTGCGCCCGGCGCCCGCCCAGTCCGTGCGGGGCTATCCGGAGTGGAAGGACAAGGTGGCGACCCCGGCCTACCAGGAGTACTACAGCGGCGCCATCGGCCTCGCCGAACTGCGCCGCCGCCTGGAGAGAGACGGCAATCCGGTGCTGGCCCGCTACCAGCGCTGACTGTGGCCGCCGGCCTGCACGAGGCTCGGCCCGGCACATGCCGTCGCGCCGGGCAGGAAATGCGATTGAACGAGACGTCTCGTCTCGCCTAACCTTCCGGCCATGACCGCACCCGCCCACATCGCCATGTTCTCCATCGCCGCCCACGGCCATGTGAACCCCAGCCTGGAGGTGATCCGTGAACTCGTCGCCCGGGGGCACCGGGTCACCTACGCCATCCCGCCGGCCTTCGCCGAGAAGGTGGCCGCCACCGGGGCCCGGCCCGTGCCGTACACCTCCACCCTGCCGGGCCCGGACGCCGACCCGGAAGCCTGGGGGACCACCCTGCTGGACAACGTGGAACCGTTCCTGGACGACGCGATCCAGGCGCTCCCGCAGCTCATCGAGGCCTACGCCGACGACACCCCCGACCTCGTCCTGTACGACATCACCTCCTACCCGGCCCGTGTCCTCGCCCACCGCTGGGGCGTTCCGGCGGTCTCGCTCTCCCCGAACCTCGTCGCCTGGGAGGGCTACGAGGAGGAGGTCGCCGAGCCGATGTGGGCCGAGCCGAGGAAGACCGAGCGCGGGCGGGCGTACTACGCCCGGTTCGCGGCATGGCTGGCCGAGAACGGGATCGGCCAGGACCCGGACTCCTTCGCCGGCCACCCCGCGCGCTCCCTCGTGCTCATCCCGAAGGCGCTCCAGCCGCACGCCGACCGGGTGGACGAGCGCGTCTACACCTTCGTCGGCGCCTGCCAGGGCGACCGTGCCGACCAGGGCGACTGGCAGCGGCCCGCCGGTGCGGAGAAGGTCGTCCTGGTGTCGCTCGGCTCGGCCTTCACCAAGCAGCCCGCCTTCTACCGGGAGTGCGTGCGCGCCTTCGGCGACCTGCCCGGATGGCATGTCGTCCTCCAGGTCGGCCGGCATGTGACCCGCGCCGAGCTGGGCGAGGTACCGGCCGGGGTCGAGGTGCGCGACTGGGTGCCGCAGTTGGCGATCCTGCGGCAGGCCGACCTGTTCGTCACGCACGCGGGCGCCGGAGGCAGCCAGGAGGGGCTGGCGACCGGGACGCCGATGATCGCCGTACCGCAGGCCGTCGACCAGTTCGGCAACGCCGACATGCTCCAGGCGCTCGGGGTCGCCCGGCACCTGCCCGCCGAGGAGGCCACCGCCGACCGCCTCCGCGAGGCCGCGCTCGCCCTGGTGGACGACCCGGAGGTCGCGCGCCGGCTCAAGGAGGTGCAGGCGGAGATGGCCCAGGAGGGCGGCACCCGGCAGGCGGCCGACCTCATCGAGGCCGAACTGCCGGGCCGCCGCCGGAGGTAGGCGGCCGTCAGAGGTACGCCGTGGTGTCGAGCCGGGCCTTGTAGATGATCGCTCCCGGCCGGGCCCGGTCGACCCCGCTCACGTTGAAGTGGACGTACTTCGTGCCGAAGGCGTTGCCGCCCGCCACCGCGCCCGTCCACATCTGCTCGCCGGAGGCGTGGCGCACGTACGACTTCACCAGCCTGCGTGTGTGCAGGGTCGTCCGCCGCATCGTCGAGGTGTCGACCGCGTAGACGCCGCCTGTGTCGGTGACCAGGAGCCGGCCGGGGTGCTGGTGGTCCGGCTGGAGGTCGTGCGGGTGGTGGAAGCCGGTGAGCCGGCGGGCGGCGTCCTCCACCAGCCGCGCCGAACTCGCCGTCGTCACGATCCGGTACGCCCTCAAGCCGGAGCCGCCCGCCGCCCACATCCGCTCCAGTCGCGGGTCCCACAGCAGGCCGTGCGCCTGGTGGAAGGGGATCGGCGCACCCGCGCGGACCAGCGAGCCGCTGTGGCTTCCGGTGGGCCGGAAAACGTGCAGACTGCCGCCCTTGGCGTCGCCGCCGCCCCGACCCTTGCTGCGGCCGGCGACCACCACCACGCCGGTGCCGGGGGCCCGCTCGATGGCGTGGGGGTAGTTGGGGACGTTCGCGGACCACAGCAGCTTCTTGTCCCGGCGCCGGTAGATGCTCGCCGTCCCGCTGTCCGGGGTGCCGGTCACGGCGAGCAGGACCTGGCCGTCACCGCTCGTGTCGCGGAAGCGATGCTCCATGGGATGGCCTGAACCCGCCGGGTCCAGCTGCCACTTGATGTGCGCGTCGGTGAACGGCTTGTTGCGGTCGAAGAGGAGGATCCTCCCGGAGTTCACGTCCCCGATGAGCACGTCGAACGCCGGCGGTGCCACCGCGCCCGCCGCGCGTGCGGGTGCCGCGGTCAGCAGCCCGGCCGCGGGCACGGCCAGCGCGCCCCTGAGCAGAATCCGCCTGTCCATGTGGTGCCTCCCCGTGATGCGGCGTACCGGTCCGGACAACGAGAGCACGGACAGGGCCCGTCGGTTCCCGGCGGGAACCGACGGGCCCTGGGGCAACGGGCGGAATCAGACAGTCAGCCGCTCGCCCCGCTCGGGCACCGGCGTCGCCACTGGCTCCGGGGTCTCGTCGTGGGTGAGGTCCGGCAGGCGGTGCAGCCACTTCGGCAGGTACCAGTTGCGCTCGCCGAGCAGCGCCATCACCGCCGGAAGCAGCACCCCGCGGATGACCGTGGCGTCGATCAGGACCGCCGCGGCCAGGCCCACGCCCATCTGCTTCATGGACTGCATGGAGAGCGTGCCGAAGATCGCGAACACGGCGACCATGATGACCGCGGCGCTGGTGACGACCCCGGCCGTGGTGACCACGCCGTGCCGGATCGCGTCCTTCGTCGTACGGCCGCGCATCCGGGCCTCGCGGATCCGGGAGACCACGAACACGTGGTAGTCCATCGACAGCCCGAACAGGATCACGAAGAGGAACAGCGGCAGCCAGGTGACGATCGCGCCGACGCCCTCCGCGCCCACCAGCGAGGCGCCCCAGCCGTGCTGGAAGACGGCGACGAGGATGCCGTAGGCGGCGGCCACCGACAGCAGGTTGAGCACGATCGACGTGACCGCGACGGTCAGCGACCGGAACGACAGCAGCATCAGCAGGAAGGCGAAGACGACCACGAACACGAAGACCGGGACGACGGAGCCCATCAGCTGGTCGTTGAAGTCCTTGTTGCCCGCGACCTGTCCGGTCACCGGTGCCCGCACGCCGTCGACCTTGCCGAACGTGGCGGGCCGGACCTCGTCGCGCAGCTTCTCCAGGCTCCGTGTCGCCCGGTCCATGTCGGAGCCGCCGACCAGCGGCACGGACACCAGGGCCACGTTCCCGTCGTCGTACAGCTTGACGTCGACCGGGCCGCGCGAGGCGCCCGAGGTGACCGCCTGCCGTTTGAAGTCGGCCAGTGCCCGCCGGACTTCGGGAGCGTTGACGTCCTTGGCCTCGACGACGACCTCGGCCGGTTCGCTGCCGCCGGGGAAGGCGTCGTTGATGCGGTTGTACGTCTGCACGATCGGCAGCGAGTCGCCGAACTCCTGGTCCAGGGTGAGCTGCTGGGTCTTCATGCCGAGCGCGGGCGCGGCGACCGCCAGCAGCGCGCCGGCCGCGACGACGACCGAGACCAGCGGCTTGGCCAGCACGCCCCGCAGCACGGCCGTCCAGAACCGGCTGTCCCCGTTCCCCGTGCGCCTGCGGCGGCCCAGGAACGGGAGCCGCCCCTTCTCGACCCGCTCGCCGAGCAGCGACAGCAGCGCGGGCAGCACGGTCACCGAGCCGACCATGGCGACCGCCACGACCATCAGCGAGGCCAGGCCCATCGCCTCGAACTCGGCCAGCCCGGTGAACAGCATGCCCGCCATCGCCACGCACACCGTGACACCGGAGACGATGATCGCCCGGCCGCTGGTCGCGGCGGCGATCCGCAGGGCGGTGCCGGCGTCCCGGCCGGCCACCCGCTCCTCGCTCTCCCGGCGCAGGTAGAACAGGCAGTAGTCGACACCGACGGCCATACCGACCAGCAGCATCACGGAGTTGGCGGTGTCGCTCATCGGCTGGAGGTGGCTGACCAGGCCCATCAGACCCATCGTCGCCATGATCGCGGTGATCGCGAGGGCCACCGGCAGCAGCGCGGCCACCAGGGCGCCGAACGCGATCAGCAGGATGCCGAGGGCCACCGGCACCGCCGAGTACTCGGCCTGCTGGAAGTCGTCACCGAAGGCGTCCTTGTACTGCTTCTGCATGCTGGCGCCGCCGATCTCCTCGATCCGCAGCGCGTCGTGGTCCTTCTGCACCCCGGCGACGGCCTTGAGCACCGGCTCGATCCGGTCGGCGGCCGTCTCCGCGTCACCGCGCACGTCGAACTGCACCAGCGCGCTGCGGCCGTCCCGGGAGACGGTGTGCGTGTCGTACGGGGAGGTCACGCCCGTCACCTTGCCGGTGTCCTCGACGGCCTCGACCACGTCGGCGACGGCCGCGCGGAACTGCGGGCTGGTGGCCTTGACGGCGCCGTCCTCCGACTGGATGAGGACCGTCTCCCCGGCCGGCTCCTTGATCCCGGCGTCATCGATGATCGTCGCGGCGGTGTGCGTCTCGCCCTTGAGCTGATCGCTCTCGCTCACGTCGGCCCGGCCCGCCGCCGAGCCGAGGCCCATCGCCAGGACGACGAACACCACCCATATGCCGACGGCCGCCCAGCGGTGCCGGGCGCTCCAGCCGCCGGCGCGGGCGGCCAGCCCCCGCACCCGCACCTCTGTGTTCCCCATGACGGGTCCGCCCCCTCGTGTGCGGTGACGGCCCCCTGCCGCCACCTTCTGCTTGCTCCTGTTCGACGGTAGGGGCGGGATAAAGCCATCTCGTCGTACTGCCCGGTGAACCGCGCGGGGTACGGATCACCGCTGGGGAGGACGGTGGGCCCTTACATCTATCGCCGGTTCTCGGGGGCCGCTCTCAGGGGCGCGGTGTCCGATCCGCCGCCAGGGCCCCCTTTGTCATGACGAAAGCTTGTTGAACAAGTCACAGCTGTGCGCGGGAGTTGAACCCGGCCCCGCCGATCGGCCAGAGTTTGGCCAAGCCGGCCGACGCCGGACCCGGCGTGCGCCGAGCGCGGCCGTCGTGCCCGCCCCCACGGGGCACGACGGCCGCACCGCACCAGCGCCGCCGGTCCGGACGTGTGTGCGAGGCTCTGCCCATGCGCTACATCATCATCGGGGCCGGCGCGGTCGGCGGTACCGTCGGCGGGCGGCTGGCCCAGGCCGGCCGGGAGGTCGTCCTCGTCGCCCGGGGCCCGCACCTGGCCGCCCTCCGCGAGCACGGACTGCGACTGCGGGTTCCGCAGGGCGAGTCGACGTACCGGCTGCCCGCCGTCGACGGGCCGGAACCGCTCGGCGAACTGCGCGCCGACGACGTCCTCGTCCTGGCCGTGAAGACCCAGGACACCGTGGCCGCCCTGGAGACCTGGGGCGACGTGCCCGTCGCCGGTGGCGGCACGGCGGCCGGACTGCTGCCGCTGGTCTGCCTCCAGAACGGCGTCGAGAGCGGCCGGCTGGCGCTGCGCCGCTTCCGGCACGTGTACGGCGTCTGCGTCTGGCTGCCGTCGACCTTCGTGGAACCCGGCGTCGTCTCCGCCACCGGCGCCCCCCTCACCGGCATCCTGCACCTCGGCCGTCTCCCGCACGGCACCGACGACACCGCCCGCCGGATCGCCGCCGACCTCGCGGACGCCCACTTCGAGGCGCCGGTGGTGCCCGACGTGGCCCGCTGGCAGTACGCCAAGCTGCTCGGCAACCTCGGCAACGCCCTCGAAGCGGTCAGCGGGCCGGTGGCGAGCGAGGAGGCGCGGGCCCTGTTCGCGCGCGTGCGGGCCGAGGGGGAGGCCGTGCTGGACGCCGCCGGCATCCCGTACGCCGGCGCGGAGGAGCAGCGCGCGGCCCGCGGCGACAAGGTCACCCTGGTCCCGCTGGACGGCGCTCCCCGCGGCGGCGGCTCCTCCTGGCAGTCCCTGGTCCGGGGCACCGGCACCATCGAGGCGGACTACCTCAACGGCGAGATCGTCCTGCTCGGCCGGCTGCACGGCGTCCCCACCCCGCTGAACGAACTGCTGCGCGATCTCGCCAACCGGTTCGCCCGGGAGCACCGGGCGGCCGGCTCGTTGCCCGTCGCCGACCTGGTCCGACTGGCCGACGAGGCGGTGCGCGCCTGACCGCCGACCAAATTGGGCCAGGAGAACGGTGAGGGATTGGGCCGGGATCCCGTACCACCTGCGCACTAGCGTCGGCGTCATGACGCACAGCAGCACCGCCGCGGCCCCGGACACCGCCACCACCACCGCCCCGACCCGGGTCGACTTCTTCTTCGATCCCGCCTGTCCCTTCGCCTGGATCACCTCCCGCTGGCTGCTGGAGGTGGAGCGGCTGCGCCCGCTCGACCTCCGGTTCCGGGCGATGAGCCTGTACCTGCACAACACCGGCAACGAACTGCCCGACTGGTACCGCGACTTGGTGGACCGTTCGACCGGGCCCGTACGGGTCGCCGTGGCCGCCGCCGAACGGTACGGCGAGAAGGTGCTGCGCGACCTGTACACCGCCTTCGGCACCCGCATCCACGAACAGGGCGTCGAGGACTTCGACACCGTGATCACCGACTCGCTGGCCGGGCTCGGGCTCCCCGCCGACCTGTCGGCCGCCGCCCACGACCCGTCGTACGACGACGCGGTCCGCCGCAGCCACGCGGCCGGCGCCGAGCCGGAGACCGGCGGATACGTCGGCACACCCACCCTGCACCTCGACGGCACCGTCTGGTTCGGACCCGTGCTGCGCGCCGTCCCGCGCGGCGCCGAGGCGGCCGAACTCTTCGACTCCTTCCGGGTGCTGGCGCGGCACCCCGACTTCTTCGAACTGAAGCGCACCCGCACCGGCGCGCTCCGGTTCGACTGACCCGGAGCGGGTTGGCCGATAACCGCCCCTTGGGCGGGCCGGCCGCACCGGGCGTGTGACACGGCGCCGCCGTCCGGCGCAGAACCAAGAGCCGCCGCGGTCCGACGTCACAGGGGAGCGCCGGACCGCGGCGGCCGATACCACACGACCGCCCCCCGGCACCGCCCCTCACCGAACCCGGCGACAAACCCGCGGCGTTGTCCCTAGGGTGAACCGCGCGGAAGGCCTGAGGGGGACGGACGGATGAGTGTGACGGGCAGACCATTGCCGTCATTGCCGCGGTACCGCAAGGACGGCGTGACCCGGCGCCTGAGCGCCCCGGTGCACCTCGACGACGACTCCGCCCGGTACGTCGACCGGATGCGCACCGGCGACCGGCTCGACACGATCGGGCTGAGCCTCGGCATCGACGTCGTCGCCCTCGCCCGGCACGCGCGCGCGGCCACCCGCCGCCGCGCCACCCTCGACCACCGGCTCGCGTGCCCCCAGACGGCCGTGCCCCTCGCACTCCTCGCCGGACTCCGGGGGCTGGTCAACGGACACCGGTCACTCGGGCGGGTGGCGATTTTCGGCCCTCTCGGTGCCTGCGCGATCGCCTGGACCCTGGTCCGCCGCACCCAGGCGCGCAGCCGCGTCATGGCACGGGACGCGTTCCTCCGCGCCGAGGGGCCCGAGCAGACCGCACCCACGGTGGAACCCGAGGCCGTACCGCACGACCTGAAACGCGCCAACGTCCTGCCCCACGCCGGCGGGACGGCCCGCACCAAGCCGTTCGCCGGCGGCGGCGACAAGATCAAGGAAGTCGTCCGGCAGCCCATTGACGTCGGCAGACCTGCCGACGCCCCGGGTGGCGCAAAGCTGCCGATGCGCCCGTTCGACGTCGTCGACCTGAACACCTACGGGGCACGGCACAGGGAGACCACCTCCGGGCTCCAGGGACGGCGGGCCAGGAACCGGCTCCACGTCCTCGGCAGCGACGCCCACCTCATACCCGAGTTGGCCGACCCCACCCGGCGGCCCCGTGCCCAGACGCCGCCTACGCGATACCGCCGCTGGACGGCCGCTTCCCACTTCGGCGCCCACGGGACGATCCTCCCGGGCGGGCGGCAAGGGCCCGGACCCCAGGGCGGCCCCGGCCCCGCGGGATCAGGCCCGTCCGCGCCGAGGCCGTAACCGTAACCCCACCCATCCGACGGCTCCTCCGGTCCGGGGCGAGCCGCCGGACCGTGAGCGAGGACAGGACATGAGCACCTACAACTTCGGCAACGGCCCCGCCAACTTCGGCGACCCCGGCCAGACCCACATCGACCACGCCCACCCCGACCTGCCCACCATGATGGACCTCGCCCAGCGGCTCACCGACACGCTGCGCGCCGAGTACCCGGAGCTGGTGCCCCAGGGCGAGATCATCCAGGCCCAGTTCCAGGAGTCCGCCGAGGACGGCCTGCCGCCGAACCGCGGCCGGATCCGCTCCGCGCTGGATACGATCGCCATCGCGGCCTCGGCCGGCACCGGCAGCCTCGCCTTCACCCAGCAGCTCATCACCGCCCTCGGGCTGTGACCGGCCGGAGCCCCGCCGCCACGGGGCCTCGGCCATGGCACGTCACCGGGTCCGCACCACCGCCCGGACCCCGCCGCCGAGGTCGAGCCCCGACCGCAGCGGCACCGCCTGGCCGGGCTCGACCTTCTGCACGGTGCCGTCCGCGCGGGTCCCCGTCCAGGTCTCCCGGGAACGGTTGGCGAGCCCGAACCGCCCCGGCTTCTCCGGCTGTTCGACCAGCGCCGCGACGAGCGCCGCGTCCGAACGGTCGTACCGCGTCGGCGCGGGCAGCAGATGGTGGGCCCGCACCCGGGCGGCGCGGCGCAGCCGGATGTGACGCTCGGTGCGCGGCGGGGGAGCGGTCACCGTCAGCCGCGGCGGCAGCACCAGCCGGGCCCCGCACCCCCAGCAGTCCCGCGGCGGCGGGTTCCCGCCCGGCTCCGTCATGGTCTGCTGCCCGCACGAGACGCACTCGACCACCGCGTCCCGCACCGCCCGCAGCGCGCAACGCCACTCCGACTCCCGCACCCGGGCCGCGGGATCGCGCAGCCCCGTCGTGAACGACCGCCGGAACAGCTCCCGCCGCCGCGTCCCAGGTGGCCGGCACGGCCGCGTGTTCCAGCGGGTCCGGCGCATGGGCGTCGTCCGCCGGGTCGAACACGAACAGCGGGCCCCGGCCGTACAGCTTGCGCCCCGCCGCCTCGCCCAGGCAGTGGATGCCACGACAACAGCGGAGCACGGCCGCGCGGCGGTTACGCGCCGAGTGCCGCCACGGCCGGCCGGCAGGCCCCGGCGTACCGCTCCAGCACCACCCGCGCCACCTCCGGGGCGGGGCCGAGCACCTCGGCGAGCACGTCCGCACCGGCCGCGCCGCGCGCGATCCGGTCCGGCAGGAAGCCGGGGGCCAGGACGTACGGCGCGACGGCGACCCGCTCGCAGCCGAGGGCGCGCAGCTCACGTACCGCGTCCTCGGTGCGCGGAAGGGACGCGGAGGCGAACGCGGGCCGCACGGCGCACCAACCGGTGTGCCACCACTCCCGCGCGATGTCGGCGATCACCGCGATCGCCTCCGGGTCGGAGGACCCCGCCGAGGCCAGCACGACCCCGGTCGAGGACTTGTCCGTGGGCGACAGGCCCGCCTCGTACAGCCGCCGTTCCAGCGCGGACAGCAGCAGCGGGGACGGGCCGAGCACGTCCGCCTGCCGGATCCGCAGCCGCGCCGGCGCGTCCCGCAGCACGGCGGGGATGTCGGCCTTGGCGTGGAACGCGCGCGTCAGCAGCAGCGGCAGGGCGACGACGTCCCGCACGCCCTCCGCCGCCAGCGACTGGAGCACCCCATGCACCGACGGGACGTTGAAGTCCAGGAACCCGGTCTCCACGCGCAGGCCCGGCCGCAGCGACCGCACCCGCTCCACCAGGGCGTGCACGGTCGCCGCGTGCCGCGCGTCGCGGCTGCCGTGGGCGATGACGAGGAGAACGGGACGGCGCATGGTCAGCTCTTCACCAGCAGACCGCGGCTGCGCAGGACCCACCGCTCCAGCGGGCTGAAGATGAGCAGGTCGATGGCGATGCCGACGAACAGGATCAGGAAGATGGCCTCGAACACCATGGACATGGAGCTGGCGTTGCGGCCGTTCTCCAGCAGCGCGCCCAGGCCGATGCCGAGGTCGGGGGAGGAGGCGATGATCTCCGCGGCCATCAGCGAGCGCCAGGAGAAGGCCCAGCCCTGCTTCAGGCCCGCGAGGTAGCCCGGCAGCGCGGCCGGCAGGACGATGTGCCAGGCGCCTCTCACCCCGGTCGCGCCCATCGTGCGGCCCGCCCGCAGGAACAGCGGCGGCACCTGGTCGATGCCGGAGACCAGGCCGTTGGCGATCGACGGGACCGCGCCGAGCAGGATCACCGCGTACATCATCGAGTTGTCCAGGCCCAGCCAGATCACCGCCGGCGGCACCCACGCCACCGACGGCAGCGACTGAAGACCGGACAGCACCGGGCCGATGGCCGCGCGCACGAACTTCACCCGCGCCACCAGCAGACCGAGCGGGGTGCCGATGGCCAGCGCGAACAGGAAGCCCAGCAGACCGCGCGAGACGCTGGTCCAGATGTAGCCCAGCAGCGTGCCCTCCAGCCAGGCACGCTTGAACTCGCCGCCGACGTCGGCGGGGGAGGGCAGCTTCGTCGGGTCGTCGACGATTCCGAAGGAGATCAGCGCCTGCCACACGACCAGCACCACCACGGTGGCGACGACCGGCGGCAGGATCTTGCTGGTGAACGTCTGCCGGAACGGCGTACGGCCGGTGGCGACGACCTCCAGGGCGTCCAGACCCGCCTCGACGCTCCCCGCGTCCGTGACGGTCTTGGTCTCAGTGCTGGCCATGACGCCGGATCTCCCCACGCAGTACTTCGGTGATCTCCAAGGACAGTTCGGCGACCGGCGCGTCCTCGATGCGCCGCGGCTGCGGGATGTCCACCCGCCACTCACGGGCCACCCGGCCCGGCCGGGACGACAGCAGCACCACCCGCTGCGCCAGCCGTACCGCCTCGCGCACGTTGTGCGTGACGAACAGGACGGACACGCCCGTCTCCGCCCAGATCCGGGTCAGCTCGTCGTGCAGCAGGTCCCGGGTGATCGCGTCCAGCGCGGCGAACGGTTCGTCCATCAGCAGCAGCTGGCTGTCCTGCGCGAGCGCGCGGGCCATGGCCACACGCTGGCGCATACCGCCGGACAGCTCGTGCACCCGCTTGCCGTACGAGCCCTGCAACCGGACCAGTTCGAGCAGCTGCTCGGCCCGCTCGCGGCGCTCGTTCTTCGCGACGCCCCTGAGCTTGAGGGCGAGTTCGATGTTCTTGCCCGCGGTCAGCCACGGGAACAGGGCGTGCTCCTGGAACATCAGGGCCGGCCGCCCGTCGGTCGCGATGCTGCCGGCGGAGGGCCGGTCCAGCCCCGCCACCAGGTTCAGCAGCGTCGACTTGCCGCAGCCCGAGGCCCCCAGGAGGGTGACGAACTCACCCGGCGCGACATCGAGGCTGATGTCGTCCAGGACGAGCTGCTGTCCGCCCGGTGTCGCGAAGGACTTCGAGACGTGCTCGATGCGTGCCGCGTGCTCGACCGTCTCGGCGGCCTCGGCGAAGGTCGTTGCCATGGTCGTCACCTCCTGGGAACTCATCGGCTACGGGACTTACTCGGCGCCGAGTCCGGCGTCGCTGACGCTCTGCTCGCCCTCGGCCTTGAGGACCTTGTTCAGGAGGGTGAGGTCGTAGATGCCGTCCAGCTGGGGGTTCTCCAGCAGGCCGGCCTTGACGGCGTGCTTCGCCTCGGTGTCGAGGGTCGCGGCGAGCGGGTCGTCGGTGAACTGGATGGACTTCCACGCCGGGTCCAGCACCTTCGCGGGCAGCTCCTTGCCGGAGTCGACGCCCAGCTGCTTGTTCGCCGCCGCCTTCGCCTCGTCCGGGTTGGCGTTGATCCACTTGTTGGTCTCGACCGACGCCTTGAGGACCGCCTCGACGGCCTTCGGGTGCTCCTTGAGGAACTTCTGCGACACGATGATGTTCGTGATCACGAACTTCTTGTCCGGCCACAGCGCCGACTCGTCCAGCAGCACCTTGCCGCCCTCGGCGACCAGCTTGGACGCGGTCGGCTCCGGCACCCAGGCGCCGTCGATGGAGCCGGACTTGTAGGCGTCCGGGGTCACCTTGTTGTCCGTGCGGACGACGGACACGTCACCCTTGCCGCTCTGCGCGTCGACCTTCCAGCCCTGCTCGGCCACCCAGTTGAGGAACGCCACGTCCTGCGTGTTGCCGAGCTGCGGGGTCGCGATCTTCTTGCCCTTGACGTCCTTCAGGGACGTGATCTTCTTCGGGTCGACGACCAGCTTCACGCCGCCGGAGGCCGAACCGCCGATGATCCGCAGGCTCTTGCCGTCGGACTTGGTGTAGCCGTTGATCGCCGGGGAGGGTCCGATCCAGCCGATGTCGATGGCACCCGAATTCAGCGCCTCGATCTCGGACGGACCGGCGTTGAAGATCTGGTACTTGGCCTCGGTCGCGCCCAGCTCCTTCTGGAAGAAGCCCTTCTGGTTGCCGACCAGGGCGGTGGCGTGGGTGAGGTTGCCGAAGTAACCGATCTTGACGGAGTCGAGACCGTCGATCTTCTTGGCACCGGTGGCGATCTTGGCCCCCGCGTTGTCGTCCTTGGAGTCGGACCCGTAGCCGCAGGCAGCGAGGGACAGCAGGGGCAGTGCGGCGATCGCGGCGATCCCGCGGCGAAGCAGAGCGGAGCGGTTGGCAGGCACGGGAGGCTTTCCTCTCGTTGGCCCGGCGGTCACGGTCTCTCAGGTCGTGGCCGGGAGTCGGCAAAGGGTCTTCGTCGCTTCCGGGGAGGGGGTCCCCCCGCTTGCGAGCGAAGCCGAGCATGTGGGGGAGGGTGGGGGGACGGGGCGCGCAGGCAGTGCGCGTACGTCACAGCGCACATCGCGCGACCCCGCCCTGCCCGCTGCCGAGGGCGCCGCTGCCGACACGGCCGCCCTCCTTGGCGAACGTCGCGTAGAAATCGGTGGAGTTCATGCTCAGAAGTCCCAGCCGTCGTCGTCGGCCGCGTCCTTGACCGGCTCGGGGGACGCGAAGGACTCGCCGACCATGCCCGCGGTGAGCGTGGTGCCGTCGGCGGGGTCGATCAGGATGAAGGAGCCCGTGCGGCGCGAGTCGGCGTAGGAGTCGACCGGCAGCGGCTCGGCGGTACGGATCTTCACCCGGCCGATGTCGTTGGCGACGAGCTGCCCCGGGTGCGGGTGCAGGGACAGGTCGTCGAGCGTCAGCCGGGACGGGATGTCCTTCACGACCGCCTTGACCGTGCGGGTGCCGTGCTTGAGCAGCACCCGGTGACCGACGGTCAGCGGCGCGTCGGTGACGTGGCAGACGGTCGCCTCCACGTCCTGCGTGGTGGCCGGGGCGTCCTTCGTCGGCACGATCAGGTCGCCGCGTGAGACGTCGATGTCGTCCGCGAGCAGCACCGTCACCGACTGCGTCGTCCAGGCCACGTCGACCGGCTCGCCGAGCAGGTCGATGCCGGAGATCGTCGAGGTGCGGCCGGACGGCAGGACGGTGACCTGATCGCCCACCCGGAACGTACCGGCCGCGATCTGGCCCGCGTAGCCCCGGTAGTCCGGGTGCTCGGCGGTCTGCGGCCGGATCACGTACTGCACGGGCAGCCGCGCGTGGCAGTGCGCCAGGTCATGGCTGACCGGCACGGTCTCCAGGTGCTCCAGCACGGTCGGACCGCCGTACCAGTCCATGTTCGCGGACGGCTCCACCACGTTGTCGCCGGCCAGCGCCGAGATCGGGATCGCGGTGACCTCCGGGACGCCCAGCTCGGTCGCGTACGCCGTGAACTCCTCGGCGATCGCGGCGAACACCCTCTCCTCGTACCCGACGAGGTCCATCTTGTTGACGGCGAGGACGACGTGCGGGACGCGCAGGAGTGCGGCGATGGCCGCGTGCCGGCGGGTCTGCTCGACCACGCCGTTGCGGGCGTCGACCAGGATCACCGTCAGCTCGGCCGTGGAGGCGCCGGTGACCATGTTGCGGGTGTACTGCACATGGCCCGGGGTGTCGGCGAGGATGAACCGGCGGCGCGGGGTGGCGAAGTAGCGGTAGGCGACGTCGATGGTGATGCCCTGCTCGCGTTCGGCGCGCAGGCCGTCGGTGAGCAGCGCGAGGTCCGGGGCGTCCTGGCCCCGGCTCGCGGAGGCGCGCTCGACGGCCTCCAGCTGGTCGGCGAGGACCGACTTGGAGTCGTGCAGCAGCCGTCCGACGAGCGTGGACTTGCCGTCGTCGACGGAGCCGGCGGTGGCGAACCGCAGCAGGGTGGTGTCCGGGAGCGCCTCGGTCGTGGTCGTGCTCATGCTTAGAAGTACCCCTCGCGCTTGCGGTCTTCCATCGCGGCCTCGGACAGCTTGTCGTCGGCGCGGGTCGCGCCCCGCTCGGTCAGCCGGGACGCGGCGATCTCGGCGATGACCTTCTCGATCGTGTCGGCGCCGGAGTCGACCGCGCCGGTGCAGGACATGTCGCCGACGGTCCGGTAGCGCACCTGCCGCTTCTCGACCGTCTCGCCGTCCTTCGGCCCGCCCCAGTCCCCGGCCGTCAGCCACATCCCGCCGCGCTGGAACACCTCGCGCTCGTGGGCGAAGTAGATCTCCGGCAGCTCGATGCCCTCGCGGGCGATGTACTGCCAGACGTCCAGCTCGGTCCAGTTGGACAGCGGGAAGACCCGGACGTGCTCACCGGGGGCGTGCCGGCCGTTGTACAGGTTCCACAGCTCGGGGCGCTGGCGGCGCGGGTCCCACTGGGAGAACTCGTCGCGCAGCGAGAACACCCGCTCCTTGGCGCGGGCCTTCTCCTCGTCGCGGCGGCCACCGCCGAAGACGGCGTCGAACTTCTCGCTCTGGATCTTCTCCGTCAGGGGAAGGGTCTGGAGCGGGTTGCGGGTGCCGTCGGGGCGTTCCTTGAGCACACCGCGGTCGATGTAGTCCTGGACGGAGGCCACATGGAGGCGCAGCCCATGTGCGGCCACCACACGGTCCCGGTACTCAAGGACTTCCGGGAAGTTGTGTCCGGTGTCGACATGGAGCAGCGCGAACGGCACCGGCGCGGGGGCGAAGGCCTTCAGCGCGAGGTGCAGCATGACGATGGAGTCCTTGCCGCCGGAGAACAGGATCACCGGGTTCTCGAACTCGCCCGCGACCTCGCGGAAGATGTGCACCGCCTCGGACTCCAGCGCGTCCAGGTGCGACAGCGCGTACGGGCTGTGCGTGCCCTCGTCCACCTTGGCGACCGTGGTCATGCCAGTCCCCTCTCGCTCAGCAGCGCGTACACCGACGCGGCCGACTCCTGGACCGTCTGGTACTGCGACTCGATCCGCAGGTCCGGCGCCTTCGGCTCCTCGTACGGGTCGTCGACCCCGGTGAGCCCGGTCAGCTCGCCCGCGGCCTGCTTGGCGTACAGCCCCTTCACATCGCGCACGCTGCACACCTCGACCGGGGTCGCCACATGGATCTCCAGGTACGGCGTCCCGTTCTCCTCGTGCCGCCCCCGCACCGCGTCCCGGCCGTCCGTGTACGGCGCGATCACCGGCACCAGCGCCTTGACGCCGTTGCGGGCCAGCAGCTCGGCCACGAAGCCGATGCGCTGCACGTTGGTGTGCCGGTCCTCCCGGGAGAAGCCGAGTCCCGCCGAGATGAACTCGCGGATCTCGTCGCCGTCGAGCACCTCGACACGGTGGCCCCCGGCGCGCAGCCGGCCCGCCAGCTCGTACGCGATGGTGGTCTTGCCGGCGCTCGGCAGACCCGTGAGCCAGACGGTGGCTCCGGTCGTCACGTGGTTCTCCTGAATCCGCTCGTTCGTCATCCGTGCAACCCGCACTCGGTCTTGGCCCGGCCCGCCCAGCGGCCGGCCCGCGCGTCCTCGCCCTCCAGGACCCTGCGGGTGCACGGGGCGCAGCCGACGGAGGCGTAGCCGTCCATCAGCAACGGGTTGGTGAGCACGCCGTGTTCGCTGATGTACGCGTCCACGTCGTCCTGGGTCCAGCGGGCGATCGGCGAGATCTTGACCTTCCGACGCTTCTCGTCCCAGCCGACGACCGGGGTGTTCGCCCGGGTCGGGGACTCGTCGCGGCGCAGGCCCGTCGCCCACGCCTGGTAGTTCTCCAGGCCCTCTTCCAGCGGTCGCACCTTGCGCAGCGCGCAGCACAGGTCGGGGTCGCGGTCGTGCAGCTTCGGGCCGTACTCGGCGTCCTGTTCGGCGACCGTCTGCTTCGGCGTGAGGGTGATGACGTTGACGTCCATCACGGCCTCCACGGCGTCCCGGGTCCCGATGGTCTCCGGGAAGTGGTAGCCGGTGTCGAGGAAGACCACGTCCACACCCTTCAGCACGCGCGAGGCGAGATGGGCGACCACGGCGTCCTCCATGGAGGAGGTGACGCAGAACTTCGTGCCGAAGGTGTCCACCGCCCACTGGAGGATCTCCAGCGCGCTGGCGTCCTCCAGGTCGCGGCCCGCCTGCTCGGCGAGCGCCTTCAACTCCTCGGTCGTACGGTCTTCCTGAGCCGTCGTCATATCAGCTCGTCCCCTCCGTTGTCGGCTCGCTGGAGCCCCCGGGAGAGCAGCCCGAGGAACTTCAGCCGGAACGCGCGGTTGCAGGCCCCGCACTCCCAGGCGCCGTGACCCTCGTCGTTCGGACGCAGGTCCTCGTCGCCGCAGTAGGGGCAGTAGAAGGGCGCGGCCCGCTCGCTCACGACAGCGCCTCCTCGCTCGCCCGCGCCGCCCAGGCCGCGAACCGCTCGCCGTCCTCGCGTTCGGCCTGGAACCGCTTGAGCACCCGCTCGATGTAGTCGGGCAGCTCCTCCGCGGTGACCTTCAGGCCGCGCACCTTGCGGCCGAAGCCCGGCTCCAGCCCGAGGGCGCCGCCCAGGTGCACCTGGTAGCCCTCGACCTGCTCGCCCCGGTCGTCGAGGACCAGCTGGCCCTTGAGACCGATGTCCGCGACCTGGATACGTGCGCAGGCGTTCGGGCAGCCGTTGAGGTTGATGGTGATCGGCTCGTCGAAGTCCGGCAGCCGGCGCTCCAGTTCGTCGATCAGCGTCGAGCCGCGCTGCTTGGTCTCCACGATGGCGAGCTTGCAGAACTCGATGCCGGTGCAGGCCATGGTGCCGCGCCGGAAGGAGGACGGCCGGGCGGTGAGGTCCAGCGCCTCCAGGCCCTCCACCAGCGACTCGACCCTGTCCTGCTCGACGTCGAGGATGATCATCTTCTGCTCGACGGTGGTGCGGACCCGGCCCGAGCCGTGCGCCTCCGCGAGGTCGGCGACCTTCGTCAGCGTGGCACCGTCGACCCGGCCGACGCGCGGCGCGAAACCGACGTAGAACCGGCCGTCCTTCTGCCGGTGCACACCGATGTGGTCGCGCCACTGCCGCACCGGCTGCTCGGGAGCGGGACCGTCGGTCAGCTCGCGCTTCAGGTACTCGTCCTCCAGCACCCGCCGGAACTTCTCCGCGCCCCAGTCGGCGACGAGGAACTTCAGCCGGGCCCGGTTGCGCAGCCGGCGGTAGCCGTAGTCACGGAAGATCGAGATGACGCCCTCGTAGACGTCCGGCACCTCGTCGATCGGCACCCAGGCGCCGAGGCGGACGCCCAGCTTGGGGTTGGTGGACAGACCGCCGCCGACCCAGACGTCGAAGCCCGGACCGTGCTCGGGGTGGCGGACGCCGACGAACGCGACGTCGTTGATCTCGTGCACGACGTCCAGCAGCGGCGAACCCGAGATGGCCGTCTTGAACTTGCGCGGCAGGTTGGAGTACGCCTTGTTGTTCAGGACGCGGCGCTTCATCTCCTCCAGCGCCGGCGTGGCGTCGATGATCTCGTCCTCGGCGATGCCCGCCACCGGGGAGCCGATCATCACACGCGGGGTGTCGCCGCAGGCCGTGACGGTGGACAGGCCGACGCCCTCCAGCCGGTCCCAGATCTGGGGCACGTCCTCGATGCGGATCCAGTGGTACTGGACGTTCTGCCGGTCGGTGATGTCCGCCGTGCCGCGCGCGAACTCCTGCGAGATCTCACCGATCACCCTGAGCTGCGCCGTGGTCAGCGCCCCGCCGTCGATGCGGACGCGCAGCATGAAGTACTCGTCGTCCAGTTCCTCCGGCTCCAGGATCGCGGTCTTGCCGCCGTCGATCCCGGGCTTGCGCTGGGTGTACAGCCCCCACCAGCGCATCCGGCCGCGCAGGTCGTTCGGGTCGATGGAGTCGAAGCCGCGCTTGGAGTAGATCGTCTCAATGCGTGTCCGCACATTGAGACCGTCGTCGTCCTTCTTGAACTGCTCGTTGCCGTTGAGGGGCGTGAAATGGCCGACGGCCCACTGGCCCTCACCGCGGTGACGGCTCACCTTGCGGCGGGGCGCGGAGGCGGCGGGGTTCTGTGGGGTGGCGGCCATGGATGTACGTCCTTCGGGACAGGCGGGAATGCGGCTGACCTGCGCGTACGTGCGCATGCGGCATGGGTGCGCGTCATCGCGCACACAGGATCAGGTACGAGGGGGAACGGCGGTGCTGGGAGGCGTCAGCTCGCCGGACAGATGGCGCTGGACATGCGGCCGAGGTCGACGTGCCGCCGACTCACCAAGGCAATTCCAGTTCCGGACATGACGGAAGCGTGTCACGGCGATCTGAACGCAGTCCAGCTTCATCCGTCATGTGGACACCCTTGTCCCGGAATGTGGGACAAGGGTGTCATCGCTCACATGCGTCGCCGAAGGGCTTGTCCTGGCAGGTCAGGCGGGGTAGGCGCCGGGCCAGGGGCCCGGCGCGGCCACGTCCGGCTCCAGCTCCACCTTCGTGTCGAACAGCTTGAAGCCGCGCCGCTGGTAGTTGTCCATCGCGAACTCGCCGTCCTTGCTGCACGTGTGCAGCCACACCCGCTTCGTCGGCGTCCGCCCGGGCCACCGCTCGGCCAGGTCCCACGCGCGGGCCGTTCCGTACGCCAGCAGGTGGCCGCCGATGCGCCGGCCGCGGAAGGCGGGGATCAGCCCGAAGTAGACGATCTCGACCGCGCCCTCGTCCTGCGGCTCCAGCTCGACATAGCCGGCCGGGGTGCCGTGGTCGTAGGCCACCCAGGTCTCCACGCCGGGCCGCTCCAGGAACTCCTGCCACCGCGCGTACGTCCAGCCCAGCCGGTCGGTCCAGCGGATGTCGCCGCCGACCGAGGCGTAGAGGAACCGGCTGAACTCGGGGGAGGGTACCTCGGCGCGGACGATCCGGACGTCGCCGTCGGGGGCGGCGGCGGGCAGGAGATCGGCCGGGGAGGTCTGCTCAAGGGACCAGGTGGTGACAGGGGTGCTGCTCATGCGGGCCAGGGAACCATCCCGCGGCCCGGTCTGTCGATCGGGTCCGGGGGCGCCCGCCCGAGCCGGGCGGCGCATCGCCCGCGGGGGCGAGCGGTAACGCGGCACCCCGGGGCCGGTCGGCACCACCGCTCCCGGAGCCGGTCGGCAGGACCGCCGTCAGTCCAGGGAGCGGTCCAGCTCGGCCAGGGGCAGCGCGAACAGCATGCGGTCGGACAGCGACCACACCTCGCCGGTCTCCTGCCAGTAGGAGAGCGAGCCCGCCTCCTGCGCCCAGCAGCGGTCCGAGGCGTCGGCGCCGCAACGGGCCGCGCGGGCGCCCCGGGTGTCCTGCCGCCACAGTCCGCCGTGCCCGTCCTGCGACTCGGGCAGCCGTCCCACATACCAGGACGGCCGGTCCGCCCCGGGCTTCCGGTACGACAGCAGGCCCCGGATCCCGTCGGCCCGGGTCCGGTACGCCTCCACCGCGTCCGCCCGCCCCCAGGGGTCCGTGGCGAGCAGCCCGGCACGCGCCGGGTCGTCGCTGAACGCGTACCGCCACAGCCGGGCGCGCCGGTCGCCGCCGGGCGCGGTCCACTCCGCGGCGACCAGGCTGTCGGGCGTCGTACCGCGGTCGAGGGCGAGCGCGCCGGGGCAGGGCGGCCCGGAGGGGGCGCAACGGCCGGAGGTGAAGCGGTACGAAGCGACCGCGGGCAGTACGTAGTCGTGGCCGTCGGCGGACCAGCCTCCGGCCACGCGGCCGATCGCCGGCCCGTCGACCGTGGTGCGCTGGATGTGGTCCAGATCGTAGACGTACAGCGCGTCGGCGCCGCCGGCCGTGGTGGTGACCAGCAGCTTGTTCTGGTACCAGACCATGCCGGAGAGGCCGGAGGCCAGGCCCCGGTAGTCCCGGCCGCCGTCGACCGGCACCACCAGCAGCACCCAGCGGTAGGTGAGGTGGGCCGGGTCGTCGGCGTCGACGAAGGCGACCCGGGCGAGGCCGCGCTCGGCTCGGCGGCCGGTGGTGGTGCTGTGGGACCAGCCGGCGAGGACGACCCGGTGGGTGCCCCAGACGCCGTCCTCGTCGGCGTCCCCGGAGGTGGTCACGGAGGCGGGCCGCCAGTCGCCGGTGGCGGTGTCGGCCGGGTCCCAGCAGTAGGCGCGGGTGGCGGCCGGGGCGACGGGCAGCGAGGCGCGGTCGCCGCTGGCGCAGTCCTCGCCCTCGCGCAGGGTTCGGTCGGTGCTGCGGAGCACGGCGTCCACGCCGACCGGGCGGCCCATCGCGGTGGTGAGCCGGTCCAGGGAGCGCGTGGGGACCAGGTGCTCCTGGAGGCGGAGCCGGCTGGTGTCCGCCGGGGAGGTCAGCGGCTTCAGCGCGCCCGGGTTGTCGGTGACGTCGGCCTGGGAGGCGCTGATCAGGGTGGCCGCGGCGGTGAGCGCGAGCGCGGTGCCGGTCAGGACCGCGCGCAGCGCAGCGCCCCGTCTGCGTCGGCGGTGTCTGCCGCGATGCTTCATCTCTCCTCCAGAGGGCGGGCCAACTGCGCCGCGCGATCCGTGGGTTGACGCGAGGAGCAGGTGGGGAGGCCCGTACGGGATGCTACGGCAGGAACGGGCCGCGCAGGGCCAGGACTGCGCAGATCGGTGGAAGACGCGCGTGCGGGGCCGGGGCCGGCCGGACGGTCACCCCTGTCCGGGCCGCTCGGTCCGGGCGTCGCGCACAGCATTCCGCTTCCGGGTTACCGCTGGTGCCGTCGACTGGGGAAGCAGGTGGGACGGATCTTCTGGAAGGATCACGTCCACTTCCGCATCGTCGCGGAAACGATACGGCCGGTGCTGGAGGAGTTCCCCAAGATACCTCCGGATCCTGGACATCTCGGCCCGTACGGTTACCGTCCGGGACGCATCGCCGAACAGGTCCTCGGCCAGCCCCGCCGCCCCGCGTCCGGCACGGTGCTCGGTGAGCAGGAACAGCAACTCGGCGTGGCGCGGACTCAGTTCCCGCGACCAGGAACCCGCCGGCGCCGTGACCGTCACCGTACGGCGGCCCGGCCGGGCGAGGTCCAGCACGATCCGGCGGGCACCGGCCCGCGGCTCCTCCTCCGCCCGCAGCAGCCAGCCCCCGGCCAGCGGCTCCACCGCGCAGGAGCCGAGCGAGGGCAGCCACCGACGGCCCGGCGCCAGCGCCCTGGGCAGCGTCACCCGCCGCACGTACGGCATCCCGGCCACGGCCGCCGCCCAGCCGTCGCGGTCCACCACCAGCGCCCGCCCGGCCAACCGGGCCAGCACCGGCGCCGCCACCACCCGCAGCCGCTCCAGCGAGGCCAGATGAAGCTCCCGCAGCCGGGCCTCGGCCAGCTTGGCGACCGAGTCCACCCAGGCGAGGGTCGCCGGATGCATGGTCTCCAGCGGGCCGCTGACGTCCACCACGCCGAGCAGCCGCCCGTCCCGCGGATCCGTGATCGGCGCGCCCGAACAGGTCCAGGAGACGTGCGACCGCACGAAGTGCTCGCCGGCGAACACCTGCACCGGCCGCCGCACCACCGCCGGGGTGCCCACCCCGTTGGTGCCGACGACGTCTTCCCTCCAGTCCGCGCCGAGTTCGAAGCCCAGCCCGTCGGCCTTCCGCAGTACCGACGGCACACCCTCCCGCCACAGCACGCGCCCGTCGGCGTCCGCGACGACCATGATGTGCTGGGCGACGTCCGCGACCGAAAGCAGCCCCTCCCGCAGCACCGGCAGGACATGCCGCAGCGGCGACTCCTCCCGCCGACGCCGCACCTCCTCCGAGGACAACAGCCCGGACCTGAAGTCGCGTTCGGGGTCGACACCACTGCGCAGCATCCGTCCCCACGACTGCTCGATCACCGGACGGGGCGCGAGCCGCGTACGCTGCCCGGCGAGCGTGGCCTCGCGCACCTCGCTCAGCACCCGGGCCGCCTGCGCCGCGTCCACGGCGGCCAGGCGCGCCACGTTCATCGGCGGGTTCACCACTGCGGTCCTCCCGGAAAGGGGCGTCGAACACACGTGTAAAGCCGTCCGGGCGGCGGTTTCCGGTCCGACTGTGCCTCTCATACTGCCGTTCCGGACATGGCGGAGGCACAGACTCCGCGCATGTGCCCCCACGAGTTGCAACTCCCTGCAACCCTGGTGAACCGCCGGAGCGTGGCCGAGACTTGACCCAGGTGGTGGGGGGTGGTGCCGTGTCGGCGCAGCACCACCCCCTCCCGCCGAGGCCCCGGCCGGGTACGGCGGGTTCAGACCGGACGCGCTCGATCCACCACCGACTCCAGGTCCAGGCCCGCCGGCAACGTGCCGAAGGACGCGCCGCGGTCGCCGCCCAGGCGGGAGGCGCAGAAGGCGTCGGCCACCTCCGGTGGGGCGTGCCGCACCAGGAGCGAGCCCTGGAGGACCAGCGCCAGCCGCTCCGCCAGGCGCCGGGCGCGCCCCTCGACGCCCTCCAGATCGGCGAGTTCGGTGAACAGGTCCTTCACGGCCCGGTCCAGCCGGTGGTCCGCGCCGTGCGCCCGGCCGATCTCGGTGAGGCAGGCGTCCAGCGCGCCCGGCTCCCGCTGCAAGGCCCGCAGCACGTCCAGCGCCTGCACGTTCCCCGCGCCCTCCCAGATGGAGTTCAGCGGCGACTCCCGCACCAGCCGGGGCAGACCGGACTCCTCCACGTACCCGTTGCCGCCCAGGCACTCGGCGGCCTCCACGGTCACCGGGGCACAGCGCTTGGTGATCCAGTACTTCGCGGCCGGCACCGCGAGCCGCAGGAAGGCGCGCTCCTGTTCGCCACCGTCGTCCCAGGCCGCGGCCAGCCGCAGCGCGAGCGCGGTCGCCGCCTCCGACTCCAGCGCGAGATCGGCGAGGACGTTGCGCATCAACGGCTTGTCGACCAGCTTCCCGCCGAACGCCTCCCGGTGCGCGCAGTGGTGCACGGCCTGCGCCACCGCCTGCCGCATCAGGCCCGCCGAGCCGAGCGCGCAGTCCAGCCGGGTCGCGGCGACCATCCCGATGATCGTGCGCACCCCGCGCCCCTCCTCGCCGACCCGGCGCGCCCAGGTGCCGTCGAACTCGACCTCCGCTGAGGCGTTCGAGCGGTTGCCCAGCTTGTCCTTCAGCCGCTGGAGCCGGAAGACGTTGCGGGTGCCGTCGGGCAGGACCCGCGGGACCAGGAAGCAGGTGAGCCCGCCCGGGGCCTGCGCGAGCACCAGGAACGCGTCCGACATCGGCGCCGAGCAGAACCACTTGTGCCCGGTCAGCACGTATGTGCCGTCCTCCGCGAGGGGCCGTGCCGCGGTGGTGTTCGCGCGGACGTCGCTGCCGCCCTGCTTCTCGGTCATGCCCATTCCGAACAGGGCACCGGGCTTCTGCCCGGCGGGCCGCAGCTCCCGGTCGTAGACCGTGGACGTCAGCCGGGGCTCCCACTCGGCGGCCAGCTCCGCGTCGGCGCGCAGTGCGGGCACCGCCGCGTGCGTCATCGACAGCGGGCAGCAGGTGCCCGCCTCGACCTGCGTCCAGACCAGGAACCCGGCCGCCCGCCGCACATGCCCCGACGGGCGCGTCCA
This sequence comes from Streptomyces canarius, assembly GCF_014650735.1. Taxonomy (NCBI): domain Bacteria; kingdom Bacillati; phylum Actinomycetota; class Actinomycetes; order Kitasatosporales; family Streptomycetaceae; genus Streptomyces; species Streptomyces canarius. Next base: position 422,163 of record NZ_BMVN01000001.1, read on the forward strand.
GGCGCCGGTCAGCCCGGCCGAGACGCCCTTGCCGAGCAGCCGGTGCCAGGCCGGGTGGAAGTCGACCTCGTCGATCCGGTGTCCGTACCGGTCGTGGCTGCGCAGCCGGGGCGGATGCTCGTTCGCCTGCACCGCCCACTCCTGGAGCTGGGCCGAACCGGCGGCCCGGCCCAGCGCGGACAGCTCGGCGCGCACTTCCTTGAGGACATCGGCTCCGGTGTACCGGTCGACGGCCTCGGCGAGGGCCCGGTCGGCGGTGAAGACGTCGTAGCCGGCCAGCGGGGGCGGCTGGTTCGTCACGGTGTGGGTGGAGGTGCCTGCCATGATGGCGAACCTACCCGGGACGGCGGTGGTGATGGCCCCGGAGTGGCACAGCGCCGGAAATCGATGTGTCCCCTCGGTGATCGCCCCCGGAAGGTGAGGGCGGCCCGGTGCGGCGGCTACCGTTAGGACGTGCAGCCAGCAAGTGAAACCCCCGAGCGGCCGGCCGGCCGGCTCCACCGCGCCAGAGCCCTCTACCGGAACGTCTCCAAGCGCAGGACCGCCTGGCTGTTGCTCAAGGACACCGTCAACTCCTGCATGGAGTACCGCATCCTGGGCCTGGCGGCGGAGGCGGCGTTCTTCACGCTGCTGTCCGTGCCGCCGCTGCTGCTGAGCCTGATCGGACTGCTCGGCTACGTCGACGACTGGACCGGCGCCGACACCATCCACAGTCTGGAGACCAACCTCCTGGAGGCCTCCCGCACGGTGCTGTCCGACAAGGGCGTCAAGGACATCGCCGAGCCGATCCTGCACGACGTGATGAAGGGCGGCCGGCCCGACGTCATCTCCATCGGCTTCCTGTTCGCCCTGTGGTCGGGCTCGCGCGCGGTGAACGTCTTCATCGACACCATCACCGTCATGTACGGCCTCGACGGTGTCCGGGGCATCGTGAAGACCCGGATCATGGCGTTCCTGCTGTTCATCGTGGCGCTGCTGATCGGCTCGGTGGCACTGCCGCTGATGGTGGCCGGGCCCGACGCGGTGGTGCGGATCCTGCCCTGGTCGGAGACGGTCGTCCAGGTCCTGTACTGGCCGGTCGTGATCGTCCTGTCCATCGTCTTCCTGACGACCCTGTACCACGTCTCGGTGCCGGTGCGCTCCCCGTGGATCGAGGACGTGCCCGGCGCGCTGGTCGCCCTCGCCATGTGGGTCCTCGGCAGCTTCCTGCTGCGCATCTACCTCACCAGCACCATCGAGGGCGCCACCATCTACGGCTCGCTCGCCGCCGCCGTCGCCGTTCTGCTGTGGATCGGCGTGTCCGCGTTCGCCGTGCTCGTCGGCGCGGCCGTCAACGCGGCCATCGACCGGGTCTGGCCGGCCGCGGCCACGGCCGCCGCGCGCGAGGCCAACGAGCGGGTGCGGCACGCGCAGGTCGCCGAGTACGTCGCCCGTGCCGCGGTGGCCCGGGAGACCGACCCCGACGACCCCGACATGCCCTCCGAGTTCCCCGAACGCTGGTCCCGCTTCCTGCCCCCGGAGGACGTGACGGCCCGCCTGCGCACCCACGCGAAGAACCCGCACCACGCGCACAAGGGGAGCGGGCGGGCCGGGCGCGCCGGGGGCGAGGACGGGGACGGGGACGGGGGTACGGCGCACCCGGTGCGGTGACCTTCCGGCCGACCCGGTCTGCTCGCTCTGGTCGGGGTCGGTCTGCTGGCTCTGGTCGGGGTCGGTCTGCTGGCTCTGGTCGGGGTCGGTCTGCTGGCTCTGGTCGGGGTCGGTCTGCTGGCTCTGGTCGGGGTCGGTCTGCTGGCTCTGGTCGGGGTCGGTCTGCTCGCTCTGGTCGGGGTCGGTCCGCTCGGTCTGTGGGGGCGGCCGTCCCTGACCCCCGTCGCGGCCGTCTCCACCCTCGGGTGTGGACCCTGCGGTGGAGAAGGTGACTGCGCTTGTCCCCGGAATGTCCACCCGGCACTCCACCCCTGCGCCGATCCGCCGGACACCGTCCCGCACCTAGCGTGAAGGTCGTGCACGCGCAGGCCGGAGGCGTCCGGCCAGAGCGGACAGCCGGGCAGCGCCGTTGTGCGTCACGTCGCCCGGCACGGCTTGCGGCACCGGGCGAGGAGGCGGCGGACATGGCGGATCCGACGGGACACACGGAAATCAGTGGTACGAGGGGGAGGGCGGGCGGCGCGGGCGGGGGCGCCGGGGCCGGCAGGATCGACGCCGGCGGCACGGCCTGGTCCCCCGGAGCGAGCGGCACCGCCTGGGCGGCCGAGGCGATCAGGGCCGGCGGGGCCGTCGGGCGGGCCGGGAGCTTCGGGGTGGTGGGGATCGACGGGGCCGCCGGGATCGGTGCGGCTGCCGGGCGGATCGGGGGCGCCGGGGTCAGCGGGACCGCCGGGCGGCTCGGGAGCACCAGGACCGCCGGGACTGGCGGCATCCCTGGGACAGATGGGACGGACGGGTCCGCGTCCGCCGAGTCGACCGAGCCTGCGGGGCCGTCCGGGACCGCTCGCGGCCCCCTGCTCTCCCTCGCCGTGGACCTCGTCCTCCCGCTCCTCGTCTACTACGTGACCCGGGCACTCGGCGCCGGTCAGGCGTCGGCCCTGCTGCTGAGCGGTGCGCCACCGGCGCTGCGTCTGCTGGCCGGCGCGGCCCGGCACCGCCGGGTCGACGGCGTCGACCTGTTCTTCACGGTCCTGCTGGCCGCCGCCGCGCTGGTGTCCTTGATCGGTGGCGGCCCCCGCGTCCTGCTGTTCAAGAACGCGGCACTGTCCCTCGCGGTCGGCGGCTGGGCGCTCGGCACCGCGTTCACCGGCAGACCCCTGGCGTTCCAGGTGGGACAGCGACTGCACCCGGGCGGCACGGCCCGCGCACGGGACAGGATCTGGCAGGACAGTGCCCCGTTCCGCCGAGCCCTGCGTGTCCTCACTGCGCTGTGGGGGGCCGAGCAGCTCCTCGACGGTGCCCTCGGCTCGGCCGCCGCCGCGACGCTGCCGACCGACACGGTGCCGCTGCTGGACCGGGCCCTCTCGCTGCTCCTGCTGGGCCTGACCGCCGGGGCCACCGCCGTCTACACCCGCCGCTTCCGCATACGCCACACCCTCCCGCTGTTCGGAACCCCGGCACCGGCGACGGTCCACCGAGGCAGCCCCTCCCCGGCGTCCCCACGTCCGAGCTGACGGTACCCTCGCCTTCCGCAGACCACCCGGGTGCGCCCCGTCCGGGCGCCCCGGCCACCTCGCCCCGTCACCCGGCGGCGGCTCCGCCCGCGTGTGCTCGCCTTCCCGGTCCGCTGCGGGATGGAAGCCTCGCCCCGGCAGCTCTTCCCTTCCCGGTCCGCTCCCCAGTGGCAGCCCGCCCCGTGGCTCTCGCCCTCCCGACCCGGCACCGGGGTGAGACCCCGCTCGGGCGTGCTCGCTCCCGGCCTGCCCCCCCCGGGGCTTCCGAGGCGGCCCCGCAGGTATCCGTGGGCGGCGTACGCTGGCCGTCGTGTACGTGGAGCGGGTGTCCCGGTTGGCCGGTGCGGTCGTGTGGAGGAACTCCCCGGTCGGTGTCGCTGCCCGGCCCGTGCTGCCCGATGGGTGCATGGATCTGCTGTGGAGCGAGGGGCGGCTGCTGGTAGCCGGTCCCGACACTCGCCCCTACCTCCCCGAGGGCCCGACGCGTTCGTGGACGGGCATCCGCTTCTTCCCCGGCACCGCGCCCGCGCTGCTCGGCGTTCCGGCGCATGAACTGCGCGACCTCCGCGTGGAGTTGGCGGACCTCTGGCCCGCCGCGAGCGTCCGCCGGCTGTGCGACCGGGTCGCGGCGGCCCCCGACCCGGCGAGCGCGCTGGAGGACATCGCCCTCGACCGGGCGGCGGAGGCGGGTGCCCCGGACCCGCTGCTGCGCCGGGTGGTGGAGTGCCTGGACGAGGGCCGCACGGTGGCCGCGACGGCCGCCGAACTGGGCCTCGGCGAACGCCGGCTGCACCGCCGCTGCCTGACCGCCTTCGGGTACGGTCCGAAGACGCTGGCCCGCGTCCTGCGCCTCCAGCGGGCGCTGGCCCTGGCCCGCTCCGGGACGCCGTCCGCGCAGACGGCGGTCCGCGCGGGCTATGCGGACCAGCCCCATCTGGCGCGGGAGGTGCGGGAGCTGGCGGGGATGCCGCTCGGGGAACTACTCGCCGGGCGCGGGTAGCGGGGCGAACAGGTCGACCGCGTTGCCGTCGGGGTCGTGCACGGTGGCGTACCGCTGCCCCCAGAAGGCGTCCCACGGCCCCAGTTCCCCGTGGTGACCGGCGGCCACCAGGTCCTCGTAGCGGGCGTCGACCTCGGCGGGGGAGTCGCAGCGGAAGGCGAGCGCGACGCGCCCTCCGCCGGCGGACGGCCGCCAGCCGGGATGGAAGGAGCGGATGGTCTCCTCGGTGTCCAGGGCGAGCACCAGCCCGCCGGGCAGTTCGGCCTCGACATGCGGCTGGTCCTCGGCTCCGTCGGGGAAGACCAGCCCGAGGCGGCGGTAGAAGGCGAGGGAGGCGGCCAGGTCGGAGGCGACCAGGCCGATCACGGCGAATCGTACGGTCATGCGGCCACCGTAGGCAGCGGCCGGTCAGCCGGTCTTGAAGGAATCGGACACCGGTGGCGGGCACGGTCGCGGACCCGGCTCCGGGCGGCCCGCGCAGCGGTCCCGGCCGGCCGTGCCGAGGCGTTCGACGAGCACGAACGTCACGCTGATCAGCAGGAACCAGGCGCCGAACTCGGTCAGCGGCACCGGCTGCCGGCCGCCCAGCTGCTGCGGGTAGCTCCAGGCGCCCGCCTAGGTCGCGGCGTTCTCGGCGACCCACAGGAAGAAGCCGATCAGCACGAAGGAGGCGGTGAGCGGCATGCGGTAGCGGTGGGCGCCCACGCTGAAGCCCACCCAGGTCCCGGCGGTCGCGGCGGTCATCGCCGCCGCGAGCGGCCGGCGCAGGTCCGGTATCCGGTGGTGGGTGAAGAAGTTCAGGTAGACGGTGGCGGCCACCAGGGTCGTGGCGGCGGCGCGGTAGCGGGTGTAACGCAGTCCCATCAGCCGCCGGGCCCGGCACACGTGACCGGCGACCGCCGCGTACAGTAAGCCGCCGTACAGCGGCACTCCGGCGACCTTGGTGAGAGCGTCCTCGGGGTAACTCCACGACCCCAGGCGCACCTTGATTAGCTCGTAGGGTGAGCAGCACGCCGTAGACGAGGACCAGGTGTAGCGCGCCACCGGCAGCGGGGGCAGCAGCCGGGAGGCGCCGAGCCCGGCCGACAGTGCCACGGCGCAGGCGCAGGCGCGGGCCTGGACCATCCCGAACCGCGCCAGTTGCCCGAACCCGTGCCGGAGCCCACTCGCGGCGGACTTCTCCTCCTTGCGCATGCCCCCTCCTTCGCGCGACAGCGAGGGGGCCGATACCAGGCGCGCATGTGAACGTGTTCAGTTGCGGGGGGCGCGGTGCCCGGGAGCCGGCCGTGCCATGCTCCTCGCGACCTCGCGGGCGGCGCTGACGAAGGCCCGTACCGCGCCGGTGGTGTGTCCGGCCCGCCAGACCAGGCCGTAGCCGGTCGGCTCCGCGTCCGTGAAAGGGACGTAGGCGACACCGGGGCGGGCGTGGTACAGGGCCGTGTGCGCGGGCGCGAGCACCGCGCCCTTGCCGGCGGCGACCAGCATCAGCGCCTCCTGCATGGTGGTCATGCCGGGGCCGCGGGCGATCGGCCTGCCGCTCGGTGTGTGAGCGGGGAGGTGGTGTGCGAGCCAGTACTCGGGGACGTCGCCGATGATCGTGAGCAGCGGTACGTCGGCCAGGTCCTCCAGGGAGACCGCGTCCCGGGCGGCGAGGGGATGTGCCGAGCCGACGGCGAGGACGCGCTCCTCCGCGAGCAGTGTCGGGCCCTCGCCCAGATCCTCCTCACGCACGGGCAGTTCGGCGATCTGGAGGTCGAACTCGCCCTTGCGCAGCTGCCCGTACGGATCGGCGAGCGGTACCTCACAGATCTCCACGGCGAGCCCGGGGTGGCTGGCGCGCAGCGCCTCGGTCGTCTTCATCACGATCTCGCCGGTCAGCGGGTTCGGGAAGCCGACATGCAGCACGGTGTCGATGCCGCGCGCGGTGGCGGCGGCCCGCTCCAGGGCGGCTTCGATCGCGCGGTGGTGCGGTTCCAGGTCCGCGCGCAACTGCCGGCCGAGCGAGGTGAGGGCGACGCGGCGGCTGGTACGGATGAACAGCGGTGCGCCGACGCGGCGTTCGAGGCGCCGCACGAGCTGGCTCACCCGGGCCCGGGACAGCCTCATGCGGTCGGCCGTGCGCCCGAAGTGCAGTTCCTCGGCGAGCAGGAGGAAGCACACCAGTTCATCGCGTTCCATCGACGTCCCCCGGTCCCTCGGATCGGTAAGCCTGGTTGAACGAACGTCGCGGTATTCGCCGTTGTTCCTCTCCTGCGCCTGATCGAGGGTGGTTCAGCCGACAACAGACCCACACAGCGAGGAACTGACATGGGCTCACCGAAGGCGGTTGCTCTGAGTGCGCGCGACTGGGGGGTCCTGCTCGTCCTGTGCGGCGCGATCTTCCTGGAGGGCATCGATGTGGCCATGCTCAATGTGGCCCTGCCGTCCATCCGGGCCGACCTCGGTCTGTCCACCGGCTCCCTGCAATGGGTCATGAGCGCGTACGTCCTCGGATACGGCGGCTTCATGCTGGTGGGCGGACGCGCCGCCGACCTCTTCGGCCGCCGCCGGATGTTCGTCCTCTGGCTGTCGGTCTTCCTGCTCTTCTCCGGACTGGGCGGATTCGCCACGGAGGGCTGGACGCTGATCGCCGCCCGGTTCGTCACCGGAGTCGCCGCCGCCTTCATGGCCCCGGCCGGCCTCTCCCTCATCACCACCAGCTTCGAAGAGGGCCCGCAGCGCAACAAGGCCCTGCTCCTCTACTCCGGCACCGCGGCCGGCGGCTTCTCGGTCGGCCTGGTCGTCGGCGGGCTGCTCGCCTCGGCCGGCTGGCGCTGGGTGTTCTTCGCACCGGTCGTGCTCTCCGGGCTGATCCTCGTCGCGGCGCTCGTCCTCGTGCCGAGGACACCGCGTCCCGACCGCACCGGCCGGAGTACCGACCTGGCCGGCGGCCTCACCATCACCGCCGCCGTCGTCCTGCTCGTCCTCGGCGTGGAGCGCGCCGCCCACACCAGCCTCGTGTGGACCCTCGGCACATTCGGCACGGGCCTCGTCCTCCTCGCCGCGTTCATCGCCAGGGAACGCCGCTCGGCATCCCCGCTGGTCCGGCTCGGCATCTTCCGCAGCGGCGCCCTGGTCCGCGCCCATCTCATCGGACTGCTCTTCGCGGCGGGCTTCTTCGGATTCCAGTTCCTGGTCGTCCTCTACCTCCAGGAGCTGCGCGACTGGTCGACGCTGGAGACCAGCTTCGCGATGATCGTCGTCGGTGTCGACGCGATCCTCTCCCCGGTCCTCACCCCCAAGCTGGTGAACCGCTTCGGCAACGCCCGGGTGATCTTCGGCGGACTGCTGCTGGCCTCGCTGTCGTACGCGCTGTTCCTCCCGGTCGGTGCCGACTGGACGTACCTGGCGATGCTTCCCAGCCTGCTGACCCTCGGCATCGCCTTCTCCCTCGCCTACGGCCCCCTCACCATCGTGGCCACCGAGGGCGTCCGGGAGGAGGAGCAGGGCCTGGCCGGCGGACTGCTTTACACCGCTTTCCAGTTCGGTGCCGCGATCGGCCTCTCCGCGGCCACCGCCGTCAATGTGTCGGCCACCGCGTCGACGTCACCGGCCGCCCTGCTCGACGGCTACCGGGCGGCCCTGTGGGTCCCCCTCGCCGCGGCCCTGCTCGCCACACTGATCGGTGCCCTCGGACTGCGCGGCCGGCCGGCGGTCACGATGGCCGCGTCGGGCGTGCCCGACGACCGGACCGCCGACGAACTCCCCGCCTCCCACTGATCACTCGCCGGTGAGGTGCACCCCTGTGCGTCACCAGGGTCAGCGCGTTCTCCGACGTGCGGGACGCCTTCTCCGGCCACGCGCGAGAGATCGCCTGGGCCCCGGTGCTCACCGTCGGCCGCGGCCCGGCACTCAGCCGAAGGAGACCGGTCCGTTCGGGGTGTCCACGGTGAAGGAGAGCGCGAACGGGCCCGTGGTGAGCGTCAGCGCGGTCCCCAGGGCCGCCAGCGGGCCGCGCTGACCCTCCGGGTCGGGCGCCGAGGCCGACACCGCCAGCAGCGGGGTGACCGGCAGGCCCGAGTCGGCCGGGTGGGGGGAGTCGCCCCAGTCGATGAGGAACGGCAGCAGGCCCCCCGTCTCCCCGGGTCCGGCGTCCGTCAGCCGCCACCGCAGCAGGGTGCCGTCCGGGGTGCGGCGGCTCATCGGCCGTACCGGGCCCGGGTCATGGCCCCGCGCCCGCGCACCGGCGATCGCCGCGTCCAGGTCGGGCGGGCTGATCGCCCAGGTCAGCACGGCCGGCCCGGTCAGCCGGTCGACGCCGAACGGCCGCGGCCCGGAAGGGTCGGGCTGCTCCGGATCGGGCCCGAGGATCTCCAGGTAGCTCCGGCCGCCCAGCCCCACCAGGTGGTTGCGCGTACCCAGCCCGAGGTGGACCCCGCCGGGCGCCGGAGTGACCCCGGTCCGCCGCGCGAACGCGGTGACCGTCGCGCCCAGGTCGGGCGTGGCCAGGACGAGATGGTCCAGCAGTGGCGGAATCGCGTTCATCGCGCAGGAGGTTACGGGATCGGGACCGTCCCCGGGAACGCCCGTGCGGCACCATGGGCGCGTGATCCGTACCGCACGCGTCCTGCCGCCGCTCCTGCTCCTCCCCGCGCTGCTCACGGCGTGCGGCACCGAGAAGGCGGACACCGGCGACACCCGGGGCGCGGCGTCCGCTGATGCCCGGGACCCGGCGTCCCCGAGCGTGCCGCGCGCCGAACTGGACGCCAGGCTGCGCGCGTTGGGCATCGCGCCCGAACTCGTCTACGTCACCGACGTGCCCGGCTTCACGCTCGCGCAGCAGTCCGTCGGCGTGAACGGCGACGACGGCTTCTCCGCCGCGTACTGGGCGAAGGACGGCGCCGTGCTCCACCTCTACGCCGAGCGGGGCAGCGCGGCCGACTGCCCGCAGGGCTACACCTGCGTGGCACCGGCGAAGGGCCAGGTGGTGCGGATCAGCGGCGAGAAGGTCGCGGCCGACGTGCTCCGCGGCGCCGCGGACGCCGTCCACCGTCCCGCGTCGGCGGAGCTCGCCGCGCTGCTGCCGCCGGTTCCCACGGCGACGGTGCCGGTGCGGCGCGGTGACCTGCCGTCGTACGGCGACGGAGCGCCCGACGACAGCGTGGGCGAAGGCGGTTGAGGAGAACGTCTCCTGACCCGACGGTGCCGGGCCAGGGCACGGCGGACCGCCCTGCCGGGCCGTCGGGCGTGCGCCTAGAGTCCCGTGGCATGCCTCCTCGTCTCCTCCTCTGCACCCGCACCACCGACTACCGCCACGACTCCATCCCGGACGCGGTCGCCGCCGTCCGGGCGCTGGGCGGGTTCGCCGTCGAGCACACCGAGGACCCCGCGGACCTGGAACGGCCGCTGGACGGGTTCGCGGCCGTGGTCTTCCTCTCCACCAGCGGGGACGTGCTGACCCCGGCCGGACGCGAGCGGCTGGAGCGGTACGTCCGGTCGGGCGGCGGCTTCGCCGGGGTGCACGCGGCGGCCTGCACCGAGTACGGGTGGCCGTACTACGGCGAACTCCTCGGCGCCCGCTTCACCCGGCACCCCGCCTACCAGCCGGGCCGGGCCCTCGTCGCCGACCCCGCCCACCCCGCGACCCGGCGGCTGCCGTCCGTCTGGGAGTTCACCGACGAGTGGTACGACTTCGACCACGCCCCGAGCGGCGGGGCACGCGTGCTGCTGCGCGCCGACGAGACGTCGTACGAGGGCGGCGGGATGGGCGCGGACCATCCGCTGGCCTGGTGTTACGAGCGGGGTCCCGGAGGCGGACGCGTGTTCTACACGGCCCTCGGTCATGCCGCCGGCGCCTACCGCGACCCGGTCTTCCTGGCCCACCTGAACGGCGGCCTCACCTGGGCGGCAACGGCCGCCCAGTGACGTTTCTGCGGTGAACCGGTTGCGCCGTTGGAGTGAGTAAAGCTGGCGTAGGGGGAAGGTCACGTGACTATCTAGAGATGCTCTTGTCTTGGCAAAGGGCGTCGAGACGCGGCGGCCCCCTTCCGTCCCGCGTCACCCACCCACAGGAGGAGCCGGACCTTGACCTACGGTAATAAGCTGCGCGAGCGCATCGCCGATCCCGGAACCACGCCGCTGATCGGCGTGTACGACATGTACTCGGCGTCGATCGCGGCCAAGCACTACGACGGGATGTTCGTATCGGGCTTCGGCTTCGCGGCCTCGTACTACGGACTGCCGGACATCGGATTCATCGCCTGGCCCGACATGGTGGCCTTCGTCCAGCGGCTGCGCGGGGCGTTCCCCCACCACCACCTGCTGGTCGACATCGACGACGGGTACGTCGACCCCGAGGTCGCCTGTCACGTCGTCGAGGGACTGGAGCGCATCGGCGCCTCCGGGGTGATCCTGGAGGACCAGAAGCGGCCCCGCCGGTGCGGCCACGCCGACGGCAAGCAGGTACTGCCCCTGGAGGAATACCTGGAGAAGCTGCACAAGGTCCTGGAGACCCGCAAGGACCTGGTCGTGGTCGCCCGCACGGACGCCACCGACGAGCACGACATCCTGCACCGCGCCGAACGGCTCGCGGCCACCGACGCCGACGTGGTGCTGGTCGACGGGGTGCGCAGCGTCGAGTGGATCAAGCGGATCCGTGAGGTCGTCGGGGACAAGCCGCTGCTGTTCAACCAGATCGCCGGCGGCAAGTCGCCCCGGCTGTCGCTCGGAGAGCTGTCCGACCTCGGCGTGGACGTCGCCATCTACAGCACCCCGTGCCTGTTCGCCGCGCACGAGGCGATGGACTCCGCGCTCGCCGGCCTGAAGGCGGCCGACGGCCGGCTGCCCGAGGTGGACCCGGCGAGCGGCGTCGGCGTGAAGGCCTCCACCAGCCTGCTGGAGCGCAACATCGCCCGCGAGCGGCTCGCCCCCGAGGGCGTGGGCGTGTGAGCGGTGCCGTACCGCGGCTCGGCATGGCCACGGCGGTGGCCGCCGTGCTCCTCGGGGCCGGTGCCGTACCCGCCGTCGCGTCCGGGAGCCTGATCACCGTGATCGACAACTCCCACGCCGACTCGTGGCTCGAAGTCGATCGCGCGGCCAACCTCCAGACCGGCAGCGGCACCGCCGGCAGCGACCACGACGGCAGCGCCGTGGACGTGGTCGAGGCACTCGTCGGGGCCGACCGGGGCGAGGAGGACTGAGCGGCCGCCGGACGACACGACGGCCGGGCACCCCCTGCGGGAGGTGCCCGGCCGTCACCGTTGCACCGGCTCCCGGCGTCCGGTCGCCGGACTCAGTCCTCCTTGAGGTCGGGACGGCCGTTCTCGTCGAGCTCGACGTCCTCCTTCGGGTCGTGCTCGTCGACGGGCGAGGCCACGGTGGCGCGCTGCTGTCCCGGAGCGAGGGTGCGGCAGGCGGCATGGGCCGTGCCGTAGACGGTGACCAGGGCGACCGCGGCCACGGAGAGGGCCGCGGCGATACGCGTGGAGTGCTTCATGTCCGGCGAACGATCACCGCTGGCGCGGGGTCACCTCCCGCGCCCCGACCCGCCGCCGGGATCACGCGGTCGGCCGCTCGGTCCGGCGGAGCAGCCGGCCGGTGCGGCTCACGGGCGGCACGCGGCGGGGACCTTCCCGCGTGGGGCCGTGCTCGCGCGCCGCACCAGCCGTGTCGACAGCTCCGTCCGCGTCCCCTCGGGGCGGTCGCCCCGCGTCATCCGCACCAGCAGCCGCAGCGCCGTCGCCGCCATCTCCGCCGGCGGCTGGCGCACGGTCGTCAGCGCCGGGGTGACCCAGCACGCCTCGGGCAGATCGTCGAACCCCACCACGCTCACCTCGTCCGGCACCCGCACCCCCCGTTCGGCCAGCGCCGCGTACACCCCGAGCGCCATCCGGTCGGAGCACACGAACACCGCGCTCGGCGGCTCGGGCAGGTCCAGCAGCTCGTGCATGCGCAGCCGGGCGGTGGTCTCGTCGGGGCCCGCGTGCCGCACGCACTCGGCGCGGTGCCGCACCCCCGCCGACACGAGCGCCGAGCGGTAGCCGGCCACCCGGGCGGCGTCGGCCATCGTGCGCCGGTGCCCGGCGATCACCGCGATCCGCTCGTGCCCGAGCCCCAGCAGGTGCTCGGTCGCGCTCACCCCGCCCTGCCAGTTGGCCGCCCCGACCGACACCACGCCGGCCGGCGGCTCGTGCGCCGGGTCGATGAGCACGTACGGGATGCGGTGATGGTCCAGCCGGGCGTACTGGGAGGCGGACGGCTCCGCCCGGTCGGCCAGCACGCCCGAGGAGCCGCGCGTGGTCAGCTTGTCCAGCCAGTCGCGCTCCGGCGGGCGTCCCGGAGCCGGGCCCGGCCGGCCGAGACGACCACCTCCGGGCCCGCCTCGTACGCCGCCGCCTCCACCCCGTGCAGCACCGCACCCGACCAGGACCTCTCCAGTGAGTGCAGCACCAGGTCCACCAGGCCCGGCGCCTTCGCCGCGTCGAAGCGAGGGCGGCGCACATAGCCGAGCCGGTCGAGCGCCTCGGTCACCCGGCGGCGGGTCTCCGGGGCCACGTCCTCGCGGCCGTTGACGACCTTCGACGCGGTGGGCACCGACACACCCGCCTCCCGGGCCACCACCTCCGGCGTCGGCCCGGCCCCCACGCTCGCACTCCCCGCACGGACCATGGGGAACCACCTGTCCGGCCCGCCCGCGGGCCATCGAAAGTCGCGACCGACACCGCTCCCGCGGCTGGCTCGGCGACGGTGCAGAAAGCGCTTCCTGCGATAGATGCGGGGCGGGACGGCGGGAAGACGGGGGGATTCACGGGATGGCACCGGCTCAGACTTTCGAAACTCCGCCGTACACCGGGCGGCCCACGTCGCAGACCCGTGCACCGGAATAGGTCCGGGCGCTGTGGCGCTCTTGGTGAGAAGAGGCACGCGTGCGTGGCGAAGGGCTGGTGGGCGATGACGGCAGACCAGACGGGCCCCGTGGTCAGAACGCCCCACGGGGCCGTACGCGGCCGGTACGAGCGGGGGATCGCGGTCTTCCGGGGCATCCCGTACGCCGCCCCGCCCTTCGGCCCCCTGCGGTTCCGCCCACCCCGGCCGCCCGAGCCCTGGGACGGGGTCCGGGACGCCGGAGCGTTCGGGCCGACCGCGCCGAAGCCGCCGTACTCCGAGGCGTTCGCCCCGTACCTGTCCGACCCCGTGGTCCCCGGCGACGACTGCCTCAACCTGAACGTCTGGACCCCCGAGCCGGGGCCCGGCGCCCGGCTCCCGGTCCTGGTCTGGCTGCACGGCGGCGCGCTGACCAGGGGTTCCTCGGCGGTTCCGGTGTACGACGGCAGGACTTTCGCGCGCGACGGGGTCGTCTGCGTCTCGGTCAACTACCGACTGGGGGTGGAGGGCTACGGCCTGTTCCCCGACGCGCCCCCGAACCCCGGCCTGCGCGACCAGCTCGCCGCGCTGCGCTGGGTGCACGAGTCGATCGAGGCCTTCGGCGGCGACCCCGGCCGGATCACCCTGTGCGGCCAGTCGGCCGGTGCCATCAGCGCCGGCGTCCTCCTCGCCGCACCCCAGACGCGGGGCCTGATCCGGCGGGCGGTCCTACAGAGCGGCGCGCCCGAGGCCGTCGACCGCGACAAGGTACGGCGGATGGTGCGCCGGATGGCCACCCGGCTGAAGATCCCCGCCACCGCCGAGGCGTTCGCCGGGGTCGACCGCGCACTGCTGCTGCGCACGCAGGCCGAGGTCGGCCGGCTCAGCAGCCCGGTGCTGGGCGGGCCCGCGTTCGGCATCGTCGTGGACGGCGACCTCGTGCCCCGCGACCCGCTGAAGGCGCTGACCGACGGCGCCGCCGCCCGGGACGTCGACCTGCTCATGGGGTGGACCCGGGACGAGTACCGGCTGTGGCTGGTGCCCGGCGGACTGCTGGAGCACGTCGACCGGCTCGGCGCGGTCGCCCTGGCCGGGGCGATGGCCCGCTGCCACGCCGGGCACGAGGTGGCGCGCGGCTACCGCGCGCTGCACCCGGACGCCGGGACCGCCGAGATCGTCGGCCAGATGGTCACCGACCACCTGCTGCGGGTGCCGCTGCACCGGCTCGCCGACGCCCGCCCCGGCGCCAGTCACCTCTACGAGTTCGCGTGGCCCTCCCGGCTGCCCGGCCTCGGTGCCTGCCACGCCCTGGAGCTGGGGTTCGTCTTCGACAGCGGGGACGTGCCCGAGTCGCGGATGCTGGCCGGTGAGGGCGCCCCGCAGGAGCTGAGCGACGCGATGCACGCCGCCTGGGTGCGGTTCGCGGCCACCGGGGACCCCGGCTGGGCCGCCTGGGACGCGACCCATCCGGTGCGGGTCTTCGGCGAGGGGGAACCGCATACCGTGCACGGTCCACGGGATGCGGAGACCGGCCTGTGGCCGACTGCCCGCACCGTCCCGGAGCCCGCCCCCGCGTCCGGGGTCCGGGCGCCGGGGGCCGAACTGGCGGCGGCGGTACGGCGTCTGCGGCGGTCGGTGGTGGCCCGGCACCGCTGAGGGCCTTCAAGAACGTTGCCCGCCGCAGCGGTTGCTCCGGCGGGGGCCGGCTGTCGGCGGCCCACGCCGCACCTCGCGATCTGTCAGATTGCAGTCTTGGGGAAGGGTCCACACACCAGGAACCGCCCGGGCGGGGAAGCGGTCGGCTCGGTTCGGCTACGTGGTGAGCGCTCCGGCGATTCCCGTGATCGCCTCCGGGCCGACCCGGCAGCACCCTCCGATCAGCCGCGCTCCCGCCTCCCGCCACGCCTTGACCTGCCCGGCGCCGAACGTGGTGCGTCCGCGCCAGGCGCGGGCCCGCGCGTCCCAGGCCTCGCCGCTGTTGGGGTACACCACGACCGGCTTGCCGGTGACACGCGCCGCGATCTCCACCGCGCCCCGCACATCCTCCGGCGCACAGCAGTTGACGCCGACCGCGATCACCTCGTCCGCGTCGGCGGCGAGGCCGAACGCCTCCTCCAGGGGCTGCCCGGCCCGCGTCCGCAGACCCTCGACGGTGTACGACAGCCAGGCAGGCACCCCCAGCCCCCGCACCGCCCGCAGCAGCGCGGCGGCCTCGTCGGCGTCCGGGACGGTCTCCAGCGCGAGCACGTCCGGCGCGGCGGCGGCCAGCACCTCCATCCGGGGCCGGTGGAACCGCTCCAGCTCGTCCACGCCCATCCCGTACCGGCCCCGGTACTCGGAGCCGTCCGCGAGCATCGCCCCGTACGGACCGACGGAGGCGGCCACCCACAGCGGGCGGGGGACACCGGCTCCGTGGGCCTTCCGGGCCGCCTCCCGGGCCAGTTCCACGCTCAGCCCGAGCAGCCGCGCGGCTTCGTCCCGGCCGATGCCGCGCTTGCCGAAGCCCTCGAAGGTGGCCTGGTAGCTGGAGGTGATCGCCACGCTCGCGCCCGCGAGGTAATAGGCGAGGTGGGCCTCGGTGACCGCTTCGGGCCGCTCGGCGAGCAGCCGTGCCGACCACAGCTCGTCGCTCAGGTCGTACCCGGCCGACTCCAACTGGTTGGACATGCCGCCGTCGAGCACGACGGTCTCGGCGGCGAGGGCGTCGGCGAGGCTGGGGGAGGTGTGGCTGGTCATGGTCACGACGCTAGTCGAACGACCGGGAGAAAGGGATTTCCCTCCGGTCCCGCTTTCTCCGCCGGACCCATTGACCCCCTGGTGGCCCGCCCGTACCTTTTCGGCGTTCGGAATCACAGATGACGTACGGGATATCGAACGACGAAGGGATATCGAACGAGCAGTCCTTGACCGGCAGCCCTCGATTCGAAGGCATCGCTTCCCCACGAGAGGCAGTCCGCATGAGCCGCGACCACGACCTGCCCGAAGCTCCCAGCCGCAGACTGATGCTGAAGGGCGCCGCGCTCGCCGCCGGCGCCCGACCGCCGCCCCCGGCCTCGCCCAGGCGCCCCCACGCCCCGGCAGCCGCACCCGGAGGCCACGACCCCCTACGGGAACCCCCTTGTCCTCCAGCGCGCCGACCCGCACATCACCCGCCACACCGACGGTCTCTACTACTTCACGGCCACCGTCCCCGAGTACGACCGCATCGTCCTGCGCCGCGCCCGCACCCTGAACGGCCTGGGCGCGGCCGACGAGTCGGTGATCTGGCGGGCGCACCCGACCGGCCCGATGGGCGCCCACATCTGGGCGCCGGAGCTGCACCGGATCGGCGGCAAGTGGTACATCTACTTCGCCTCGGCCCCGGCCGAGGACGTGTGGGCCATCCGGATCTGGGTGCTGGAGAACGCCCACGCCAGCACGAACCCGGCATGGACAACAACACCGCGCTGTGGATCTCGAAGATGGCCGACCCATGGACCCTGACCGGGCCCCAGGTCCGGCTGTCCACCCCCGAGTACGACTGGGAGTGCGTCGGCTACAAGGTCAACGAGGGGCCGTACGTCCTGGTACGCAACGGCCGTGTCTTCCTCACCTACTCGGCCAGCGCGACCGACCGGCACTACTGCATGGGCCTGCTGACCGCCGACGCGCACAGTGACCTGCTGGGCGCGCGGAGCTGGGCCAAGTCGCCCGTCCCGGTCTTCACCAGCGACGACACCACCGAGCAGTACGGCCCCGGCCACAACTGCTTCACCGTCGCCGAGGACGGCCGTACCGACGTCCTCGTCTACCACGCCCGCCAGTACAAGGAGATCACCGGCGACCCCCTGCACGACCCCAACCGGCACACCCGGGCCCAGAAGCTCGGCTGGAAACCGGACGGCACGCCGGACTTCGGCGTACCCGTCGCCGACGCCGTGGAGGAGGGCGCGTGAGATGAGGCGCCCGTACGCGATCCCGCCCGCCCCGCGTCGGGTGCCCCCGGGCGAGGTAAGGGTGGGATGAGTCCCCGGGGCGCCCCGACCGGAACCGGGGCGTCCCGGGTCCCGCGAGGAAGGACCGTCACCGCCGTGATCGAACTGCCCGCCGACGACCGGGTGTCGAGCCCATACACCGGCTTCACCCGCGCCCACTGGGAGGCCGCCGCCGACGCGTTGCTCGCCGCCGTCGAGCCGTACGCCACCCCCGACCGCGCCCTCTACCACCTGCCCGGCGACCGTGTGAGCCACGCCGGCCGCCTCTCCGACGGCCTCGAAGGGTACGCGCGCACACTGCTGCTGGCCGCGTTCCGCCGTGACGAGACCGCGCTCGGCCGGTACGCCGAGGGCCTCGCGGCCGGGCCCGGCGGGGTCTGGCCACGGATCACGGACCGCGGCCAGCCGCTGGTCGAGGCCGCCTCGATCGCGCTCGCCCTGCGGCTCACCCGGCCCCTGCTGTGGGACCGCCTGGACGACGCCGTCCGCGAGCGGACCGCCGCCTGGCTGGCGGACGCGCTCACCGCTGAACCCTGGCCGTGCAACTGGGAGTTGTTCCCGGTCACCGTCGGCGGCTTCCTCGCGGAGACCGGCCACCGGGAGGAGGCGGCGCGCAAGGCGGTCGACCGGGGGCTGGAACGGGTCGAGGGCTGGTACGTCGGCGACGGCTGGTACACGGACGGCGACGGCCGGAAGTTCGACTACTACAACGGCTGGGCCATGCACCTGTACACCGTCCTGCACGCATGGCTGGCGGACGACGGCGCACTGCTCGACCGCTACGGCCGCCGGCTGTCCCGCCACCTCGCCGACTACGCCCGCCTGTTCGGCGCCGACGGCGCCCCCCTGCACCAGGGCCGTTCCCTCACCTACCGCTTCGCGACGACGGCCCCGCTCTGGCTCGGGGCCCTGACCGGACACACCCCGCTGCCGCCGGGCGAGACACGGCGGCTGGCCTCCGGAACGCTGCGGTACTTCCTCGACGGCGGCGCGGTCGACGAGCGGGGCCTGCTGCCGCTCGGCTGGCTCGGCCCCGACGAGTCCGTCGCGCAGGCCTACTCGGGCCCCGCCTCGCCGTACTGGGCGAGCAAGGGCTTCCTCGGGCTGCTGCTGCCACCCGGGCACGAGGTGTGGACGGCACCGGAGGAGCCGGGCCCGGCCGACCGCGCCGACGGGACACACCCCGTGCCCGCCCCCAACTGGCTGCTCCAGACGACCCGTTCGGACGGCGTGGTCCGGCTGCACAACCACGGCAGCGAGGACGTCCGCTACGACCCCTACTACACCCGGCTCGCCTACTCGACCGCCACCGCGCCCGTGGCGTCGTACGACAACAGCGTGATCGTCGACGGCGATCCCAGCCGTACGCGGATCGAGCCGCTCGGCACCGGCGAGGGGTGGATCGCCTCCCGGCACACCGTGCGCGCCGGGATCACCGTCACCAGCCTGGTGGCGGTCCGGGGAGCGATGGAGGTGCGGGCCCATCTGGTGGCGGGCGCGGCACCCGGCACGCCGGTACGGGTGACGGGCTGGCCGGACGGGAAGGGCCTGCGCGCCGAGCTCACCCCGGTCACCGGCCTGTCGGCGGAGCTGACCGGGGTGACCGGGGACGGCGCGGCCACGCTCTTCGTGGCGCTCGCCCGGCTCACCGGGGAGCCGGACCCGCTGCCGCCGGCGGAGCTGGCGCGCGTGGAGACGGACGGCGACGAGCACGGCCACGAGGTGCGGGTGAGCTGGTCCGGGGGGCCGGCCGCCGCCTTCCGGTTCACGGCGGCGGACGAGGTGTCCGCCGGCCCGTCCTGGTCGGTGTCGCCCCGGTGAGGCGGCGGGGAGGGGCGCCGTACGTTTCGGCGGGCGCCGAAACAACCGGGGTGCAGCATGGCCGTATGACCGCAGAGCCCGCTCCCGCCCCCTCCTTCGCCGGCCTCCACCACCGTCCGGGCGAGCCGCTGCTGCTGCCCAACGCCTGGGACCACGCCTCGGCCGCCGTCCTCGCCGCCCGGGGGTTCCCGGCGATCGGCACGACCAGCCTGGCGGTCGCGGCGGCCGTGGGGCGGCCCGACGGGGAGGGCGCGACCCGCGAGCACACCGTGGGTCTCGCCCTGATCCTCGGCTCCGGACCGTACCTCCTCTCGGTCGACGCCGAGGACGGCTTCAGCGACGACCCGGCCGAAGTCGTCCAGCTGGCACGCGAGTTGTGGGCCGTTGGAGCCGTCGGCGTCAACCTGGAGGACGGCCTGGGCCCGGTCCGGCGGCACGCGGCGAAGATCGCCGCCGTCAAGGCGGCCGTGCCGGGCCTGTTCGTCAACGCCCGTACCGACACCTACTGGTCGGGCGACGGCGACGAGAAGGAGACCCTGCGCCGGCTCGACGCCTACCAGGAAGCGGGCGCCGACGGGGTGTTCGTACCCGGCGTCACCGACCCGGGGCGCATCGCGGCCCTCGTCCGGCACACCGCCGTCCCCCTCAACGTCCTCCACTCGCCCACCGGACCCACGCTCGGTCACCTCGCCGGGCTCGGCGTGCGCCGCGTCAGCCTCGGCTCGCTGCTGTACCGGCGGGCGCTGGGCGCGGCCCTGGACGCGGTGACCGACATCGCGGCCGGGCGCGCCCCGGCCGGTACGACCCCGTCCTACGCCGATGTCCGCGCACTGGAACGCAGTGTCTCGGCGAGCGAGTCGGCGAACTCCACGGGGTGATCCAGCGTGCCGAGGTGCCCGCCGGGGAACTCGGTGAAGGCACAGCCCATGCGTGCGGCGAGGAACTCGGTCGTGCGGTGCAGGAGTTGACCGCGCGACGCGGTCCCGGCGGCGAGGGTGAGCCGGCCCGGCGGCGGGGTCAGGGCGGGCGCGTACGCGGAGAACGGGCGCAGGACACGTGCCAGGAAGACGCCCATCGGGGTCGCCGACCCGCCCTCGGCGGGCGGCCGTCCGGGGCCGTCCAACTGCTCGATCAGCTCGGCCCGGCGCGCCGCCCCGTCCGGCAGGACCGTCACGCACGGCGGTTCGTGCGCGACCACGTGCGCCAGCCGCCCGGGGTACCGCGCCAGCAGGTCCAGCACCGCGATGCCACCGGAGCTGGTGCCGAACACCGACGCCGTCCCGCCCTCCGGCAGCACCTCCTCCAGCACCCGTCGCGCGCCCTCGCTCCAGTCCGCGACCCGCTGCTCGGCGACCGGGTGCCCGAGCCGGCCGTGCGCGAGGCCCAGCGGGTCGTACGTCACCACGGTGAAGCGCGTGGCCAGCCGCTCGGTCAGCGGTCCGAGGCCCATCGGATGCCCGGCCCCGCCCGGCACGAGCAGCAGCACGGGACCTCGGCCCGTGACGTCGTAGGAGGGTGTGTCAGTCATCGTTCTCCTGCTCCCGGGGCCAGTGGACGAGGGCGAGGTGCAGGGCGTCGACGGCCTTGTCCCAGGAGGCCTGTACGTCCCGGTCCGCGCCGAAGCCGCCCGCGCCCTCCAGGAGGCAGTAGCCGTGGAAGGTGCTGCGCAGCAGGCGCACCGCGTCGGTCAAGTCCGGTTCCTCCAGGCCGTACGCGCGCAGCATGCCGTAGGTGATCTGTGCGGTGCGGTGCAGTGCGGAGGAGTCGGCGACGAGGGCCTGGTCCATGCGGATCTGCGTGGCCGCGTACCGGCCCGGGTGCTCAAGGGCGTAGTCCCGGTAGGCGCCGGCGAAGGCCCGCAGCGCCTCCTTGCCCGAGCGGCCGGCCACCGCCGCCGCGATCCGGTCGATCAGCTCGCCGCCCGCGTACAGGGCGAGGCGGGTGCGCAGGTCCTTGAGACCGCGGACGTGCGAGTACAGGCTCGCGTCCTTGACGCCGAAGCGGCGCGCCAGCGCCGAGATGCTGACGTGGTCGAAGCCGGCCTCGTCCGCCAGCTCCGCCGCTGCCGCCACCAGCCGCTCGACGGTCACTCCCACCCGGGCCACCGCCCACCTCCCTTGGGTTCCTAGGTCACAGCCTAGAGTCCCTAGGCAGCGAGGTGTCAACTCGACCCACCAGGCACCGGACGCGCCGATGTTGTCGATGGTCTGGGCGGCGTGGGCGGAGACCTCGGCGGCCGGGGTGGCCGGGGTGGCGGCGGTGCCGGCGGCACTCGCGGGCGGGGAGCCGAGCAGGGCTCCGGTGACGGCCGGCGCGGCCGAGGCGGTCAGCAGGACCGGTTCGCGGGTGCGGGGCCGGGAAGTGGGGGCCGACAGGTGCGGAGGTGAGGCACGTGCATCCCTTCCGTCGTCACGAAGGCGGTGCGGTACGGCTCCTCGCGGGTGCGGTGGTGCGCTTGGTGCCGGTCCGCTGCCCGACGGACTGAAGCGCCCCCTCCAGCGCGAACGTGGCCGCGCCGAGGGACACCGGGTCGGTGGGGATCGGGGAGAGGACGATCTCGGTGGCGGCCAGCGGCCGGCCCAGGGCGTGCCGGGCGACCGCCCGGCGGACCTCCCCGAGCAGCGGTTCGCCCAGCCGGGAGGCCACCCAGCTGCTGAGGACGACCACTTCGGGGTTGAGGAGATTGATCAGGTCGGAGATGCCGGCGCCGAGGTAACGGGCCGTGTCCCGGACGACCTTGAGCGCGATCGGGTCGTCCTGGGCGACCGCGCGGGCCAGCGCGTCGATGGTGGCCGTCTGGTCCCCGGGGTGCAACAGGACCGAGCGCGGGTCGAGTTCGCGCAGGTTCTGCATGATGCCCGGTGCGCCGACGTACGTCTCCACGCAGCCGTGGTTGCCGCAGTGGCACAGCCGGCCGTCCAGCACGAGCGTGGTGTGGCCCCACTCGCCGGCGCTGTTGCTCACCCCGCGGTGCAGACCGCCGCCGAGGGCCAGACCGGCGCCCACCCCGGTGCCGAGGTTGACCACGACGGCGTCCCCGCGGCCCCGCGCCGCCCCGCACCACAGCTCGGCCACCGCGCAGGCACGCAACGGGTTGTCCAGGTACAGCGGGTAGGCGATGTGTCCGGCGAGCAGACCGAGCAACGGCACGTCGTGCCAGTCCCAGTTGGGCGCGTACTCGGCGACCCCGGTGTCCCGGTCGACCTGGCCCGGCACGCTCACCCCGACGCCCAGCACCCGGGCCGCCTCGATGCCGGCCTGGGCGACCACCGAGCCGACCGCGGCGGCGACGTGCCCGACCACCTGCTCGGGCCGGCTCTCGCCGGGCCGCATGTCCTCGTCGGCGCGGGCCAGCACGTTCAACGCCAGGTCGAACAGTTCCACGTGGACGTACGTCTCGGCGATGTCCACGCCGATCAGCGCGCCGCCCGACGCGTTGACGGCGACCAGCCCGCGGGGGCGGCCCCCGGCCGAGTCCTCGAACCCGACCTCGGTGATCACGCGGAGGTCCAGCAGCTCACCGACGAGCGTGGCCACCGTGGCGAGGCTCAGTCCGGTGGCCGCGGCCAGCTCCTGACGGGAGGTGGGGGACTCGGCGATGATCTGGCGCAGCACCTCGTAGCGGTTCGCGGTGCGGATGTCACGTGAGGTGCGCTTCACGTGGCTGCCCCTCCCCTCCCGTGCGGACCGGTGCGGGCCGGGGCGGCTCCGGCACCGGCGCGGGCGTCAGGCTATGGGCTGTGAGGGACTTTCGACAAGGGGTTTGGAAAGGGGCTGGAGGAAGTCGGGGGAGGCGCCCCGGCGAACGGCCGTCAGTGGTCGAGGAGATCCCGCACGAAGGCGTTGGCGAACGTGCCGGAAGGGTCCAGGGCGCGGACCAGGTCCCGGAAGTCGGCGAACCGCGCGTACCGCCCGCGCAGTACGGCCGAGGGGATCCGGAAGACCTTCCCCCAGTGCGGGCGCGGGTCGAACGGCTCCAGTACCTCCTCCAGCCGGCGCACCACGGGCAGCACCGCCGCCTCGTCCTTCACCCAGGTGAAGTGCAGTGCGACCGAGTCCCGTCCGTGGGCCGGGCTCAGCCACTGCGGGTCGGCGGCGACCGTCCGCACCTCGCAGGTCTGCAACACGCCGGCGACCGTCTCCCGGATGCCGTCGATCGCGTGCAGCGCGTCGAGGGCCGCCGGTCGCGGCAGCAGGTACTCCGACTGGATCTCCTCCCCGCTGCTCGGCGTGAACTCGGCCCGGAAGTGCGGCAACCGCTCGTGCCAGGGCCCCGGCACCCCGAGCTGCTCCGTGCAGTTCGCCGCGGGCATGCCCGGCACCGGGTGCAGCGGCTCCGTCGCGGGCGCCGCCCATGGGAAGTCCACCGCCGGCCGGTCCGTGCGCCGCTTGACCCACACCTGCCGGAAGCCCGGCCGCCGCCAGTCGGTGAAGAGGCTCACGCTGTACCCGGCGGCGGCGACGGTCTCGAAGTCCAGGCCGTCCAGGGGGAGTTCGGTGTAGACCCGCTGCTCCATCCCGTACGCCGGCTCCAGGTCGAGGGTGAGCGCGGTGACGACGCCCAGCGCGCCGAGGGAGGTGACCGCACCGCCGAACCGCGCGTCGTCCCGGCCGATCGTTTTGGTCGTGCCGTCCGCGACGACCATCTCCACCTCGCGGACCGCCGATGCCAGCGGGCCGTTGGTCACGCCCGAGCCGTGCGTGCCCGTCGCCACCGAACCGGCCACCGAGATGTGCGGCAGGGAGGCCATGTTGGGCAGGGCGAGACCGTGCGCGTGGACCGTGCGGGCCAGTTCGGCGTAGCGGACCCCGCCCGACACCCGGACCGAACGCGCGGCCGTGTCGACGTCGATCGTCCGCGGCAGCCCGGCGGTGGACACCAGGACGCCGTCCGGGCCCGGGTCGGCGATCCGGTTGAAGGAGTGTCCGCTGCCCAGTGTCCGCACCCGCGCGTTGCCCGCCACCAGCGCCGCGAGCTCCTCCGGCGTGCGCGGCCGGTGGAACTCGCGCGCCGCGTACGTGACGGTGCGTGCCCAGTTGGTGACCGCGCCCGTGCCGGTGGCCCCGGCCCCCGTCGTCCCCGTGGTCCCTGCGGTCTCAGCCATCCCTGCGTCCTCTCCCGGAGCGTTGCGTCTGCGTTGACCCTCTCATTCGGCGCCGCCTACCGTAGAGACCGGTTGCTGTCCGAGCGTCACCGAGCCGGAAGGTCCCTTCCTTGCCCGAGCGTCCCCAGGCGCTGTTCGCCATGACAGCCCGGAACGTGCCGCTCGTCTTCCCGCCGGAACTGCTGGCCCGGCTGCGCGCGTGCGTGGACCTCGATCCCGCTCTGGTGGCGCACGACTTCACCGGGGCCCGGGTGCGGGAGGTCCTCGCCCGCACCGAGATCCTGATCACCGGCTGGGGCTGTCCCCGCCTGGACGCGGCCGTCCTGGCCGCCGCGCCGAAGCTGCGCGCCGTGCTGCACGCGGCCGGCTCGGTCAAGGGGTTCACCGCGCCCGAGGTGTGGCAGCGGGGCATCGCCGTCTCCTCGGCCGCCGCCGCCAACGCCGTGCCCGTCGCCGAGTACACCCTCGCCATGATCCTGCTCGCCGGGAAGGACGTCTTCGCCCTCCGCGACCGGCTGCGCGACCGGCGCGCCTTTCCCTACGGCGACATCCTGCCCGGCATCGGCAACCATGGCCGCCGCGTCGGCGTCGTCGGCGCCTCCCGGATCGGCCGCCGCCTGCTCGGACTGCTCCGCCCGCACGACCTCGCGGTCACGCTCGCCGACCCGTACGTGGACGCGGCGGAGGCCGCCCGGCTCGGCGCAGCGCTGCTGCCGCTGGACGAACTGCTGCGCACCTCGGACATCGTGACGCTGCACGCCCCGCAGACCGCCGAGACCCGCCATCTGATCGGCGCCCGGGAACTCGCCCTGATGCCCGCCGGGTCCGTGCTCGTCAACACCGCGCGCGGCGCCCTGGTCGACCACGAGGCACTGATCGCGGAGCTGCGCGCCGGACGCCTCGGCGCCGTGCTGGACGTGACCGACCCCGAACCGCTGCCCGCCGACTCCCCGCTGTACGACCTGCCGAACGCCTTCCTCACCCCGCACCTGGCCGGCTCGCAGGGCAACGAGGTGGCCCGGCTGGGGCGGGTGGTCGTGGAGGAGGCCGAGCGGCTGTCGGCCGGCGTCGGTCTGCTGCACGCGGTCGACCCCGCGGAACTGGGACGAACGGCCTGAGCGTGCCGGCCGGGGGAGTGGCGGCGCGGCGCCCTGTCGATTTCATCGCCAAAGTGAACAAAAGGGGTGTACCGGTAGGATCGTCGGGGCCCCGGCACAGGGGTGCCGGTGGCGGGGGCATACGGTGAGAGGCGTACGCCTGAGCCGGGAGGAGACAGACGGATGGGCAGTCGTACCGCGCTGGTCGAGGATCTGATGGAGCGGTTCCCGCAGGTGCCGCGGGAAGCCGTCTTCAAGGAGGACCTGCTCCGGGGCGGTGTCGCCTTCGACAAATCCGCTCTCAGTGACAATGAGGACGGGGACGTCAAACCGAAGTCGTACTTCATCTTCTCCTTCGACCACGGCACCCTGCCCGAGCTGGGCGAGGCCGCGCTGCGCCGGCCCCCGGAGGAGATCATCCTGACGGGCGGCCCGTACGACCTGAGGCGCACGGTCGTCTCCGTACGGGTGAACCCCGCCTCGCCGTACCGGGTCGCCGCCGACGAGGAAGGGCTGCTCGGGCTGTACCTCGACGGCCGGCGCGTCGCCGACGTCGGGGTGCCGCCGATGCCCGAGTACTACCGGCACACCCTCTCCAACGGGAAGTCCGTGATGGAGGTCGCGCCCACCATCCAGTGGGGCTACCTGATCTACCTGACCGTCTTCCGGGTCTGCCAGTACTTCGGCGCCAAGGAGGAGTGCCAGTACTGCGACATCAACCACAACTGGCGCCAGCACAAGGCCGCCGGCCGGCCCTACACCGGCGTCAAGGACGTCGAGGAGGTCCTGGAGGCGCTGGAGATCATCGACCGGTACGACACCCAGAAGGCGTCGACGGCCTACACCCTCACCGGCGGCGCGATCACGTCGAAGGTGGCCGGCCGGGACGAGGCCGACTTCTACGGCCACTACGCGAAGGCCATCGAGGAGCGCTTCCCGGGCCGCTGGATCGGCAAGGTCGTCGCGCAGGCGCTGCCCAAGGCGGACGTGCAGCGGTTCAAGGACTACGGCGTGCAGATCTACCACCCCAACTTCGAGGTGTGGGACCGCCGGCTGTTCGAGCTGTACTGCCCCGGCAAGGAGCGCTACGTCGGCCGGGACGAGTGGCACCGCCGCATCCTGGACTCCGCCGAGGTGTTCGGCGCGCGCAACGTGATCCCCAACTTCGTGGCGGGCGTGGAGATGGCCGAGCCGTTCGGCTTCACCACCGTCGACGAGGCCATCGCCTCCACCACCGAGGGCCTGCGCTTCTTCATGTCGCACGGCATCACCCCGCGCTTCACCACCTGGTGCCCGGAGCCCACCACCCCGCTCGGCAAGGCCAACCCGCACGGCGCGCCGCTGGAGTACCACATCCGGCTGCTCCAGGCCTACCGGCAGACCATGGACGACTTCGGCCTGTCCTCCCCGCCCGGCTACGGCCCGCCCGGCCCCGGCCGCGCGGTCTTCTCCGTCAGCTCCTTCATGGACAGCCTGCCCGCGGACGACACGTCGGCGCAGGGCGCGGAGGGGACGGAGACGGGGGAGGAGCCGGTACGGGTGTGACCCGGTGAGGTCCGGGTGTGACCCCGTGAGGTCCGGGTGTGACCCCGTGAGGTCCGCGATTGATCCGGTGAGGTCCGCGTCCGACCCGGTGAGCAGAACCGTGTCCGCGTCCGTACCCAAGGCCGGAGTCGCGGGCTGATCGCGGCACGCGCGCCCGCCGCCACTGTCGGTAGCCGGATGTGAACAGGCCGCTTGTCAGTTGTGGCGGGAGCGTGAAAGGCTCTGTGCCCTGCCGCGGGGTTCCCCGCAACTCCTTTTCCCCTTTGGTGAGTTGCCCTCGCTCGTGGATGCAGGAGTCCCATGCCCGACCTGCCGACCCCTCAGGACGACACCGAGGCCGCGCTGTTCTCGGAGTGCTGGGACGCGGTGCTCTCCTACGCCGACCTGTGCACCTCCGGTTCCCTGACGGCCCACCAGCTCGCCACCGAGGCGTTCACGCTCGGCATGCGCGAGGTCCGCGCCGCCGCGAGCACCCATGTGCGCGGCGCCGGCAGCCGCACCGCACGGCTGCCGACGATCCCGGCGCTGCTCACCGCCGTACGCGCCACCGCCGCCGCCTGGGAGGC
Source organism: Streptomyces canarius (assembly GCF_014650735.1). Taxonomy (NCBI): domain Bacteria; kingdom Bacillati; phylum Actinomycetota; class Actinomycetes; order Kitasatosporales; family Streptomycetaceae; genus Streptomyces; species Streptomyces canarius. Next base: position 449,276 of record NZ_BMVN01000001.1, read on the forward strand.
CGGCGGGCAGGGGCACAAGCTCGACCCCGAGCTGCGACTGTGGCTCAACTCCGGCAGCGCGGCCCGGTTCTGCGGGCCACCGCTCGGCCGGCCGGTCGCGCTGCGGGGATTGCGGGACATGCAGGAGGCGGACGCCGCCCTGCTCTGGCTGGCCGAGGTGGAGGCGCTCCCGCTGCCCACCGTGGCCCGCCGGCTCGGCCTGGACCCGGCCACCGTCGCCGACGAACTCGACCAGGTCCGCGGCCTGTTCCGGGACCGCTGCCACCGCGCCCACCTCGACTCCCCGATGGACGCGCAGTGCCGCAGCTACGCCCGCCTGCTGGACGCGGTCACCCGCTCGACCGTCGCCGAGACCCCCGGCGACCTCTCCCGGCACCTCGCCACCTGCGTGCGGTGCGCCGAGGCCGCCGCCTGTCTGCGCCTGCACGGCGGCGGACTGCCCGGCGCGCTGGCCGGCGGCGTGATCGGCTGGGGCGGCCTCGCCTACCTGGAGCGGCGCCGCCGCGCCACCGAGGTCCGCCTCGGCGCGGGCCGCCCGGGCGGCGCCGACGCCGACGACCGCGAGGAGGGCACGGGCCGCAGCAGGGTGCTGCGCGGCGGACTCCTCGCCACCGCGGTGCTGCTGTCGGCGCTGGCGCTCGGTGTGTCGATGATGCCGTTCGGCGGCTCCGCCGAGGACACCGCCGCCGCCCAGGACGACCGGCAGCCGGTCGCCGGCCCCGGCGTCTCCCGCACCGCGGCCCGCCCCACCGCCACGCACTCCTCCTCCGCCCCGGCCTCCGCGACCCGCACCGAGCGCCGGCCGGCCCCGCAGAAGCCCGACCCCGAACCCCAGGGCACCTCCTCCGCCACCCACCGCGCGGGCCCGGCGAACACCCCCGCCACCACCCGGCCGGCCGGCTGCCGGGTCGCCTACGAGCTGGACAGCCAGTGGCCCGACGGCTTCCAGGCCACCGTCAGCGTCACCACCGACCAGGCCCTCACCGGCTGGGAGGTGTCCTGGGCCTTCCGCGACGGCCAGCGGGTCGGCCAGATGTGGGACGCCACCGTGCACCAGGACGGCCCCCGCGTCACCGCCACCGCCGCCGACTACAACAAGGCGGTCGCCGCGCACGGCACCCTGTCCTTCGGCTTCCTGGGCTCCTTGACCGGCGGCAACCGCACGCCGTACCGCTTCACGCTCAACGGATCGCCCTGCACGGTCAGTTGACCGCGGGCGAGGAATTTCCGGTCGTGCGGAAAATGCTTTGACGTACCGGCCCGTCCACGGGCTACAGTTGCCTGGCACGCCGAGGTGGTGTGCGGACGCGCGAGCGAGGACGAGGAGGTGTCGACAGATGGCTGTCACTGCGCTGGGCGCTGCCCTCATCCAGGAACTCATCAAGTCCACCTCCGTGGCCGCCGGCTGAACCGACCGCGCACCGTACGCGCCTGCCCGGGGCCACCCTTGTGAAGGGTCTCCCTTGACTTCCACCTCCGCTGAATTCTCCGCACTGGCTCCCTACGGCTGGGACGAGTCCTGGGCCGAGGCGTTCGCCCCGTTCGAGGCCGACGGGCTGCTGCCCGGACGGGTCGTCCGGGTCGACCGCGGACAGTGCGACGTCGTCACCGCGGACGGGACCGTCCGCGCCGACACCGAGTTCGTCGTGCCCCGCGACCCGATGAAGGTCGTGTGCACGGGGGACTGGGTCGCCCTCGACCCCGGCGGCGACCCCCGGTACGTGCGCGCCTACCTGCCGCGCCGCACCGCCTTCGTCCGCTCCACCTCCTCCAAGCGGTCCGAGGGGCAGATCCTCGCCGCCAACGTCGACCACGCCGTCGTCGCCGTCTCCCTCGCCGTCGAACTCGACCTCGGCCGCGTCGAACGCTTCCTCGCCCTCGCCTGGGAGTCCGGCGCCCAGCCCGTCGTCGTCCTCACCAAGGCCGACCTCGTGCCGGACCCGGTCACCCTGGCCCACCTCGTGCAGGACGTGGAGAGCAGCGCGCCCGGCGTGCCCGTCCTCACCGTCAGCGCCCTGCACGGCGACGGACTCGACGTGCTCGTCGCGCTCGTCGGCTCCGGTACGAGCGTGCTGCTCGGCCAGTCCGGCGCGGGCAAGTCCACCCTCGCCAACGCGCTCGTCGGCGCCGACGTCATGGACGTGCAGGCGGCCCGCGACGTCGACGGCAAGGGGCGGCACACCACGACCACCCGCAACCTGCTCGCCCTGCCCTCCGGCGGGGTGCTCATCGACACCCCCGGCCTGCGGGGCGTCGGCCTCTTCGACGCCGAGACCGGCGTCGGGCAGGTGTTCACCGAGATCGAGGAACTGGCCGAGCGGTGCCGGTTCCAGGACTGCGCCCACGAGTCCGAACCGGGCTGCGCGGTGCGGTCCGCCGTGGAGCACGGGGAGCTTCCGCAGCGGCGGCTGGAGAGCTACCGGAAGCTGCTGCGGGAGAACCAGTGGATCGTGGCCAAGACGGACGCCAGGGTCCGTGCGGAGCTGCGCCGGGAGTACAGGCGGAAGGGAGCCGAGGGGAAGGCGGCGATGGAGGCCAAGCGGGGGCGGTGGGCGTAGGGACACCCCGGCCGCGCCCGCCGGCTCCACGTCCGATTTCCGCTGGCCCCTCCCTCCCGCCCGCTCCACACTGGACCACGTGAAGGACGAAGACAGCAGGTACGAGGCGGTGCGGAGCCGGGACGGGCGGTTCGACGGGGTGTTCTTCTTCGCCGTCGAGACCACCGGCATCTACTGCCGGCCCAGCTGCCCGGCCGTGACGCCGAAACGGCGCAACGTACGGTTCTTCGCGACGGCCGCCGCCGCGCAGGGCTCCGGATTCCGGGCCTGCCGGCGGTGCCGGCCGGACGCCGTGCCGGGCTCGGCGGAGTGGAACGTCCGCGCGGACGTCGTCGGCCGGGCCATGCGCCTGATCGCCGACGGCGTCGTGGACCGCGAAGGCGTCGCCGGGCTCGCCGCGCGGCTCGGCTACAGCGCCCGGCAGGTCCAGCGGCAGCTCACCGCCGAGCTGGGCGCCGGGCCCGTGGCGCTCGCCCGCGCCCAGCGGGCGCACACCGCGCGGGTGCTGCTGCGGACCACCGACCTGCCGGTCACCGAGATCGCGTTCGCGTCCGGGTTCGCCAGCGTGCGGCAGTTCAACGACACCATCCGGGAGGTGTACGCCGCGACCCCCACCGAGGTGCGGGCCGCCGCCCCCCGAAGCCGCGCCGCCCGCCGGACCGCACCCGGCGCCGGCATCCCGCTCCGGCTCGCCCACCGCGGCCCCTACCAGTCCGCCGCCGTCTTCGACCAGCTCGCGCGGGAGGCCGTACCGGGCGTCGAGGAGGTGACCGGCGCCCCCGGCGCCCGCACCTACCGGCGCACCCTGCGCCTGCCGTACGGCACCGGCCTCGCCGCCGTCGACGAACGCGCCCGCACCCCGCGGGCCGGCACCGGCACCCGCCCGGGCGGCTGGCTCGACGCCCGGCTGCACCTCACCGACCCCCGGGACCTCACCACCGCCGTGCAGCGGCTGCGCCGGCTGTTCGACCTGGACGCAGACCCGTACGCCGTCGACGAACGGCTCGGCGCCGACCCCCGGCTCGCCCCGCTGGTCGCCGCCCGGCCCGGACTGCGCTCGCCCGGCGCCGTGGACCCGCTGGAGCCCGCCGTACGCGCCCTGGCCGGCATCCGCGGCGCCGAGGAACTGGTGCGCCGGTACGGCAAGGTGCTCGACGCGCCCCACGGCGGCCTGACCCACCTCTTCCCGGAGCCCGCCGTCCTCGCCGAGGCCGAGCCCGGCGGCCCGCTGGGCGCGCTCGCCGCCGCCCTAGCCGACGGCACCGTACGGCTGGACCCGGGCGCCGACCGGCACGACGCCGAGGAGGCCCTGCTCGCCGTGCCCGGCATGGACCCGGCCACCGTCGCCACCCTCCGCGTCCGCGCCCTCGGCGATCCCGACGTCGCCCCGCCCGGCGCCGACGTCCCCGACACCTGGCGGCCCTGGCGGTCGTACGCCGTCCGGCACCTGCTGCTGGCGGGGGAGCCGGTCCGGTGACCGCCCTGTCCACCCGTCCCCTGACCACCGCCGAGCCGAGGAATCCGCTGCGATGACCACCGTCTACTGCACTCACCTGGACGCCCCCGTCGGGCGGCTGCTGCTCACCGCCGACACGGACGGCGCGCTCACCTCCCTGTCCGTGCCCGGACAGAAGGGCGGCCGGACCGTCCAGGACGGCTGGCGGCACGACCCCGGGCCGTTCCGCGCCGCCGCCGACCAGCTCGCCGCCTACTTCGCCGGGGAACTCAAGGAGTTCCGGCTGCCGTTGCGGGCGACCGGCACCGAGTTCCGGCAGCGGGTCTGGGCCGCGCTGGACGAGCTGCCGTACGGCGCCACCGCCACCTACGGCGAGATCGCCGCCCGGATCGGTGCGCCCCGCGCCGCCGTTCGCGCCGTCGGCGGGGCGATCGGCGCCAACCCGCTGCTCATCGTGCGCCCTTGCCACCGGGTGATCGGTGCGAACGGATCGATGACCGGCTACGCGGGGGGACTTGAGCGCAAGGTCCGGCTGCTCACCCTGGAGGGCGTGCTCCCCTGACACGCCGCCCGCCGCGTTCCCCGCCCTGCCACGCCTCCCGCCCCGCGTCCGCCGTGCCTCCGCACCCGCGTCCGCCGTCCCGTGGCTCCCCGGTGCCCCGTTGCGCCGAGCGGGTGGACCCCCGTCGATGTTCCGGCGGCGCGGCCCGCCCGTGTGGCACGGTCGCCTCCGACGGCCGACGGGGAAGGGCGGGCACACATGGACAAGGTCGTACGGGTCCTCGCGGTCCTCCTCCCGGCGCTGCTGCCGGGCCTGACGGCACCGGCCGTCGCCGAGCCGGCCCCGCTGCCCTGGACCGGGAGCTGGGAGACCGCGCCCTCCGGCACCGCCGCCGCGCTGCCCGGCGCCGCCGTCCGCAACGTCGTCCACCTCAGCGTCGGCGGCACCGCGGTCCGCGTCCGGCTCAGCAACCGGCTCGGCACCGCGCCCCTGCGCCTCGGCGCGGTCACCGTCGCGCTGAGCCGGGCGGCCGGCCCCGAGGCCGTACCCGGCACCCTGCGCACCGCCACCTTCCGCAGTGCCACGGAGCTGACCGTACCGGCGGGCGCGGACGCGGTCACCGACCCGGTGCCGCTGCGCGTACCGACCGGAGCCGACCTGCTCGTCACCGTGTACACCCCGGAGAACTCCGGACCCGCCACCTATCACCGCACCGCCCTCCAGACCAGCTACGTGGCCCCGGCCGGCGCCGGCCGGGCCGCCGACGAGGACGGCACCGCGTACACGGCGACCACCAGCCGCTGGTACTACGTCACCGGCGTCGATGTCCGCGGGCCCGCCGCCGGCAGTGTCGTCGCGTTCGGGGACTCGCTCACCGACGGCAACGGCTCGACCCCCGACACCAACCGCCGCTGGCCCGACCGGCTCGCCCAGCGGCTGCGCGAGCGGCGGCTCGGCGTCCTCAACGCGGGCATCGCCGGCAACCGCCTGCTGCTCGACGGCGCCGGACCGAGCGCCCTCGCCCGTCTGGACGCGGACGCGCTGGACCGGGCCGGGGTGCGGGTCCTGGTCGTCTTCGAGGGCATCAACGACATCAAGGGCACCCCGGAGGCGAACGACACCGCCGCCTTCGCGGACGCCTACCGCACCGTGGTGACCCGGGCCCACGCCCGCGGTGTCCGGGTCGTCGGCGTCACCCTCACCCCGTACGGCGGATACCCCGCCTGGACCGCCGCCGGCGAGGCGGTACGGCAGCGGGTGAACGCCTTCATCCGGGACGGTGGCGCCTTCGACGCGGTCGCCGACGCGGACGCGACCGTCCGGGACCCCGACGACCCCGGCCGCATCCTGCCCGCCTACGACCCCGGCGACCACCTGCACTTCAACGACGCGGGCATGGCCGCGGTGGCCGACACCGTCCACCGCGTGCTGACCCAGGGGCCGCTCGGATCCGGCCTGACGGGCCGCGCCCACGCCACGGCGCCGGTCACCCGCACGGCACCGCGCCCGCGACCGGCAGGCAGGTGAGGCCGCACCGGCGCGCCGGCGGTCAGCCGCCCGCTCCGCGGGACACCCAGCCGCGTTCGCGGGCGTGCCAGCCCAGTTGGAGCCGGGTGGTCACCCCGGCCAGTTCCATCAGGCGTCGTACCCGGCGCTGCACCGTCCGCAGGCCCAGGTCGAGAGCCTTGGCCACGCTCGCGTCGGTCAGCCCCGCCAGCAGCAGCGACAGCACCTTCAGATCGGTGGCGTCCGGGCCGTCCGGCTCGCCCTCGGTCACCCCGGCGGCGCCGAGCCGCAACGGCAGCGCCTCCCGCCACACCGACTCGAACAGTCCGGCGAGGAGCTCCAGCAGCCCGCTGGCGTGCACCACCAGCGCGGCCGGCTCCGCCGTCCTCGACGTCAGCGGCACCATCGCGAGCGACCGGTCGGCCACCACCAGCTTCGTCGGCACCCGGTCCACCACCCGCACCCGCTCGTCCCGGCCGAGCGCCGCCGTCAGCTCGGTGAGCCCGTGCGGCAGGTCCAGCACCGCCCGCTCCACCACCACCCGGTAGCGCACCCCGCGCCCGGCCGCCTGCTCCTCCGCGTCGTTCTCCGTGCCGGAGACGGCCACCGGGTTTTCGGTCACCAGCGCGCACACCTCCTCGGCCGCGCCCAGCTGGAGCTGGAGGAAGCGCTGCGCGACCGCCGAGGCGCCGGTCACCACCTCCACCAGGTCGTGCACCGCCGGCTCGGCCGCCGCCGCCCGGTACTCCTCGGCGAGCAGCGCCGCCGCCAGCTCCGCCTTCTCCAGCTCGTGCCGCTGCTGGGTGAGCAGCGCGCCCAGCGCCACCCCGGGCGGAGCCGCCACCCAGCGGCCCGGCCACGCCGAGGACTGGGCCGCGAGACCCTGCCGCTCCAGCCGGCGCAGCGCCCGCTCGGTGTCGTGCTCGGCCAGCGTCAGGCGCCGCGCCAGATCGGTGACGTCGGCCGCGCCCACGGACACCAGCGCCCGGTACGCCGCCTCGTGCGTCTCGTCCAGCCCTATCGCTGCCAGCATCGCCCCGCGTCCCTCCCCAGTGCACAAACCGACGGAAGCGGAACGACGTGGCGGAAACCGGCCACGGCGCAAACCCGCCGCCGGACATCATCGTCGTACCGGTGGGGACTCTGCCAAGGTGGGTGCGGACGCCGCCGGGCGGTCCTCCCGTGGGGGGTGGGGCCGCCCGGCGGCCACCAGCCGCCGCTCGTACGGCAGTTCACCCGCTCACTCGACCCGTCGTTCGACGGGGGCGATGCGCCGAATTTTCCTGATGCCCCGTTTTCCCACCGCCCGTGCGGTGGACAATGAAGGGCATGAGCCAGCAGGGGGGAAGCCCCGCCCGTCACGACGACGACTGGTGGGGGCAGCTGTACGACGACTCCACCGCGGACACGGGTCCCACGGCAGCGCCCGATTCCCTGGACGACCGCTTCGCCTCGGCGCGGAACGCGGTGGGGGGACGGCCGACGGACACGGCGGAGCCCGGACCGGTGGATCCCGAGCCGGCTGACGCGGTACCGGTCCGTCCCGGAGCAGCCGAGCCGGCGCCGCCGGCACCGGCTCCCGCGAAGGCGCCGGTGCCGACCCAGCGGACCGCGCCGCCGCCACCGCCACAGCCCGCCCTCCCCACCGAGTCCGCCCCGCCCGCCGAGAGCAGTCCACCGCCCTCCGTCGACTACGTCGGTTCCGGTCCCCCCACCTACGATCCCGAGCCCACCGCGCTCCCGCTCGCCGAGCCGGACGGGCTCGGCGAGCTGGTCGCGGACACCGTGCTGGACGGGGCCCGGTACGGCGCCTGCACACTGCGGGCCGTGTCGCTGCGCGGGGACTCGGCCCGGTACCGGGGCGAGCCGCGCCGGGACGCGCTGCTCACCGCGCGGTTCGGGGCGGGGGAGCAGGCTCTGGTCCTGGTCGCGATGGCCACCGGGGCCCGAGCCGCGCCGGATGCGCACCTGGCGGCGGCCGAGGCGTGCCGCTGGATCGGGCGGGCCGTGGGCCGCAGCCACCAGCGGCTCGTGGCGGACATCCGCGCGGCCCGGCGCGGCGACCTGAAGTCGGGTCTGCACCGGCTGACCGACCGCAGTCTCGGCAAGCTCCGCGCGAGCGCCGCCGAACAGGGCCTGGACCCCGAGGAGTACACGGCGAGCCTGCGCTGTCTGCTGCTGCCCGCCGACCCGGACTGCCGGACCCGCGTGTTCTTCGGCGTCGGAGACGGCGGGCTGTTCCGGTTGCGGGACGACGCCTGGCAGGACATCGAGCCGCAGGCCGCGCCCGAGGGCGGCACCGGCGCACCCGTCGCCGGCCCCGGCGCGCCGCCGGAGCGGACGCCCGAGGGTGACCGGCTGACGATGGACCTCGGCCTCCCGGCCCCGCCGAGCCCGTTCGAGCCCGCGGTGCCGGCCCCGCAGCCGCCCCGCGAGCCGTTCCGGTTCCGGGCCTCGGTAGCCCGCACGGGTGATGCGCTGGTGATGTGCACGGCGGGCCTGGCCGGCCCCCTGCGCGACGAGCCCGCCCTCTGCGCCTACCTGGCCCGTCGCTGGTCGGGCCGTACTCCGCCGGGTCTCGCCGCCTTCCTCGCCGACGCCCAGGTACGGGTGAAGGGCTACGCCGACGACCGTACGGCGGCGGCCGTGTGGGAGGCGTGATCACCGCCCCTGTGGATTGATGGAACGGGTAGGCCGTATCCCGGGACAGTGAAGGGGCTGACGCGCGCCATGGCCAAACAGAACGTCGCCGAGCAGTTCGTCGACATCCTCGTCCGCGCCGGGGTGCGGCGCCTGTACGGCGTCGTCGGCGACAGCCTCAACCCGGTCGTGGACGCCGTCCGCCGCAACGCCGCCATCGACTGGATCCACGTACGCCACGAGGAGACCGCCGCCTTCGCGGCCGGCGCCGAGGCACAGATCACCGGGAAGCTGGCCGCCTGCGCCGGCTCCTGCGGCCCGGGCAACCTGCACCTGATCAACGGCCTGTACGACGCCCACCGCTCGATGGCCCCGGTGCTGGCCCTCGCCTCGCACATCCCGTCGAGCGAGATCGGCCTCGGCTACTTCCAGGAGACCCATCCGGAACGGCTGTTCCAGGAGTGCAGCCACTACTGCGAGCTGATCTCCAGCCCGAAGCAGATGCCCCGGCTGCTCCAGACCGCCATCCAGCACGCGGTCGGCCGCAGCGGGGTGAGCGTGGTGGCCCTGCCCGGCGACATCGCCGCCGAGCCGGCCCCGGAGAAGGCGGCGCAGAGCGCGCTCGTGACCTCACGGCCCACCGTGCGGCCGGGCGACGCCGAGATCGACGCGCTCGCGGAGATGATCGACGCGGCCGGCAGGGTCACCCTGTTCTGCGGGAGCGGCACGGCCGGCGCCCACGCCGAGGTCATGGAGTTCGCCGGGAAGATCAAGTCGCCGGTCGGGCACGCGCTGCGCGGCAAGGAGTTCATCCAGTACGACAACCCGTACGACGTCGGCATGAGCGGACTGCTCGGCTACGGCGCCGCCTACGAGGCCACCCACGAGTGCGATCTGCTGATCCTGGTCGGCACCGACTTCCCGTACAACGCGTTCCTGCCGGACGACGTGCGGATCGCGCAGATCGACGTACGGCCCGAGGTGCTCGGCCGCCGCTCGCGGCTCGACCTGGCCGTGTGGGGCGATGCCCGCGAGACGCTGCGGTGCCTGATCCCGCGTGTGAAGGAGAAGACGGACCGGCGCTTCCTCGACCGGATGTTGAAGAAGCACGCCGACGCGCTGGAGGGCGTGGTCAAGGCGTACACCCGGAAGGTCGACAAGCACATCCCGATCCACCCCGAGTACGTGGCCGCCGTACTGGACGAAGTCGCCGACGGGGACGCCGTGTTCACCGTGGACACCGGGATGTGCAACGTCTGGACCGCCCGGTACGTCTCGCCCAACGGCCGCCGCCGGATCATCGGTTCCTTCTCGCACGGGTCGATGGCGAACGCGCTGCCGATGGCGATCGGTGCCCAGTTCACCGACCGGCGCCGGCAGGTGGTCGCCATGGCCGGGGACGGCGGATTCTCCATGCTGATGGGGGACTTCCTGACCCTCGTGCAGCACGACCTGCCGGTCAAGGTGGTGCTGTTCAACAACTCCTCCCTCGGCATGGTCGAGCTGGAGATGCTGGTCGCCGGACTGCCCTCGTACGGCACCGGCAACACCAACCCCGACTTCGCCGCCGTCGCCCGGGCCTGCGGCGCGTACGGCGTGCGCGTGGAGAAGCCGAAGCAGCTCGCGGCGGCCCTCAAGGACGCCTTCAGGCACAAGGGGCCCGCCCTGGTGGACGTCGTCACCGACCCCAACGCGCTGTCCATCCCGCCGAAGATCAGCGCCGAGATGGTCACCGGGTTCGCGCTGTCCGCCTCCAAGATCGTGCTGGACGGCGGGGTCGGCCGGATGCTCCAGATGGCCCGCTCCAACCTGCGCAACGTACCGCGGCCCTAAGGGGAGTGATTTCGGCCAGTTTCACGTGGCGTGACGATGCGACGTCAACCGGTGCCGGACGCGGCCGGACCGGTGTCCCGGGACGTCCGTGGCGTCCGGCGGCGTCCGGTGAGCGCGAGGTCCGGCCGCCGCGGTGTCCGACAGCCGGACCGGGCGGGGCACGGATATGGCTGAACCACCGGTCATCGGGCATGCGCCAGGACTGCCCGGGAGCCTGCTGGGCAAGCATCCCCCCGTGAACGTGTTCGACCAGGAGGGGCAGGGACCGGCGGCGTGCGGGCGGGGGTCATGAAGAGGCAGGCGCGAGGGGGCGGTCCCGTGACGGTAGGGGCCTTCTCGGCGACAACGGGGGAACGGACCGACACCATCACCGAACACGCGCGGCAACTGCGGCGCGAGCTGGGCCGGGCGGACCTCAGGGCGGTGCCGGAGGCCCGCCGGGAGCTGCGCGAACTGCTGCGGCACTGGGGCAAACCGGGCCGCTCGGAGATAGCCGAACTGCTCACCAGCGAACTCGTCACCAACGCGCTCGTCCACACCGATGACGACGCCGTGCTCACGGCCGTCGTGGACCCGGGCGGACTGCGCGTGGAGGTGCGGGACTTCGTGGCCCGCAGACCCGAGCCGCACGCGCCGGAGACGGACGACGACACCCACGGCCGGGGCCTGCTGCTGGTGCGGTCCCTCGCCGACGCCTGGGGCGTACGGCCGCACGAGGTGGGCAAGTCGGTGTGGTTCGAACTCGGCGCCGAGGCGGCGTGAGGCACAGCGCGACGGGACGGGGGCGTGACCCGCGCGGTCACGCCCCCGTCCCGTACCGCGGTCGCACCGCGGGGCCCGTCAGCCGAACTGCTGCTCCAGGTCCTTCAGCTTGCGCTCCAGGGAGTCCAGGCGCGGCAGGGCCATGGTGTCGTCCTCGGCGGTGAGGTCGACGGTCACCGGCTCACTCCCGCTGGGGACCCGCTGAAGGGAGGGCCGTGCGCGGACGGGCAGTTGTTCCGCGGTCGATATGGCAGGCTCCGCGGTCGCGGGAGCCGGGCCGCGCTCCACGGCCTGCACCTCCACCTGCCGGCCGGCGCCCCGGCCGACGAAGCCGCGGTGGCCCCGGCTGATCGCCTTCAGCTGGGCGCGCTCCACACGCTGCTGGTCGCGCCGCCGCTGCCGGGTCTCCTCCTTCTGCCGCTTGTCCTCGCGGACCTCCTCGACGGCCTCGTCGAGGCTGCGCACGCCCTCAAGGAGCATCAGCGACCAGGCCCTGTACGTCTCGCGGGGCGCCCGCACCCAGCGCACGATCCGGATCTGCGGCAGCGGACGCGGCACCAGGCCCTGCTCGCGCAGCGCGGCCCGGCGGGTCTGCTTCAACGCCCGGTCGAACAGCACGGCCGCCGACAGCGACATGCCGGAGAAGAACTGCGGCGCACCGGCGTGCCCCGCGCCCCGGGGCGCGTGCACCCAGTTGAACCAGGCCGCCGCCGCGGCGAACAGCCAGACGAGTATCCGGGAACCGAGCGCCGCGTCGCCGTGGCTGGCCTCGCGGACCGCGAGGACGGAGCAGAACATCGCCGCGCCGTCCAGGCCGAACGGCACCAGGTACTGCCAGCCGTCGGTCAGCCCGAGGTTCTGCTCACCGAAGCCGACGAGGCCGTGGAAGGACAGCGCAGCCGCCACCGCCGCACAGCAGAAAAGGAGTACGTAGGAGGCCGTGCCGTAGATGGCCTCCTTGCGCCTGCGGCGCTCCTCGCTGCGCTCCCACGAGTCGTCCGCGCTCGCGTTCTCCCCGGAGGAGCGCTTGCCGCGCGCGAGCACCGCCACCGCCGCCAGCACGCCCAGGAGCAGTACGGCGCCCGGAAGCAGCCAGTTCAGCGATATGTCGGTCAGTCTCATCAGGGGTCCCTTGCATTGGGATAGGGCGTAACGCCCGCCATAGTGGCCCACTCCCGAGGGCCCTCAGGGGGTTTCGGGGCAAGAGGCCGCCAATAAGGTGCAAGGGAATGCCCAGGGACGGCGTTCTGCTCGAACTGCCGCGTGAGGGGCGGGAGTTGAGTTCGAATAAGACTACCCGTACGGGTGGTTCCTCGGAAAGTTCCCGCGACAGGTGAGGAAGTTGTGAATCACCTGTCCGGGAACCGGGCCGAGGGTGGGTGGTCCTGTGCCGGTGATCTTAGTGGACCCTGGGGCGTGCTCCGTCCCTGAGGGCCCCTCAAGCGGCTGCGGACGCGGCGGGTTTGGCGATCCGCCCGCCGTCACAGGTGCGCGGGCAGGTGGCGCAGATGTCCTGCGGGCGGACGGTGTAGAACATGCAGCAGCTCACCCGGTCCCGGGTGGGCAGCGGTGAGCCGTCCGGCCCGGCCGGCGTCCGGAACCCGGCGGAACCGGCGTACGGCGGGGTCGCCCCCGGCAGCAGCAGCTCCAGCTCCCGCACGGCCCGCGCCTCCTCCCGCTCGCCGAACAGCCGGGCGACGTACCACAGCCCCTCCGCGACCTCGTCGGTCGCCATGCCCCACAGCGCGCGCCCGCGCCGCCGCATCCGGGGCCCGAAGGCGCCGAGCACCGGCTCCAGGTGCTCGGCGACGGCCGCCCGCACCTCGGCCCGCAGCGCCTCCTCGTCCGGTACGACGACCGTGCCGGGCAGCGCGGCGGCGGGGTCGCCCGGCAGGCAGGCGACGGAGACGGGGGGCCGTACGGCCATCCGGCCGGCCGTGCGGTCGTACCAGACGTGTGTCACGGGCAGCCGGGGCACCCGGCGGTGCAGGAACCACGGAACGGTGATCAGCAGGCAGGCCGGCCAGGCGTAGCGGTGCAGGCCGAAGCTCGCGACGACGTCCGGGCGGGCCGGCCGGCCGTAGTCCCGCACCACCTGGTCCGCGTCCCGGGCGAGGAAGGCGTCCATCTCCGCGCCGCCCGCCGCGAGCCCGGCGGCGGCGGTCCAGCCCCCGCCCGCGGGTGCCGGGTCGTCCGGGCCCAGCTCGGTCACCGCCAGGCCCGGGAAGGCCGTGGCGAGGCGGTCGTACGCGGCGGTGAGCGGCGAGGCCGCAGCGGGCATGGCGGGACCACCGGTCCTTGGACGCGTCCGCGGTCACGGACTGGGCTGAACAGGTAAGCCTTACCTTACCTGGAGTTGTCGGAATTTGAACTGCCGCCCGGTGCGCCTAAGGTGCTTGACGGACAAGCGACAACCCGTCGTTAATGACCCCAAGTGCCGACAAGCCGCCAGGAGGAGCCGTGAAGCAGGGCGTGCAGGGCTCCCCGGGCGCGCCGGGCGCCGCCCGGGTGCCCGCGCAGCAGCGGCAGCGGCCCGCCGACGGTGCCGACCCGGGCCGGGAACGGGACGCCGCGGTGCCGGGCACGGCGCGGGGCGAGCACACCCACGGCGAGCGGCCGGTCCCGGAGCCGCGGGCCGCGGTGCGGCGCTCCTCGGTGCGCGGGCAGATCCTGGACGCGCTGCGCACGGCGCTGGTCACCGGCGAGCTGAAGCCGGGCGAGGTCTACTCGGCGCCGGTGCTCGGCGACCGCTTCGGCGTCTCGGCCACGCCGGTGCGGGAGGCCATGCAGCAGCTCGCGCTGGAGGGCGCCGTCGAGGTCGTGCCCAACCGTGGCTTCCGGGTGGTCGAGCGGGGCGCGCGGGAGCTGGCCGAGCTGGCGGAGGTGCGCGCGCTCATCGAGGTGCCGGTGATGCTGCGGCTCGCGCGGACGGTGCCGGCCGAGCGGTGGGCCGAGCTGCGACCGCTCGCGGAGGAGACGGTACGGGTGGCCGCCGCCGGCTGCCCGGCGACGTACGCGGAGTCCGACCGGGCCTTCCACCGGGCGCTGCTCGCCCTGTCGGGCAACGAGCAACTGCTCCGCATCGCCGAGGACCTGCACCGGCGCTCCCAGTGGCCCCCGGTGCGTCGGGGAGGGGGCGAGCTGGTCGCCGACGCGGCGGAGCACCTCGCCCTGCTGGACGCCCTCGCCTCCGGCGACGTGGAGCGGGTGCGGGGGCTGGTGGGCGGGCATTTCGCGGGCGCGGGCTGAGTACTGAGGGGGCGCCGCCCGGGTACCGGCCGTCCGCCGGGTGCGGGTTGCGGCTGACGCGCCCTGAAGGGGCGCGGGGAACCGCGCGAGCGAGTACCAGCGGCCCGCAAACGGCAACGGACCGGCGGCCCCTACGCCGTCGCCGCCCCCGGCGCGGGCGGTGCCAGCTGTTGCGCCAGCCACGTCGGCACACCCCCCAGCAAACGGAACAGGCGGCGGGCCTCCTCGCGCAGCCGGGACGCCTCCGGTTCCTCCTCCGTGTCGGCCAGGGAGACCAGCGCGGGCGCCGTGCCCACCAGGTACCCCAGCTCCTCGCGGATGCGCAGGGATTCGGCGAAGCCGTGCCGCGCCTCCGTCAACTCGCCGTCCCGCAGCGCGAGTCCCGCCAGGTGGCGCCAGGTGAAGGACAGCAGCAACGGGTCGGCGTTCGCCGTGGCACCCGCGTGCGCCCGGCGGAACGCGGCGCGGGCCGCCTGCGGGGCGCCGGCCAGGTTCTGGGCCACCAGCCCGCGCCGGAAGTCCAGCAGGGCCCGCCCCGCGGCCCCCGGCGGGATCAGCGCCGCCGCCCGGCCCAGCGCGGCCCGCGCCTCGTCGGCCCGGTCGCGCACCCCGAGCAGCGTGGCGGCGTACGCCAGGTAGCCCCGCTCGCACGCGGCGGCCCCCCGCTCCTCGTCGCTGTGCGCCACCGCCTCCGCCGTCCGCAGCGCGTCCTCCGCCTCCTCCCAGCCCCCCTCGGTGTACAGGCACCGTTCGGCCAGCAGGGCGGCCCGCTGCAACGCCGGGGCAGGGCGGTCGGCGGGCAGCAGAGCCGCCGCGTCGGCCCAGCAGGCCCGGCTGCGCAACCGCCATACCGCGGTCTGGAGCGGATCGTCACCGGTGGTTCCGTTACCAGACATGGCGGTATGCGCCACGTTGCCCTCCCCGAGCACGCCATCGAGCTGTTGAGTGGTGGCGGCATTCCAGCACCAATCGCGGGGCCCGGCCAAGAGGGTGGGTGAAAGATTTCACAAAGTAGTGGGGCGCGACCGTGACCTGTTCCGGCCGCGGCACGCCCCCGCTGACCTCAGCTCATGCGCAGGGCCAGGAAGAAGTCCAGCTTGTCCTCCAGGCGGGACAGGTCCCGTCCCGTCAACTGCTCGATCCGGCCGACCCGGTAGCGCAGCGTGTTGACGTGCAGGTGCAGGCGGGTGGCGCAGCGCGTCCAGGAGCCGTCGGAGTCGAGGAACGCCTCCAGGGTCGGGATCAGCTCGGCCCGGTGCCGGCGGTCGTACTCCTTCAGCGGGTCCAGCAGGCGGGCCGTGAAGGCGCGCCGGACGTCGTCCGGGACGAACGGGAGCAGCAGGACGTGCGACGCCAGCTCCTGGTGGCCGGCCGCGCAGACCCGCCCGGAGCGGGCGGCGGCGACCCGGCGGGCGTGCCGGGCCTCCTCCAGGGCGCCGCGCAGGCCCTCCGCCGAGTGCACGGCCGCGCTGACCCCGAGGGTGAGCCGTCCGTCGTCGTCCAGGCCCGCCGACAGCGGCTCGCGCACCGACCGCAGCAGCGCGTCGGCGAGCAGGCCGGTCTCCGAGCCGTCGTGCTCGGAGGCGACCGCGGGCAGCGGGACCAGGGCGACGGCCTCGTCGCCGGTGTGCGCGACGGCGATGCGGTCCGCGGGCTCGGGTCCGGTGGCCAGCGGGTCGACCAGCACCTCCTCCAGCAGCGACTGGGCTACCGGGCCGCCCTCGACCTCGCCGTCCTCCCACTCCACCCGGGCCACCACGACCTGCCAGTGCGGGGCCGCCCCGAGCCCGGGGAGCAGCACCGGGGCCGCCACCCTGAGGCGGGCGGCGATCTCGGCGGGCGCGGCGCCCGTCTGCACCAGCT
The DNA here is from genome assembly GCF_014650735.1 of Streptomyces canarius. Classification (NCBI taxonomy): domain Bacteria; kingdom Bacillati; phylum Actinomycetota; class Actinomycetes; order Kitasatosporales; family Streptomycetaceae; genus Streptomyces; species Streptomyces canarius. Next base: position 465,645 of record NZ_BMVN01000001.1, read on the forward strand.
CCAGCACCTCCTGGGCGAGCCGGCGGCGGACCGTGCGGGCCGCGTCCCGGCGGTCCCGCTCGACGGCGATCAGCTGGGTCACGCCCTGGAGCAGGTCCAGGCGCTCACCGGGCCAGTCGCCGGCGTCCGCCTCGACGGCCAGCAGCCAGTCCGACAGGACCGTCTCGCGGACGTCGCGGGCGGCCTGCGGGGAGCGGCCGGAGGAGCGGACCGGGAAGAGGGAGTAGGTGGTGCCGTGCACGTGGACGCGGTGCGGGCCGCGGCGGCCGGTGCGGGTGGCCGCCAGGTGCTCGGCGGCGAGCCGGGCGCAGGTCTCGGCGGGCAGCGCCGGGCCCGCCACCTTGGAGCCGGCGATCATCCGGCCGGTGGGGGAGAGCACCCAGGCGCGCAGGTCGAGGTCGGAGCCGAGCAGGTCCAGGACGACGTCCGGGCCGCCGCCGGCCGGGCCCGAGGTCATCATCCGGCGGTGCCGGTCCACGACGGCCGCCAGGTCCCCGGCGCGCTCCCCGGAGACCTGCCGGACCACGTGCTCGGTGATCGTCGCGAACGCCACCGACTCGTGCACGGCGAACAGCGGCAGCCGGTGCTTCGCGCAGGCCAGCACCAGATCGTCCGGCACATCGCCCAGCTCGGCCTCGCCGGCCGCGAGGGCGGCCACCCCGGCCTGCACCAGAATCCGTACGAAGGGCTCGGAGTCGGCGGCGTCCCGGCGCCAGGCCAGCCCGGTGAGCACCAGCTCACCGCCGGACAGGTAGCGGCTCGGGTCGCGCAGGTCGGTGGTCATGACCCCGCGCACCGCACGGTCCAGCTCGTCCTCGCCGCCGAGCAGCCGCAGGCCCAGCGCATCGGTGTCCAGCAGTGCGCGCAGCCGCATCTCGTCGCCGCCGTTCTGTGTCTCGAAACCTACGATGAATCTTGGAGGAGTGCCGGGAAGTGGTCCGGTGAGGGGCCGCACCGGCCGGAGTGGCGGGGTCGCCGTGCCGTCACCCGTGTTTCCCCGGGAAAACGGAGAGGTGAGCGATGACCTCCGTTCATACGAATCTACAAGATGCTCGTGCTGGCCAGCGAACTCCTTCATGGTTTCGGTGACTGACCCCGTCGGAGCACAGGGCGGTGTACTGAGTCCGCTCCGCGTTAACAGCACATGAACGAGCCGGGCCCGCCGCACACGGATTGGCTCAATCTGTAGGACTTCAAGAGCACCGAGACGAAGAAGAGAGCCGGTCATGGACTTCCTTCGCCCCGCCAGCTGGGAGGAGGCGCTCGCCGCGAAGGCCGAGCACCCCACCGCTGTGCCGATTGCGGGTGGCACCGATGTGATGGTCGAGATCAACTTCGATCACCGCCGGCCCGAGTACCTCCTCGACCTGAACCGCGTCGGCGACCTCTACGAGTGGGAGGTCGGCGAGGACGCCGTACGGCTGGGTGCCTCCGTCCCGTACACCGCGATCATGGAGAATCTCCGTGCCGAGCTGCCGGGCCTCGCGCTCGCCTCGCACACGGTCGCCTCCCCGCAGATCCGCAACCGCGGCGGCGTCGGCGGCAACCTCGGCACGGCCTCGCCCGCCGGCGACGCCCACCCCGCGCTCCTCGCGGCCGGCGCCGAGGTCGAGGTGGCGTCGGCGGCCCGGGGCACCCGCCTCATCCCGATCGACGCGTTCTACACGGGCGTCAAGCGCAACGCGCTCCAGCCCGACGAACTGATCCGGGCGGTACACATCGAGAAGGCCGACGGCCCGCAGCAGTACTCGAAGGTCGGCACCCGCAACGCCATGGTCATCGCCGTGTGCGCCTTCGGGCTCGCCCTGCACCCGCGGACCCGGACCGTGCGCACCGGCATCGGCTCGGCCGCGCCCACACCGGTGCGGGCGAAGACCGCCGAGGAGTTCCTGAACGCGGCCCTGGAGGAGGGCGGCTTCTGGGACAACGGGAAGATCATCACCCCGTCGGTCGCCAAGCGGTTCGCGGACCTGTGCTCCGCCGCCTGCAACCCGATCGACGACGTCCGGGGCACCGCGAGCTACCGCCGGCACGCGGTCGGCGTGATGGCCCGCCGGACCCTGACCTGGACCTGGGAGTCGTACCGCGGCGCCCGCCGCGCCACCGAGGGAGCTGCGTGATGCGCGTCAACTTCACCGTCAACGGACGTCCGCAGGAGGCCGACGACGTCTGGGAGGGTGAGTCCCTGCTGTACGTGCTGCGCGAGCGGCTCGGCCTGCCGGGCTCCAAGAACGCCTGCGAGCAGGGCGAGTGCGGTTCCTGCACGGTCCGCCTCGACGGCGTGCCCGTGTGTTCCTGCCTGGTCGCGGCCGGCCAGGTCGAGGGCCGGGACGTCGTGACCGTCGAGGGGCTGGCGGACTACGCCAGGCAGCGCTCCTGCGGGACGGGTGCCCGCGGTGGCACGAGCCTGGACGAGGCCAAGGGATGGCAGGCGAAGGGCGCCGACTCGCGGACCGGCGAGGGCACCGGACTGAGCCCCGTCCAGCAGGCGTTCATCGACGCAGGCGCCGTCCAGTGCGGCTTCTGCACCCCGGGCCTGCTCGTCGCTGCCGACGAGATGCTGGAACGCAACCCGAACCCGACCGACGCCGACATCCGTGAGGCGCTGTCGGGCAACCTGTGCCGCTGCACGGGCTACGAGAAGATCATGGACGCGGTCCGCCTGGCGGCCGCACGGCAGTCCGAGGGGGTCTGAGCATGCCGGCCAACGGTGCACCCACCAAGATCACCCAGGGTTCGCAGACCAAGGGCGGCATCGGGGAGTCCACGCTCCGCCCGGACGGCACCCTCAAGGTCACCGGCGAGTTCGCGTACTCGTCCGACATGTGGCACGAGGACATGCTGTGGGGCCAGATCCTGCGCTCCACCGTCGCGCACGCCGAGATCGTCTCCATCGACACCTCCGAGGCCCTCGCCACGCCGGGCGTGTACGCCGTCATGACGTACGACGACCTGCCCACCGAGGTGAGGAACTACGGCCTGGAGATCCAGGACACCCCGGTCCTCGCGCACGGCAAGGTGCGCCACCACGGTGAGCCGGTCGCGATCGTCGCCGCCGACCACCCGGAGACGGCCCGCCGGGCCGCGGCCAGGATCAGGGTGGACTACAAGGAGCTGCCCGTCATCACCGACGAGGCCTCCGCGACCGCCCCGGACGCGATCCTCGTCCACGAGAACCGCGACGACCACCACGCCGGGCACGTGCCGCACCCGAACATCGTGCACCGCCAGCCGATCGTCCGCGGCAACGTGGAGGAGGCACGTGGGCGCGCGGACGTGATCGTGACGGGCGAGTACACCTTCGGCATGCAGGACCAGGCCTTCCTCGGCCCCGAGTCCGGCCTCGCCGTGCCCGAGGAGGACGGCGGCGTCCACCTCTACATCGCCACCCAGTGGCTCCACTCCGACCTGCGCCAGATGGCGCCCGTCCTCGGCCTGCCCGAGGAGAAGGTGCGCATGACGCTGGCCGGCGTCGGCGGCGCGTTCGGCGGACGCGAGGACCTGTCGATGCAGATCCACGCCTGCCTGCTGGCGCTGCGCACCGGCAAGCCGGTGAAGATCGTCTACAACCGGTTCGAGTCCTTCTTCGGGCACGTCCACCGCCACCCGGCCAAGCTCCACTACGAGCACGGGGCCACCCGCGACGGCAAGCTGACCCACATGAAGTGCCGGATCGTCCTGGACGGCGGCGCCTACGCCTCCGCCTCCCCGGCGGTCGTCGGCAACGCCTCCTCGCTGAGCGTCGGCCCGTACGTGATCGACGACGTCGACATCGAGGCGATCGCCCTCTACACCAACAACCCGCCCTGCGGCGCCATGCGCGGCTTCGGCGCGGTGCAGGCGTGCTTCGCCTACGAGGCGCAGATGGACAAGCTGGCGAAGGAGCTGGGCCTGGACCCGGTGGAGTTCCGGCAGCTCAACGCGATGGAGCAGGGCACCGTCATGCCGACCGGGCAGCCCGTCGACTCCCCGGCCCCGGTCGCCGAACTCCTGCGCCGCGTCAAGGCGATGCCCATGCCGCCGGAGCGCCAGTGGGAGTCCAGCGAGGGCGCCGACGTACGGCAGCTGCCCGGCGGCCTGTCCAACACCACGCACGGCGAGGGCGTCGTACGCGGGGTCGGCTACGCGGTCGGCATCAAGAACGTCGGCTTCTCCGAGGGTTTCGACGACTACTCCACCGCCAAGGTGCGCATGGAGGTCGTGGGCGGCGAGCCCGTCGCCACCGTGCACACCGCGATGGCGGAGGTCGGCCAGGGCGGGGTCACCGTCCACGCGCAGATCGCCCGCACCGAGCTGGGCGTCGCACAGGTGACGATCCACCCGGCGGACACCCAGGTGGGCTCGGCCGGTTCGACCTCGGCCTCCCGGCAGACGTACGTCACGGGCGGAGCCGTCAAGAACGCCTGCGAGCTGGTCCGCGAGAGGGTCCTGGAGATCGGCCGGCGCAAGTTCGGCTCCTACCACCCCGCCTGGGCCACGGCGGAGCTGCTGCTGGAGGGCGGCAAGGTCGTCACCGACGGCGGCGAGGTCCTCGCCGACCTGGCCGACGTCCTGGAGGACGAGGCCGTGGAGGTCGAGGAGGAGTGGCGGCACCGGCCGACCGAGCCCTTCGACCTGCGCACCGGCCAGGGCAACGGACACGTCCAGTACTCCTTCGCCGCCCACCGCGCGGTCGTCGAGGTCGACACCGAACTCGGCCTGGTCAAGGTCATCGAACTGGCCTGCGCCCAGGACGTCGGCAAGGCGCTCAACCCGCTCTCCGTCATCGGCCAGATCCAGGGCGGTACGACCCAGGGCCTGGGCGTGGCCGTGATGGAGGAGATCGTCGTGGACCCGAAGACCGCGAAGGTCAAAAACCCCTCCTTCACGGACTACCTGATCCCCACCATCCTCGACACGCCGACCATCCCGGTCGACGTGCTCGAACTCGCCGACGAACACGCCCCGTACGGGCTGCGCGGCATCGGCGAGGCCCCGACCCTGTCGTCCACCCCGGCCGTCCTCGCGGCGATCCGGAACGCGACCGGGCTGGAGCTCAACCGCACGCCGGTGCGGCCCGAGCATCTGACCGGAACGTGACCCTTCGGGGATCCAGCCGGTGATCTCCCGGGGGGCCTCGTCCCCCCGGCCCCCACTCAGTTCGTCTCGGGCCGTCCCCCGGGTCGTCCATTCCCAAAACCCGTGCCCGGACTAGGCGCCGCACGGGTGCACCCATGAACCTTGGGAGTTGGCCCATGACCCAGCAGTCAGTGGAGCCCGGGACCGCCGCCGAGGACGCGGGCGAAGGCAGCCTCGTCCCGGCCGGGCGGTCCTGGCTCGACCGGTACTTCCACATATCGGGAAGGGGATCCACGGTCGCGCGTGAGGTGCGCGGCGGCATCACCACCTTCATGGCGATGTCCTACATCCTCCTGCTCAACCCCCTCATCCTGTCCGGCAAGGACGCGGCGGGGGACACGCTCGGCCAGAAGGCGCTGATCACCGCGACCGCGTTCGCGGCGGCCTTCACCACGCTGCTGATGGGTGTCGTCGGCAAGGTGCCGCTCGCCCTCGCCGCCGGCCTCTCCGTCTCCGGCGTCCTGTCCTCGCAGGTCGCCCCCGCCATGACCTGGCCGCAGGCCATGGGCATGTGCGTGGTGTACGGCGTGGTCATCATGCTGCTGGTCGTCACCGGCCTGCGCGAGATGATCATGAACGCGATCCCGCTCGCGCTCAAGCACGGCATCACCATGGGCATCGGCCTGTTCATCGCCCTCATCGGCTTCTACAAGTCCGGCTTCGTGCACCAGGGCAAGGCCACCCCGCTCGCCCTCGGCCCCGCTGGCGAACTCGCCGGCTGGCCGGTGCTGCTCTTCGCCGGAACCCTGCTGCTGATCTTCATGCTCCAGGCCCGGAACGTCCCCGGCGCCATCCTCATCGGCATCGTCTCCGGCACGGTCGTCGCCGCCGCCCTGGGCGGCCTCGGTGTCATCGACGCGGGGCAGTGGGCGGGCGGCGCCCCGGAACTGCACGGCAGTGCCGTCTCGATGCCCGACTTCTCGCTCTTCGGGCACGTCGGGTTCGGCGGCTGGGGCGAGGTCGGCGCGATGACGATCGGCATGATCGTCTTCACCCTGGTGCTCGCCGGCTTCTTCGACGCGATGGCCACCATCATCGGCGTCGGCACCGAGGCCGGACTGGCCGACGACAAGGGCCGGATGCCGGGCCTGTCCAAGGCACTGTTCATCGACGGCGCCGGCGGTGCGATCGGCGGCGTGGCGGGCGGCTCCGGCCAGACCGTGTTCATCGAGTCGGCGACGGGCGTCGGCGAGGGAGCCCGCACGGGTCTCGCCTCCGTCGTCACCGGCCTGTTCTTCGCGGCCTGCCTGTTCTTCACCCCGGTCACCGCGATCGTGCCGCAGGAGGTCGCGTCCGCCGCGCTGGTCGTCATCGGCGCCATGATGCTGATGAACGCCCGGCACGTGGACTGGGCCGACCGCGCGACCGCGATCCCGGTCTTCCTGACCGTCGTCCTGATGCCGTTCACGTACTCCATCACCACCGGTGTCGCCGCGGGCGTCATCTCCTACGTCGCCATCAAGGCGGCCCAGGGCAAGACCCGCGAGGCCGGCGCCTTCATGTGGGGCCTGACGGCCCTCTTCCTGGTCTACTTCGCCCTCCACCCCATCGAGGCGTGGCTGGGCGTGCACTAGCCACCCTGATCCCCGCGACCCCGTTCAAGGAGACCGACAGATGCTGGACATCGCCGAGGAGCTGGACCGGTGGGCCGGGCAGGGCCGTGACTTCGCCGTCGCCACCGTGGTGGCCGTCGGCGGCAGCGCCCCGCGCCAGCCCGGCGCCGCGCTCGCGGTGGACGCCGACGGCACGGCGATCGGCTCGGTCTCCGGCGGGTGCGTGGAGGGCGCCGTGTACGAGCTGTGCCGACAGACGCTGGAGGACGGCCACACCGTCCTCGAACGCTTCGGGTACAGCGACGAGGACGCCTTCGCCGTCGGCCTGACCTGCGGCGGCGTGATCGACATCCTCGTCACACCGGTCCGGGCGGACGGTCCCGCCCGGCCGGTGTTCGCGGCAGCGCTGGCCGCCGCCGCCCGAGGGGAGGCGGCGGCGGTCGCGCGGATCGCCGACGGCCCGGCGGAACTGCGCGGCCGGGCCCTGCTGGTCCGGCCCGACGGGTCGTACGACGGCGGCTTCGGCGCCCACCCCGAGCTGGACCGCACGGTCGCCGCCGAGGCCGGAGCCTTCCTGGACGCGGGCCGCACCGGCACCCTGGAGATCGGCGAACAGGGCTCGCGCTGCGGCGCCCCGCTCACGGTCCTGGTCGAGTCCTCCGTCCCCGCGCCCCGGATGATCGTCTTCGGCGCGATCGACTTCGCGTCGGCGCTGGTCCGGATCGCGAAGTTCCTCGGCTACCACGTCACCGTCTGCGACGCCCGCCCGGTGTTCGCCACCCGCGCCCGCTTCCCCGAGGCCGACGAGATCGTCGTCGAGTGGCCCCACAGGTACCTGGAGCGCACCGAGGTCGACGGCCGCAGCGTCCTGTGCGTCCTCACCCACGACGCCAAGTTCGACGTACCGCTGCTGAAGCTGGCGCTGCGGCTGCCGGTCGCCTACGTCGGCGCGATGGGCTCCCGCCGCACCCACCTCGACCGCACCGAGCGGCTGCGCGCGGTCGGCGTCACCGAGCTGGAGCTGGCCCGGCTGCGCTCCCCGATCGGCCTGGACCTCGGCGCCCGCACACCGGAGGAGACGGCGCTGTCCATCGCGGCGGAGATCGTCGCGGGCCGGCGCGGGGGCAGCGGGGTGTCGCTGACCGGCGCGCACACCCCCATCCACCACGATGCGGCCACGCGGCCGGCGGGGCGGATCGGGTCGGTGGCCTGAAAGGCGTTCGCCGGCCGCCGTCGCCCCTGTGCTGCATGACGGCATGGTGTCCCCCGGCCGTCTGGCGGCCTTCGCCGTCCCCTCCTTCCTGCTCGTCATCGTCCCCGGCCCCGGCGTGCTGTTCGTGATCGGGCGCGCCCCGGCCCACGGCCGCCGGGCCGCGCCGACCACCGTCGCCGCCACCACGCTCGGCGCGTACCTGCTCGTCGTCGCGGTGGCGTTCGGCGTCGGGCCGGTCGTCGAGCGCTCGGTCCTCGTCTTCACCGCGCTGAAGCTCGCGGGCGCCGCGTACCTCGTGCACCTCGGCGTCAAGGCGTGGCGGCGGCGCGGCTCGCTGCGGGCCGCGGTCGCGGAGTCCGGCCCGGCGCGCGGCGGCCCGCGCACCCTGGGGGAGGGGTTCGCGCTCGGCGTGGCCCACCCCGAGACGATGGTCTTCTTCGCCGCCGTACTGCCCCGGTTCGTGGACCGCGAGCAGGGTCACGTGCCCGCGCGGATGCCGCTGCCCGGGCTCGTCCTCAACGCCATCGCGGTGGTCTCCGACGCCGTCTGGGGCCTGGCCGCCTCGGCCGCCCGCGACTGGTTCGCCCGCTCGCCCCGCCGCCTGTCCGCGGTCGGCGGAACGGGCGGCCTGACGATGATCGGCCCGGGCGTGACGGTGGCCCTGACGGGCCAGGGGGACCGAGGGCGCGCGGACGCACCCGTCCCGGCTCACCCCCGTGTCAGCAGACGGTCCGCCGCCCGGCCGAAGAGCAGGAGGGACGCCGACTTCAACGGGCCGTCGAAGGCCCGGGGGAGGAAGCGGACGCCCAGGTCCTCCCGCCACACCACGCGGCTGCGGTCCCCGGGCCCCGGGCGGACCTCGATCTCCGCCCAGCCGAGGACGAGCCGGCCGCGCTTCTCCAGGCGGCACAGGCCGGGGGCGTCGTCGGCCGGCGGGCGCCACACCGTCACCTCCATCACGTCGTCGACGGCGAGCGGGCCGAACCCCGACCGGGCCACGAAGCGCGTGCCCTCGTGGGTCGGCGGGGGCGTGAGCACTCTGATCCGGGTCAGCGGGACCGCGTCGGCGTGGCGCGGCCAGTCCGTGAGCCGGCGCCACGCCTCGTCGGGCGGGAGCGGGACCGTGCGTTCGAAGGAGAAGGTGGGCACGGCACGATCGTAGGCAAGGGACGCCGGTCACCTGCGCGTTCACCCGCCGCGCCGCGCCGCTCGCGTAGCAGGTGTCCTTGGGGAGTCGTATTCTGGAACAGTGGGTGCGCGGGGCGGCGCCACGGGGATCCTGCTTCTACGCTTCCTGCCACGGGCCGGGCAAGCGGCCCGTCGTACGGGGGAGTTGATCGTCATGCCGGTGAAGAACTACGGCGTTCTGATCGCCCGCGTCGTCGAGACACGGCGTGAGGGCGCGCGGGAGACACCGCACTACCAGATCCACCTCACGGACGACCACGGCACGCACTACCGCGCCGCGGTCAACGTGCTCTCCCAGGAGCACCCTTCCGAACTGCTCTACCTGGTCACCGACGACTTCCGGCACCCGCTGACCGCCGCCCTGGAGGGCCTGTCCGGCGGCTGGAACACCCTGCCGGCCGGCCCCGGCGGCCCGACCCTCGACTTCGTGCGCGGCAACCTCTTCGACCCGGCCGGGATGCGCACGCTCCCACCGGACGTCGAGGGACCGGACAACGACCTCGCCGACCTCCTCGACCACTACGTACAGCGCGCGGTGGCGGACCCGCAGGCGCGGGCGTACGTCTTCGGCTCCCGCTTCGGCCCCGAACCCGCCGTCAAGGACAAGGTGTTCGGCTTCCTGCCCGGCAACGGCGTGCACGACGTCCACATGAACCAGGGCAACAGCCGGCGCTTCCAGGGCGACGACGGGGTGTGGCAGGACGGCGGACTCCTGCTGCGCTTCCCGGCGCAGTCCCGCTGGGTCGGCATCTTCCTGGCCTTCCAGAGCCAGTCCTGGCACACCGACGACACCACCGGGCACACCCTGGAGGACGTCGACGGCACCCGGCCCACGACCGGCGCGCAGCCCGTGATGATCATCGCGGCGAGGGTCAACCCGACGGGCCCCGCTCCCGAGACGGAGACCGTGACCCTCCTCAACGCCTCGCCGGAGCCCGCGGATCTCACCGGCTGGCGGATCGTCAGCCGCCTCGGCCACGGCTCGCCGGTCCCGGCCACGGCCCCGCTCGCGCCCGGCGACTGCCTCACCGTGCCGCTCACCGCCGAGGCACCGCTCGGCAATCAGGGCGGCGAGATCACGCTCCTCGACGCGGCCGGCCTGAAGGTGCACGGCGTCTCCTACACCGCCGAACAAGCCTCCCGCGAGGGCTGGTCGGTGGTGTTCTGAGCCGGGGCGTGGGCTACGGGCGGTACACCTTGCCGGGCTCGGCCTTGCCGGGTGCCAGCAGCTGGGGGACCGTCACGAAGACGTAGCCCCGTGCCTTCAGCGCGTCGATGATGCCGGGCACGGCCGGCACGGTCCCGGGGTAGATGTCGTGCAGCAGGATGATCCCGTCCCGGGACGACTGGTCGAGGACCCGCTTGGTGATGAGCGCCGAGTCGTCGGTGGTGTAGTCCTTGGCGGTCACGCTCCACAGCACCTCCGCCAGGCCCAGCTCCTTGCAGATCTCGTGCACGTCGGCGTCGGTGCGGCCCTGCGGCGGGCGCATCAGCGTCGGCTTGCGCCCGGTGAGGTGCTCGATCGCCTCGTTGGGCCGGTTCAGCTCCTCACGTATCTCCTTGTCCGGTATCCGGGTGAGGATCTTGTGGTCCCAGGTGTGGCTCGCGACCTCGTGGCCCTCCGCCGCCATCCGCTTGACCAGCTCCGGGTACTTCTCGATGTGCCGCTTGCCGAGGAGGAAGAAGGTGGCCGGGACCTTCTTCTCCTTCAGGATGTCGAGCAGCCGCGCCGAGTTCTCGCTGGGGCCCGCGTCGAAGGTGAGCGCGATGCACTTGGCCTCCCGGCAGTCGACGGTCCCGAACCGGGCCGGTGCCCCGTGCGCCGCCTCGGCGCGGGCGGTGCTCGGGGCGGTCGTGTCGACCTGGGCGCAGCCGGACAGGGTGAGCGCCAGGCAGGCGGCGGCGGACGCGAGCGCCCAGCCACGCAACCTCCGGCCCGTTCCGCGCATCTTCCTGGGCGCGTCGGTGGTCGCGTGCGTCGGCGTCGAGTTCGTGTCGGTCGTCAGGGGCATGCCGGGACTATACATGGTGTGTATAGTGCACGCGTCCGAGGGTGCGACTGCCGCGACGACCCCGTGCACACCAGTAGTACCGGGCGGGTACGCGGAGTAACCTCAGGACCATGACGCGCACGGGGGAGCGAGTCGTCGCATCGCGCTTACGGACACCGTCCTGGATCGCGCGCATCGAGACACCGGACGGCCGGGTCCTGGGCGCGGGCGTGCTGCTCGCCCCCGAGCGGGTCCTCACCGCCGCGCACGTCGTCGGTCCCGGCCACCGCTACACCGTCCGCCTGGTCGGCGTGCCCGGCCTGGCCGCCGTGACCGCCACCGTCCGCCCGGACGAACACGTACCGCAGAGCGAGGACACCTTCGGCGACCGCAGCGGCGACCTCGCCCTGCTGCGCCTGGACGCACCACTGCCCGCCGAGCACACCACGCGGCTCTACCGGCTCGCCGCCCCCCACGGCCCCGTCAGCATGTACGGCTTCCCGCGCGGCGACGACGGCGGGCGCTGGCACGGCGCCACCCTGGTCGCCGCGCGCGGCCGGGACAGCCAGGTGCAACTGCGCCCGCTCACCCCCGAAGAACTCGCCGACCACGGCTTCAGCGGCGGAGGCGTCGTCGACCACGCCACCGACCAGGTCATCGGCATCGTCCTGAGCGTGGACGACGGCCCGCGCTCCGCCTTCAGCTACATGAGCCCCACCGAGACCATCCTCAGCCATCTGCCGCAGGTCGCCGCCTGGACCGACGGCGCCGAGGCCGTCGACCCCCGGCTGCGCACCGGCACCGGAGCGGGCGCCGGCCGGCTCGACGTCCCGTTCGCCGGCGAACTCGCCTCCTGGTTCCGCGGCGAGGGCTGGCCGGTGCTCGTCACCGTCGTCCCCGCGCGCGGCGACCGCGCCTGGACCCTGCAACGGGCCGTCACCCTCGCCGACCGCGAGCTGCGCACCCACCGCAACACCAGCGCCGTCAGCCACGACCCGCCCGAGACCGTGCCCCCCGCCGGCGCCCACGACCTCGCCCTGGACGTCAAGGGACTGACGGCCGCGGAGGTCATGGACCGGATCGCCGAACGCCTCGGCATCCGCGACGACCCCCGGCCCGAACGGCTCGGCACGCTGCGCCTCCCGCTCGCCGCCGTCCTGGTCGCCGTCGACGAGGCCGCCGAACCCGACGCGCTGCTCGGTCTGCTGGACCGGCTCGCCCGGCAGGGCGCACGGCTGCTGCTGGTCTTCCGCGACCGGGCGGAACGCGCCGAGCAGGCCATCGAGTTGCTCGTGCACCGGCCGCTGCGTGCACGCTGGGCCCGCCTGCACACCGAACTCGACCACATCACCGACGCGTTGGGGCCCGCGCTCGACGCCCGCCGGGACCGCGTCCTGCCCCCGCCCGGCACCCAGCGGCTCCTCGACCGGGCCGAGGCCGGCGTCAGGCGCAGCCGCATGCTGCGCGCCTGGATCGACCACGCCCCCGAACAGGAACGCGCACCGGCGCGCGCCGGACTGCTGTTCACCTTCGAGGACGCCGTCGGCCGCCGCCGGCGCCGCCTGGAGAAGGCCGTCGACCTGCTCGACGCCCGGCTGCGCCGCCGCGAGGAACTCCTCGGCCGCGTCGGCGCCGAGTGGCCGCTGTGCCGGCAGCGGGCCGCCACGCAGGGCGACCGGGTCGTGGCGGCGTACCGGCTCTACGAACAGGCCGTCTCGCTGCTGCGGCAGACCCCCTGCGACATCGAGCGGGCCGAGGCCGCCGTCGAGCGGTTCGTCGGCTTCTGCTCCGCCACCCCACCCGGTGAGGAGGGCGCCTCGTGACCTCGTGCGTCCGGCCCGGCTGCGCGGGCCGCATCATGGGCACCGGCTACTGCGACACCTGCGGCCACCGGCACGCAGAACCGCGCACCGCACCGCAGGCCCGGCCCCCGGCCGGCGCCGCCGAGGAGCCCGAGCCCCCCGGCCCGGCGGCCGTGCACGCCGTCGCCGGCACCGGCGAACTCGACCAGCACGGACTGGTCGTCCTGCCCGAGGTCCCCGTCCCCGACGACGTCCTCGTCGAGGACCCGCGACCGCCCACCGGGGGCCGCCGCTGCGGCGCGAACGGCTGCACCATGACCATCGGCATCGGCTACGGCGGCCAGCCCGCCCGCGACACCGGCCGGTGCCCCCGCTGCGGCACGCCCTACTCCTTCCGGCCGCAGCTCACCCGGGGCGACATCGTCGCCGACCACTACCAGGTCCTCGGCTGCCTCGCCCACGGCGGCCTCGGCTGGGTGTACCTCGCCGAGGACACCCGTGCCGCCGGCCACCGGGTCGTCCTCAAGGGCCAGATCAACGTCCACGACGCCCTCGCCCGCCGCACCGCCGTCGAGGAGCGCCGCTCCCTGACCGACCTGCACCACCCCGACATCGTCCGCATCATCACCTACGCCGAACACCGGGCCCCCGGCCGCCCGCCCACCGGCTACCTGGTCATGGACTACATCGGCGGACGCTCCCTGCAACAGCTCTTCGACGCCGACGACGTCGAGCGGATCTTCCACGGCCGCCCCCGGCTCGACCACGTCCTCACCTACGGCTGCAAGATCCTCGGCGCCCTCCAGTACATGCACGAACGCGGGCTGCTCTACTGCGACATGAAGCCCGCCAACGTCATCCACTTCGGGCGGGCGCTCAAGGTCATCGACCTCGGCGCCGTCCGCGCCATCGGCGACCGCACCTCCGCCCACGTCCACACGGCCGGCTACGCCCCGCCCCAGGAGGAGATCGACCGGCGCGGCTGGCACGTCGACAGCGACCTCTACACCGTCGGCATGACCCTCCAGGCCCTGGCCCGGAACACCGAACCCGCCCGCGGCCTCGCCCCCGACTCCTTCCGCCGCCTCATCGCCCGCGCCACCCACGCCGAACCCCGCGCCCGCTTCCGCTCCGCCGCCGAGATGTCCCGCCAACTGTGGGAAGTCCTCCGTGAGTTCCGCTCGCTCCAGTTCGGCGAGCAGCTGCCGGAGAGCTCCACCCGGTTCCGCGCGACCGGCGCCAGCCTCGACGCCGGACTCGGCGCCATCCCCGCCCTGGACCACTGGACCACCCGCCCCGGCGAGCGGCCCGCCGGCCTGGACGCCTCCCCGCCCGCCGCCGCCGAGGTGGCCGGCGCCCTGCCCGAGCCGCTGCCCGACCCCGACGACGGCGCCGCCCTGCTCCTGGACACCTTCCCGCCCGACGCCCCCGACCGGGTCGCCCGGCAGTGGCCACGCGAATCCCGCCTCGGCACCCCCGAGACCGCGCTGTGGCTGTGCCGCGCCTACCTCAGGAAGGGCGAGCAGCAGGCGGCGGAGAGCTGGCTCGCCGAGGCCGAGACCCAGCTCGGCGAACGCGCCGCCCATGACTGGCGCATCGCCTGGCACCACGGCGTACTGCACCTCAGCAAGGGCGAGGTGGAGCCGGCCGGTGCCCGCTTCGACGCCGTCTACCGGGCCCTGCCCGGCGAGTACGTGCCCAAGCTCGCCCTCGGCTACTGCGCCGAACACTCCGGCTCCCGGCCCACGGGCCATGGACGCCCCACGCGGGCCATGCGGTACTACGAAGCCGTCTGGAAACGGGACTCCGCGCACACCGCCGCCGCGTTCGGCCTGGCCCGCGGCCACCTGGCCGGCGGCGACCGGGACGCCGCCGTCCACGTCCTCGACGAGGTGCCCGCCACCTCCCGGCACCACGACGCCGCCCGCATCGCGGCCGTCCGCGTCCGCGCCGGCGTCCTGCACGGCGACCCGCCCACCCCGGCCGGCCTGCGGGACGCCGCCCGGCGGCTGCCCGAACTGCGCCTGGACGGCGGCGCGGCGGCCGGGGAGTCCCGGGCCCGGCTGGTCGCCGAGGTCCGCGAGAACGCCCTGCACGGCCGGCCGGCCCAGGGCTGGGGCCCGGACTTCCCCGCCGGGGAGCTCCTCGGACCCGGGGACGAGGACGGCCTGCGCGCCCGGCTGGAGCACTCGTTCCGGCAACTGGCCGCCCAGGCCCGCACCGCCGGCGAACACGGCCGGCTCCTCGACCTGGCCCACGCGGTCCGGCCGATGACCACGTTCTGAACCCCGCACGGCCCTCCGGGAACCCGACGCCCGCAGGGGACGACCTTCTGGACCACTTGGGAAGAGGCAGCGATGACCGTGGCCGAGGAGACCGAGGTGACGCTCGCGGTCGGCCAGCAGAAGGAACTGCCGGTCGCGCCGGACCCCGCCGGGCGGCACCCCGACCCGGAGATGCACGCCATCCTGGAGATCGGGGTCAGGAGCCGGGGCCGCCCGGGACACCCCGGCGCGCCCGTGCCCGGCACCGGGCCCGCGCTCGCCGAGGTGCTGATCGTCGACACCTCCCGCTCGATGCTCCACCCCGCCGCCAAACTGCACGCGGCCAAGGACGCCACCGTCGCGGCGGTCCGGATGCTGCCCGACGGCACCGCGTTCGCCGTGCTCTCCGGACGGTTCGACGCCACCCTCGTCCACCCCGGAGCCGGCAGCGCGGTGCTCGCCGTCGCCGGCTCCGGCGAACGCGAGGCCGCCGAACGCGCCGTACGGATCCTGGACGCGGACGGCGGCACCGCCATCGGTACCTGGCTCGACCTCGCCCGGTGGCTGCTCAAGGACCACCCCGCCCCCGTGAAACACGTCCTGCTGCTCACCGACGGGCGCAACGAGCACGACCACCGGGCCGCCATGTCCCTGGAGACCGCCCTCGACGCCTGCGAGGGACGGTTCGTCTGCGACGCCTGGGGCATCGGCGACGACTGGGACGCCGACCTGCTGCTGCGCATCACCCGGCGGCTGCACGGCCGCGCCCGCGCCGTTCGTGCCGAGTCCGAACTGGCCGCCGCCTACGAGGAGTTGGTGGCCGGACTGCTCGGCACGGCGGTGCCCGAGCTGCGCATCCGGCTCACCCCCACCCCGGGCACGGTGATCCGTCAGGTCAAGCAGGTCGTCCCGAGCGAACAGGAGCTGCCGCCCGTCCCGGCCGGCTCCGGCGGGCGCGGCGCGGAGTACGTCACCCGCGCCTGGGGCGACGAGGTACGGCACTTCCAGGTCGTCCTGACCGCCGACCCGACCGGCCGCGAGACCGGCGAGGACCTCCAGCTCGCCGCCGTGGAGATCGCCGTACCCGACTTCGGCCGGCCGGTACGGCTGCCCGCGCCGCAGCCCGTCCTGGTGCGCTGGACCGACAACCCGCTGGACGCCTCCCGGCAGCATCCCGGGGTCCGCCGGCACGAGCTGTACCAGCAGGCGAGCGCCGCCGTCGCCGGTGCCTACCGGGCCTGGCTGCGCGGCACGGACGGCCGTGACACCGCGGACCGGGACCTCACCCGCGCGCTCGCGCTGGCCGCCGAACTGGGCGACACCCACCTGCTCGGCGCGCTCCGGCTGATCGAGGCCGCGCCGGGCACCGGCCGGGTCCGGACCGGGCTGAAGGACGTCGACTGGCAGCACCTGATCCTCTCCAGCGCCCTGACGACGCCACCGGAACAGCCGGCGGCGGGTTCGGCGGAGGGTCCGGCGGAGGGCGGTGCCGCCGCACGGAGCGCCGAGGGTGCCGGGACCCCACCGGGTTCCGGCACCCCACCGGGTTCCGGCACCCCACCGGGTTCCGGCACCCCACCGGGTTCCGGCGTGCCACAGGGGGCCGCCTCGCCGGGCTCCGCTGTGCCTCAGGAAGCCGTCCCGCCCGCTTCCGCCGGGCCGTCCCTCCCCGTCCGCCCCGACGGACTCGTCGAGTGTCCGGGCTGCGAGTGGCTCGGTCCGGCCGACTCCGTCTACTGCGGCGGCAGGTGCGGCCGGCCGCTGAGAGGGGCGCCCGCATGACCACCGGCAGCGGGACGACACCCGGCACCGGCCCCGCGACCGGCGCGCAGCCGGCGGCCCCGCCCAGCCCACGCCCCGCACGGGCCCGCCCCGCCGACCACCGTGCCCTCGGCAGGGCGCCGCGCCGCCTCGCCCGCCCGTGGGTCCGGCTCCCCGGTACCGGTCCGCGCCCGGCGGACGGCGGCAGCACGACCGCCCACGACCTGACCGTCCGTCACCGCCTGCTGCTGGCCCTGTCGGCCCTCCTCGCGCTGTCGCTGTTCGTGTCGTACCAGGGCGTGCACGGCGACGCGAACCCGTTGCGCACCTCCAGCGCCCCGGCCGTCCTGTCCCTGGACACCGCGCTGTACGCGCTCGGCCAGGCCGAACGGGACGCCGGCGCACCCGCCCCGACCAGCGACTTCCAGAAGCAGATCTCGGTCGCCGCGCAGAGCCTGTCGGCCGCCGCCGCGGACGACGACGTGGGCGGGCCGGCGGGCCGGCAGGCCCTCCAGACGATCGCCGGGCTGATCACGGTCTACGCGGTCAAGGTCCAGAAGTCCCAGCTCCAGCCGGACGGCAGCCTGTTGCGCGAGGCCTACCGCAGCTATGCCACCAGCATCCTGACGGAGAAGGGCACGGGCATACAGGACCGCCTGAAGGCGCTGCAACGGCAGCAGCGGGCGGCCGTGCACCGGCAGACCTCGTTCGGCCCGCTGCTGTGGCTCGCCTGGAGCGTCACCCTGCTGCTGGCCCTCGCCCTCTGGGCCGCGCTGCTGGAGACCCAGCTCTTCCTGCGCCGCCGCTTCCGGCGCCGGTACAACCGCCGGCTCCTGGCCGCCCTGGCGCTGTCGGCGGCCGGTGTCGCCATCGCCGTGCTGTTCACCGTATGGACCCAGCGGGGGATGGCGGACACCCGGCAGCTGCTCGACAGCCCGCTGCCCGGGCGGCTCATACCCGTCGCGGGGCGGGAAACCGCCTCGTACCTGGCGCACACCGGCTTCCGCGCGTCGGCGGCGGTGTGGATCCTGATAGGAGGCGTCCTGCTGATGGCACTGGCCGAGACGGGCCTGCGGCGGCACATCGACGACTACCGGTTCAGGCCCCGGTGAACGCGCACCCCGGCGGCTCCGCGACGGCCGCCCCCGGCACCCGGTCCCGCCCCTCCCGCCGCCCGGTCCGCATCGTCACGGTGGTCGCGAGCTGCCTGGCCCTGCTGGTGGCGGCCGTCGTGGTGGGCGTACGCGCCGTCGGGCAGGAGCCGACCGTCACCCTGCTGGCCAACTGGACCGGTGAGGACGAGGACACCTTCCGGAAGGCGGTCGTCGAGCCGTTCGAGCGGAAGTACCGCATCCATGTCGACTACCAGGGCAGCAACGCCGAGAGCCAGGTGCTCGGCGCCGACGTCGAGGCCGGGACGCCGCCCGACGTCGTGGTGCTCACCGGGCCCGGCGAACTCGCCGAGTACGCCCGGCAGAAGCACCTGCTTCCACTGGAAGACCTGGTGGACCGGGCGGACTTCGGCCCGTCCTGGGCCATGCCGCTGGCGGGCGGGCACGTGTACTGGTTCCCCCTGAAGGCCGACCTGAAGAGCATCGTCTGGTACCCGGCCGACGTCGGGGAGCAGGAGCGGCAGCAGGCGGCGCACCGGCCGGCCGCGTGGTGCGTCGGCATGGGCTCCGGTGCCACCAGCGGCTGGCCCGGCACCGACTGGATCGAGGACATCCTGCTGCAACGGTACGGTCCGGGCGTCTACGAGCAGTGGGCGCGCGGCGCACTGCCCTGGAGATCGAAGCAGGTCAGGACGGCCTGGACCACCTGGCGCGACCTGGTCGGCGCGGGAGGCGACCCGGACCTCGTCCGGCGGGCCCTGAAGACCCCGTACGAGGTGGCGTCACGACCGGTCACCGCGAGCCCGCGGGGCTGCACGCTGGAGCACCAGGCGTCGTTCATCCGGGGCCGCCAGCACGCCTGGAAGGACGTCGACGGCCGTTACGAGCCCTCCGCCCGGCTGCTCCTCGGCGCCCCCGCCAACCGCGCGTGGGAGGTCTCCGGGGACCTGGTCGCCCTGCTGCACGCCACCCCTGCGGCCAGGAAGCTGATCCGGTACCTGGCCTCCGCCGACGCCCAACGTGCCTGGAGCGCCCAGCAGTCCGGGTTCTCCGTCCACACCGGCGTCCCGCCCGCCGGCGGCACCGACCCGGACTGGCGCCGCTCCCTGGCGCTCACCCTCCGCGACCGGCGGGCCGTGCACTGCTTCGACGCCTCCGACGCGATGCCGCCCGCGGTACGGGACGCGTTCGCCGAGGCGGCGATCGAATTCCTCGCCCACCCCGGCCACTTGGACGACCTCCTGCACTCCCTGGACACCCTCAGCCACACCTCGGGCCTGACCTGGCTGCCGTCGGTGTGCGACCGCACGGCGTGAAGCCGTCGGTGTGCGCCCGTACGGCGTTAACGGCATTGACGGCGTCAACGGCCGACGCGCGGCGGAGGCGCCGTCAGGGCACGACCGCGCGTCACGCCCCGGCGGCGTACGGGCAGGCCGCCCTCGGCCCTCGGCCCGCGGCCGTGCCCCGTGAACCCGCCGGCGTGCGGGCCCGGTCAGCCCCGCGTCCAGGGGAACGTGAGCGCGCGGCCCTGGGCGCGGCCCGCCTCGGCGGCCGGGCGGCGGGTGGCCGGGTCGAGGGGGTTGTCGCCGATCGCCGCGGCGGACGCCTCGTCGGGCGCGACGACCACGACCTCGGCACCCCCCGCGCGCAGCTCCGCCACGGACCGCTCCAGCGGCCGGTCGCTGGGGAAGGGCTCGGCGGCACCCAGCGGCACCAGCACCAGCACCCGGTCGGCACCGGCGGCGAGGTCGGCGTTGGCGGCGGACCGCACCCCGCCGTCCACGTACCGGCGCCCGCCGATCGTCACCGGCGGCCACACGCCCGGCACGGCGCCGCTCGCGGCGACCGCGTCGACCAGCGGCACGCCCGAAGCCCGGTCGAAGACCCGCGGCTCACCGCTCTCCGCGTCCACCGCGACGATCTTCAAGGCGCGCTCCGGCCACCCGTGGGACGGCAGCCGGGACTCGATCACCGCGCGGCGCTCCGCCTCGGAGACCGTCCGCGCGTCCAGGGCCCTTTGCCCGACCGCGCGCCGCAACTCCGTCATGGACGCGGCCGATTCCATGGCCGCGCCGATCTCCGCCGCGAACTTCTCCAGGTCCATCTCGGCCATGATCTCGGCGGCCTGCCGGGCGGGATCCACCTGCCGGGCGTACAGCTCCTCCAGACCCAGCCCGCTGCCCACCTGCGCCGCCACGGTGGACCCGGCGGAGGTCCCCACGAGCAGACCGGCGCCGGTCACGTCCCGCCCGGCCTCGGCGAGCCCCGCCAGCACCCCGGTGGTCCAGGCGATCCCACCGACACCCCCGCCGCCCAGCACCAACGCCTCGCCCATGCCCGCCCCTCCCGCAGAATCCTTGATCTTCGGGGTACGACACCACAGGCGGCGGCGGAGGGACAACCGCCGGGCATCGCGGACAGGCGTTGTCCGCTAGGGGCGTTAGCGTGCGGCCATGACCCAGAGCAGCGGGAAGCACAGCGGTGTCCGGAGCGGTCCGGGAAGCGCGCCGGTCATGGACGTCCGTGCGCTGAACCGCGCCACCCTCGCCCGGCAGCTCCTGCTGAGCCGGTCCGCGCGGCCGGCCGGGGACGCGGTGAGCCATCTCCTCGGGCTCCAGGCGCAGAACACCAGGCCCCCGTACTACGCCCTCGCCGCCCGGCTGGAGGGCTTCGCGCCGGAGCGGCTGTCCGCGCTCATGGCCGGCCGGGACGTGGCCCGGATCGTCACGCTGCGCTCCACGATCCACACCCACACCGCCGGCGACTGCCTCGCCCTGCGGCCCTTCGTCCAGCCCGCCCGCGACCGCGAGCTGGGCACCTTCCGCACGGGGCTGACCGGCGTCGACCCGGACCGGCTCGCGGCCGTCGCCCGGGAACTGGTGGAGGCGAAGCCACGGACCATGGCCCAGTTGCGCGCGGCGCTCGGCGCCGAGTGGCCGGACGCCGACCCGCGGGCCCTCGCCGTCGCGGCCCGCTGCACGCTCCCGCTCGTCCAGGTGACCCCGCGCGGTCTGTGGGACGGGAGCGGCCAGGTCGCCCTCACCACCGCCGAGCACTGGCTGGGCCGTCCCGCCGAACCCGCCCCGGAGCCGGACGCCGTGGTCCTGCGTTATCTCGCCGCCTTCGGCCCCGCCTCCGTGCGGGACATGCAGACCTGGGCCGGACTCACCCGCCTGGGGCCCGCCTTCGAACGCCTGCGCCCCCGGCTGCTGACCTTCCGTGACCCGGACGGCGTCGAACTCTTCGACCTCCCCGACGCCCCGCGCCCCGACCCGGCCACCCCCGCACCGCCCCGCTTCCTGCCCGAGTTCGACAACCTGCTGCTCTCCCACGCCGACCGCACCCGTGTCGTGCCGCCCGCGCACCGCGGCCGGCACCGGCAGGGCAACCAGGCCCACCGCACGCTGCTGGTCGACGGTTTCCTGGCCGGTCTGTGGAAGCTCGACGGCGCCACCCTCGTCATCGAGACCTTCGCCGAGCCGGGCAGGGCGCGGCGGGAGGAGGTGACCGCGGAGGCGGAGCGGATGCTCGCGGTCATGCACCCCGGCACCGCGTACGACATCCGGTTCGGGGACGTCGTACGGCGGTGAGGGCGCCGGCCGATGCGACCGAAAGCGGTGGAGAGGGGGCGTTGCGGGCCGCTCGTGGTGGCCCGCAACGCCCCCCGGCCGTCACCCGAGGGATGCTCGGGAAGTCTTCCGGGTCACGAGTCGACCTGCGCGGTCACCAGGTCCGAGAAGGTGGTCAGCCGGGTGTAGACACCCGGGTAACCGGCCTCCGCGCACCCCTCGCCCCAGGAAGTGATCCCTGCCAGGGCGCCCCCGATGAGCAGGGGACCGCCGCTGTCGCCCTGGCAGGTGTCCACGCCGCCGGACGTGTATCCGGCGCACACCATGTCGGACTGGACGAAGTCCGAACCGTAGGAGGAGCGGCAGCTGGAGTCGGACACGACCGGGACGGTCGCGGTCCGCAGCTGGTTGGAGGAGCCGCCGTTCTCCGAGGTGGTCCCCCAGCCGAGGATGCGGGCGGTGGTGCCGGCCGCGTACACGCTCGTCTGGGAGGAGGAGACGTACTTCGCCGTGGTGTACGGCATCGACGTCGAGAGGGTCAGCACGGCCACGTCGTCGCCGTTGGTGGCGTCCGTGTAGTCCGGGTCGATCCAGATGCCGCTGACCCGGCTCACCGTGCCGTTGGTGCCGTTGAGGTAGGTCCGGCCGCCCACCACGCGGACGCTGCTCGTGGTCTCGCCGACCATGCAGTGCGCGGCCGTCACCACCTTCTTGGGCGCCACCAGGGTGCCGCCGCAGAACTGGTTCTGGGACGCGTCCGTGATCTGCATCATGAACGGGTACGCGGTCGTCGTGGTGGTCGTACCGCCGACGATGGGCTGAGGGGCGGCGCTCGCCGTGGGGGAGGCGAGCAGCGCGGACGCCGCCGCGGCGGCGGTGGCCACCACGGTCGCGGCGGTCTTTCTTGCACGTGTGAGCCCGAACATGAGTCTCCTCAGTGGGGTTGCACCGGTGGGGGATCGCGCGGGTCTGTGTGGGGGGTTTGCATGGGGCGGGGGCACCCCCGCTCGAGCGAAGCCGAGAGTGGGGGAGGGACCGACCCCATGTGCCCGGGCGAGCGGCACGCCCATTACGCTAGGACCCGGAACCCTCGGCTCCCAATGAGGGAACCCCCTAGGGGGTTGGGTGAGGGAAAACCCTCGGTCCGGTTCAGTTAACAAGAGCCCCGCTCAGGGCGCGCGGTGACCTGCCGCCAATCGGACGATGTCCACCCGCGAGCGGATCCCCAGCTTGCGGTAGACCCGCGTCAGGGTCGCCTCCACCGTCTTCACGCTGATGAACAGCCGGGCCGCGATCTCCCGGTTGGTGGCGCCCTCCATGACGAGCGCGGCGACCTGACGCTCCATCGCGGCCAGCGCGTGCAGCGCGGCCGGCGCCTGGGGCACGGCCGGCGCCGCTTCCGGTTCGGCGGTGGCCGGGGATTCGTCCACTTGGCGCAGCCAGGGCAGCGCCCGGCAGCGCCGGAACATCCGGGTGGCCTCGTCGAACACCGCCGGTCCGGGCCGCGGGCCGCCCCGCAGCCGGGCCAGCGCGAACGCGGCCCGTGCCTCCTCCAGGGCGTAGCCGAGCTTGCCGAGCCGGTCCTGAGCGGACGTCAGCTGGGCGAGCGCGGCCTCCAGGTCGCCCCGGGCGGCGCGCACCAGCGCCTCGGACCGGTCGAGCACGGCGAGGACGCTCTCCCGGCCGAGCCGCAGCGCGTGTTCCCGGCTGACGTCGATGACGTCCTGCGCCTCGGCCGCTTCACCGGTCCGGACGAGTGCCTCGGCGAGGTCGCCGTGCCAGCGGCCCCGGGCCGGGTCGGTGATGCCGAGGCCCAGCTCCAGGGTGCGCACCCGGCGCAGCGAGCGCACGGTGCCCGCCGGGTCCCCGGCGACCAGCTGGGCGTACCCGAGGGCGCCCAGCGCGCGGGACAGGTACATCTGGTCGCCGTCCTCCTCGGCGTGCTCCACCGCCTCCCGGGCGAGGGCCAGGGCGCGGTCCACGTCGCCGCCGGAGGCCTCGGCGAGCGAGGTGAGCATCGCCGAGGCGGTCTCGCCGATCCCGGAGTCCCGGGCGAGCCGCAGGCTGTCGCGGGCCAGTTCCAGGGCGCGTCCGCAGTGCCCGGCGCGCAGCTCGGTCTCGGCGAGGCCGCGCAGGAAGTGCACCTCGCTCTCCACCGAGCCGCGCCGGCGCACCTCGCGCAGCAGCGCGGTGACGGTGGTCCGGGCCTCGGCCAGCTGGTCGCCCATGACCAGCCAGCGGAACCGGGCGCTGCCCGCGCCGTTGTGATGCCACGCCACCCGGGGGTCCTGGGGCTCCTTCAGGGCCCGCTTGATGGTGCGGGGCGCTTCCGGATGGCCCATCAGGGTCTCGGTCTGCGCCTGGAAGGCGAGGGAGAGCAGCTCGGTGCGGCGGTCCTCGCCGCGGGCGGCCAGCTCGGCGGCGTGCGCGGCGGCCTCCCGGGCCTCGGTGAAGTCACCCTCCACGATGAGCGCCCGCCAGGCCAGCTGGTAGTGGACCAGCGCGAGCAGCCGGGGGTCGTCGCCGGCGTCGGCGAGGGCCTGCGGGAAGACGGCGTCGACCTCGGCCATGGTGTGGCCGGCGGTGTCGATGACGATCATCCAGGCCCGCACCCGGTCGGCGGGCACGGTCGCCCGGACGAGCACCTCCCGGGCGATGTCCCGGGCCAGGTCGACCTCGCCGGCGGTGATCGCGTCCTCGGCGGCCGTCAGCCGGCGCTCCTGCGGGCCGGGGGCGCCGTCGGCGGGGGTGTGCCGGGCGGCGAGCAGCCCCAGCTGGGCGGCGACCGAGGGCGCTCCGCGGTCCCGGGCGAGGGCGGCGGCCTCGGCGAGCCGGGCGGCGACCTCCGGGTCGGTGCCGGTGGTGGCCAGGGCCAGGTGCCGGGCCCGTTCGATCGGGTCGGAGGCGGCGGTGGACAGCGCCGCGTGCGCGGCCCGCCGTTCGTGGGCGGGCGCCTCCGCGTACAGCGCGGCGGATATCAGCGGGTGCGCGAACCGTACGGCCGGGGCATCCGGTTCGGTGGCCAGCAGCCCGAGTTCGGCGGCCTGGGCGCACTCGGCCTCGGCGTTCTCCCGGCCGGCCGCGTGCAGCAGGGCCGGCGTGGGGCGGGCGCCGGCGCTGGCCACCAGCAGGGTGCGGCGGGCCTCCACCGAGAGCATGTCCAGCCGGCTGAGCACCAGGGCGCGCAGCGAGGTCGGCACGGGCAGTGGCTCGCCCGGCCGGGGCGGGGTGGGGCTGTCGGCGAGGGCGCGGCCCAGCTCCAGGGCGAAGAGCGGGTTGCCGCCGCTGGTGCGGTGGATCTCGCGGACCGTGGAGCGGGACAGGCAGCCGTGGCCGCGGTGGTCGAGCAGTTCGGCGACCTGGGTGCGGGAGAGCGGGCCCAGCCGGACCGCGAGGGTGCCCGGCGGGCAGGCGCGCAGGTGGCGGTCGTACTCCTGGCTCTGCCGGCCCTCCGTGCGGACCGCGCACAGCAGTTGCACCGGGGTGCCCTCCAGGCGCCGGGCGGCGAAGCCGAGCAGTTCGGCGCTGGCCGGGTCCAGCCACTGGAGGTCGTCGGCGACGACCAGGACGGGGCCGTGGGCGGCGAGGGCGCGCAGCGCGGAGAGCACGGCCAGGCGCAGGGCGAGTCCGTCCCGCTGGAGGCTGGACTCGCCGCGGCCGGTGAGCGCCGACTCCAGGGCGGTGCGCTGGGCGGCGGGCAGCCGCGGGGAGACCTCGTCGAGGACCAGGCCGAGGAGGTCGGCGAGGGCGAGGAAGGGGAGGTGGGATTCGGACTCGGTCGCCGAGCAGCGCAAGACCGTGCGCGCGGTGGCGCCGTATTCCTCGGCCAATGCCCGCAGGACGGTGGATTTTCCTATTCCGGCGGGGCCGTGGAGCAGCACACTGCCCCCGGAGGCGAGTTGCCCACGGGCGCCGGCGAACAGCTCCTCGCGGCCGATGACCAGGTCGGGGCGGCACCTGGCAGGCTCCTGGAAGTCCCGTCGCACGGTCACCGCTCCCCTCGTGTGTCGTGTCCGGACCAAATTCTAGGCAACGATCCTTGAAATTCGGACGGAAGCCCTGGTGAGGGAAATAACAAACGGTCAAGCAGAGGGAAATTCAAAGTGGCACCGGATGAATGGTCAGGTTTCCTAACCGACAGGTTTCATGACCGTCAGGTTTCCCGGCCGGCTTCGGGCTACGGCAGCAGTCCCGCCCTGCGCGCCGCGGTCACCGCCTCCCCCCGTGTGTGCGCGCCCAGCTTCCGCATCGCCGAACGCAGATATCCCTTGACCGTCTCCGGGCCGATGCCCAGCCGCTCGGCCACCGCCGCGTTGGTGGCCCCCGCCGCCACCCAGGACAGCACGTCCACCTCGCGTGGCGCCAGGGCCACGCCCCCGGCTCGCGGCGGCGCGGTCAGCAGCCCGCACGCGGCCAGCAGTTCGGCCCGCAGTTCCGGGT
Organism: Streptomyces canarius; assembly: GCF_014650735.1. Classification (NCBI taxonomy): domain Bacteria; kingdom Bacillati; phylum Actinomycetota; class Actinomycetes; order Kitasatosporales; family Streptomycetaceae; genus Streptomyces; species Streptomyces canarius. Next base: position 491,656 of record NZ_BMVN01000001.1, read on the forward strand.
CGGCGATCCGGGGGGCCAGCGCCCGCAGCGCGGCATGCGCCTCGCGCACCTGTTCCCACACGGCGTTCTCACCGGTGCAGGTCCGCTCGGGCCGGGCCGCCGCCAGCAGCTCCCGTGCCTCGTCCCGCACCACCAGCGTCTGCTCCACGTCCCGCGCCACCGCCACCGCCGCGCCCAGCGCGCGGTCACCGAGCGGCCGGGCCGAGCGCAGCGCGCCGTACAGCACCCCGCGCACCCGGCGCCGCACCACCACCGGCACGGCGAGCACCGCGTGGATGCCCTCGGCGGCCACCGGCACGTCGTACTCGTGGCTGATCTGCCGTGAGCTGGAGTAGTCGGTCACCGCGCACGGCCGGGCCAGCGCCACCGCCTTGCCGCCGAGCCCGCTGCCGGAGGTCACCGCGAGCGAGCGCAGCGCGGCCGTGGTCGTGCCGCTCAGCTCGCTGATCCGGATCTGCGGCCGGCCGGACTCCACCAGGCCACCGAAGGCCACCGGGAGCCCCGTCGCCCGCCGCAGCCGTGCCAGCGCGCCACCGATCTCCACCGCCCCCACCGCGTCTGCCGTCACCCGTTCGCCCTTTCGGCCGCGCACCCCCCCGTTCGGGGGTAGTGAGACCCGCATCACGGATTAGACGATGCCAGAGAGCCGCCCGGCAATGGTCCGGAGCATAGGAGGAGAACCGATGACGACGGCGACGGAGATGTTCCGCAGGGCACGGGACTTCCTGCTGGAACACCGAGAGGACTACGCCACCGCCTACGAGGGCTTCCGCTGGCCCCGGCCCGAGCACTTCAACTGGGCGCTGGACTGGTTCGACGAGATCGCCGACGGCAACGACCGCACCGCGCTGCACATCGTCGAGGAGGACGGCACCGAGACCCGGCTCTCCTTCGCGGAGCTGTCCGAACGGTCCGACCGGGTGGCCCGGTGGCTGCGCGAGCGCGGGGTCGCCGCCGAGGACCGCGTCCTCGTCATGCTCGGCAACCAGGCCGAGCTGTGGGAGACCGCGCTGGCCGCGATGAAGCTGCGCGCGGTCGTCATCCCGGCCACCCCGCTGCTCGGCCCGGCCGACCTCGCCGACCGGGTGGAGCGGGGGCGGGTGAAGCACGTCGTCGTCCGGGCGGAGGACACCGCCAAGTTCGCCGACGTGCCCGGCGCCTACACCCGGATCTCCGTCGGCGGCCTGCCGCAGGAGGGCTGGGAGCCGTACGAGGACGCCTACGCGGTCCCCGCCGACTTCGTCCCGGACGGCCCGACGCTGGCCGACGACCCGCTGATGCTCTACTTCACCTCCGGGACGACCGCCCGCCCCAAGCTGGTCGAGCACACCCACACCTCGTACCCGGTCGGGCACCTGGCCACCATGTACTGGATCGGCCTCAAGCCCGGTGACGTCCACCTGAACATCTCCTCGCCCGGCTGGGCCAAGCACGCCTGGTCCAACCTCTTCGCGCCGTGGAACGCGGAGGCGACCGTCTTCGTCTTCAACTACACCCGCTTCGACGCGGCCCGGCTGATGGCCGAGATGGACCGGGCCGGCGTGACCACGTTCTGCGCGCCGCCGACCGTGTGGCGGATGCTCATCCAGGCCGACCTCGGGCAGCTGCGCACCCCGCCCCGCGAGATCGTGGCCGCCGGCGAGCCGCTCAACCCCGAGGTCATCGAGCAGGTCCGGCGCGCCTGGGGGGTGGCCGTCCGGGACGGCTTCGGGCAGACCGAGACGGCCGTGCAGGTCTCCAACAGCCCCGGCCAGCAGCTGAAGACCGGCTCCATGGGCCGTCCCAGCCCCGGCTTCCGGGTGGAACTCCTGGACCCGGTCTCCGGCGCGCCCGGCGCGACCGAGGGCGAGATCGCGCTCGACCTCGCCGCGCGCCCGGTCGGCCTGATGACCGGCTACCACGGTGACCCCGACCGCACGGCGGAGGCCATGGCGGGCGGCTACTACCGCACCGGGGACATCGCCACCAGGGACGAGGAGGGGTATCTCACCTACATCGGGCGCAGCGACGACGTCTTCAAGGCCTCCGACTACAAGGTGAGTCCGTTCGAGCTGGAGAGCGCCCTGCTGGAGCACGAGGCGGTGGCCGAGGCGGCCGTCGTCCCCGCCCCGGACGAGCTGCGGCTCGCGGTGCCCAAGGCGTACGTCGTCCTCGCCGAGGGCTGGCAGCCCGGCCCGGACACGGCCAAGGTCATCTTCGAGCACTCCCGTGACGTGCTCGCGCCGTACAAGCGCATCCGCCGGCTGGAGTTCGGCGCGCTGCCCAAGACCGTCTCCGGCAAGATCCGCCGGATCGAGCTGCGCGAGGCCACGGCGGCCGGCTCGGAGAGCGAGTACCGCGAGGAGGACTTCCGGTGACCGCGCGGTTGTCGTACACGCACGGAACGAGTCCCACCGTCCTGCTCGGCGACACCATCGGCGCCAACCTGGACCGGGCCGTGGCGGCCTGGCCGGACCGCGAGGCCCTGGTGGACGTGCCGTCCGGGCGGCGCTGGACGTACGCCGAGTTCGGCGCGGCCGTCGAGGAGCTGGCCCGCGCCCTGGCGGCCGGCGGGATCACCAAGGGCGACCGGGTGGGCATCTGGGCGGTCAACTGCCCGGAGTGGGTGCTGGTGCAGTACGCCACCGCCCGCATCGGCGCCATCATGGTCAACATCAACCCGGCCTACCGCACCCACGAGGCCGAGTACGTCCTCAGACAGTCGGGCGTCTCGCTGCTGGTGGCCTCCCTCAGCCACCGGACGAGCGACTACCGGGCGATGGCCGAACAGGTGCGGGGCAACTGCCCCGAGCTGCGCGACATCGTGTACATCGGCGACCCGAGCTGGGACGAACTGCTGCGGCGGGCGACGCCCGAGGTGCCGTACGCGGAGCTGTCCTGCGACGACCCCATCAACATCCAGTACACCTCGGGCACGACCGGCTTCCCGAAGGGCGCCACCCTCTCCCACCACAACATCCTCAACAACGGGTACTTCGTGGGCGAGTCGATCGCCTACAGCGAGCAGGACCGCATCTGCATCCCGGTGCCCTTCTACCACTGCTTCGGCATGGTCATGGGCAACCTGGCGGCCACCTCGCACGGCGCCTGCATGGTCATACCGGCGCGGTCCTTCGACCCGGCGGCCACGCTGGAGGCGGTGCAGCGGGAGCGGTGCACGTCGCTGTACGGCGTCCCGACCATGTTCATCGCGGAGCTGAACCTCCCCGACTTCGCCTCCTACGACCTCTCCAGCCTGCGCACCGGCATCATGGCGGGCTCCCCGTGCCCGGTGGAGGTGATGAAGCGGGTGGTGGCCGAGATGCACATGGAGCAGGTCTCCATCTGCTACGGCATGACGGAGACGTCCCCGGTGTCGTTGCAGACACGGATCGAGGACGACCTGGAGCACCGCACCGCCACCGTCGGCCGGGTCCTGCCCCACCTGGAGGTCAAGGTCGTCGACCCGGCCACCGGGGTCACCCAACCGCGGGGCGCGGCAGGAGAGCTGTGCACGCGCGGCTACAGCGTGATGCTCGGCTACTGGAACGAGCCGGAGAAGACGGCCGAGGCCATCGACGCGGGCCGCTGGATGCACACCGGGGACCTGGCGGTGATGCGCGAGGACGGGTACGTCGAGATCGTCGGCCGGATCAAGGACATGATCATCCGGGGCGGCGAGAACATCTACCCGCGCGAGATCGAGGAGTTCCTGTACGCCCACCCGAAGATCCGGGACGTCCAGGTCGTCGGGGTGCCGCACGAGCGGTACGGCGAGGAGGTCCTCGCCTGTGTCATCCCGATCGACCCCGCCGACCCCCTCACCCTGGAGGAACTGCGGGACTTCTGCGCGGGGCGGCTCGCGCACTACAAGGTCCCCAGCAGGCTCCAGCTCCTCGACACCTTCCCGATGACGGTGTCCGGGAAGGTCCGCAAGGTGGAGCTGCGGGACACGTACGCGGTGTGATCCCGGAGTGAAACGGCCGGGAGCGAGCAGGCGGTGAACGTTCCACGGCGGTCCCCGGGCGAGCGCACGGTCGGCGGCGCGCTCGGCCCGGGGAGCGTCGGGCGGGAGCTCCCGGCGCCGCCCCGCGAACCCCTCGCCACGCGTCCGGTGCGGGCCGGCGAGCGTCGCCGGCGCTCTCACCAGGCCCTCTTCTCACGGCGCTCGTCCGCGCCGGGCGAAGAGGGGAGGTCAGGCCAGTTCGTCCCGGGCCCTCGTTCCCCGCTCCGGGGCGCCCGTGGTGTGCAGGGTGTCGGCGGGGTCGTTCACCGGCTGCGGGACGCCCGCGAGGTCGAGCACGAACAGCGGGACGACGAGGGCGTCCGCGCCGGACCGGGCGGCGTCGGTGTAGCCGGCGAGGGAGAAGTACACGCACGCGGCGGACTCGGTCATCGCCGTCAGCCACAGGCACTCCACGTCCCTCGGCCCGGCCGGCCGCACGGTCGGGTCCACCTGGGCGAGCAGCCCGTGGGCCGCGAGCCCGATGCCGTTCGGCGGCCGTTGGTCCGCCCGGCGGATGTCCCGGTAGCCGAGCCAGCGGAGGTAGAGCACGGCGGTGGTGACGGCGTCCCGGGCGGTACGGATGGTGCGGGGCTGGAAGGGGGGACGGTGCGTGCCGACCGGTTCCGGCGGGCCGGCGGGTCCCTGTGGGCCCGACGGGGCCTGGGGGCCGGCCGGTTCCGGCGTCCCCGGTGATCCCCATGCGCCGGCCGGTCCCCGTGCCCCCGCCGTCGGCTCCGCCGCCCGCGCCCCCGTCACCGGGATGCGCAGGACCGTGCCGCACGGGCAGCCCAGTTCCGGGTGGGGCCAGTGGCCCAGGCGCCCGCAGGCGGCGCACGGCAGCGTGAGCCACTCGTCGTTCCAGGCGCGGTGCGCCGCCACGGCCGGTTCGGCCGCCGGATCCAGCCGGGGCGCGGTCGGTGCCCCGCACGCACAGGGATACGCCGGCGCGGTGTAGACGTGTGCGCGCCGGCAGGCCGGGCAACGCACCGGAACGCTCTCGGGCATGGCCCACTCCAAGGCGTCGCGTCGGGACGGCGCTCCCATGGTGCTCCTCTCCGGCCGCTCCTGTCCGGCGCTTGCCGGTGTCCGGAGCACTCTTGACGGCCTTGCCCCACCCCCTTACATTGCTTCCAGATAGTAGAAGTCAGTTTCCGTTATGCGGAAGATGTGGGTGCTCACCGCGGGGCGCGACGGGAGTACGCATCCGACAGCCGAAGCAGGAGTACTCGATGGCTCGTATGACCGCTGCCCGCGCGGCAGTTGAGATCCTCAAGCGCGAGGGCGTCACCGACGCCTTCGGTGTGCCGGGCGCGGCGATCAACCCGTTCTACAAGGCCCTCCAGGAGGGCGGCGGCATCAACCACACCCTCGCCCGCCACGTCGAGGGCGCCTCGCACATGGCCGAGGGCTACACCCGGACCGCGCCGGGCAACATCGGTGTCTGCATCGGCACCTCCGGACCGGCCGGCACCGACATGATCACCGGCCTGTACTCGGCCATCGGCGACTCGATCCCGATCCTGTGCATCACGGGCCAGGCGCCCACCCACGTGATCCACAAGGAGGACTTCCAGGCCGTCGACATCGCCTCGATTGCCAAGCCGGTGACGAAGATGGCGGTGACCGTCCTGGAGGCCGCGCAGGTCCCCGGCGTCTTCCAGCAGGCGTTCCACCTGATGCGCTCCGGCCGCCCCGGCCCGGTCCTGATCGACCTGCCGATCGACGTCCAGCTCACCGAGATCGAGTTCGACCCGGAGACGTACGAGCCGCTGCCCGTCTACAAGCCGGCCGCGACCCTGGCCCAGATCGAGAAGGCCATCGCCTTTCTCCTGGAGTCGGAGCGTCCCGTCATCATCGCCGGCGGTGGCGTCATCGGCGCCGACGCCGCCGACCTGCTGGTGGAGTTCGCCGAGCTGACCCGGACCCCGGTCATCCCGACCCTCATGGGCTGGGGCGCGCTGCCCGACGACCACGAGCTGAACGCGGGCATGGTCGGGGTGCAGACCTCGCACCGCTACGGCAACGCCACCTTCCTGGCCTCCGACTTCGTCCTCGGCATCGGCAACCGCTGGGCCAACCGCCACACCGGCTACAAGCTCGACGTGTACCGCGGTGACCGCACGTTCGTCCACGTCGACATCGAGCCCACCCAGATCGGCAAGATCTTCCCGCCGGACTACGGGGTCGTCTCCGACGCCAGGGCCGCGCTGGAGCTGTTCGTCGAGGTGGCGGAGGAGCTGAAGGCCGGGGGCAGGCTCCCCGACCGCTCCGACTGGGTCGCCGCCACCCAGGAGCGCAAGGCCACGCTGCTGCGCCGTACCCACTTCGACAACGTGCCGATGAAGCCGCAGCGCGTGTACGAGGAGATGAACAAGGCATTCGGCCCGGACACCCGGTACGTCACCACGATCGGCCTCTCCCAGATCGCCGGCGCGCAGATGCTGCACGTCTACCGGCCGCGCCACTGGATCAACTGCGGCCAGGCCGGCCCGCTCGGCTGGACCATCCCGGCCGCGATCGGCGTCGCCAAGGCCGCCCCGGACTCCCCGGTCGTCGCGCTCTCCGGGGACTACGACTTCCAGTTCCTGATCGAGGAGCTGGCGGTCGCCGCGCAGCACAGGATCCCGTACGTCCACGTGCTGGTGAACAACGCCTACCTGGGCCTGATCCGGCAGGCGCAGCTCGGCCTGGACATCAACTTCCAGGTGAACCTGGAGTTCGAGAACGTCAACACGCCCGAGATCGGGGTCTACGGCGTCGACCACGTCAAGGTGGCCGAGGGGCTGGGCTGCAAGGCGATCCGGGTCACCGAGCCGGACGAGCTGGGCGCCGCCTTCGAGCAGGCGAAGAAGCTGGCCGCCGAGTACCGGGTGCCGGTCGTCGTCGAGGCGATCCTGGAGCGGATCACCAACATCTCCATGAGCCGCACCATGGACATCAGCGACATCAGCGAGTTCGAGGACCTGGCCACCGAGCCCGGCCACGCGCCGACGTCCATCAAGCCGCTGAAGGTCTGACCGACCGCGCGCACCGCGGGGGCGGCCCGTCATCCGGACGGGCCGCCCCCGCGTCGTACGCGCACCCGCCCGGCCCTCAGTCGAACCCGCCGCCTCCGCCGAACCCGCCCCCGTAGTCGTGGCCCCCGTAGTCGTGCCCGCCGTGGCCGTGACCCCCGTACCCACCGCCGTCCCCGCCGTCGTACGCGCCCTCGTCCCCCACGACGTACCGGAAGGCGGTGCCCCGGCCGAACGGGAAGCGGCCCTCGTCCGCGAGCGCGCCCCGGCCGGTGAGCCCCGCTTCGCGGGCGAAACGCGGGGCGAGAGCGGTCAGGGCCCGCTCGCCGTACAGCGCGACGGCGAGCAGCACCTCGTCCTCCGCCAGTCCGTCCGGCCCCTCGGGGAGCGGACGGCGCTCGCGGAGATCCGCCAGCAGACGGCGGGCGGCACGGGTGCGGCCGGGCGGCAGCACCCGCAGCAGCCCCTCCGCCGCCAGCTCGGCGCGCATCCGGGCGAGGGCCCGCCGCACCACCGCTCGGGCGGGCAGCTCCCGGGGACCGGCGGGCCGGTAGAGGGCGGTACGCACGGCCTTCTCCAGCGGATGCCGGAGGGGCTCGGTGCCGCCGGTCGCCGTCTTGCGCAGCGTGCCCGGCCGGCCCGCCTCGACCGCCCCGCGCAGATGCATCCCGAGCACGGCGACGGTGAGAGCGGCGCGGTCGCCCCCGCGCAACAGCGCCACCGCGCGAGGGTCCGGCGGATTCGACGTCGTACGGCTCATCAGACACCCCCGTACGGGGCCCGTCGCCCCCGTGCCGACGGGCCCCGTGTGCCGTTAATGTGCCCTGGCACCGGGGTGGTTGAAGCCTCCGCCGAGGTCTTCAGAGGTTGATTTGAGGGTTGCGCACCCGGTCTACGACCGCTGCCGTACGCGCCGCCGTCACCACGCGTGCTCCGACAGCCCCGGCCAGTCGTCCGGGCCGCCGCCCTGCCATTCGATCAGGTCGCTCTGCTCCACCTCGATCGGGTCCAGATCGGCCAGCCGCAGGATCTCCACGACGTCGTCGAGATGCGAGGCGATCCCCAGCGTCACGTCCCCCTCGGTCACCCGCCGGGAACCGTCCAGGGCCGGGGGGTGGACCACGATGTGCGGGTAGTGGGTCGGATTGGCCATGCCTTCAGCCTGCGGCGCGGGAAGCGGATCTGCACGCCGGGACGGCGACTGTCAGTGGCGGCATCCACACTGCCGTCCATGAGCGTGCGAAGTGACATGGTGCTGGAGCGGCAGCTCGGGCAGGTGCGTGGGGTGGCCGCCGGCGAGGCCGTGCGGTCGGCGGTGGACGCGGTCTTCACCTACATGGGCAGCGGCAGCCGCGGCAGACGCAGACAGGGCAGGGAACTCGTCAGGCTCATGGAGGCCGCCCGGGCAACGGCGGCGGAGGCGGGGGAGTGGCACGTCGTCCGGCTCTTGCAGGACTCGCTGGACTACGCGGAGGGCCGCATCCTGCAACAGGACTTCCAGGAGCGGTACCGGATCTTCCAGGACGGGGTACGCAGGGAACAGTCCCGTGACTTCGCGGCGAGCAGCCTGCGGGCGATGCACCAGTGGATGGTCGCCGCGGGCGAGGCCTACCTGAGGGATCATCCCGGTGCGAGCGCCGAGGAGACGCTGGACCATTTCCGGGCCCAGGGGGAGGACGCCGCGTTCCTGCGGGCCCCCGACGAACACCCGGGGCGCTATGTGATCCCCCGCGGGGCGGCCGAGATCTCGCTGTGGCTGGAGCGGCTGATGAGGAGTGACCGGATCGACGTCGCGGACCCGGCGGAGTCGGCCCGCGGGATCGTCGGCTCTCCGCAGGCCATCTCCCTGCTCGCCGCCGACCGTGCGGGACAGCTCGTCCTGCGGGCCGCCGAGCTGCGGCGTCGCGCCGAGCGGCTGAAGGCGCTGCGGGCTGTCGTGGAGGACCGTGCGGCTACCGAGGCGGATCTCCAGCGCGCCCTCGAAGGCAACCACTGGATCTTCGGTGGCCGGTTCGTCGGCGAGGCCGCGCGGCGCCGGCTGGTGCCCGGGGACGAGGTGGACATCCCGCTCGTACGTGGTGACGGGGCGCTGTACATCGTCGAGCTCAAGCGGGCCATGAGCCTCAAGCCCCCGCTGGTCAAACGCCAGCGCAACGCCTGGGTGCCGGCGGCGCAGGTCCACGAGGCCGTCGGTCAGGCCGTCAACTACCTGGTCGGACTGGATGAGCACCGCACCCGCATCCGTGACGAGTTCGGCATCGAGACCCGGCGAGCCGGCGCGCTGGTGCTCGTCGGTCATCCCGGTCTGCACCCCGACGTACCGGAACGCGAGGTCAACGAGGCCTTGCGGACCTTCAACTCGCACGTCACCCGGGTCGAGGTGCTCACCTACAAAGAACTGCTGGACAACGCCGAACGCTCCCTCGCCGGGGGACGTGACCCCGGTGCCGGGAGCGCTTGGTAGCCGTCCGACGGCGCGAGGCTGGGCGCGACAGGTCGTTCGCGCCGCCGGACGGGGTGGGTGGGCCCCTCGCGAGGGGCCGGGTGGGACCACGGTGGATGCGACGGAACCGGGTGCCCTTCCCTCTGGTCGAGAAGGGGACGCGGGCCCTTCACCACCGCACTGGCTCGCAGGCCACCGCGGTCCTCGCCCTGCCCGCGCGCTCCGCCCGGCGGCCACCCCTCATCCGGGCCGTCCGGCGTGCCGCGCGGGCCGCGTGCGGACATCATGACCTTCCGTCAGATGCCGTACGCAGCTTGCGGGTTCCCGGTGCTCAGTCCTCGCGCAGGGCGTGGACCGCCTCCTCCACGCGCTTGCCGTACTCGGGGTCGGCGGCGTGGAAGTGGGCCAGGTTCTTCTCGATCACATCGTCGCGGGAGACCTGCGAGAGGCCGCCGGCGATGTTCGCGACCAGGCGGGACCTCTCCTCCGGCGACATCAGGCGGTACAGCTCGCCCGCCTGGAAGAAGTCGTCGTCCTTGGTGTGCAGGGGCGCCTCGTGGGTGCCCGTGTGGCCCGAGACCGCCAGGGGGGCCGAGAGGGGGCGGCCGGTCTCGACCGGGCCGTCGTAGGAGTTCGGCTCGTAGTTCTTGGCGTGGCGGCCCTGCGCGTTGAGCGCCATGAAGCCGTCCCGGCCGTAGTTCCGCGCGCCGCCGGGGACCGCCTTCGGGGTGTTCACGGGGAGCAGGGTGTGGTTGACGCCGAGGCGGTAGCGGTGGGCGTCGGCGTAGGCGAACAGGCGGCCCTGGAGCATCTTGTCCGGGGACGGGCCGATGCCGGGCACGAAGTTGTTCGGGGCGAACGCGGCCTGCTCCACCTCGGCGAACACGTTGTCCGGGTTGCGGTCGAGGACCAGGCGGCCCACCCGCTGGAGCGGGTAGTCCTTGTGCGGCCACACCTTGGTGAGGTCGAACGGGTTGAAGCGGTAGTCCGCCGCCTCGGCCGCCGGCATGATCTGCACGTACAGCGTCCAGGACGGGTGCACGCCCCGCTCGATCGCCTGGAGCAGGTCGGTCTGGTGGGAGGCGGGGTCCTTGCCGGCCAGTTCCTGCGCCTGCTCGGCGGACAGGCAGCGGATGCCCTGGTTCGTCTTGAAGTGGTACTTGACGAAGAAGGCCTCGCCCTCGGCGCTCGTCCACTGGTAGGTGTGCGAGCCGTAGCCGTTCATGTGCCGGTACGACGCCGGGATGCCGCGGTCGCCCATCAGCCAGGTGACCTGGTGCGTCGCCTCGGGGGAGTGTGCCCAGAAGTCCCAGACGTTGTCCGGCTCCTGCCTGCCCGTGAACGGGTCCCGCTTCTGCGAGTGGATGAAGTCGGGGAACTTGACCGGGTCCTTGACGAAGAAGACGGGGGTGTTGTTGCCGACGAGGTCGTAGTTGCCCTCCTCGGTGTAGAACTTCACCGCGAAACCGCGCGGGTCGCGGACGGCGTCCGCGCCGCCGAGCGAGTCGGCCACGGTCGAGAAGCGCACGAACACCTCGGTGCGCTTGCCGATCTCGCCGAGGAAGGCGGCGTGGGTGTAGCCGGTGACGTCGTCCGTCACCTCGAAGTGGCCGTACGCGCCGGAGCCACGGGCGTGCACCACACGCTCCGGGATCCGCTCGCGGTTGAAGCGCGCGAGCTTCTCCAGGAGGTGCTGGTCCTGGATCAGGAGCGGGCCGCCGATGCCGGCGGAGGCGGAGTTCTGGTTGTCGGCGACCGGGGCGCCGGACTCGGTGGTGAGCACGCGCTGCGACATCGTGGACCTTCCGTGCGGGTGTCAGCGGAAACCTGTTTCCGCTTCGTGGAGCCTAGGAGTGGGCGATCTGAGCGTCAACAGTTTGTTGAACTGAATCGGTGCCGGGCGCCGGGGTGAAGGTGGTTCCGGGCCGCGGCGCCGCCTGGGCGCGACAGGACAGGTGTCGGCGGCACCACGGCCCGGAAGTCTGTGAGGGGCCGTCAGACCTGGGTGCCGGACAGGCGCTCCACGGCCCGCAGCAGGGCCGAGTGGTCCAGGCCGCCGTCACCCTGGGCGCGCAGCGACGCGACCAGCTGGGCGACCACGGCGCCGACCGGCAGCGCCGCGCCGACGGTGCGGGCGGCGTCGGTGACGATGCCCATGTCCTTGTGGTGCAGGTCGATGCGGAAGCCCGGCTGGAAGTCGCGGTTCAGGAAGTTGTCCTTCTTGCGCGCCAGCACGGTCGAGCCGGCGAGGCCGCCGCCCAGCACGTCCAGCGCGGCCTTCAGGTCCACGCCCGACTTCTCCAGGAAGACCACGGCCTCCGCGCACGCCTGGATGTTGACGGCGACGATCAGCTGGTTGGCGGCCTTCACGGTCTGGCCGGAGCCGTGCGGACCGCACAGCACGATGGTCTTGCCGAGCGCCTCGAAGACCGGCCTGGCCCGGTCGAAGTCGGCCTGCTCGCCGCCGACCATGATCGACAGTACGGCCTCGACGGCGCCGGCCTCACCGCCGGAGACGGGCGCGTCCAGGACGCGGATGCCCTTCTCCTCCGCGTTCTTCGCGAGGTCGACGGAGGTCTGCGGGGTGATCGAGGACATGTCGATCAGCAGGGTGCCCGGCCTGGCGTTCTCCAGGACGCCGTCCGGGCCGTAGGCGATGGCCTCGACCTGCGGGGAGGCGGGCACCATGGTGATCACCACGTCGGCGTCCCGCACGGCCTCGGCGATGGAGGCGGCGGCCGTACCGCCGGCGGCGGCCAGCCGGTCCAGCTTCTCCCGCTCCAGGGTGTAGCCGGTGACGTCGTAACCCGCTTTGATCAGGTTCTCGGACATGGGGGAGCCCATGATGCCGAGGCCGATCCAGGCGATCTTGGGAAGACTCATCGGGGGTGCCTTTCTCAGTGCGGGGTGGTCAGCGGGCCGCGCGGGGCAGCCAGTCGAAGGCCTCGGCGCTCGGGCGGTCGCCCGGCTTGTACTCCAGGCCGACCCAGCCGTCGTAACCGGCCTTCCTCAGCCGGCCGAGGAGGTCCTCCAGCGGCAGCGAGCCCGTGCCCGGGGCGCCGCGGCCCGGATTGTCGGCGATCTGCACGTGGCCGGTCTTCGCGGCGTACCGGTCGATGACCTCGGGCAGGTCCTCGCCGTTCATGGACAGGTGGTACAGGTCCATCAGGAACTTCGCGTTCCCGAGGCCCGTCGCCTCGTTGACCTGGTCCACGACCGCGATGGCGGCGGGCGCGCTCACCAGCGGGTACAGCGGCGACTCGGGCTCGTTGAGGGCCTCGATCAGCAGGATCGCGCCGATCCGGTCGGCCGCCCGGGCCGCGAGGGTCAGGTTCTCCAGGGCGAGTGTGTCCTGCTCGGCCGGGGCCACGCCCTCGACGCGGTTGCCGTACAGCGCGTTGAGCGCCGTGCAGTCGAGGGAGGCCGCGAAGCCGGCGGCGACGTCGATGTTGGCGCGGAACCTCTCCGACTCCTCGCCGGGGATCGACAGGGCGCCGCGGTCCGGGCCCGGCAGCCGTCCGGCGTAGAAGTTCAGGCCCGTGAGCCGGACTCCCGCGTCCTCGATCGCCTTCTTCAGGGCGTCCAGTTCGGACCGGGCGGGGGTGGGGGAGTCGATCCAGGGCCACCACAGCTCGACCGCGGAGAAGCCCGCCGCGGCGGCGGCCGCGGGACGCTCCAGGAGCGGGAGTTCCGTGAAGAGGATCGACAGGTTGACGTTGAAGCGCTGGTCTGCGGCGGTGCTCCACTCGAAACCTGGCATTCGGGCCGCGCTCCCTTCCGTGGGTCGAGATTCCGTATTACGGAAGTTTGTTTCTACGTAATGGAAGATTGCCGGTGGGTGTCGGAGCTTGTCAAGGGGGGCCGGTCGCCGGCCGCCCGAAAATCCGCGCCGGGCGTTAGGTTGAGCGCGTGCGATTGAGAGTGGAGTTCACGACCGAACCCTTCGATCTGGACGAGGCGCCCGCGCACGCCCTGGTGGCGCGGGAGGTCATCGAGACGGCCGGGCTGGACGCCGTCGACGTCGGCCCGTTCGGCAACACGGCCGAGGGCGCCGCCGATCGCGTGCTCACCGCGGTGGACGCGCTGCTGCGCAAGTCCCTGGAGGCCGGCGCCACCCGGGTCTCGCTCCAGGTCAACGTGATCGACGACGTGCACGGCGACGGGACCGCGGAGGGCGGCAGGTGACCGGGGACGAGCCGTTCATCGCGGCCGTGAAGCCACTGGTCGACGCCATGGGCGGGGAGATGCTCCCGCCCGACGAGGCCGGCCCCGAGGACGTCGTGCTCGCCTGGGAGGGCGTCGACGTCGTCGCCGTACGCCTGCCCCAGCTCGCCGACTCCCTGGACCACATCCTCGCCGCCATGGAGCGCAGGCAGGGCCGGCCGCTGGCCGACCTGGACCGCAAGGCCAAGCAGGAACTCGTACGCAGCCTGGAGGCGCGCGGCGCGTTCGCCGTGCGGCACGGCGTGGAGACCGTGGCGAGCGCGCTCGGCGTCAGCCGGTTCACGGTCTACAACTACCTGAACCGGGAAAAGGGTTCCTGACCGGGCCGGAAGCGGGGGTCGTGGTGCCGTCCGGGCCCGTCCCGGCTTGTTACGCGGAATTTTCAACAAAGTGTTGACGTGATGTTTCCGAGGGCGTTAGCTATCGGCAGCCCGATCAGCACGACGGCCCAACGCGGCCACGGAGGCTCCCGTGACGTCGACTTCCACGCCCCCGGGCCTGGCCCGGTTCAACGATCTGGAGGAGCGCGCGGCCCTCGCCGCCCTCCACGAGGCGTGCGCCTCCACCGAGTGGGCCCGGCGACTGCTCGCCACCCGCCCCTACGCCACGCCGGAGGACCTGTACGCCGCCAGCGACGCCGCCATGGCCGAGCTGACCACCGCGGACCTTGAGGAGGCGATGGCCGGGCACCCGCCGATCGGGCGGCCCAAGCCCGGCGACCCGGCCTCCGCCCGCGAACAGCGCGGCATGGCCGGCGCCTCCGACGAGCTCAAGGCGGAGATGCTCGAACTCAACCTGGCCTACCAGGAGAAGTTCGGCCATGTCTTCCTCATCTGCGCCACCGGCCGGACCGGCGAGCAGATGCGGGACGCGGTCGAGGAGCGGATCGGGAACGCGCCGGAGCAGGAGCGGGAGATCGTCCGCACCGAGCTGGGCAAGATCAACCGCATCCGACTGGCCCGACTCGTCGAAGAGGACGCCTGACACCATGAGCACCAGCACCACCGCCTCCGTGTCCACGCACATCCTGGACACCTCGATCGGCCGCCCCGCCGAGGGCGTCGCCGTCCGCCTCTTCGCCCGCAGCGGCCAGGGCGCCCCTTACGGGCAGGGAGGGGACTGGCAGGCGCTCGGCGGCTCCGCGACCGACGCCGACGGCCGGTGCAAGGACCTGCCGGCCCTGCCGGAGGGGACCACCCACGTACGGCTCGACTTCGAGGTGGAGCCGTACTTCGCGAAGAAGCAAGCCGATGCGCAGCAGGACGCCCCCGCGAACCGGGACAGCGGTGCGTCGTCCGTGTTCTTCCCGGAGGTGGCGATCACGTTCGCCGTCGTACCGGGCGAGCACTACCACGTACCGCTGCTGCTCAACCCGTTCGGCTACTCCGTTTACCGAGGGAGCTAGCAGACACATGCCCACGATCCTGGGACAGAACCAGTACGGCAAGGCCGAGAACCGAGTCGTCAAGATCACGCGGGACGGCGCCACCCACCACATCAAGGACCTCAACGTCTCCGTCGCACTGAGCGGCGACATGGACGAGGTCCACTACTCCGGCTCCAACGCCAACGTCCTGCCGACCGACACCACCAAGAACACGGTGTTCGCGTTCGCCAAGGAGCACGGCATCGAGTCCGCCGAGCAGTTCGGCATCCACCTCGCCCGGCACTTCGTCACCAGCCAGGAGCCGATCCACCGCGCCCGGATCCGGATCGAGGAGTACGCCTGGGAGCGGATCGAGACCTCCGACGCCAACTCCAGGTTCATCGGCGCCGACGAGGTCAAGCACTCCTTCGTCCGCAGGGGCCAGGAGACCCGCCTCACCCAGATCACCTACGACGGCGAGCGGTGGGAGGTCATCTCCGGCCTGAAGGACCTGGTCGTGATGAACTCGACCAACTCCGAGTTCTGGGGCTACGTCAAGGACAAGTACACCACCCTCCAGGAGGCGTACGACCGCATCCTGGCCACCGAGGTCTCCGGCCGCTGGCGGTTCAACTGGACCGACGACGAGCAGAAGATGCCCCACTGGGAGAAGTCCTACGAGCAGACGAAGAAGCACATGCTCCAGGCCTTCGCCGAGACGTACTCCCTCTCCCTCCAGCAGACGCTGTACCAGATGGGCGCGCGCATCATCAACAACCGCGGCGAGATCGACGAGGTCCGCTTCTCGCTGCCGAACAAGCACCACTTCCTGGTGGACCTGGAGCCGTTCGGACTGAAGAACGGCAACGAGGTCTACTTCGCCGCCGACCGCCCCTACGGCCTCATCGAGGCCACCATCCTGCGGGACGGCTGTGAGGCCCGTATCCCGGTCGACATGACCAACCTCTGACGCGGGACGCGCGCCCCCGGCCCCGCCACCGGGCCGGGGGCCCGCCACACCGGAGGGAACGAAATGGCACAGCCTGCGAAGGGGCCCGCCACAGCCCCCTGTCCCACCCCGCCGGAGCACACCGAGGACGCCGTCACGTCCGTGCACCCGGTGGACGAGAAGCTCCACCTCTCGCGGCTCGTCCCCGCCGCGCTCCAGCACATCGCCGCGATGTACGCGGGCGTTGTCACTCCTCCGCTCATCATCGGCCAGGCCTGCGGACTCGACATCGCGGCCCGCACCCGGCTGATCGCCGCGAGCCTGCTCATCGCGGGCGTCGCGACCGTCCTGCAAACCCTCGGCGTCAAGGGCCTCGTCGGCAACCGGCTGCCCTTCGTCAACGCCGCCTCCTCCGCCGGCATCGCCCCGATCCTCGCGATCGCCGAAACCAACGGAAAGGGCCACCAACTCCCCGCGATCTACGGGGCGGTGATGGTCGCCGGCGCCTTCTGCCTGGCCCTCGGCCCGTTCTTCGGCCGGCTGCTCCGCTTCTTCCCGCCCCTGGTCACCGGCGTCGTCATCACCCTGATCGGCGTCACGCTGATGCCCGTACCGGTCGGCTGGGCACAGGGCGGCGACAAGACCGCCGCCGACTTCGGCGCCATGCGGCACCTCGCGCTCGCCGGGTTCACCCTCGCCGTCATCCTGCTCATCCAGCGTTTCGGCAGGGGCTTCGTCCGGCAGATCGCGCTGCTGTTCGGGCTGCTCATCGGCACCCTCGCCGCGATCCCCTTCGGCATGGCCGACCTCAGCGGCCTGAAGTCCGCGCCCGTCGCCGCGCTGCCCACGCCGTTCGCCTTCGGCGCCCCCGAGTTCCAGCCCGCGGCCGTCCTCTCCCTGTGCATCGTGATGCTGGTCCTGATGACCGAGTCCAGCGCCGGCATGCTCGCCCTCGGCGAGATCTGCGACCGCCGCGCCGACCCGCGGACCATCATCCGCGGTCTGCGCACCGACGGCATCGCCACCCTGCTCGGCCCCGTCTTCGGCGGCTTCCCCACCTCCGCCTTCGCCCAGAACGTCGGCGTCGTCTCCCTCACCCGGGTGCGCAGCCGGTACGTCGTCGCCGTCGCCGGTGCCGCCCTGCTGGTCCTCGGCGCCTTCCCGGTCCTCGGCGCGGTCGTCTCCCTGGTCCCCATGCCGGTCCTCGGCGGCGCGGGCATCGTCCTCTTCGGCTCGATCGCCGTCAGCGGCATCCGTACGCTGTCCGAGGCGGGCCTGGACGACAGCTCCAACATCATCCTGGTGGCCGTGGCCCTCGGCGCCGGCATCATCCCGCTGGCCGCGCCGACCTTCTACGCCGGGTTCCCGGCCTGGGCGCAGACCGTGCTCGGCTCCGGCATCAGCGCCGGCGCGCTCGTCGCGGTCCTGCTCAACCTGTTCTTCCACCACCTCGGCACCCGGAGCGGGCAACCCGCCCCGGCACTCAAATCCTCCTAGGGTCCTGCCGTGCCCTTCCCGTGGACCACCCCCGTCCACGGGCCGCCACCGAAAGACAAGGAAGCACGATGGCACCATCGGCAGCCGAGCGCATCGTCATCGAGAACTGCGCCATCGCGACCGTGGACGCGGGCGACACGGAGTACGCCTCCGGGCACCTCGTCCTGGCGGGCAACCGCATCGAGTCGGTCGGCGCGGGCAAGGCCCCGGAGGGTCTGGAGAACGTGGTGCGCCGGGTCGACGCGACCGGCCATCTGGCCACGCCCGGTCTGGTCAACACCCACCACCACTTCTACCAGTGGATCACCAGGGGCCTGGCCACCGACCACAACCTGTTCGACTGGCTGGTCGCGCTCTACCCCACGTGGGCGCGCATCGACGAGCAGATGACGTACGCCGCCGCGCGCGGATCGCTCGCCATGATGGCCCGGGGCGGTGTCACCACCGCCATGGACCACCACTACGTCTACCCGCACGGCTCCGGCGACCTGTCCGGCTCCATCATCCGGGCCGCCGCCGAGACGGGCGTCCGCTTCACACTGGCCCGCGGCTCGATGGACCGCAGCGAGAAGGACGGCGGGCTGCCGCCGGACTTCGCCGTCGAGACGCTGGAAGGCGCCCTCGCCGCCACCGAGGAGACCGTCCGCACGCACCACGACACCTCCTTCGACGCGATGACCCAGGTGGCGGTCGCGCCGTGCTCGCCGTTCTCCGTCTCCACCGAACTCATGCGCGAGGGCGCCGAGCTGGCCCGCCGGCTCGGCGTACGGCTGCACACCCACGGCTCGGAGACGGTGGAGGAGGAGAAGTTCTGCCACGAGCTGTTCGGCATGGGGCCGACCGACTACTTCGAGTCCACCGGCTGGCTCGGTGAGGACGTGTGGATGGCGCACTGCGTCCACATGACCGACTCCGACATCGCCGCGTTCGCCCGCACGAAGACCGGCGTCGCCCACTGCCCGTCCTCCAACGCCCGCCTCGCGGCCGGCATCGCCCGCGTCCCCGACATGCTCAAGGCGGGCGTCCCGGTGGGCCTCGGCGTCGACGGCACCGCCTCCAACGAGTCCGGCGAACTCCACACCGAGCTGCGCAACGCCCTCCTGATCAACCGCCTCGGCGCCCACCGCGAGGCCGCGCTGAACGCCCGCCAGGCGCTGCGGCTCGGCACCCACGGCGGCGCCCAGGTCCTCGGCCGCGCGGAGCAGATCGGCTCGCTGGAGCCCGGCAAGCTCGCCGACCTGGTGCTGTGGAAGATGGACACCCTCGCCCACGCCTCCATCGCCGACCCGGTGACCGCGCTGGTCCTCGGCGCCGCGGCACCGGTCACCGCGTCCTTCGTCAACGGCCGGCAGATCGTCCGGAACGGCCGCCTGCTCACCGTGGACGAGGACGCCATCGCCGTCGCCACCCGCGCGGAGGCCCAGCGCCTGGCCCGCGTCACCGCACAGGCCTGATCCGGCCCGGGCCCGCACAGACTCCGGCCGGGAGGGACGGCTCCCGGCCGGGACCCGTGGATCCGAGCGGGATCCACGGCAGCCGTCCCCGGGGCGGGTGCACACACGCGCCCCGGGGACGGTCACCCCCACACCGCTCGCCCCCGCTCACCGCGCCACCCCCCGTAAGGTCCCGCACGACCACCCGCACCACCTCCATGAAACCCACGTCGACGACGACGTGTTACCCGCCCGGAGGACCCGCCGTGGCCGACCATCCCGTAGACGAGAAACTCCCCGCCCTGAAAATGGCGACCAGCGGCCTTCAGCACGTGGCCGCCATGTACGCCGGGGTCGTCGCCCCGCCGCTCATCGTCGGCGCGGCCATTGGCCTGAGCGCGACCGACCTGACCTTCCTCACCGGTGCCTGCCTGTTCACCGCGGGCCTCGCCACCTTCCTCCAGACCCTCGGCTTCTGGAAGATCGGCGCCCGGCTGCCCTTCGTCAACGGCGTCACCTTCGCCGGTGTCGCCCCCATGACCGCGATCGTCGCCTCCACCAAGGACAAGTCCGACGCCCTGCCGGTCATCTTCGGCGCGGTCATCGTCGCCGGCCTCCTCGGCTTCCTCGCCGCGCCCGTCTTCTGCAAGGCGGTCCGCTTCTTCCCGCCCGTCGTCACCGGCTCCGTCATCACCCTGATCGGCGTGTCCCTGCTGCCGGTCGCCTTCGGCTGGGCCCAGGGCCCCGACCCCCGGGCGGACGACTACGGCTCCACGACCTACCTCACCCTCGCCGGTATCACCCTGCTCATCGTCCTGCTGCTGCGCCGTTTCACCCGCGGCTTCGTCAAGCAGATCGCCGTCCTGCTCGGCCTGATCGTGGGCACGCTCGTCGCGATACCGTTCGGCGTCACGGACTTCAGCCCCGTCGCCCACGCGGACGTGGTGGGTTTCCCCACCCCGTTCCACTTCGGCGCCCCGCAGTTCCAGCTCGCCGCGATCCTCTCGCTGTGCGTGGTGATGGTGGTCTCGATGACCGAGTCGACCGCCGACATGCTGGCGCTCGGCGAGATCGTGGAGCGTCCCGCGGACGAGAAGACCATCGCGGCCGGCCTGCGCGCCGACACCCTCGGCTCCGCGATCAGCCCGCTGTTCAACGGCTTCATGTGCAGCGCCTTCGCCCAGAACATCGGCCTGGTCGCGATGACGAGGATCCGCAGCCGGTACGTCGTCGCGACCGGCGGTGGCTTCCTGGTCCTGATGGGCCTGTGCCCGATGGCCGCCTCGCTCATCGCGGTCGTACCCCGGCCGGTCCTCGGCGGCGCCGGCGTCGTCCTGTTCGGCTCGGTCGCCGCGAGCGGCATCCAGACCCTGGTCCGGGCCGGCCTGGACCGGGACAACAACGTCCTGATCGTGGCCGTGTCCCTCGCGGTCGGCATCATCCCGATCACCGCGCCGGAGTTCTACCACGCGTTCCCCGAGACCGCGAAGATCGTCCTGGACTCGGGCATCTCCACGGGCTGCGTCACCGCCGTGGTGCTCAACCTCCTCTTCAACCACCTGGGCAAGGGCCGCGAGGCCCACGACGTCACCCACCCCATGGAGGCGGGCCAGGAGATCGCCGCCGCGCACTGAGACCGGCGGTCGGGGCTCAACCGGCCGGGGGAAACGACGACGCCGTGCCCCCGGCCACGCCAAGAGGCCGGCCGGCAACTCCGCCCGCTCGATCGCGCCGTCTGGTTCACCGTGATCGGAAGGCGGCATGCGGGGCGAGCGCACGCGAAACGGCTGGTATTACTGGGGCATGCAGGAAGAGATTGCACGCTCCGCGATCGACACGTTCATCTCCGCGTTCAACGCCTCGGAAGACAGCTATGTGACTGCCCTGCTCTCCCAGGCTCTGACCTCAGACGTGGTCTTCTGGGGGCCGCTGGGTCGCAGCGAAGGAATCGCGGCGGTCGAGCGGTTCGTGCTGGACATCCGGCGCCACCCGGCGGGGACCGGCACGATGGTGCGCTGCTCGGCGGTGGACATGCCTGACGAGTGGGCCCGGTACCAGTGGGTCTTCACCACGCCGGACGGAGGTCCCCGCCTGGCGGGAACGGACGTCGTCCATCTGCGGCGGAGCCTCATCGACCAGGTCATCGTCTTCGCGGGGGAGATCGAGCCGTTCGCCTCCTGAGCCATCCTTCTGTCGCTGTCCTTCTCCTGACCTTGCCCCTTCGGCGTTCGGGGGCTGCGGTTCGCGGTCGGTCAGGCCGCGGTGTCGAGGGGGTGCCCGCCCCAGCGGATGCCCTCTTCGCTGCGGCTGCGGGCGCGTTCCCTGCGTTGGGCGGTGCGTACGTCGGGGTGGCGGGCGTTGGCGTTGCGCCGGCGCGGGCAGCGGTGCAGTGCCCGGGTCTGCGCGGGGTGGCTGCGGCGGTGTGAGTCGGCCAGGGTGAACTGCCGCAGCGGGCCGAAGGGGGCCCCGATCGGGTTGGCCCAGGAAGCGTAGGCCGGGGTGAAGCACAGCTCGACCTTGTTCTTCTTCGCCCAGCGGCGGCCCCACTTGTCCCTTCGGCTCCCATGCGCCCGGCGCGTGACTTCTCGACCTCGCCAGGGTGCCTACCTCCTGCACGTTTAGGCGGTCGACAACCTTGAGCCCGGCATGCAGGAGCTGACGGGTACGGCTGTGGTCGATTCCGGCATGGCCCTTGTGCTGCGGGCCGTCGACCTCAATCACCCCCGCGTATCCGCGATAGGTGATCAGCAGATCGGGTTCGAGAACCCGAAGACGAATCCGCATTCCACCGAGTGGCATGATCCCGATCGTCTCGTTGTCGGGCAGGGCAGCCTGCCGCTTCTTGAGCACTTGATAGAAACACTCCGCTCGCAAACTGAGTCAGACCGAGTCCAGCCCGCTCGTGGCGCGCATGCCCGCGGAGGCCGAGACCGACCTCGTACGGCTGCGCGAGGCGGTCACGGAGGCCGACCGGATCCGCGCGGAACGGCCGAGGAGGCGAAGCGGCTACGCCAGGAGACCGCCGAGCGGGTCCGCGCGCTGCAGGAGCGCCGTTTACGCATTCCGCTCGGGCAGAATCCGCATGACGCAGGCGCTTATCAGGACGGCTTTCGGCCCTGCGCCGCGGCTGGATCTTTACTGGGCCTTGTAGCCGCCGTCGACGTTGAGGATGGTTCCGGTGACGAAGGACGCGGCCGGCGAGGCGAGCCAGGTGATGGCTTCTGCGACCTCGGTGGGGCGGCCCATCCGACCGACGGGCTGGAGGGCGGCGATGCCGGCTTCGTCCCAGGTGCCGGCCTCGATGGCGGCGTTGAGGATGTCGGTCTTGATCGCGGCGGGGGCGACCCCGTTGATGCGGATGCCGTCGGTGGCGTACTCCAGCGCGGCGGACTTGGTCAGGCCGACCACGGCGTGCTTGGTGGCGGAGTAGTTGGCCGAGTAGCGTATGCCGCCCAGGCCCGCGATCGAGGCCAGGTTGACGATGGAGCCGCCGGGGTTGTCCTGGGCCAGCATCTGCTGGATCTGGTACTTCATGCTCCAGAAGACGCCGAGCACGTTCGTGGTGAGCATCTGCTGGAAGCGGCTGGTGGGCTCGTCGGCCATGCGGCCGGCGTCGAGGGAGATCCCGGCGTTGTTGACCGCGACGTCGAGTCGGCCGAAGCGCTCGACGGTGACCGCGACCAGGGCGGCGACGGATTCTTCTGAGTCGACGTCGGCGGCGACGAAGGCGGCTTGGCCGCCGTTGTCGCGGATCTCGCGGGCGACGGCTTCGCCCGCTTCCTTGCGGCGGCCGGAGACGACGACGGCGTGGCCGGCGCGGGCCAGAGCCAGGCTGGTCTCCTTGCCGATGCCGGTGGTGGCTCCGGTGACCAGGGCGATGCGGGAGACGCTCATAACGGGGGACCTCTTTCACATACAGGTGAGCACGGCCGACGATCCAGCTTTAGAAGACCGCCGGTCTCTTGTGCTTCAGATTAAGAGACCGGCGGTTCGATGTCAAAAGACCGTCAGTCTGTAATATGGGGGGATGACGACCTTCCAGCGAGCGCGCAGCGAGGAACAGCGCGAGATCCGGCGCCGGGCGATCCTCGACACCGCGGCGGCGATGCTCGACGAGATGTCCGTGAGCGCACTCAGCCTGAACGAGCTGAGCCGGCGCGTGGGCCTGGCGAAGTCCAACGTGCTGCGCTACTTCGAGTCCCGCGAAGCCGTCCTGCTGGAACTGCTCGACCGTGACTGGCGGCAGTGGACCGCCGCCCTTCCCGAGCAGCTCGCCGCCTCGCTCACCCCCGACGCCCCGCCGACCCAGCGCGGTCAGCAGTTCGCCGCCGTCCTGGCCCATTCCCTCGCGCAGCGCCGGGTCCTGTGCGACCTGCTCAGCGCCCAGGCGGGCGTCCTGGAGCACAACGTCTCCGCGGACGTCGCCGCCCGCTACAAACGAGCGGCCCTCGACAACGTCGCCGCCCTGGCCGTACTCGCCCGCCGGCACCTGCCCGAACTCGGCCACCACGCCGAGCAGCTCTGCGCCCAGGCCCTCATGGTCAGCGGCGCGGTATGGACCCACGCCCGGCCCTCCGCCGCCATGCTCGCCGCCTACGCAGCCGACCCCTCACTCGCCGCCCTGCGCATGGACTTCACCACCACCCTGGAGGAAATGCTGACAACCCTTATCGCCGGCACCCTCGCCAGGGCGGAGCTTGGTGTTCACTGATTTCGGCTGCTCAGGATGACGGTGGATCGTCAAGGGTCAGCGCGGTGCCTGCGATGAAGCCGCCGAGAGTGCCGGGTCGGTACTGAAGACGTTCGAGCCGGTTGCGTACGAGGGCTTCGAGTCGGTCGAGGGCGACGACGGCGAGGTTGCCCAGGCTGCTTTTTACGTGCGCCCATACCCATTCGACGGGGTTGAGGTCGGGCGAGTACGCGGGGCAGCAGGAACACCGTCAGCCACTCACGATCGGCGATCAGCTCGCCCATGGCGCGGGAGACGTGGGTGTTCGGGCGGTCCCAGACCAGCACGATTGGCGCCTTGACGAGCTGATGGGCGCCGTCGATCAGGGCGATGATGTCCCGCTCGCCCATACTGCGGCGCCCGCCATTGCCCGAAGGGTGGGTGCGCAGGCGGTGGTACAGCCGGGTCCGGGAGCCGGGCCGCGCGCGATCAGCCCGGCTGCCGACAGGCGTCCCGTGCTCCGGCCGCTGACCCTCACGACCGGGGTACGGCCGCGTCGGCCCCAGGTGCGTCCTCGGGGCGGCTTTCGGGTGAAGCCTGCCTCGTCCTCGAAGCAGACGTATCCCCCGCAGGCCGCCCGGCCCCTTTTACTTCCGCCCAGGTCGCCTCCTTCCCCACGGTCACGGCCTGCTCGTCACGCTCGGCAACCCGCCGCGCGGGGACCTGCGGGCCGAAGCCGAGCCGGTGCACAGCCTCGTTGCACCCGAGACGCTGTAGGGGACGTGGAACTGTCTGCCGATCAGCGTGGCCACCCTCGCCGCGGTCCACACCTGGTCCGCCACCCATTCGTGCGCGGCCGGACCCTGCTCCAGATACGCGGCCAGTTTCTCCAGACAGCGCAGGGACAGACGGCATCGCGATCCGCCCGGGCCTCGGGAGGCCAGAGCCTCACGACCGCCCTCCCGCCACAACCGGTGCCGCTGGTAAGCCGACTTCCTGCTCGTCCGCAGTTGCCGCGCCACCTCCAGTGGCTTGATCCTCTGCTGGAACAGCTCGGCCGCCTGCATCCGCACGATCTCCCGACGCTGGCGTCCCGCAGCCGTCGGCCCACCCCCATCCGCGTATCTCACACAGCAAGGGATACGGCCACTACCCCAGACAGATCAGGGACTTCACCGAAGTTCACCCCGACGAGCCGAAGTCAGTGCCTGGTTCCGTCAGCCAGCGGCGAGCCGGGGAACCTCCGGGCGGCTGGGTTCCACCACGAGCGTGACCTTGTAGCCCTCATCGCCCCGCTACGTGTCCCAGAGCTTGACCTCCAGCGAAGTCACATCCGCGATCAGCTCGGCAGTCTTGGTGGCCCCCTGGGGCTGCATGAGTAGGGCGTTCGTGCCAAACAGCCACTCACTCACGAGAGGAGCGTTCTGAGGAACGTCCAGGGCGAGGGGCATGTCAGGCGACGGCAGCTCATCACTCATGCACGGAAGTGTGACACCCACCGCTGACAACGGAAGCGGTCACAAATGCCGACTAGTCTGGGCTGGCGAGCATGACTGACGCCCGCCTCTGCGCGACTGAGCCCACGCCAACCAGCGAGGACTAAGCGCTGTGCGGGCTCGGTCATTCCGGTGCCCGGTTGTACTTGGCGATGGTGGCCTTGCCGGTGTCGGCGTCCGCGAACTCCAGTTGCCACGGGCCGGTGTTCACGTCGAACTCCTTGCCGAAGCCGACCCACTTCCCGGCCATGCGGCGGCCGGTCGGCTCGACCAGCATCTGAAGCGCACCGAAGTAGCGCGCCCCCCGGTAGTAGCCGTCGCTCGCCGTCTGCTCGTTCCACGTGCCGGTGACGATGTTGCCCTCCACCTGGAGGTCCAGGGTGAGCGGCGAGTCGGGATTCAGCGACCCCTGCGGCAGGCTCCGGCCGGTGAGCCTGTTGCCGTGCTGGAGCAGCACCACGTGGTGCTTGCCGGTGAAGGTCTGGTCGCGCCCCGAGCTGAAGAACTCGTACGTGCTCAGCCAGATGCCGGAGTAGTTGCCCCTCGGTGCCGTCTGCGGTGTCGGCTGGCCGTTAGCGGCCGGGATGCCGACCGGGCTGTTCTGCACGTCGTGGCCGCCGTGCCCGTCGCCCGAGACGCGCAACTGCGGCACCGGCGCCGCGAACCCCAGCGCCTCGATCGGAAGCCCCGTGACGGCCTCCAGGGCGCGGGCGTACACCGGCCGCGGTGCGGCTGTCTCGCCGCTCTCCCATCGCTGTACGAGCCGCTTGGTGGCGTCATTGGGCTGGCCTGTGCGCTGCCCGGCATCCCGGACCGCACGGGCGAACTCGTCCTGGCTCATCACTAGTCCGAGCCGTACGGCCCGGAGCGTGCTGTTCGGTGTCGTCATGCGATCAAGCTACCCGGCAACACTCACTAATGACACCGAATTGACGCCCCTTCTGTCGCCGGAATGACGCCCCTTGCGCCGCCGCGCATCGTGGCAGGTGGGCGCGATGTTGAAGCTCATGACGACCACAGACGGTGACGGACGGGTCGCGCATCCCGGATTGACCATCTCGGTCTACCGCTTAGACCTGGTGACCGGCCAGCGCACCCAGGTTCGGCCCCCGCGCCATGTACCGCCCTCCGACGAGCTTCCCCTCAACCTGGCCTTCCCACCATGCGAGTGCCACCGCTGCGCCGGACAGGTGAACCGATGAGCCCGGCCTGGGACATGGAGTCACCCCCGGCGTCCGGCGTGTGCGCACGCTGCGGCCGGTGGACCGAGGCGGGCATCCAGCACTGGATACCGCGCGCTTCGGGACCCGAGGTCGACGTCATCCTCTGCGCCGACCCGGCCGACTCCCCCCGCCGCCGCAGGCCGACCGCCCTCGTCGGTACCCCACCGGCCGGGGAGCCTGACGCCCCTCCGCACCGAGCCCCGGACGCTCAGTCGTCCGGGGTCTCGCGTGTCCGGGTGCGGTCCGTGCTTGCGTCGCCGGGCCGGGCTGACATGTCAGCCCGGCTGTCAGCCGCATGATCGCCGACGTCGGCAGACTTCTGGGCGGGAGGCCGCTCCAGGAGCCCTGACAAGTGGCCTGACACGGGTCCGCAAGGCTCGCTGACACCGGCTGAAGGCCATCACGGACGGGTCTGACGCCCGGGCTGCACGCGCCTCGGGCCCGCCCGGACAAGCTGTCCGGGCCGGACCGGGCTCGCCGGTGGTGTCCCTGCGGCACATCCGGGCCTCGGGCGAGAAGTGGCGGCATACGACGCTGATCCTGGACCCCGAGGCAGGCACTTTCGCCACGCGCCATGACAGTCGCTGGAGGACTTCATGGCACGCACCTCAAGGGCTTCACCTCGCTCAGGCGGTGAGCGCGCTACACAACGGCAAGGCAAGCCCGGCCAAGGGGAGTCCGTGCAGGCACGATCGGCCCCGTCCTCGCCCGGCGTCAGGCGCGGCGTTCGCGCAGGAGCAGTGCCGCCAGGAGCAGGGCCGTCGCCGCGATGCCCGTGGCCACGGTGAACGCCAGGCGGTAGCCCTCGGCGGTCGCGGGCAGCAGGGACGTGCCGTCGGCGAGCAGGCCCCCGGTGCGGCTCGCCGCGAGCGTCGACAGGACCGCCAGGCCCAGCGAACCGCCCACCACCTGCGTGGTGTTGAACAGCCCGGACGCGAGTCCCGCGTCCTCCGGCCGGGCGCCCGACATCGCCAGCCCGGTGAGCGCCGGCATGGCCGCCGCGAACCCGGCGGACAGCAGCAGCATCGCCGGCAGCACATCGGTGCCGTAGGAGCCGTCGGCGGGTGCCCGGCCCAGCAGGGCCATGCCCGCCGTGATCAGCACCAGGCCGGTCAGCAGCACCCGGTACCCGCCGAACCGGGCCACGGTCCGCGCGGACAGCCCCAGCATCAGCACACCGATCGCGATCGGGGCCGGCAGGAACGCGGTGCCGGTGGCGAGCGCGCCGTACCCCAGCACCCGTTGCAGATACAGCGCGCCGATGAACTGGAAGCCGTACATCGTGGCGATCATCAGCACCTGGACCGCGTTGGCGCCGGTCAGCAGCCGGGAGCGGAACAGCCGCAGTCGCAGCAGCGGGCGCGCGGCCCGGGCCTGGCGCAGGGCGAACGCCACGAACAGGGCGAGGGCGAGGGCGGCCGGCAGCAGGGTGGCGGTGCGGGAGTGGTCGCCCGCGCCGACGATCAGGTACACCGTGAGCATCAGTGCGCCGGTGACCAGTGCGGCCCCGGGGTAGTCGGCGCCCAGGCCGAGCCCGGCGCCGGGCTCCGGGGCGAGCACCCGCACCGCGGCCAGCCACGCGGCCACCCCGATCGGCAGGTTGATCAGGAAGATCCAGTGCCAGCTCAGGGCCTCGGTCAGGGCGCCGCCGAGGAAGGTGCCGAGCGCGCCGCCCGCCGCGCCGACCGCGCTGAACGCCGCGATGGCCCGGGCCTGTTCGCGCGGCTCGGGGAACAGTGCCACCAGCATCCCGAGGACCACCGCCGAGGCCATCGCCCCACCCGCGCCCTGCACCGCCCGCGCCGCGATCAGCATGCCCTGCCCGGTCGCCGTCCCGCACAGCACCGACGCCAGCGTGAACACCGCGAGCCCCGCCGTGAACATCCGCTTGCGGCCCACCAGGTCACCGAGCCGTCCCGCCAGCAGGAGCAGTCCGCCGAAGGCGATCAGATAGGCGTTGACGACCCAGGCCAGTCCGGGCCCGCTGAAGCCGAGGTCGCTCTGGACGGCGGGCATCGCCACCGTGACGATGTTGCCGTCCAGTACCGTCATCAGCGTGCCCGCGCACAGCACGGCGAGGGAGGTCCAGCGGGAGTACCGTGCCCCCGCGGCCACCGCCACCGGTGGCGGACTGTTCTCGATCATGGCCGACATCGTGTGCCGCCTCCCCGTTCTTCCCGCGTTCCCTGGTTCTTCCCGCGCACCTTGGTGCATGGTTTGTAACGGGGACCATCGTGGGTGACCATGAGGACCGGCGTAAGGAGGCAGTCCAATGTCCCAGGGGAACACCGGTGTTACCGTCCAGGCGGTGAACGCGCACGCGTGCCCCGTCCGTGAAGTTCTTGACAGGGTGGCCGGCAAGTGGAGCGTGCAGATCCTCGTCGCCGCCGCGCACGGACCCATCCGGTTCACGGAGTTGGAGCGCGGCATCGAGGGCATCAGCCGCCGCATGCTGACCCTCACCCTGCGCAACCTGGAACGGGACGGCCTGGTGACGCGCACCGTCCATCCGACGGTGCCGCCCAAGGTGGAGTACGAACTCACGCCCGTCGCCCACGAGTTGCACGACACCCTGCAACGGCTGACCGACTGGGCCGAGCGCAACCGGGTGTACGTCGCCGAGGCACGGGCGGCCTACGACGCCGAGCACCGGCCGGAGTCGCTCGACGCGTAGGCATCCGGCGGGCCTACAGGCCGAACAGACCGGGGTCCGCCGCCAGTTCCTTGAACACCTCCCGGGGGTCGGTCAGCAGCTTGCGCGCGGCCAGGTCCATCAGGCCGCCCACCGCGACGACCTCGGCCGCCAGGGTGCCGTCGGCCTTCACGATCTCCTGCCGGATCCGGAAGGTCTTTCCCTCCCCCCACTCGAACGCGCAGGTCACGTCGACCTCGTCGCCGGCGAGCAGCTCACGGCGGTAGCGGATGGTCGTCTCCAGCGCCACCGGGCCCACGCCCCGGCCCACCAGCCGGGCCTGGCTGATCCCGGCCGCCTGGAGCAGCGACCAGCGGGCGTGCTCCGCGTAGTTGAGGTACACCGCCTGGTTGAGGTGCCCCTGCACATCGGTCTCGTAGCCGCGGACGGTCACACGGACGGAAAACGGTTCGGCCACTGCTTGCCCTTCTCCAGTTCGACTCTCCGGTCGACCGATCCTGACACGCCGGTCACACCCGGCGCGGCGAGGCCAGCAGAAAGCGCGCTCTCGTCCGGGGCTCGGTGTACTCGCCCGCCTGCCAGCCGGCCCGCTCCAGCGTGACCGCACAGGCGGCCAGCGTCCGCGCGTCCGGCGCGTACACCGCCACCGCCTCCGGCTGCGGGGTCGCCCGGACCCGGTAGCCGTCCGCGTCCCCGCCCGCCGGCCGGTGCCCGGCCGCCTCCAGCGCGAGCGCCGCGGCCCGCACCAGATGCGTCCGCTCCCACCCGCACGGCCGGTCCGCCGCGCCGTCGGGATTCGTCATCCGGCGCAGCTCCAGCAGCCCCTGCCAGGCACTGTGCACCTCGCGCTGCCGCGCCGGACCGGACGCGGGCGGTTCCTCCTCGCCACCGACGCGGGCCGTGAACACGCCGGTGTCCGGCGCCGGCGCCGCCGGTGGCTCGGGCACCGCGTCCCGTATCCGGTGGCCCGCCGGGGTGAGGAAGTGGTCGTGCGGCGGCCGGGGATGCCGGAAGGCGAGCCCCCGCTTCACCAGCGCCGCGAGCTGGGCGTCGGTACCGCGCAGCCGGCCGGTGACCGGATCGGCGTCCTCGATCACCCGCCGCTGCGCGGGGGTGGGCGGTCGGCTCACGGAGGGCTCCTTCCTGCCGAACGGGTGACCCACTCGCAGAGTACGGCCCGGGTCCGACAACGCCGGCTCCACCCGCGGCGGGCCCTCACTCCCTCGGGGGCCGGATGTTCCACCCCGCGATGACCGGTCGGCCGTGCTCCGTGCCGAGTCGGCACAGTGCCCCCGTCGCGAGCTGGAAGAGGGCCCCGTGCCGGGGTGGCAGGCCCAGGCGGCGGGCGGTGAGGACGCGGAGGAAGTGGCCGTGGGCGATCAGTACGACGACCCCCTCGGTGTTGCCGAGCGCCGCGTCGACCTTGGCCAGCATCCGGTCGGCGCGCTCCCCGACCTGCTCCGGGGTCTCGCCCGGGTGGTCCGGCGGCCCGGGGGCGACACCGTCCGTGAACAGGAACCAGCCGGGCCGGCTCCGCTGGATGTCCACGGTGGTCACACCCTCGTAGCCGCCGTAGTCCCACTCATGGAGGTCGGCGTCGACCCGGGCGTCCGGGACGCCGATGAGCTCGGCGGTCTCCCGGGCGCGCTGCAAGGGGCTGACGAACGCCGCCCCGATCCGATGCGAGCGGATCAGCGGGACCAGCCGGCGCGCCTCCTCCCGTCCGTGCTCGGTGAGGGGTACGTCGGTCCGGCCCGTGTGCCGCCCGGACCGCGACCACTCGGTCTCACCGTGCCGCACGAGAAAGAGGTCACCCATGACGGCACGGTGGCACAGGGCGCCCGCCGCCCGCAGGACGTACTGCGCCAGACGGCCGGTCCGCGGGGCGACGGCCTGCGCGCGGCGGCTCGCGGTCCGGACGTCCGCTGTCTTGAGGACCCGGCCGGTGTGCGGCGCGGCGCCGCCATGGCGAGGGTCTCCCCGCAGGCGTCGATCGCGGCGGCCTTCCCGCGCGCGTCCGTGACGGGGACGACCGTGCCACGGGTGTCGTGCGGGGCCCGGACCGACGCCTCGCCCTGCCGCACGCACCAGCTGTCATCCGCGCCCTTCGTGCCACGGCGCGTGTAGCGCAGGTCCACGGTCACGGAGGCCCTGACGGGCAGGGCGAGGGGGGCCGGACGTCCCTGCCCGCTGCCCTCGACGCTCTCCGCCTTGCCGTTGTGGATCTCCAGGCCCGGGTAGCCCGCGAACACGCACGCGCCGGGGCCCTTGTTGACGGCGGTGAGCCGCGCGTCGGGCCGGCCGGTACCCGTGCGCGTGCCGTCCCCGTCGAGCAGGGAGAGCGTCCAGGCCAGTGAGCCGGTCCGGCAGGGCGGTGCGGTGGCGTCCGGTGCGGCCGTCGTGCCGGTGCCGCAGGCGGTCAGCGCCAGGCCGGCCGTCAGCAGGGCGAGGCCGTCGGCGAGGCGAGTGGTCAGGCGCATGATTCCCCCTGGACGGTACGCGGTGGCGCGGTCAGGTGCCGGGATGGACCAGCGTGTGCTCGGTGCCGACCGCCTTCGTGCCGGTGTCGGCGTACAGCGTCGTCTCTCCGTCGGACCAGCGCACGACGAGGTCGTTCCCCGGGTCGCCGTGGCGGAAGCC
Organism: Streptomyces canarius; assembly: GCF_014650735.1. Taxonomy (NCBI): domain Bacteria; kingdom Bacillati; phylum Actinomycetota; class Actinomycetes; order Kitasatosporales; family Streptomycetaceae; genus Streptomyces; species Streptomyces canarius. The sequence goes on from NZ_BMVN01000001.1 coordinate 523,248, forward strand.
GCCGACCGTCAGCGCCTGCGCGTGCCGCCACAGGCTGTTCGGGCCGCGCACCCGTGTCCTGGTGCCGAGACCCGCCGCCGAGGTGCCGGTGTACGTGTCGAGCGCGCCGTCCGCCCAGCGCACCAGCAGGTCCCCGCCGGCCGTACCGTCGAAGTCGCCGCCGGCCAGCAGGGCGGCCTTGGTCCAGGTGCCGTTCGCCGCGACGAGCCGCGTGCCGGTGCCGAGGCCACCGGCCCCGATCTGCGGGTACAGCGTGAGCGCGCCGTCGGCCCAGCGGACCAGCAGCCCCGTGCCCCCGTCCGCCCGGAACGCCCCGGAGGCGAACTGGACGGCCTTCTTCCATGCCGGTCCGGGCGGCGCCATCCGGATCTCCCGGCCCAGGCCGGAGGGGCCGGGCTGCGGGTAGAGGGTGACCTCGCCGTCGGACCAGCGCACCAGCAGGCCGGACCGGGTGCCGCCGGTGAAGGTGCCGCCGGTCAGGGTGCGGGCTTGGGTCCAGGTGGAGTTGGCCCGCCGCAGCCGCTTCTCGGCCAGGAAACCGCCCTTGCCGTCGCCCGGGTACAGGGTGACCCCGCCGTCCGGCCAGACCACGAGCAGATCGCCGTGCCGGTCGCCGGTGTAGTCGCCGGACGCCATGAGCGCGGCCTTGCGCCAGCGTGCGCCGCCGCCGGGCAGGCTGCCCTTCAGGCCCCGGTACGGCGGCAGGTCGGCGGGCGGGGCCTGGTCGGCGACGGCGTCGGCGAGGAGGTTCGCGGCATCCGCGCCGAACGCGGTGGCGTAGCTGATGTAGTCGGCGTCGGCGTCGTTGCCGCCGCCGTTGTAGCCGCCGAGGTCGCCGATGACGTGCCCGGTGCGGGCGTCGTCCTGGTAGTCGGTGATCCACGGGCTGCCGGAGACACCGCCGTAGTAGCCGCCGCAGGTCATCGACAGCTGCCGGTAGCCGCGCAGCTGCGTGGTCGGGACCGTGCACTTGACGGCGCGTCCGGCGCTGTTGTGCCGGTGCGAGGGGTAGCCGACGACGGTGACGTTCCGGTGGGTGTAGCCGGCCGGCCGGGTGAAGGTCAGGCCGCCGCCCACGGCGTCCTGGAGGGACGCGCCCCGCTGGTTGGCCGCGACCCGGGCGAACGCGGTGTCCAGGTCGGACGCGGCCTTCTTGGTGGTGGCCGAACCGCGGTCGGGCACGTACCGGGGGTCGATGAAGATCCGCTGGACGGGGAAGATGCCGTACGGTTGCCGGTCGGGGGCCGCGCCCTTCACGAACTTCGGGACGAAGATGTAGTCGCCCTTCATGTTCAGCGCGCAGTGGGCCGCGGTGAGGACGATGTTCCGCGCCTTGGTGTCGATCACGCTGCCGGTGCAGTGCCAGGTGGTGCCGCTCGGTCCGTCGGCGCCGAAGAAGGTGCCCACCAGGCGGGTTCCCGTGAACAGGGTGCCCTTCGGCCGGGCCGCCGCCGCGGTCGCCGCCCCCGGCTCCGCCGGCACGTGCCGCGCCGCGTCCAGCGGCCGGGCGTCGGCCATGCGCTGCGCGGTCCAGAACCGCGCGGCCTGCCGTGCCTCCTGTCCGGCGGTGGGCGCGGCCGGCCGGGGCCCGCCTGAGGCCCGGGCGCCCGGCGCCGTGAGTCCGAGTACCACCGCGCACAGCACGGCGACGGCCGTACGGCGCCTTCCGTGCGTACGGCGTTGTCCGTACGAGAACACTGCGACTCCCCCTGCTCCGACAGGTCCGAGCGGTCCGCTCGCACCGGACCAGGGGGGTGCGGCGCTGGTCGGGCGCGCACCGGCGGCCGAGGGGCGGCCCGCCCCGCGGCGGTCCCCCGGTCGTCAACGGGGGTGATCTTCGCATGAACGCGCGGAACGGGCCAGGCGCCTACTGCCGGTACCCGCTGAGGAACCTGCCGATCCGGCCGATCGCCGCCTCCAGGTCGTCCGCGTGCGGCAGGGTCAGGATGCGGAAGTGGTCGGGGGAGGGCCAGTTGAAGCCGGTGCCCTGGACCACCTGGATCTTCTCGCGCAGCAGCAGGTCCAGGACGAACCTCTCGTCGTCGTGGATCGGGTGCACCTTGGGATCGATGCGCGGGAACGCGTACAGCGCGCCCTTGGGTTTGACGCAGGACACGCCCGGGATCTCGTTGAGCTTCTCCCAGGCCACGTTCCGCTGCTCGTACAACCGCCCGCCGGGCACGGTGAGTTCGCCGATGGACTGGCGTCCGCCGAGCGCGGCCTGGATGGCGTACTGGGCGGGCGCGTTGGCGCACAGCCGCATGGAGGCCAGCATGGTCAGGCCCTCCAGGTAGTCCTTGGCGTGCTGCTTCGGCCCGGTGACCACCAGCCAGCCGGAGCGGAAGCCCGCCACCCGGTAGGTCTTGGACAGGCCGCAGAAGGTGAGGACGACGAGGTCGGGGGCGAGCGCCGCGGCCGAGTGGTGGACGGCGTCGTCGTAGAGGATCTGGTCGTAGATCTCGTCGGCGAACACCATCAGGCCGTGCCGGCGGGCCAGGTCGAGGATGCCCTCGACGACCTCCTTCGGGTAGACCGCGCCGGTCGGATTGTTCGGGTTGATGATGACCACGGCCTTGGTGCGGTCGGTGATCTTCGACGCCATGTCGGCCAGGTCCGGGTTCCAGTCGGCCTGTTCGTCGCACAGGTAGTGCACGGCCTTGCCGCCCGCCAGCGTGGTGACGGCGGTCCACAGGGGGAAGTCCGGCGCCGGGACGAGGACTTCGTCGCCGTCCTCGATCAGCGCCTGTACGGCCATGGAGACCAGCTCCGAGACGCCGTTGCCCAGGTAGACGTCGTCCACGTCCACGTCGAGGCCCAGGGTCTGGTACCGCTGGGCGACCGCGCGGCGGGCGGAGAGGACGCCGCGGGAGTCCGTGTAGCCGTGGGCCCGCGGCAGCATCCGGATCATGTCCTGGAGGATCTCCTCCGGCGCCTCGAAGCCGAAGGCCGCGGGATTGCCGGTGTTCAGGCGCAGCACGCTGTGCCCCGCCTCCTCCAGCGCGTTGGCGTGCTCGATCACCGGGCCGCGGATCTCGTAGCACACCTCGCTGAGTTTGTTGGACTGCCGGAACTCCATGCGCCCCTCCGGAAACTCGTGTTGCTTGGTTTTACCAAGCAGGAGCTTGGAAAGTCCAACAACGCGTCTAGACTGCGTCGCATGTCACCTCGCCGAAGCTACGACCAGTACTGCTCCGCAGCCCGCGCCCTCGACCTCGTCGGTGACCGCTGGACCCTGCTGATCGTCCGCGAACTGCTCGCCGGCCCGCGCCGCTACACGGACCTGCACGCGGACCTGCCCGGCGTCAGCACGGACGTACTCGCCTCGCGGCTGAAGGACATGGAACGGGACGGGCTCACCACCAGACGGCGGCTGCCCCCGCCGGGCGCGGCGTACGTGTACGAACTCACCGCCCGGGGGCGCCGGTTGCTGCCCGTGCTCCAGGCGCTGGGCGCGTGGGGCGAGGAGGAACTGGGGGAGCGCAGGCCCACCGACGCCGTCCGCGCGCACTGGTTCGCACTGCCGCTGCTGCGGGCGCTGGACGGCCAGGGCGTCGTGGAAGTCCGTCTGGAGGAGGGGGACTTCCACCTGCACGTCGGCGCGCAGGAGGGCCCGGTGTACGGCGACGGGCCCGCCCCCGGCGAGGCGGACGCGCGGCTGGAGATGGACGCGGCGACCTGTGAGGCCATCGCCCGGGGGCAGACCCGGCTGCCGGACGCGGTACGGGACGGCCGGGTCACGGTGACCGGGGACGGCACGCTCGCCAAGGCGCTGCGGGAGGCGTGACCGCCCGGAGAAACGCAAAGGCCCGCCGGACGGCGGGCCTTCACGCTCCAGCGGATCACACGTTCGGCGGCACCCGGGGCGGCCGCCCGGACCCCCGGGTCAGCACGTACCCCCCGATCCCGGCGAGCGCGGCCAGCACCGCGCCGACCCCGGTCCACACCCACCGGTCGGACCACCATCCGGAGGACCAGCCGTCGTCGGAGCCGAAACTGGACAGCACGGCACCCTTCGCACCGTCCTTGTCCTCCTCGGACGTGACGGCGATCCCGGGGACGAGCGGCTTGCCCAGCGAGCCGTCCACGGCCGCCGCCCCGCCGATGCCCTTGGAGTCGACGCGCACCTCGGCGCCCACCGGCTTGCCGAGGTCGGCGGCGCCGAGGTCCACCACCGTCAGCCGGACGTAGTACGTGCCCGGCAGCGGGTCGTTGGCCCACGGCTCCGCCCAGCCCCGCACCGTGCGCAGCACACAGGCCAGTTCGACCGAGCCGGCGCCCTGCGCGGCGGTCCGGGTCTGGGCGCCGTACTGGCAGGACTGGCGGCGCCGCAGACCGTCGTACACGTCGAGCTGCCAGGTCTCGAAGCCGTGCGCGTCGGGGAGTTTCACCGTCGCCCTGACGGTGGGGCGCTGCCCGGTGTCCGCGGGGAACGACCAGTACAGGTAGTCGCCGGTGGAGCCGGAGGCGGTGGCCTGCTGCCCCTGCTCGATCTCGGTCGCCGTACGGAAGGAGGTGCCCGCCCGGGTGGGCGCGTCGCCGTCGGCGGAGGCGCTCGGGGAGGGCGAGGAGTCGGCGGCGGCCGGTCCGGCGGCCAGCCCCAGCGCCAGCAGGGCGGCGCCCACCACACGTGTGATCCGCATCAGTTCGTCCTCCAGACGGCGACCCGCCAGCGCGACAGCCAGCCCCACAGCAGACCGGCGAGGAAGCCGATCAGCACCAGCGTGCCGAGCAGCCACCAGCCACGGCCGAGACCGAACGCGGCCACGTCGTGGTGACCGGACGGCCCGTCCACGACGTCGACGGTCAGCTCCAGCGGCAGACCGGGGGTCGTCTTCACCCCGGACGCGGCCGAGAAGGAGCTGGTGACCTGGAGGCACACCGTCTCCGCGGGCGTCGCCTCGTCGTCGCTGTCCGGCCTGGGGTAGCGCAGACCGGTGGAGACGACGTCCGTACGGCCGGTGCCGGCGGCCTCGCCGCGGACGATCTCCCGGCCGTGCACGGTCACCGCCCGCAGCAGCACACCGTAGTTCGGCTGGACGGCCCGGTCGTCCGCCACGCTCACCGAGGCGCGCAGCTCCTGACCGGGCTCGACGTCCACCTTGTACCAGCGCTGCTGCCCGAACCCGGCGCGGTCGGTGTACAGGCCGGACTTGAGCGTCGGCGCCTTCTCGCAGCGGTCCGCGCCCTCGGTGGCCACCGGAGTGACCACCGGCTCGGCCGCCCGGTCCACCAACTCGCCGACCCGGTCGCTCAGTTCCTCCTTGTGCCGCACGTCGGTGTAGGTGCCGCCGGTGGCGTCGGCGATGCAGCTGAGCTGGTCGCGGGTCTTGGCGTCCGGGACCAGGCCGAGGGTGTCGATGGTCAGCCCGATGCCCTTGGCGGCTATCTCCCGCGCCACCTCGCACGGGTCGAGCGGCTGGCAGGTGTCCTCGCCGTCGCTGATCAGGACGATACGGCGGGTGCCGTCACCGCCGTTCAGGTCGTCCGCCGCCTTCAGCAGCGCGGGGCCGATCGGCGTCCAGCCGGTCGGCGCCAGCGTGGCCACGGCCGTCTTCGCGTCGGTCCGGTTCAGCGGGCCGACCGGGTAGAGCTGCTCGGTGTCCTTGCAGCCCTCCTTGCGGTCGTCGCCGCGGTAGTTGGCGCCGAGCGTACGGATGCCGAGCCGGACCTCCTCGGGGGTCGCGTCCAGCACCTCGTTGAACGCCTGCTTCGCCGCGGCCATCCGGGTGCCGCCGTCGATGTCACGGGTGCGCATGGAACCGCTGACGTCCAGCACCAGTTCGACCTTCGGAGCGGCCTGGTCCGTCTCGTCGGCGACCGCACCGGCGGGAAAGGCGATCCCGGCCGTCAGGGCGGCGAGCAGAGCACAGACGCCCGCCGCCAGCCGTTGTCTTCTGATCATCGCCGGATCTTATTGATCAGACAGGCCGTCCTCCAAAACGGCCGCCGGCCGCCGGTCCCGAGGTGCCTCAGGTCCCGTCGCCCGGCGCCGGAGTCCCGAACAGGCCCGCCAGGCGGGCCCGGTAGAGCACGGCGACGGTGAAGCCGTCGGTGATCCGCCCGTCGGCGACCATCTCCTCCGCCTCGGCCGGGGTCACCGTGACGGCCCGGTGGATCGCCTCCCCCCGCTCGACCGCGCCGATGCCGTCCACATGGGCCGCGTAGAGGGAGACCTTGTGGCCGAGCAGCCCGGTGTCGGGGTGCAGTTCGCCCAGCGGGATCACCTCCGTCGGCGTGGCCGCGATCTCCTCCCGCAGTTCCCGGGTGACGTTCTCGGTGGGTGTCGCACCCGGATCCCCGAAGCCGCGTACCACCTCCCAGTGCCGGCTCCGGGTGGCGTGCCGGTGGTGCTCGATCAGCACGACTCTCCTGTCGGGACCGAGCAGCGGCAGGACCACCACGCCGGGAGAGGAACCCGGGGGCGGCAGGATCCGGTCGTACAGGCCGAGGCGGCCGTCGGGGAAGCGCACCGGGTCGCGCAGGTACCACAGGTAGCGGCCGGCCGACACCACACCCGCCGGGACCGGTCGCAGCACGGCCCGCAGCCGTGCCCACAGGGCCCCGAACAGGCCGCCGCGACCGCTCTGTCCGGCCGTGGTCACCTGGCGGCGGGCGTCGCGGATCAGCGCCGGGTCCGTGAGGATCCGGACCCCTTCGGGATCGTCGCGGAACCACTCCGGGACGTCCCGGCGCAGTGCCTCGTAACGGTTCATCGGGGCCTCGGCAGGCTGGGCAATGGGGTACTCCGGCTCGTCGGTCCGTCAGTAGTCGGGCAGGTCCTCGTTGTCCTGGGTGGTCGTCGAGGCGGTGCCCGACGGAACCGGGCCCGCCGTGTCCCGGTAGCCGGGCAGCCGCCGCACCAGGTCGTGGAACTGCTCCCATTCTCGTTCACTCGCCAGTCGTACGGAGGCGATCTCGCGGGCGAACCTCTGTTCCTGCCGTCCGGCGATGTGGTTGCGCAGCACCAGCTGCACCGAGCCGGTCAGCGAGCCGCTCACCGTGAGCGGCAGGACCGTACCGGCCACCTCCCAGATGTCGTTGCCGCTGACGGCGGTGAACACGGCCGCGCCCACCGTGACGACGACCTCCACCACCGGGCGCCAGGCGGCCGGCCGGGCCTGCCGGCGTTCCCGCGCGAGCCGGAGGATCTCCTTGTTGAGCCGGACGTAGGAGTCGAAGACCTGCCCGACGCCGTCGTGGAAGGTCTCCGGCGCGGAGGTCAGCGCGCCGAACGCCTTGATGTAGGAGTTCCAGGCGGGGGTCTGCCGCAGCCGCCAGATGTCGTGCAGGGTCAGGTCGTTCACCGCCTGGGGCGTCAGGTGGTCCTGCACGACGGCGAAGGTCTGCTGCCGCAGGAACGTCAGCAGCCGCTCCGGGTCCTGGACGACACCGACGGTGGAGGACGTGGCCTCGCGGGCCTCCTGGAGCACCACGCGGCGCAGGCTGCCGACCGGTGTGAGGGGGTAACGCCCCAGGGCGTCGGCCAGGTTGACGTTGTAGATGAGGTCCAGGAGCTGCTTGATCTCCGCCGCGAAGGGCTTGGCGCGGTCGTACCTGCCCTCCGCCACGTTCGTGCCCGGGACGGTCACGAACTCCTCGTACAGGGTGTTGCGCACGACCTGCTGCCTGCGCACGCTGAGGCCGTTGCTGAACGCGACGACCTCGCCGAGCCGTTCGCCGAACCGGTCCGTGTCCTCGCGGGCCACGCCGACCTGCGCGGCGAGGATGTCGATGTCCTTGGCCGTGAGTCCCTGGACCTTCTCGGTGAACGGCTGGTAGAGCCGTATCCGGGTGCGGTTCAGGTTCTCCTGGTCGCCGGCGGAGTCGTCCCAGGACATGCGCACACAGCGCACCCGGTCGCCCGCGGACATGCCCGCCAGCGTCTCCTGCCAGGCGGTGAAGCCCTCCTGGCGCAGGTGGAGGTGGGCGGGCGGATCCTCGGCCGGGTGGCGTTCGCGCAGCAGGAAGGGGACGATCGCGCCCGAGGCGAGCAGCCTGCGGTGCGCCGCGCGGGCCTCCCCCTCCTCGACGAGGTCACGGCTGATCGCGTCGTTGTTGTAGAAGTAGGCCCGGTTGATCACGACCTGGCTGGCGTTGATGAGGCTGCGGAAGTACTCGGCCCGCACCTCCCGCACGCGCTGGCGGTCGACCTGGTCCAGGGACTCACCGCGTTCGATCATCTTCCGGGTGAGCTGCGCGGGGACCCATTGGTTGTCGAGCGACTGGGCGATCACGGCCCCCGGATCCAGCTGTTCGGGCTGGATCGGCGACATCAGGCTGTCACTGCGGTCGTCGTCGGTCATCTGCTGCTCTCGAAACTGTCGTGTCCTGACTGGCTCATCAGGGGTACACCGCCGGACGGCGCGTGGTAGAACAATGACATTTTCAGCCACCGAACATGACGCGAAATCAGCTCTGGACCGGGAACGGCGCCGCGCAGGGATGAGGCAGGGACGTCCAGATGTCTCCCGCCCGGTCGGGCGAAAGACGCATCAGCGTCAACGCCTTCGACGGAAGCGGGTCCTCGCGCAGGGACGCCAGGTCCGGGCCGGGCGGCAGGCCGGGCAGGGCGGCGCGCAGCGCGGCGCCCAGTGCGGGGGCCGAACCGGCCGCGCCCGCCAGGGCCCCCGCGACCAGGGAGCCGAACAGTTTGCGGCGCAGGGTGGTGTCGTCGTCGGTGATCAGGCGTCCCGTGAGCGCGGGCGGGGTGATGCCGTGGCGGGTCAGGCGGGCCGGGCTGATCCGGATGTCGGCCAGGTCGCGGTAGACCAGGCGCTGCGGGGTGCCGTCGGCCGACAGGACGACCAGCAGGTTCTGGCCGTGGGCCTCCAGGGCCACGCCGAGATCCAGCAGCCGCAGGCCCACCGTGAGCGCCAGCCGGGCGAACGCGGCCAGCCAGGCGGGGGAGCCGGGCAGGGACGTGGTGGCGAGGGCGGCCACCGGGAGGACGTGCTCACCGGGACCGGCGTACACCTCCGGCGACTCCCGCAGCAGCGCGGCCAGGTCGGGGGAGTGGGCCGTGACCGCGCCCAGCGTGCGGGTGATGTGCAGCAGGCCGTCCGTGCGTGCCGCCAGGTCCTCGGCGAACGCCGACAGCGGCGCCGCGGCCCGCACCGAGTACACCGAGATGTCCCGCACCGACGACGTCAGCCGGGCGCTCAGCGCGGTCTTCACGTGCGGGCCGCCGGGCACCGCCAGCGTGCGCAGGGACATCAGCGGGCGGGCGGTGCGCCAGGGGTCGTACGACCGCCCCAGCACGTGCGCGGCCTGCCAGGGGTGGACCGGCACCAGGATCCGGTCGCCGTCGCGGAGCTCGGCCGGCCAGTCGCCGGTCACCAGGCACCCGTCCGCCGGCACCGGCACCGTCCCCAGCTCCACCACCGGCCCGTGCTCGGGTGCGTACGCGAGCTGGTCCGCCACCGTAAAGCCCGGCCGGGAACGGCAGTTGGGGTGGTACGGGTGCCCGTCCACCACCCGCTGCTCCCACTCCCAGTCCCGGCCGCCGTGCACCGGCCACTCCTTCGGGTGATCGGCGCCGGCCCGGGACAGCGCCAGCGAGGCCACGCTGTGCGCCAGCTCCGCGGCGAAGGCGGGCGCGTGCGGCACCCCGAGCGCGGTCATCAGCCGCGCCGGATCGTCGTACCGCTCCCGGTCCAGTCGTACGGAGGTGACGTACGCGCTCGTGGCGTACGGGTCCGCGTGCGGACCGTGCAGGGTCCGCCCGTCGGCCAGGCGCAGGGCGAGGCCGTCCGCCCCGGACACCCGGCCGGACAGCCACGGCAGCGGCTCATGGGCCAGCGCCCGCCACAGCCGGGTCAGCACGGCGGCGCGGGCACCGGGCAGCTCCGCCGCGTACCGGGGCAGCAGCGCGGGCCGGACGGCGGCCAGCTCCTCGGCGATCTCGGCGTCGGCGGTCGGGGGACGGTGCACGGTCGGCTCCTCGGGTACACGGGCCACGGCACGATTGTCCGGGACGGCAGCCATACTGATCGTCACCGGCTCCCGCAGGGCGCACCCGGCGTGCCCCGGGGAAGCCCGCGGGCCCCCTGCACGAAGAACGAATGGATCGCGTGGACCTCACACTCCCCCATGGTGCCGTCGGCCGCCGTGCCGACGCGTACGCGACGGCGCCCCTGCTCAACTGCCTGCTGCGGGAGGTCGCCGAACCGCTCCCGGACGCCGGGGACCGCCGTGTCCACCGGCTGCCGGACGGCCGGCTGCTGCGGGTGCGCCCCGGTCGGCGCCCCGCCGACCCCGAGCTGTACACGGCCGGGGGCTGGCGCCGCATCGGCCACTCGGAGCTGGTCAAACTGGTCGCCGAGGAGCTGCGCCGGCACACCGGACTGCCCGGCGGCGACCTGCCCGCCGAGATGATCGACAGCCGGGACGCGATCGCCGCCCTGCTCACCGCCCGCGCCCGGGCCACGGCGCCCGAGGACCCGTATCTGCGCTCCGAGCAGTCCCTGCTCACCGGCCACCCCCACCACCCGGCCCCCAAGGCGCGCGGCGGCGGCCCGGTCGCGTCCTGGCTGCCGTACGCCCCCGAGGCGCACGCCCGGTTCCCGCTGACGCTGCTCGGCGTCCGCGAGGACCAGGTGGCCGAGGAGGGCGACACCCGGGCCCTGGACGCCCTCGGCACCGCCCCGCCCGGCTACCGGCTGCTGCCCGCCCACCCCTGGCAGCTCGACCTCGTCGCCCGCGATCTCGCGCCCGCCTTCGCCGACGGGCGGCTGCTGCGGCTGGACACGACCCCGTTCGACACCTGGCCCACGGCCGCCGTCCGCACGGTGTACGAGCCGCGCCGCGATCTGTTCCTGAAGTTCAGCCTGGACGTCCGCATCACCAACGACATCCGCCGGCTGTGGCGCCACGACCTGCGGAAACTGCGCCGTACCGACACCGCGGCCCAGCACGCCTTCGCGGCGATGGGCCCGCCCGCGGCCTGGCTCCGCGATCGCGGCTACCGCACCGCCGCGTTCGCCTTCGAGGAACTGGCCGTCCTGGTCCGCGACGGGCTGCGCGGGCATCTGCTGCCGGGCGCCACCCCCCTGCTCGCGGCGGGTCTCGCCGAGGGCTTCGACGGCAGCCCGCTCGCCGCCGCCACCGACCCGGCCGCCTGGTGGGAGGCGTACCTGCGGCAGGTCGTGCCGCCCGCCCTGAGCGCGTTCGGCGACCACGGGGTGGTCCTGGAGGCCCACCTCCAGAACACGCTGGTCGCCGTGGACGCGGCCGGTACGCCCGTGCAGGCCCTGTTCCGGGACGCGGAGGGCGCCAAACTGCTGCCGGACGTGACCCGGGCCGCCGGCTGGGAGCGGCTGGTGTACTGCCTCGTCGTCAACCACCTCGTCGAGATCGCCGGCGCCCTCACCGACCACCACCCCGGCCTCGACCCCTGGCCCGCCGCCCGCCGGGAACTCGCCCGTCACGACCTCCCCGAGATCCCCGCCCTGCTCACCGCCCCCACCCTGCCGGGCAAGACCAACCTGCTCCTGCGCTGGACCGGCGCGGACGGCGCGGACGCCCGCTACCTGCCGCTGCCGAACCCGCTGGCCGGCGCCTGACCTGCCGTACTCTGGCCGGTGTGCTGCGCGATGTGACTGCTGTTCGATACGTGACCCCGCTCCACTCCGGCGGCTCCGTGCCCGGGGTCGTGGAGGCCGACGACGACGGCACCTACGTCGTGAAGTTCACGGGCTCGGCGCAGGGGCACAAGGCGCTGGTCGCGGAGGTCATCGTCGGGGAACTCGCCCGCGCGCTCGGCCTGCGCTTCCCCGAGCTGGTCCTCGTGCACTTCGACCCGGCCATCGCCGCCGCCGAGCCGCACCAGGAGGTGCGCGAGCTGCACGGCGCCAGCGCGGGCGTCAACCTCGGCATGGACTACCTGCCGGGCGCCCGGGACTTCACCCCGGACATCGCCCGGACCTTCCCGCTGGACCCGCTGGAGGCCGGCCGGATCGTCTGGCTGGACGCGCTGACCGTGAACGTCGACCGTACGGTCCACAGCTCCAACCTGATGGTCTGGCCCACGCTCGGCACCGCGCCCGCACGCCTGTGGCTGATCGACCACGGCGCCGCCCTCGTCTTCCACCACCGCTGGGACACCACGGCCCCGGGCCGGCGGTACGACTTCCGGCACCACGCCCTCGGCCACTACGGCCCCGACGTGCGCGCCGCCGACGCCGAGCTGGCGCCCCGGGTGACGGAGGAACTGCTGCGCGGGATCGTCGCCGAGGTGCCGGACGCCTGGCTCGCCGAGGACGCCGGGTTCGCCACGCCCGACGACGTCCGGGACGCCTACGTCGGCTACCTCCTGGACCGGGTCCGGCTCTCGCCCCAGTGGCTGCCCACCGACTTCCCGAGCCGCGAGGAGCTGGCGGCCGAGGAGGCCGCCCGCACCGCGAAGACACAGGCGGGCCGCCCGGACTGGCTGAAGCGGGTCCCCGACCTGCACGGCAAGCCTGCGGCGGAACAGGACTGGTCGGTACACCTGGGCTGACCCGCCGGGCGGCCCGGGAGACGCCCCCGGGCCGCCCGGACGGGCAGGGCTTCAGCCGCGCAGCTGCCGGTACGCCGGCAGGGTGAGGAAGTCGGCGTAGTCCTCGTCGAGGGCCACCCGCAGCAGCAGGTCGTGCGCCTCCTGCCAGTGCCCGGCGGCGAAGGCCTCCTCGCCGATCTCCTCGCGGACGGCGGCGAGTTCCCCGGCGGCGACCTTGCGGGCCAGCTCCGGCGTGGCCTTCTCGCCGTTCTCGAACTCGACCCCGGCGTTGATCCACTGCCAGATCTGCGAGCGGGAGATCTCGGCGGTGGCCGCGTCCTCCATGAGGTTGAAGATGGCGACCGCGCCGAGTCCGCGCAGCCATGCCTCGATGTACCGGATGCCGACCTGGACGGCGTTGACGAGACCGGCGTACGTCGGCCTGGCGCCGAGGGAGTCGATCGCGATGAGGTCGGCGGCCTCGACGCGGACGTCCTCGCGGAGGCGGTCCTTCTGGTTCGGCTTGTCGCCGAGGACCTTGTCGAAGGACTCCATGGCGATCGGGACCAGGTCGGGGTGGGCGACCCAGGATCCGTCGAAACCGTCGTTCGCCTCGCGGTCCTTGTCGGCGCGGACCTTCTCGAAGGCGACCTTGTTGACCTCGGCGTCCTTGCGGGACGGGATGAAGGCCGCCATGCCGCCGATGGCGTGCGCGCCGCGCTTGTGGCAGGTGCGGACGAGGAGTTCGGTGTACGCCCGCATGAACGGGGCGGTCATGGTGACCGCGTTGCGGTCCGGGAGCACGAACTTCGGGCCGCCGTCACGGAAGTTCTTCACGATGGAGAACAGGTAGTCCCAGCGGCCCGCGTTCAGCCCGGAGGCGTGGTCGCGCAGTTCGTAGAGGATCTCCTCCATCTCGTACGCGGCCGTGATGGTCTCGATCAGGACGGTGGCGCGGATGGTGCCCCGCGGGACGCCGAGGTGCTCCTGGGCGAAGACGAACACGTCGTTCCACAGGCGGGCTTCGAGGTGCGACTCGGTCTTCGGCAGGTAGAAGTACGGGCCCTTGCCGAGGTCGAGCAGCCGCCGCGCGTTGTGGAAGAAGTACAGGCCGAAGTCGACGAGGGCGCCGGGGACGGCCCGGCCGTCGGCGTCGGCCAGGTGCCGTTCCTCCAGGTGCCAGCCGCGCGGGCGCATGACGACGGTCGCCAGCTCCTCGTTCGGCCGCAGGGCGTACGACTTGCCGGTGCGCTCGTCGGTGAAGTCGATGTTCCGGGTGTAGGCGTCGATCAGGTTGAGCTGGCCGAGGACCACGTTCTCCCAGGTGGGGGCGGAGGCGTCCTCGAAGTCGGCGAGCCAGACCCGCGCGCCCGAGTTGAGCGCGTTGATGGTCATCTTGCGGTCGGTGGGGCCGGTGATCTCGACGCGCCGGTCGTTCAGCGCGGCCGGGGCCGGGGCGACCTTCCAGGAGTCGTCCGCGCGGATCGCGGCCGTCTCCGGCAGGAAGTCGAGCGTGGAGGTGCGGGCGATCTCGGCGCGGCGCTCGGCCCGGCGGGCCAGGAGTTCGTCACGGCGCGGGGTGAACCGCCGGTGCAGCTCCGCCACGAAGGCGAGCGCCGCGTCCGTGAGGACCTCCTCCTGCCGGGGCAGGGGCTCGGCGTCGACGATGGCCAGCGGGGACGGCGCTGGTGCGGACATGAGCTGTCACTTCCTTCAGCGGTGGCACCTGGTGCCAAGGGGCACGAACAGGACGGTGAGCGCCGACTGTGCGGACAGGCGCTTCTGATCAGTGGATAGTAGTTTCCTCATCGTGGAAGTTCAATGGTTTGTTGATGTCGAGAATCTCCGGGTCGAGGCAAGGTGGCGCCCGGTGCCATCCCGGTCACTGGAGGCGGCTCAGGTCGGCCTCCGTGTCGATGTCGTACGGCTCCGCGACATCCGCGCACTCCACGAGCCGGATCTCCCCCTCGTGCGCCGTCAGGTAGGCCCGCGCCCCGCGGTCCCCGGTGGCCGTCTGCGCGATACCCGCCCAGTGCGCCGCACCGAACAGCACCGGATGCCCGCGTACCCCCGCGTAGGCGGCCGAGACCAGGGAGGTCTCGTTCTCGCAGGCGCCGAGCACCCGGGCCGTCGCGGCCGGACCGATGCCGGGCTGGTCGACCAGGCTCACCAGGGCCGCGCGGACGCCCGTGCCGGCGAGTGAGGCGAGCCCCGCGCGCAGCGAGGAGCCCATGCCCGCCGCCCAGTCCGGGTTGTCCACCAGCACACAGCCGTCCAGTCGGGCGCGGTCCCGCACCTCGTCCGCCGCGGCGCCCAGCACCACGTGGATCCGCTCGCATCCGGCCGCCCGCAGCACCCCGACCGCGTGCTCGACCAGCGGCCGGCCCCGGTGCGGCAGCAGCGCCTTGGGGCGTCCGCCGAGCCGCCTGCCGCCGCCGGCGGCGAGCAGCAGTCCCGCGACGCCCCCCTGAAGATCCTGGTTGTCCGTCATGGGTCCTGCATACCCGACGGCCGTGGATTCGGCCGGTCTTCCGGTGCCGCTTCCCTTGGGCTGAATTTCGGTCCGCGCTGTGGCGCTCCCGCACGGGGTGGCGTTTACTGGCCCGCGCACGAGGCCGTGGCAGGGGGGAGGGCTGTGTTGCGGAGCTTGGGGCAGAGGCCAGTGACCGGCAGCGACGAGGACCCGAGGGTGGCGGAACTGCGGACCGCGGTGTCCCGGTTGCGCCGCGAACTCGCCGCGGTACCGGCGGACTTCCCCGACCGGGCGATAGCCGAGGACGAACTCGCGGCGCTGGCCGCGATGGCCGCCGGCGGCCTGCCGGAGACCCCGCGCCTGCGCAGCTCCCTGTTACTGATCGCCGGCGCCATCGGCTCGATGAGCGCGCTGGCCCGGGGGCTGTCCCAGGTGCGCGACGCGGTGGACCTGTTCGGCGAACCGCCCCGCGACCGGGCCCCGCGACGCCCGGACGATCCGGACGGCGGGGCCTGACCGTCCGCTACGGCCGCTCGGCGCCCCGGCAGCCCGATGCCGACGGCATGTCCCGGCAGACCTGGTCCTGGTGGGACTGCGCGGCGGCCCCGCCGAAGACGACCAAGCACACCAGGGCGGCCATGACGGCCTGGGTGGCCACCGTGACGACGGCACCGGCCCACGCGGCGATCAGGCCCGCCGCCAGGGCGAAGACGCCGACTGCGCCGGCGGCGGCCAGGTAGTTCCACAACGGGTCGGGCGTGACGGTCTCGGCTGTGTCGAAGGTCCACCCGGACAGCACCCAGAGCCCGAAGATCACCACCAGGGCGACCAGTTCCAGGAACACCAGCCCGCACCCGGCTCCGACATCGGCACCCCGGTCGGCACGGCGGCGGGGTCCGGGACCGGCGGTGGCGTCGAAGGCCGGCGGGGCGACGGGGAGGTCCATACCCGCCACCCTGCCCGCGGGGGCGGGAGGGGCGCATGAGTACGGGTGCTCAGCCGGGCGTGAGCCGGGGGCCGCGCATGAGTACGGGTGCTCAGCCCCGGGCGCGAGCCGGGGTACGGGAGCGGTCCCCGGTGGCCCGGTGCCGGTCGCGGTCGCCGGCGGCAGGCCGCCATGCCGGGCGCCCCGGGCGGACGCCCGTGGCCGCAGCCCTCGACGCGGACGCCCCGGGCGCCGCAGGGACCAGCCCCCGACGTCGTCCCGGTCGGCCCCCGGGCTCACCGCGGCGGCGCTCGACGGTACCGGCCGGGCCGGCGCCGTACCCCCGTCAGGCCTGGTTCTGGCTGACCAGTGCCGCCGACAGTTCGTCGGCGATCTGCTGGAGCACCGGCACGATCTTGTCGGTGGCCGCCTCCGTGACCCGTCCCGCCGGTCCGGAGATGGAGATGGCCGCCGCCGTGGGGGAGTCCGGCACGGACACCGCGAGGCACCGCACCCCGACCTCCTGCTCGTTGTCGTCCACGGCGTAGCCCATCCGCCGCACCTCCGCCAGCGCCGCCAGGAACCCCTCCGGCGTGGTGATGGTCTTCTCGGTGGCGGCCGGCATGCCCGTCCGGGCCAGCAGTGCCCGCACCTCGTCGTCCGGCACCCCGGCCAGCAGCGCCTTGCCCACACCGGTTGAGTGCGGCAGCACCCGCCGGCCGACCTCGGTGAACATCCGCATCGAGTGCTTCGACGGCACCTGGGCCACGTAGACGATCTCGTCCCCGTCGAGCAGCGCCATGTTCGCCGTCTCTCCGGTCTCCTCCACCAGCCGGGCCAGGTACGGCCGCGCCCAGGTGCCGAGGAGCCGGGAGGCGGACTCGCCGAGGCGGATCAGCCGGGGTCCGAGGGCGTAGCGCCGGTTGGCCTGCTGGCGGACGTAGCCGCAGGCGACCAGCGTGCGCATCAGCCGGTGGATGGTCGGCAGCGGCAGCCCGCTCGTCGCGGACAGCTCGCTCAGCCCCACCTCGCCGCCCGCGTCCGCCATCCGCTCAAGCAGGTCGAAGGCGCGCTCCAGGGACTGCACCCCGCCGGCGGCGGAGGGCTTGGCGGAGTCG
Source organism: Streptomyces canarius (assembly GCF_014650735.1). Lineage (NCBI taxonomy): Bacteria > Bacillati > Actinomycetota > Actinomycetes > Kitasatosporales > Streptomycetaceae > Streptomyces > Streptomyces canarius. Next base: position 540,239 of record NZ_BMVN01000001.1, read on the forward strand.
GTGGTGCTGGCGCTGGACGTCGGCACGGCGCGTTCCTTTCGGGACTGGCGGGAGAGCAGAAGCCTACCCGGCAGTCGGTTGACTCCCTGCTTGTACGTAGCTACGTTCTGCTTGCTGGAATTCTAATTCCGCCTTGTGGAAACGTCCAGACCCAGAGCCGCTTCGATGCTGCCCCGAAGTGTGCCTCTTGACGGCGGGGAATCGGGCGTGAAGACTCCTTCAACAGAACGTTGAAGTCCGTTACGTGGGAGTAAATCCCGTTTCCTGGGCGTAAAACGGCGGTAGAGAGAGGGGTTCGGGTGTCCGACGCTGAACTGGTGCTGCGCTCCACGCGCGTGGTCACTCCGGAAGGGACACGGGCCGCCACCGTCACCGTGTCCGCCGGGAGGATCACGGCCGTCCTGCCGTACGACGCCGAGGTCCCGGCCGCCGCCCGGCTGGAGGACGTCGGCGACCACGTCCTGCTGCCCGGCCTGGTCGACACCCACGTGCACGTCAACGACCCGGGCCGCACCGAGTGGGAGGGCTTCTGGACCGCCACCCGCGCGGCGGCGGCCGGCGGCATCACCACCCTGGTCGACATGCCGCTCAACTCCCTGCCGCCGACCACCACGGTCGAGCACCTGCGGATCAAACAGGACGTCGCCCGGGACAAGGCACACATCGACGTCGGCTTCTGGGGCGGCGCCCTGCCCGACAACGTCAAGGACCTGCGCCCGCTGCACGACGCCGGCGTCTTCGGCTTCAAGGCCTTCCTGTCCCCGTCCGGCGTGGACGAGTTCCCGCACCTCGACCAGGAGCGGCTCGCCCAGTCCCTGGCCGAGATCGCCGGGTTCGACGGGCTGCTCATCGTGCACGCCGAGGACCCGCACCACCTGGCCGCCGCCCCGCAGCAGGGCGGCCCCAAGTACGCCGACTTCCTCGCCTCCCGGCCGCGCGACGCCGAGGACACCGCCATCGCGAACCTCATCGCCCAGGCCCGGCGCCTGGACGCGCGCGTGCACGTACTGCACCTGTCCTCCGGCGACGCCCTGCCGCTGATCCGCGCCGCCCGCGCCGAGGGTGTCCGCATCACCGTGGAGACCTGCCCGCACTACCTCACCCTGACCGCCGAGGAAGTCCCGGACGGCGCCAGCGAGTTCAAGTGCTGCCCGCCCATCCGCGAGGCCGCCAACCAGGACCTGCTCTGGGAGGCACTCGCCGACGGCACCATCGACTGCGTGGTCACCGACCACTCGCCGTCCACCGCCGACCTGAAGACGGACGACTTCGCCACCGCGTGGGGCGGCATCTCCGGCCTCCAGCTCAGTCTGTCCGCCGTCTGGACCGAGGCCCGCGAGCGCGGTCACGGCCTGGAGGACGTCGTGCGCTGGATGTCCGCGCGGACCGCCGGCCTCGTCGGCCTCGGCGCCTCCAAGGGCGCCATCGCCCCGGGCCACGACGCGGACTTCGCCGTCCTCGCCCCCGACGAGACCTTCACCGTCGACCCGGCCGGCCTCCAGCACCGCAACCGGGTCACCGCCTACGCCGGCAGGACCCTGTACGGCGTCGTCAAGTCCACCTGGCTGCGCGGCGAACGCATCGTCGCCGACGGCGAGTTCACCGCGCCGAAGGGCACGCTGCTCGCCCGCCCCCAGTGACCCACCACCGCAACCGCACCCGGCCGACTCCCAGAGAGGACCCACTGATCACCGTGACGGCGATTGAGAGCTTCACCGGCGACGCGAACCCCTACGGAGGCGGCGACCCGTACGCGGACTACCGCACCGCCGACTTCCCCTTCACCCGGTACGCCAACCTCGCCGACCGGCGGCTCGGCGCCGGTGTCATCGCCGCCAACGACGAGTTCTTCGCCCAGCGGGAGAACCTGCTGGTGCCCGAGCGGGCCGAGTTCGACCCCGAGCACTTCGGGCACAAGGGCAAGATCATGGACGGCTGGGAGACCCGCCGCCGGCGCGGCGCCTCGGCCGAGCACCCGTGGCCCCCCGCCGAGGACCACGACTGGGCGCTGGTCCGCCTCGGCGCGCCCGGGGTGATCCGCGGGATCGTCGTCGACACCGCCCACTTCCGCGGCAACTACCCGCAGGCCGTCTCGGTTGAGGCCACGTCCGTACCCGGCTCGCCGTCCCCGGAGGAACTGCTGGGCGACGACGTGAAGTGGACGACGATCGTCCCGCGCACCGCCGTCGGCGGCCACGCGGCGAACGGCTTCGCCGTCTCGGCCGAGCAGCGCTTCACGCACCTGCGGCTCAACCAGCACCCCGACGGGGGCATCGCCCGCCTGCGCGTGTACGGCGAGGTCGTCCCGGACCCCGGGTGGCTCGCGGTCCTCGGCACCTTCGACGTGGTCGCCCTGGAGAACGGCGGCCGGGTCGAGGACGCCTCCGACCTCTTCTACTCCCCGGCCACCAACACCATCCAGCCGGGCCGCTCCCGCAAGATGGACGACGGCTGGGAGACCCGCCGCCGCCGCGACCAGGGCAACGACTGGATCCGCTACCGGCTCGTCGCCCGGTCCCAGATCCGCGCCGTCGAGATCGACACGGCCTACCTGAAGGGCAACAGCGCCGGCTGGGCCTCGGTGTCCGTGCGGGACGGGGAGGACGGCGCATGGCGGGAGATCCTGCCCCGCACCCGCCTCCAGCCCGACACCGACCACCGCTTCGTCCTGCCCGAGCCGGCGGTCGGCACCCACGCGCGGATCGACATATTCCCCGACGGCGGCATCTCCCGCCTGCGCCTGTTCGGCTCCCTGACCGAGCAGGGCGCGAGCGGCCTCGCCGCCCGGCACCAGGAACTGGGCGGCTGACCCGGCGCCGACGCACGCGCGCGTGGGGCGCCCCGGCCGGACAGCACCGGGGCGCCCCGCGCGTCACCCGCGCGGACCCCTGTTCCGGGCCGCCGGAACTCTTCCCCGCTCCTTCCGCGTTCTCTCCACGTGACCCTTAAGCAAGAGATCGTCGGCAACGCCATGCAGATGGCGGTCGTCAACCTGCACCCCGGCCAGACCGTGTACTGCGAGGCCGGGAAGTTCCTGTTCAAGACCACGAACGTGACCATGGAGACGCGGCTGTCCGGCCCGTCCGGCAGCGGCGGGCAGCAGCAGGGCGGCTCGGGCGGCGGGATGGGCGGGCTGCTCCGCCAGGCCATGGGCACCGCCATGCAGGTCGGCCAGCGGGTGCTCGCCGGTGAGTCGCTGGCCTTCCAGTACTTCACGGCCCAGGGCGGTGAGGGCACGGTCGGCTTCGCGGGCGTGCTGCCCGGCGAGATGCGCGCCCTGGAGCTGGACGGCACGCGCGCGTGGTTCGCGGAGAAGGACGCCTTCGTGGCCGCCGAGTCCACCGTCGACTTCGGCATCGCCTTCGCCGGAGGCCGCACCGGCATGAGCGGCGGCGAGGGCTTCGTCCTGGAGAAGTTCACCGGACACGGCACGGTGATCATCGCGGGCGCGGGCAACTTCATCGACCTGAACCCGGCGGACTTCGGCGGGCGCATCGAGGTCGACACCGGCTGTGTGGTCGCCTTCGAGGAGGGCATCGAGTACGGCGTCCAGCGCGTCGGCGGCCTCAACCGCCAGGGCCTGATGAACGCCGTGTTCGGCGGCGAGGGCCTGTCCCTGGCCACGCTGGAGGGCAACGGCCGGGTGATCCTCCAGTCCCTCACCATCGAGAGCCTCGCCAACGCCCTGAAGAAGGCCCAGGGCGGCGACAAGCAGGGCCCGACCGGCGGACTGTTCTCCACGCACGCCGGCTGAGCCGGATTCCCCCGGGGCCGGCCGGACCGATGAGTCACGGGCGGACGCGGGGTCTGACCTGTCGACCGCAGACCCCGCACCCGGAAGAAGGCACCCGCCATGGGCCGGCTCGTCTCCACGATCTTCGTCACCCTCGACGGCGTCCACCAGGCACCCGGAGGCCCCCAGGAGGACACCTCCGGCGGCTTCGGCCAGGGCGGCTGGAGCTTCCCGCTCGCCGACGACGACTCCGGCAGGTACCTCACCGAGATCTTCGCCCGCGCGAGCGGCTTCCTGCTCGGCCGCCGTACGTACGACATCTTCGCCGCCTACTGGCCGAAGGTGACCGACCCCGCCCACCCGATCGCCGGCAGGCTCAACGCCCTCCCGAAGTACGTCGTCTCCGCCACCCTCCAGGCACCCGGGTGGGCCGGCACCACCGTCGTCTCCGGCGACCTCGCCAAGGAGGTCACCGCGCTGAAGGAGCGCACGGACGGCGAACTCCAGATCCACGGCAGCGGCGCCCTGGTCCGCTCGCTGCTGGACCTCCGGCTCGTCGACACCCTGCACCTGCTGACGTTCCCGGTCGTCCTCGGCGCCGGCCGCCGCCTGTTCACGCCGGGCACGCTCCCCACCCGCTTCACCCACCGCTGCGGCCACGTCACCGGCTCGGGCATCTCCCTCCAGACGTACGACCTGGCGGGCAGCCCGGAGTACGGCACGTACGACCTCCCCGAGGAGGCCTGACGAGCCACCGGCGCCGGGACGGAACGGAACCGTGTCATGCTCCGGCATGCGTTCCACGCCGTCCGGGACCCGGGGAAGGGCACGTCGGGCCGGCGCGCGGAGGACCACGCGTCGGGATCGACGGCGAGAACGGCCCGCCTCGGGACACGGGTCGCACGTGTGCGGTCCGAGGCAGCTCGGGTACGGCCTGCCGGCCTCCAGCCACCCGATGTCCAAGCGGGGCTACGCCGGGCGGAGCACCCGCCCGGCATGCGGACGCGACCGCCCGGGAAGACCTGGCCGGAAGATCGTCGTCGCCGGTACCGTGAGCGCGTCCCGTGCGAGCCGCCGTCGTCTGCGCACCCCTTTTCCGGAGACCGGGAGAGCCGCACCGATGTCCTCGCTCGCCGTGCCCGCCGCGCTCGCGCCCCGCCGGGCCTGGCACACCGACCTGCCCGTGCTGCTCGTCGCGGTCTGCTGGGGCGCCAGCTACCTCGCGGCGAAGGAGATCACCACCGCCCGGACGGTGCTCGCCGTCCTGGTGCTGCGGTTCGCCCTCGCGCTGCCCGCCCTGGCCGTCGCCGGCCGCCGGGCCCTGCGCGCCCTCACCGGCGCCCAGTGGCGCGGCGCGGCCCTGCTCGGGCTGGTCCTCGCCGGGGTCTTCCTGCTGGAGACGTACGGGGTGGTGCACACCTCGGCGACCAACGCCGGTCTGATCATCAGCCTCACCATGATCTTCACCCCGCTCGCCGAGGCCGCCGTCACCCGCTCCCGGCCCACGCCGCCCTTCCTCGGCGCGGCGGCCCTGTCGGTGCTGGGCGTCGTCCTGCTCACCCAGGGCGCCGGCTTCACCCGGCCCTCCCTCGGCGATCTGCTGATGCTGCTCGCCGCGTGCGCCCGCACCGTGCACGTCCTGGCCATGTCCCGGATCAGGGCCGTACAGGCCGCCGGCGCGCTGCCGCTGACGACGGTCCAGCTCGGCTCCGCCGTCGCCGTCTTCGGCCTGCTGTCGGCCGCCGCCGGCGCACCGGCGCCCTGGACGGCGGCGACGGGTTTCGGCGCGCGGGAGTGGGCGGGGCTGCTGTTCCTGTCGGCGCTGTGCACGGTGTTCGCCTTCTTCGTGCAGATGTGGGCCGTCCGCCGCACCTCTCCCTCGCGGGTCAGCCTGCTGCTCGGCACCGAGCCGCTGTGGGCCGCCGGCGCCGGCATCGCGCTGGGCGGCGACCGGCTCGGCGCGCTCGGCCTGGCGGGCGGCGCCCTGGTGCTCCTGGGGACGGCGTGGGGACGCCGGGCGACAGCCTGACCGAAAGGCTGCTCGATTCCCTGGTCTGTGACCTGCCGCACATCGCCCGGAGGTTGATCGAAACGTTTGAGTTTCGCTGCGGGATTGCCTACCTTTGCAGTACGAAACTGTTTCGGACCGATGGCGACGGGGACACGGTCGTCCTGCCGGCGCTGACGCACAACCGAGCAATCCGAGCCCCATCAGGGAGTCCCATCGTGGAAGCCATCCCGGTCGCCACTGTCCAGGCCGGGCCGTCCGGCCAGACCCATGCCCCGCCGAAGCACCGCTGGTGGGCCCTGGCCGTGATCGGCCTCGCCCAGCTCATGGTCGTGCTCGACGCCACGATCGTGAACATCGCGCTGCCGTCCGCCCAGCATGACCTGGGCTTCGACAACAACGGGCGGCAGTGGATCGTCACCGCCTACTCCCTGGCCTTCGGCAGCCTGCTGCTGCTCGGCGGCCGGCTCGCCGACCTCTTCGGCCGCAAGACGACCTTCATCATCGGCATCGCCGGCTTCGCCGCCGCCTCCGCGGTCGGCGGCGCGGCGAACGGCTTCACCATGCTGGTCGTCGCGCGCGCCGTGCAGGGGCTGTTCGGCGCCCTGCTCGCGCCGGCGGCGCTCTCCCTGCTGACCACGACGTTCACCGAGCCCAAGGAACGCGCCAAGGCGTTCGGCATATTCGGCGCCATCGCCGGCTCCGGCGCCGCCGTCGGCCTGGTCCTCGGCGGTCTGCTCACCGAGTACCTCAACTGGCGCTGGACGCTGTACGTCAACGACGTCATCGCGATTCCCGCGCTGATCGGCGCGGTCGTCCTCATCGGCCGTTCCGTCCCGGCCGAGCGGCCCAAGCTGGACATCCTCGGCGCCGCGCTGGTCTCCGGCGGCCTGTTCGGTGTCGTCTACGGCTTCGCCAACGCCGAGACGCACGACTGGGACAACTGGATGACCTGGGGCTTCCTCGCCGCGGGCGGTCTGCTGCTGGTGGCGTTCTTCCTCTGGCAGGCCCGTGCGAAGCACCCCGTCCTGCCCCTGCGCGTCCTGGCCGACCGCGACCGCGCCGCCGCCCTGTCGACCGTGCTCATCTCCTCCGCCGGGATGTTCGGCGTCTTCCTCTTCCTCACCTACTACCTCCAGTCGACGCTGGGCTACTCGCCGGTGAAGAACGGCGTGGCCTTCCTGCCGATGGTCGGCGCGCTGATGGTGATGGCGCAGCTGTCCACCAACTGGCTGGTGCCGAAGATCGGTCCCAAGACCGTCGTACCCGTCGGCATGCTGCTGGCCGTGGGCGGCATGGTCTGGCTGACCCGCCTCGACCTGCACAGCAGCTACGCGCCGCATGTGCTGCCGCCGCTGCTGCTGCTGGGCGCGGGCCTCGGGATGTCGATGCCCGCGGCCATGAGCTACGCCACCCTGGGGGTGCGGGCGAGCGACCAGGGCGTGGCCTCGGCGGCCGTCAACACCACCCAGCAGGTGGGCGGCTCGATCAGCACCGCGCTGCTGAACACGCTGGCCGCCAGCGCGGCCACCGACTACGCCAAGCACCACCTGAGCGACCCCCTGGTCAAGGCGAACGCGGCGCTGCACAGCTACACCGTCGCCTACTGGTGGTCGGCCGGCTTCTTCGCCTTCGCCGTGCTCGTCACCGTGCTGCTGTTCCGCGCGAGGAAGAGGGCGAGCCTGCCTGCGGAGGATGCCGAGGGCCAGGCCCAGGCCGAGGCCGTCCCCGCCACCGGGGCCGTACCCGGCGCCGGGGCGACGGCCCCCACCGAGACCGCGGCCGAGGCCGCCGGGCGGACCGCCACCCCGACGGCCGTGGGCGCGGGCGGTGCGGCGGCCATCGGTGGACAGGTGCGGGACGGTGCGGGCGTACCCGTGCCCGGTACCGCGATCACCGTGCTGGACACGACGGGTCACCAGCTCGCCCGCACCACCTCCCGGGAGGACGGCTGGTACGCGGTGGACATCCCCGAACGCGGCAGCCTGGTCCTCATCGGCTCGGCGTCCGGGTACCAGCCGCAGGTCGCCACGCTGACCCTGGACGGCACACCCGTCTCCCACGACCTCGTGCTCCTGCCCAGCCCGGGCGGCGTGGCCGGCACGGTGCGCGGCGGGGACGGGGAGGTGCTTGCCGGTGCCCTGGTGGTGGCCACCGACCGGCACGGTGACGTGACGGCTTCCGCGACCACCGGTACGGGCGGCGGCTACCGGCTCGGCGACCTGCTGCCCGGGGACTACACGCTCAGCGTCAGCGCGCCCGGCCACCGCCCGGCGGCCGTGCCGGCCACCGTCTCCGCCGAGACCACCCGCTGCGACATCCGGCTGTCCACCGCGGCGACCCTGTCGGGGACGGTGCGCACGCAGGACGGACGGGTGCTGGAGGACGCCCGGGTGACCCTGATCGACGCCGCCGGGAACGTCGTCGGGACGCGCACCACGAGCGTCGACGGCAGCTACTCCTTCACCGACCTCGCCAGTGAGCAGTACACCGTGATCGCCGCCGGTTACGCGCCGGTGGCCACGCAGGTCACCGTGGACGGCGGCCAGGCCGGAGTCGACATCCTGCTCAGCCACAAGGAGGCGTAGCGCCGACGGGCCCCTCGTCCCGTGTCCGTTCTCCGTGGGGGGAGTACGCGGGGCGAGGGGCCCGGCCGGACCTCAGCAGCCGAAATCGACCAGGTCGAACGTGGCGTAGTGGTCGGAGGTGTAGTAGTCCTCCTGGGACGCCTCGCCGGTGACGACGCGTCGGGCGCCGCGCGTGGGCGAGCCGGGGGTGATCACCGTGTACTCGTGGTAGTAGCCGGACGGCCGGCCGGGCAGGACGCGTTCCCGGTTCTGGAAGACGGCGCCGTCCTGCGCGTACGGGAACGGCCCGCCCCGCTCGATCAGGTCGAGCGTGTCGTGCGCCTGCGAGGGCAGGTCGCTGGAGCAGATGCTGCCGACCGCGGCGGTCGCCGGGGTGGCCGTGACGGTGCCGCCGACGAGGAGGGCGGACAGGACGGCGGCTGCGGCGCCGGCGCGTGTGATCCGTGGGGGGAATCTCATGGCCTCATGATGACGCGCGTAGAAGGTGGCATGTCAATGACAACCCTGAAGAATTTCCCGTGAAGTCCGAGGAGTTTTCAGGGAGTCGGCCAGGCGCGCCCGGCGTCTCGGTCGGCCTGCCGGCCCGCCCGCCGTGTCGGGCACGATCCGGACGCCGTGTGCGTTCACCCGGTACCGGCCGCTGTCCGGGACCTCGGGGCAGTCCACAGGGGGAGCCATGGCACGAGTGATCGACCTGACGGAGTCCGGCGACGCACTCCGCCGGGACCCCCACCCGGTCTACGCGCGGCTGCGCGAGCGGGGTCCCGTCCACCGGGTCAGGCTCGCCACGCCGGGCGGAGCCTGGGAGACCTGGCTGGTGGTGGGGTACGAGGAGGCGCGGGCCGCCCTCGCCGACCAACGGCTGGCCAAGGACATCGCCAAGACGGGCTTCGTGCCCCTGGACGAGCAGCTCATCGGCAAGTACCTGCTGGTCGCCGACCCACCGCAGCACACCCGCCTGCGGGGCCTCGTCGCGCGTGCCTTCACCATGCGCCGGGTCGAGCTGCTGCGCCCGCGCATCCGGCAGATCACCGACGAACTGCTCGACGACATGCTGCCGCGCGGCCACGCCGACCTCGTCGACTCCCTCGCCTACCCGCTGCCGATCACCGTCATCTGCGAGCTGCTCGGGGTGCCCGAGATGGACCGCGCGGAGTTCCGGAAGATCTCCACGGAGGTGGTCGCGCCGACCGGCACGGACTCCGGACGCGCGGCGACCGTCCGCCTCGCGGAGTACCTCACCGAGCTGATCGAGGACAAGCGGTGCGCGGGCCCCACGGGCGATCTGCTCGGCGACCTGGTCCGCACCACCGCCGAGGACGGTGACCGGCTCTCGATGGACGAGCTGCGGGGCATGGCCTACCTGCTGCTCATCGCCGGCCACGAGACCACGGTCAACCTCATCGGCAACGCCGTCCTGGCGCTGCTCACCCATCCCGACCAGCTCGCGGCCCTGCGCGCCGACCCGACCCTCCTCGACGCAGCGGTGGAGGAGACCCTGCGCTGGGAGGGGCCGGTGGAGACCGCGACGTACCGGTACGCCGCCGAGCCGCTGGAGATCGCGGGCACCGGGATCGGGCGGGGCGACGACGTGCTGATCGGCCTCACCGCCGCCCAGCGCGACGGCGCCCGGTTCGCCGACCCCGACCGCTTCGACATCCGCCGCGACACCCGGGGCCACCTCGCGTTCGGCCACGGCATCCACTACTGCCTGGGCGCGCCCCTGGCCCGCCTGGAGGCCGGCATCGCCCTCGGCGCACTCCTGGACCGCGCTCCCGGCCTCACCCTGGACGGCGAGCCGGGGGAGTGGCTGCCGGGCATGCTCATGCGAGGCGTGAGAAGCCTGCCGGTCCGCTGGTGACGGCGTACGTCCCAGGTGTACGAGCCTGCGCCCCGCCACCCGCCCCCGCCCCCCCTCGGCCCTACAGCGCCCCCCTTCCGCCCGGCACCTCGACCAGGGCCACCGGGCGCCGTTCGCGGCGGGAGCGTTCGCAGGCCTCGGCGATACGCAGGGCCTGGAGCGCCTCGCGGCCGTCGCACGGGTTGGGCCGTTCGCCGCGCACCACCTCCACGAAGGCGTTCAGTTCGGCCTCGTAGGCGGGGCCGAACCGCTCCAGGAAGCCCGTCCACGGCTTGTCCGCGGGCGGCGGCCCGGTCGGCTCGGTGGACGCGAGAGGCGTACGGTCGTCCAGGCCCACCACCACCGTGTCCCGCTCCCCGGCCAGTTCCATGCGGACGTCGTAGCCGGCGCCGTTCAGCCGGGTCGCCGTCGCCGTGGCCAGGGTGCCGTCGTCCAGCGTCAGCAGCGCCGCGCCCGTGTCGACGTCCCCGGCCTCCCGGAACATGGCGGGGCCGCGGTCCGAGCCGGTGGCGTACACGTCGGTCACCTCGCGGCCCGTCACCCAGCGCAGCACGTCGAAGTCGTGGATCAGCGTGTCCCGGAACAGCCCGCCGGACAGCGGTAGCCACTCCACCGGTGGCGGGGACTGGTCGCAGGTCAGGGCCCGTACGGTGTGCAGCCGGCCGAGCCGGCCCGCGCGGACGGCCTCCCGGGCGCCGGCGTAGCCCGCGTCGAACCGCCGCTGGAAGCCCATCTGGAGAACCGTCCCGGCCGTCTCCACCTCGGCGAGCGCGTGCAGCGTGCCCGGCAGGTCCAGCGCGATGGGCTTCTCGCAGAAGACCGGCAGGCCCGAGCGGGCCGCCCGGCCGATGAGCTCGGCGTGGGCCGCCGTCGCCGTGGTGATCACCACCGCGTCCACGCCCCACCGGAAGATCTCGTCCACGCCCGGCGCCGCCGTCTCGCCCAGCCGGTGCGCCAGCGTCTGCGCCCGCGCCGGGTCCGTGTCCGTCAGGATCAGGGATCCGACCTCGCGGTGGCGCTTGAGCGTCCTCGCGTGAAGGGTGCCGATGCGGCCCGTACCGATGACCCCGATGCGCATGGGAACAAAGTGAGGGCCGACCCCGTACGCTGTCAATGCATATGTCCGGACAACCGGACTACACGACTTCCCGTCAACCGGGCACAGGGCTACGCTCGGGCCCGTGCCGAAACCAGATGTGGACCCGACCGTGTCGCTCGACCTCCGCGTGGACCGTAGCTCCCCGGTGCCGCTGTACTTCCAGCTCTCCCAGCAGCTTGAGGCCGCCATCGAGCACGGCCGCCTCACCCCGGGCAGCCTGCTGGGCAACGAGATCGAGCTGGCCGCGCGGCTCGGCTTGTCCCGGCCGACCGTCCGCCAGGCCATCCAGTCCCTCGTCGACAAGGGACTCCTCGTGCGGCGCCGGGGCGTGGGCACCCAGGTCGTGCACAGCCAGGTCAAGCGCCCGCTGGAACTGAGCAGCCTCTACGACGACCTGGAGGCGGCCGGCCAGCGTCCCGCGACGAAGGTGCTGGTCAACACGGTCGTCCCGGCCTCTGCCGCGGTCGCCGCCGCACTCGGCGTCGCGGAGGGCGGTGACGTCCACCGCATCGAGCGGCTGCGCCTCGCGCACGGCGAGCCGATGGCGTACCTGATCAACCACCTGCCGTCCGGCCTGCTCGACCTGGACACGGACCAGCTGGAGGCCACCGGCCTGTACCGGCTGATGCGCTCCGCCGGCATCACCCTGCACAGCGCCCGCCAGTCCATCGGCGCCCGCGGCGCGACGGCCGCCGAGGCCGAGCGGCTCGGCGAGGCCGAGGGGGCCCCGCTGCTCACCATGCAGCGCACCACCTTCGACGACACCGGCCGCGCGGTGGAGTTCGGCGACCACACCTACCGCCCGAGCCGCTACTCCTTCGAGTTCCAGCTGCTCGTACGCCCCTGAGCGAGTGACCGCCTTCGTCGCAATGTCCGGACAATGCGACCCGTGGGGGCTCCCCGGTCACGTCATGGGTGTTCCGCGTGTTCGATACTGGAGTGTTTGGGGCCGCTGATGCGATCGACGGCCCCTTGCGTCTGTACGAACACGGCAAGAAGGGCACGGCCTCGTGGCACGGTTTCGGACCTGGGTAGGCATAGCGCTGGCGGGGGCACTCTCCGTGTCCCTGGCGGCATGCAGCAGCACCGGAGGCAAGCGGGCGGAGGACGCCCGCAAGGCCGCCGCCGCCCAGGGCAGGGCGGCGGTGAACACCCCGCGCTGGACCTTCGCGATGATCACCCACTCGGGGGACGGCGACACCTTCTGGGACATCGTGCAGAGCGGCGCCAAGCAGGCCGCCGTCAAGGACAACATCAACTTCCTGTACTCGCACGACGACGAGGCCCAGCAGCAGGCCCAGCTGGTGGACGCGGCCGTGGACAAGAAGGTCGACGGCATCATCGTCACCCTCGCCAAGCCGGACGCCATGAAGGCCGCCGTGGCCCGCGCCGAGAAGGCCGGCATCCCGGTGATCACCGTGAACTCCGGCTCGGAGGAGTCCAAGGCCTTCGGCGCCCTCACCCACATCGGCCAGGACGAGACCATCGCCGGCGAGGCCGTCGGCGACGAGCTGAACAAGCGCGGGAAGAAGAAGGCCCTGTGCGTGCTGCACGAACAGGGCAACGTCGGCCACGAACAGCGCTGTGACGGCGTCGCCAAGACCTTCCACGGCACGCTGCGCAAGCTCTACGTCAACGGCACCAACATGCCCGACGTGCAGTCCGCCATCGAGGCCAAGCTCCAGGCCGACAAGTCCATCGACTCCGTCGTCACCCTCGGCGCGCCCTACGCCGACACCGCCGTGAAGGCGCGGACGGACGCGGGCAGCAAGGCCGAGATCGACACCTTCGACCTCAACGCCAAGGTGGCGGCCTCCCTGAAGGACGGCACCCTCGGCTTCGCCGTGGACCAGCAGCCGTACCTCCAGGGCTACCAGGCCGTCGACCTGCTGTGGCTGTACAAGTACAACGGCGACGTCCTCGGCGGCGGCAAGCCGGTGCTGACCGGCCCGCAGATCATCACCAAGGACCAGGCGTCCGCCCTCGCCGAGTACACCGAGCGGGGCACCCGATGAGCACGGTCACGGACGGGAAACCGCTCGACGAAAGGGTGGTGCAGGCCTCCGTGCTGCGGAAGCTGCTGGCCCGCCCGGAACTGGGCTCGGTCGTCGGCGCCCTCGCCGTCTTCGTCTTCTTCGCGTTCGCCGCCGACGGCTTCCTGCGCGCCAGCAGCCTCAGCACGGTCCTGTACGCCTCCTCGACCATCGGGATCATGGCCGTCCCCGTGGCCCTGCTGATGATCGGCGGCGAGTTCGACCTCTCGGCGGGCGTCCTGGTGACGTCGTCCGCGCTGGTCTCCTCGATGTTCAGCTACCAGATGACGGCGAACACCTGGGTCGGCGTGGGCGTGTCCCTGCTGGTCACGCTGGCCATCGGCGCCTTCAACGGCTTCATGCTCACCCGCACCAGGCTGCCCAGCTTCATCATCACGCTGGGCACCTTCCTGATGCTGACCGGCATGAACCTCGGCTTCACCAAGCTGATCGACGACACGGTCTCCACCAAGAGCATCGCCGACATGGAGGGCTTCCCGAGCGCCCGCGCCGTCTTCGCCTCGACGATCGACGTCGGCGGGGTCGGCATCAAGGTCACCATCCTGTGGTGGCTGGGCCTGGTCGCCCTCGCCTCCTGGATCCTGCTGCGCACCCGCACCGGCAACTGGATCTTCGCCGTCGGCGGCAACGAGGACGCGGCCCGCGCGGTCGGCGTCCCGGTCGCCCGGACCAAGATCGGCCTCTACATGGGCGTCGCCTTCGGCGCCTGGATCTCCGGCCAGCACCTGCTGTTCTCCTTCGACGCCGTCCAGTCCGGCGAAGGCGTCGGCAACGAGCTGATCTACATCATCGCGGCCGTCATCGGCGGCTGCCTGATCACCGGCGGCCACGGCAGCGCGGTCGGCTCGGCCGTCGGCGCGCTCCTGTTCGGCATGACCAGCAAGGGCATCGTCTTCGCCGAGTGGAACCCCGACTGGTTCAAGTTCTTCCTCGGAGCGATGCTGCTCCTCGCGACCCTGCTCAACGCCTGGGTCCGCAAGCGCGCGGAGGCCACCAAGTGACACTCGTCGAGCTGACCGACGTCAGCAAGCACTACGGCACCGTCCGCGCCCTCGAAGGGGTCTCGCTGGAGGTCCACGCGGGTCAGATCACCTGTGTCCTCGGCGACAACGGCGCGGGCAAGTCCACCCTGATCAAGATCGTCGCGGGTCTGCACCGGCACGACGGCGGCACCCTGCGCGTCGAGGGCGAGGAGACGACCCTCTCCTCCCCGCGCGAGGCCCTGGACCGGGGCATCGCCACGGTCTACCAGGACCTGGCCGTCGTCCCCCTCATGCCGGTCTGGCGCAACTTCTTCCTCGGCTCCGAGCCCCGCAAGGGCGCCGGGCCCTTCAAGCGCCTGGACACCGACTTCATGCGCCGCACCACCCGCGAGGCACTGCTGCGCATGGGCATCGACCTCCGGGACGTCGACCAGCCCATCGGCACGCTGTCGGGCGGCGAGCGCCAGTGCGTCGCCATCGCCAGGGCGGTCCACTTCGGCGCGAAGGTCCTGGTCCTGGACGAGCCGACGGCGGCACTGGGAGTCAAGCAGTCCGGTGTGGTCCTCAAATATGTGGCGGCGGCACGGGACGAGGGCCTGGGCGTCGTCTTGATCACCCACAACCCGCACCACGCGTACCTGGTGGGGGACAGGTTCGTGCTCCTGAGGAGGGGCACGATGGTGGGCCATTACACACGGGACGACATCACGCTGGACGAGTTGACCCAGCAGATGGCCGGGGGATCCGACCTGGACGCGCTACGCCATGAACTGCAACGAGGCTGAGGGGCGCGGAACCGTGCCGATGTGCGGCTCCGCCGCGTGGGCGCGACAAGCCACGACGCGCCCGCACCCGGTGCCGGACGCGCACCCGTCCCTCCGGCCCCGCGCGGCACCCGGCGTGCGCGTGCGGCACAATCGAGCCCGATGAGCACCTACCGCGACCTCACCGCCCCCATCGGCTCCCGCCGAGCCCCGGTCCTGCGCACCGTAGGCACACGAGAGCGCCGGTCACATCTGACCGCACCCCGTGTCCCCACCGTCGGCATCGACATCGGCGGCACCAAGGTGATGGCGGGCGTCGTGGACGCCGACGGCAACATCCTGGAGAAGCTCCGCACGGAGACCCCGGACAAGTCCAAGAGCCCCAAGGTCGTCGAGGACACCATCGTCGAGCTGGTGCTGGACCTGTCCGACCGGCACGACGTGCACGCGGTCGGCATCGGCGCCGCCGGCTGGGTCGACGCCGACCGCAACCGCGTCCTGTTCGCCCCCCACCTGTCCTGGCGCAACGAACCGCTGCGCGACCGCCTCGCCAGCCGGCTCTCCGTACCGGTCCTGGTGGACAACGACGCCAACACGGCCGCCTGGGCGGAGTGGCGCTTCGGCGCCGGCCGCGGCGAGGACCACCTGGTCATGATCACGCTCGGCACCGGCATCGGCGGCGCCATCCTGGAGGACGGCCAGGTCAAGCGCGGCAAGTTCGGCGTCGCCGGCGAGTTCGGCCACATGCAGGTCGTCCCCGGCGGACACCGCTGCCCGTGCGGCAACCGCGGCTGCTGGGAGCAGTACAGCTCCGGCAACGCGCTGGTCCGGGAGGCGCGCGAGCTGGCCGCCGCCGACTCGCCGGTCGCCTACGGCATCATCGAGCACGTCAAGGGCAACATCGGCGACATCACCGGCCCGATGATCACCGAGCTGGCCCGCGAGGGCGACGCGATGTGCGTGGAGCTGCTCCAGGACATCGGCCAGTGGCTCGGCGTCGGCATCGCCAACCTCGCCGCCGCCCTCGACCCCTCCTGCTTCGTGATCGGCGGTGGCGTCTCGGCCGCCGACGACCTGCTCATCGGCCCGGCCCGGGACGCCTTCAAGCGGCACCTCACCGGCCGCGGCTACCGCCCCGAGGCCCGCATCACCCGCGCCCAGCTCGGCCCCGAGGCGGGCATGGTGGGCGCCGCCGACCTGGCCCGGTTGGTCGCCCGCAGGTTCCGCCGGGCCAAGCGGCGCCGGGTGGAGCGGTACGAGCGCTACGAGCGGTACGCCCAGGGCCGCCGCGACCGGGACACCGCATGACGCCGTCGCTGCCCCACCAGGGCGGCCCGCCGGACGAGCGGCAGCGGCCCGCCGAGGACGCGCGTCACAAGGCCAGGCGGCGGGCGCTCACCCTGCTGATCATCGTCCTCCTCATCGGCGTCCCGGCCGGCTACCTGGTGATCTCCGCGAACCAGAGCCGCGACAGCGGCAAGGACAAGGAGGCGAAGTACTCGGCGACCGGTCTCACCCCGGGGTGGCCGTCGAAGGTGCAGCGCCGTCTCTACCAGGTGGCCGTCCCGCACCCCGCCGACGACATCGCCTACTACGAGACGAACAACTGGAAGACCAGCCGCCTCTACGTGCAGTTCCGCACCAACCCCGCCGGTCTGGACAGCTTCCTCCAGGCCATGGGCGTACGCCGGGACCAGCTGAAGAAGGACGACATCGCCGTCGGCGAACGCGACCGGAAGGTCAGCGGCTGGACCTTCGACGGCACCGGCCCCTGGTGGGGCCTGACCCACGAGCAGAAGAACCCGGCGCCGACCCAGGACGTGGTCGTCAACCTGTCCGACCCGGCGTATCCGATGGTGTTCGTGGTCTCCCGCACGGTCCCGTAGGGCCGTGACCCGCGTGCAGAGCCGATTGTCAGACCCCGCCCGTAGAGTCGAAGACGTCTGATCCGACACACGGGCGGGAGGTGGCAGGACGTATGAGCGGCACGGTCGCGGTGGCCGAGCGTGCGGGGGGTCCCCGGGAGGCGGGGGCCGGGCACCCGGTCCCGGTGCGCCTCGCGTCGGTCTACCTGCCCGCGCCCCTGCCGCGCCAGGGCCGCCTCGCCTTCTGGGACCCCGCCGGTGACCCGCTGCCCACCGCGAGCGGGGGCACCCCCGAGGAGCTGACGGTCGTACGACGGCACGGCGCCGGTGTGCGCCGCCGGCAGGTGCCCGCGCTGACCCTGCCCCTCGCCGAGGCCCTGCCGCTGCTGGTCGGCGCCCGGCGCGACCCGGCCGCCCACCCGGCCACCGCCTGCTGGGGCGCCGCCGCCCTGCACGCGCTGCGGCTCGTCGCCCGCGGCCGGCTGCTGCCGGGCCTGACCCCGGCCGGCCACGACGCCTGGCGGGCCGGCCCGCTGGAACCCGACGACATCGCCCACCTGCGCGCCATCGCCGCGGCCCTGCCCCCCGAGGGCCATGCCGTGCCCCTCCCCGGTCCGGGCGCGCTCCGGCTGCCCGAGCCCGAGGCCCTCATCCGGTCCTTCCTGGACGCGGTCGCCGACACCCTGCCGCGCACGCCGGCTGCCACCTACACCGCCGGCCGGCCCTTCGCCGCCCGTGAACCCCAGGCCCTGCCCGCGGCGCACGAATGGGCGGCCGAGGTCGCCGCCGGGATGGACGCGGGCGTCCGGATCTCGCTCCGCCTGGACCTGTCCGCGTACGACGTCTTCGACGTCGGCGCCGCCGAGGGCGCCCGCGCCGCCGGAGCGGCCGTCGTCCAGGTGCACAGCCTCGCCGACCCCACCCTGGTGGCCGACGCGGCGGCCCTGTGGGCGGGGGAGGCGGACGGGGCGTTCGGGCCCCGCGCACGCGTCGACGCGGCCCTCGCCGTGCGGCGCGCCGCACGGGTGTGGCCGCCCCTGGACCGCCTCGCCGAGCAGGACGTCCCCGACGTCCTGGCCCTGTCCGAGGAGGAGCTCGGCGAGCTGCTCGGTGTGGCCGCCTCCCGGCTCGCCGCCGCCGGGGTCGCCGTGCACTGGCCCCGGGACCTCGCCCGCGACCTGACCGCCACCGCCGTGGTCCGCCCGGCGCCCGGCTCGGCGACCGACGGCACCGGCTTCTTCGAGAGCGAGGACCTGCTCCGGTTCCGCTGGCAGCTGGCCCTCGGCGGCGACCCGCTCGGCGAGGCCGAGATGGACGCCCTCGCCGAGGCCCACCGCCCGGTCGTACGGCTCCGGGACCGCTGGGTGCTGGTCGACCCCGCGCTCGTCCGCAAGGCCCGCACACGTGAACTGGGCCTGCTGGACCCGGTCGACGCGCTCGCCGTCGCCCTCACCGGCACCGCCGAGGTCGACGGGGAGACCGTCGAGGCCGTCCCCGCCGGTGCCCTGGCCACCCTCCGCGACCGCCTCACCGCCGGCCTGCGCCCTGCCGACCCGCCCCCCGGCCTGCGCGCCACCCTCCGCGACTACCAGCTGCGCGGTCTGGCCTGGCTCGACCTGATGACCTCCCTCGGCCTCGGCGGCTGCCTCGCCGACGACATGGGCCTCGGCAAGACCGTCACCCTCATCGCCCTGCACCTGAAGCGGGCCCGCACCGAGCCGACCCTCGTCGTCTGCCCGGCCAGCCTCCTCGGCAACTGGCAGCGCGAGATCACCCGGTTCGCGCCCGGCGTCCCCGTCCGCCGCTTCCACGGACCCGAGCGCACCCTGGACGGCGTGGACGGCGGCTTCGTCCTCACCACGTACGGCACCATGCGCTCCACCGCGGCCCGCCTCGCCGAACAGCCCTGGGGCATGGTCGTCGCCGACGAGGCCCAGCACGTGAAGAACCCCTACTCGGCCACCGCCAAGGCGCTGCGCACGATCCCGTCCCCCGCGCGCGTGGCGCTGACCGGCACCCCCGTGGAGAACAACCTCTCCGAACTGTGGGCCCTGCTCGACTGGACCACCCCCGGACTCCTCGGCCCGCTGAAGTCCTTCCGCGCGAGGCACGCGCGGGCGGTGGAGAACGGGGAGGACGAGGAAGCGGCGCGGCGCCTGGCCCGGCTGGTCCGCCCCTTCCTCCTGCGCCGCAAGAAGTCCGACCCCGGCATCGTGCCCGAGCTGCCGCCCAAGACGGAGACGGACCACCCGGTGCCGCTCACCCGGGAACAGGCCGCGCTGTACGAGGCGGTGGTGCGCGAGTCGATGCTGGCCATCGAGACGGCGCGGGGCATGGCCCGCCGGGGCCTGGTGCTGAAGCTCCTCGGCGCCCTGAAGCAGATCTGCGACCACCCGGCGCTCTACCTGAAGGAGGACCCGCGCCCCGACCGCCTGGCCGTCCGCTCCGGCAAACTCGCCCTCCTGGACGAGCTGCTGGACACCCTGCTCGCCGAGGACGGCTCGGCGCTCGTCTTCACCCAGTACGTCGGCATGGCCCGCCTCCTCACCGCCCACCTGTCCGCCCGCGCGATCCCCGTCGACCTGCTGCACGGCGGCACGCCGGTGCCAGAGCGCGAACGCATGGTCGACCGCTTCCAGGACGGCGGCACACCGGTGCTGGTGCTGTCCCTGAAGGCGGCCGGCACCGGCCTGAACCTCACCCGTGCCGGCCATGTCGTCCACTTCGACCGCTGGTGGAACCCGGCCGTGGAGGAGCAGGCCACCGACCGCGCGTACCGCATCGGCCAGACCCAGCCGGTGCAGGTCCACCGCCTGGTCACCGAAGGCACGGTGGAGGACCGCATCGCCGAGATGCTCGCGTCCAAGCGCGCCCTGGCCGACGCGATCCTCGGCTCCGGCGAGGCGGCCCTCACGGAGCTGACGGACCGCGAACTCTCCGACCTCGTCTCCCTGCGGAGGATTCCATGACACCCCCGCCCCGCCCCGGCGACGCCGCCCGCCGGGCCCTCCGCGCGGCCCGCGAGCGAGCGGAGACCGAGCGGGCGCGGACGGCGGGACCGACGCGGGACACCCCGGGGGAAACGGCTGCCGAGCCGGCCGAGGGGGAGGCGACGGCTCACGGGACGGAGCCGGAGCCGGTGGATGAGGGGCGAGCGGGGCTCTCTGGTGGCGGGACGACCGCCGGCGACCGGGTGCCGTCCGATGGCGAGAGCGAGCCGGGGGGCGTGCCGGGCGTGGGGCTTGCCGCTGGCGGCCGGGGTGAGCCGGATGACGCGGTGGAGTCCGGTGGTGGGGGTGAGCCGGGTGACGAGGAGCCGGCCGGGCTTGCCGGTACCGGCGGGGACAGGCCCGGCGATGTGGCGCGCGCGGCTCTGAGGGCCGCCGTTGCCACGCGCCGGGGCCGGGGCGCACCGCCGACGGCCGCCGGCCCGGCACCGGTGGCCGATGCCGACGCCCCGGTGGCGGAGGGAGACCGCGCGGAGGCCGCACGTCCTGGAGCGGGGTCCGGGCGGGGAGCGGACGCGGCTGACTCCGCTGCCGCTGACACGGGTGCGGAGGGTGCAGGGCCGGCCGGTGCCACGGGCGGGCGTCCCGGTGACGTCGCCCGGGAGGCGCTGCGCGCGGCCCGGCGCGAAGCGTCCCGCGCGCAGGCGGCGGACCCCCGGCGAGAGCGGCGGACACCGGCGCGCTCCGCTACCGCCACGCCGCGTACCTCACCGGCACCCGGGCAGCAGACCTCGGCCGCCAGGACCAAGGCCGCGCAGGACATGCGGCACTACCTGGCGACCGCCTTCCGCATGCCCACGTGGGCGGAAACCCCCGAGGAGCCGGAGGAGCACGCCCCGCCCACGCCGACCGAACCGACCCCGCCGGCACCGGCGTCGGCACCACCGCCCCCGGCGTCCGATCCGTCGGAGACCGCCCCTGCCGTGCGGTCCTCGGCCCTGCCGACGGAGCCCTCGGCTTCCGTACCGTCCGCGCCTCCGGTGTCCGGCCCTTCCGCCGAGGTGCCCCGCACCACTCCCGCGGCCCCGAAGGCGCAGGCGCCCACGCCCACTCCCACGCCCAAGCCTTCGGCGCACACGTCCGCCCGCCCCGACCCGGCCGGACCGTTCGCCCGCTGGACCCCGGCCGCCCGGCCCACCCCGGCACAGGCCGGCCCGTCCGAGCCCTCCGCGCACCCCAGCCCCGCCCCCGACCCCGGCACCTCTCCCGCCCCCGCCGCCCCGCACGTACCGACGACCATGGCCACCCCCCACCGCGACACCGAACTCCGCCGTACCTTCCCGGCGTTCGCCCCGCGTGAGACCGCCGGTGGGACCGGGCCGTTCGCCGGGACGTGGTGGGGCAACGCCTGGGCCGGGGCGTTGGAGCAGGGCGCGTTGGACGCGAAGCGGCTGGCGCGGGGGCGGGGGTACGCGGACCAGGGGCACGTGGACGCGATCACCGTCACCCCCGGACTCGTGCTGGCGTACGTGCGCGGAAGCCGGCCCCGGCCGTACCGCGTACAGGTGCGGGTGCGCACGCTGGAGGACGAGGACTGGGAGAGGTTCCTGGACGCCGCGGCCGACCGGCCGGGGCACATCGCGGCGCTGCTCGACAAGGAGTTGCCCCAGTCGCTCGCCGACTGCGGGGTGCCCCTGCTGCCCGGCCCCGGTGACCTCGCCCCCCGGTGCAGCTGCCCCGACTCCGGCCACCCCTGCAAGCACGCCGCGGCCCTGTGCTACCAGACGGCCCGTCTGCTCGACGCCGATCCCTTCGTGCTGCTCCTGCTGCGCGGCCGGGGCGAGAGGGAACTGCTCGACGCGCTGTCCCGGCGCAGTGCCGCCCGAGCCGCCCGCGCCGCCCGGGAACGGCAGCCGCGGACGCTGCCGGGCGTCCGTGCCGCCGACGCCCTCGCTCCGCGTGAACTCCCGCCGCCGCCCCGGCCGTTGCCGGTGCCCCCGCACCCCGAGCAGCCCCCGGCGTACCCGTCGGTGCCCGGCGGCCCTGACCCCTTCGCACTGGACCAGCTGGCGACCGACGCCGCCGCCCGCGCCCACGCCCTGCTCGCCACCGGACGCGATCCGGTCGGCGAACTGACCCTGTGGCAGGACGCGGTACGACTCGCCGCGGCCCGCCCCGGTTCCGGACTGACCGCGGCCACCCGCACGCTGTACGCCACGCTCGCGGACGCCGCCCAGCGCACCCCGGCCGATCTCGCGCGTGCCGTCGCGGCCTGGCGGCAGGGCGGCTCGGCGGGGCTGGCCGCGCTGGAGGAGCCGTGGGACCCGCCGGCCGGCCGCTTCGACCGGGCCCGCCCGCTGCTGCTCGCCGCCGACCTGCCGGCGTTCCGGCCCTGGCGCAACCGCCTCACCCACCCACGCGGCCACGTCCAGCTCCGCCTGGGCCGCGACGGCCTGTGGTACGCCTACGAGTCGGACCCCGGCCAGGACGACTGGTGGCCCCGCGGCACCCCGGACCTCGACCCGGTCGGCGCCCTGACCGGCCTGGGCATACCCGACGACGCGATCTGAGCAACGGCCGTCGGCCACAGGGGCGTTGCCGCGCGGCCGTACCCCGCCGAGAGGGCGCCACCACTCCTGCGCACCACCCGACTCAGGGGCCGGCGGTCCCCGCGCCCCGCCGCCGGCCGTACGTCAGGTGCAGCACATGCCGGCCCAGGGCCACCGCGTTGACCAGGAGGACCGCGCTCAGGGCCGTGGCCCACCCCGAGTGGCGGAACAGGGTGACGCCCGCCCACGACCCCAGGCTTCCGCCGAGGAAGACGCAGGTCATGTAGGTGGTGTTGAGCCGGCTCCTGGCGTCGGGGCGCACGCCGAAGATGCGGGTCTGGTTGGCCACCTGTCCGGACTGGAGGGCGACGTCCAGCACGAGCATCCCGGCGATCAGCGCCGTCATGCCGCCCGCGCCGCCCGCCGACGCGGGCAGCAGGACGACCGGGGCCGCCAGCGCGCCGAGCAGACACCACAGGCTCATGCGGTCGGTGCCGTACCGGTCGATGAGCCGGCCCGCGAACGGGGTCGACAGGACGCTGCCGGCCCCCACCAGGGCGACGAGTCCGACGGCCCCGGTACCGAGGTGGTAGGCGGGCCCGGTCATGAGCAGGGGCACCAGCGTCCAGGCGGCGCTGAATCCGGCGAACACCAGCGCCTGGTAGAGGCAGGAGCGGCGCAGTTCGGGGACCGTGCGCAGCAGCTCGGCGGGTGCCTTCAGCAGGTCGAGGTAGGCGGGCGCGCTCGCCGGCCGGTGGGCCGGGACGAGACTGGGCACGACGGCGGCGAGGATGAGGACGAGGGCACCGGCCAGGAGGTAGGGCGCGCGCCAGCCGAGCCAGCCGCCCAGGCCGCCGCCGAACGCCCGGGCGAGCAGGATGCCCAGGGTGAGGCCGCTGAGCAGGATGCCGGTCGCCGCGCCCCGCCGGTGTTCGGCGACGAGACCGGCGGCCAGCGGGATGATGATCTGCGGTACCACGGTGGTCGTTCCGACCAGGACGCTGGCGACGGTCAGGACGAGCGGTGTCGTCGCGGTACCGGCGATGAGGAGGCCCGCCCCGGTGAGGGAGAGCAGGACGGCGAGCAGCCGGCGCCAGGGGAGGCGGTCGCCGAGCGGGACGAGGAGGAAGATGCCCGCCGCGTAGCCGAACTGACCGGCCGTCACGACGAACGCGGCCGAGCCGGACGATATGGAGAAGCCGTCGGCGATGAGCGGGGTGAGGGCCTGCGGGAAGTAGATGTTGGCGACGCTGACGCCGCAGGTGAGGGACAACAGGGCCAGGAGCCGGCCGGGTAACCGGGTCGCGGTGGCGGAGGGTGCGGAGGTGACGGACACGAAAGCCCCAAGAGGAGACGCGGAAGCCCAACAGGAAGCGAGAACCGGTTCAAGTGGTTCCTCAAGGTACCAGTCGAACCGGTTCCCTCAGTAGGCTTGCCGGCATGAACAGGCCGGGCTCGATCGTCTTCCGGCAGGGCGCGGGGCGCCTCAGCCTCGACTTCCTGCGCACCTTGCGGTACCGCGGCGACGCCGGTGAGGTGGAGGAACTGCGCACACCACAGGAGCTGTTGGCGTGGGCCGAACAGTGCTGCGCCTGCGCCCCGGCGGCGGGATCGCGGCCGGTGCGCCAGGAGGACGTGAACCGTGCGCGGGAGGCGCGCGAGGTGCTGTACGGCCTGCTGGCGGGCAGGCTGGGCGACACGGGCCCGGTCCGGGTGCCCGCGGACGTCCGCGCACGCCTCAACGCATGGGCGTCCGCGCCCCCACCGGTGCCCCACCTCGACGCGGCCGGCCGGCTGAGGTGGCAGGCCGGCGATGTCGCCGGCGCGGTGCTGTCCCTGGTGGCGCGGGACGCGCTGGACCTCGTCACCTCCCCGGCGATGGAGCGCGTACGCCGTTGCGGTGGTCCGCGTTGCGGGGCCCTGTTCCTCGACAACTCCCGCCCCGGGAAGCGCCGCTGGTGCTCGATGGGCGCATGCGGCAACCACGAGAAGAAGCGGGCGATGCGGGAGCGGACGGCACCGGCCTCCGGCTGACCCGCGAACTGCACCGGTCTCGGGCTGACTCCGCGAACTGCACCGGTCTCGGGCTGACTCCGCGAACTGCACCGGCTTCGGGTCGATTCCGCGGACTGCACCGGCTTCGGGCGGACTCCGCGGATGGTCCCGGCTTCGGGTCGTCTCCGCGGATGGTCCCGGCCTCCGGCTGACCCACGGACAGCCCCGGCCTCCCGCCGACTTCACGGACAGTCCCGTCCTCCCGCCGACTCCGCGGACGGCACCGGCGTACGCCTGGACTCCTCAGCGGTTCACGCGGACGTCTGCTCCAGCAGGAACGGGCTGACGTGCCGGGGGTCTCTGGTGCAGGGGACCACCGCGTGCAGCACTTCCACGGTCCGCTCGATGATGTCCTCCCGGTCGTGCAGGACCCAGGACATGTGCTGGGCGCCGAAGAACGCCGAGACCAGCACCCGGGCCAGCGCCGCGGGCGGTGTCTCGTGCTCCAGTTCCCCGGCGGCCAGCGCGCTGCGGAACCAGGACGTGATCAGCGCGGTGTAGTCCTGGAACGGGATGGGCAGGTCGACGTCGATCAGCCCCCGCTCTATCTGGAGCCGTGCCCCGGCCTTCATCATCGGCTCGTCCCGCAGCGCCGCCGCCGTGCGCAGCAGCAGTTCCGCCACCGAGGCGACCGGCGGAAGCTCCAGTTCGGCGACGGCGTCGGAGATGGCGGGCAGCCGCTTGTAGAACTCGGTGGTCACCGCGAGGGCCAGTGCCTCCTTGTTGGTGAAGTGGAAGTACACGGCGCCCTTCGTCATGCCGGACAGTTCGGCGACATCGAGCATCGTCACGGCCGGATAGCCCCGTTGGGCGAACGCCCGGGCCGCGGCCAGCAGGATGTTCCCCCGCGAACGGATGGCACGCTCCTGCTTGAGCTCCTTGCGCGGCGCCGTCGGGCCGTGGCCGGCGGTCGTGTCGTGGGGGTCGTTCATCTGGCGTCTCCAATGCCTAGGGGTCCCTCTTCCGCGCGCCGGCGAGACGTTCCATGCCAGGGAATAAACCTTCCCAAAGGTAGGTTTGACGTGGGGGGTTGGCCGTTCGGCCGTCTCCGACGCAACCGGGGGAGTATGCATGAGCGAGGTGCAGCAGGGTAACGCAGGCGCGCGGACCAGCCCTGGCGGACATGCGGGGCGACTCACCTTCCAACGGACCGTTCCCCGGCACCTGGTGCACCGGGCGTCCGTGGCGGAGGTGTTCCTCACGGACGCGCTGGCGCTCGGTGACGACCGCTTCCTGGTCGCCGCGCAGTGGCCGCGTGATCACGCTCTCTACCATCCTGACGTTCTCGGGCGCAGCGATCCCCTGCTCGCCGCCGAGACCATCCGCCAGGCACTCGTCTACCTCGCGCACTGGCACTACGGGATACCGCTGGACCGGCGGTTCGTCGGCCGGCGCATGGAACTGGACATCACGGAACCGCAGGCACTGCGGGTCACCGGGCAGCCGCTGCCCGTCGTGCTGGAGGCTCGCTGGGAGTGGGTGGACAGCCGGCCACCGCACCGCCACGGCATGCGGCTGGAGGCCGAACTGGTCGTGGGCGACCGGAAGACCGGCCGGGGGAGCCTCCAGGTCGTCGCCCTGGACGAGCGTCGCTACTCCGTGCTGAGAAGGCGAACGGGCGGCAGTGGCACGGCGATTCCCGCGCAGCGGCGCCGGGTGCTCACCCTGCCCGCCGCGCAGGTGGGGCGGCTGCGCGGCAAGGACAGCGTGCTGGCCGCGACCGGGCGGGCCGGCGAATGGGAGCTCCACGCCGACCTCGACCACGCCGTCCTCTTCGACCATCCCACGGATCATGTCCCGCTGATGGTCCTGTTGGAAGGGGTGCGCCAGCTCGGTCACCTGGTGACCAAGGGCTCCGGTGCGAGCGGGGGCCGGCCCGCGGTCGCCTCCCAGCTCACCTCCCTGACGGTCGACTGCCTCGCCTTCGCGGAGCTGGACCCGCCCGTCCGGCTCAGGGTCACCGACGACCGCACCACTCCCTGCGGCGGCCGGTACCTGGCCATCGACGCCGCCCAGGACGACCGCGGCGTCGCCGCGATCACGGGGCGCTGGCACCACGCCGGGACGCCCGTGCCGTCCGACAGCCATCGATAGCCTCTTCCGGCCGTCCCCGTCAGGAAACAGCGTCATGCCTACCGATGAGCAGACCTCCGACAACACACCGATACCGCGAGCGACGCCTGCCCCGGGACGTCCCGGCGACGCGACGGCCGTCCAGGGGGTGCCGCAACCCCCCGCGCCCGCCGCCGGGCCGGACGCCGTCCGGGGAACCGCACTGAGCCAGGGGGGACTTGAGCGCGCCGCTCGCGTGGCCGCTCGCCTCGCCCCGGAGGCGCACGCCCGGCGCCGCCTCCACGAGGAGACACTGCGCGCTCTGGACGAGGCCGGGTTCGCCCGGCACTTCGTCCCCGGCCGGTGGGGCGGCGGCAGCGGCACGTTCCGTGAACTGCTGCACGCCACCGCCGCGTTGGCCGAGAGCTGCGCGTCCGCAGCCTGGTGCGGCATGCTCTGGGCGGTGCACGGCCGGTTCGCCGCGCGCCTCCCGCTGCCGGCGCAGCGGGAGTTGTGGGGCGCGGGTCCGGACACCCGGATCGCCGCGGGCCTGTGGCCGTCGTCCGGCCGGGCCCGGAAGGCGCCCCTGGGATGGCTGGTCGAGGGCCGCTGGCCGGTGGTCAGCGGCGTCCACCACGCCGCGTGGCTCCTCCTGGTCGCGCCGGAGGACGAGGGAGGCCCGTCCCGGGTCTTCGCCGTGCCGCGCGAGGCCGTGGCCGTGAACGACACCTGGGACGCGGCCGGGTTGCGTGCCACCGGCAGCCACCACGTCACGCTCACCGAGACGTTCGTGCCCGAGCACCGGAGCCTGCCGCTGTCCGCCCTGCTGGAGGCGCGCGAGGACCGGGACGGGGCGCGGTGCCACACGGCCCCGGCCCAGCTGGCCGGTCAGCTCCTGATGTGCGCCCCGGCCCTGGGCGCCGCCAGAGCGGCGCTGCGCGCGTGGACGCGCCAGGTCAGGACCGGGCTGGAGGCGCCGCGGCACGCGCCCCGCCGCATCGGCCTGGCCCGGGCCGGCGCGGACATCGACGCGGTCGAACTGCTGCTGGACGCCGCCGCCCGCCGCGCCGACTCCGCGCCCGTCACCCCGGGGACGGTGGCCCGTAACCAACGGGACGCGGCCGTCTCCGCGCAGCGCCTGGCCGACGCGGTGTCCTCCCTCACGCAGGACGTCACCGGTCCGCCGGACGCCCTCGACGACGAGTTCCGGCGCAGGCGGGACGACGTACGGACGGTCGCCACGCACGGCGCGCTGAGTCTGGACGCGGCAGCCGCCGCCTATGCCGCGGGCCTGCCGGCCGGTGAGCGTCCATGACGGGCACCCCCTCCGCCGCGTCCCCGGGCGTGGCCGCGAGAGGCCCGGCGAGCATCGTCTTCAGCGACGTCGACGAGACGTTGATCGCGTGCAAGAGCCTGTTCGACTTCATGGACCACTACTTCCTCGGCGGGCTCCGGGCGCACCGCGCGCAGGACACGCGCCGCGCCGTCGGACGGCTGCTCGCCGCCGGCGGCGGTCGCGTGGAGGCCAACCGGCTCTACTACCGGGTGTGGAGCGGCGAGGCGGTGGCCGACGTCGAGGCGGCGGCGAAGCGCTGGGCGGCCGACCGGCAGCGCGACCACCGGCTCTTCCTGGAGGCCACCCGCGCCGCCCTGTTGCGGCACCGCGCGCGGGGCGCCCTGCTGGTGCTGGTGTCCGGCTCGTTCCCCGCGTTGCTGGCACCGATCGCGTCAGAGGTGGGAGCCGGCCACCTGCTGTGCAGCCGCCCCGAGATCCGCCACGGCCGCTACACCGGGGAGCTGGTCGGTGATCCGGTCATCGGCGCGGGCAAGCTGCGGGCAGTGGAGGAGGTCTTCCGCCGCTATCCGCACGTCTCGCCCGCGGTCTGTCACGCCTACGGCGACCACATCAGCGACCTGCCGATGCTCGCGGCCGTGGGACACCCGGTGGTGGTGGGGGACGACCCGGAGCTGAGCCGGGCCCTGCCGGGCGCGCACCGCCTGCCCGCCCGGCAGGACCCCGGTCACCGCTGACCGCACAGGGCGGGCAGGGAAGGCGGAGCGGCCTCGCCGCCGCGCACGACCTGCTGCCACAGGGCGCACACCGCGTCACCGAACCGGTCCATGCCGCACGCGGGCGTGGTGTAGTAGACGCCGTACATGAGGACCAGCAGCAACTGCCCCAGCCATTCGGGGTCCTGCACCCCCGCCGACTGCCCCTGCCGCCGGGCCTCGGCCGCCAGCCCCAGCACGCAGCCGCTGAAGTCCATGGCGAAACGGGGGAGCCGGCCGTGTGCGCGGGCGTCCTCGCTGGCCAGGTGGAACCCGGCGCGGAAGCGGAGATCCGCCTGGAGCCGCCCGGCGAGCGCGTCCGTGACGAGGCGCAGCCGCTCCGCCGGTGACAGGTCGGTCCGTCCGGACTGCGCCAGAAGTTCGCGCCAGGTGCCTTCGAACGGCGCGGTCAGCGCGTTCGCCAGCAGGCGCTTCGACGTGAAGTGCGCGTACAGAGCCCCCTTGGTCAGGTTGGCTTCCGCGGCCACGCGCTGGAGGTTGGCCCCCACATAGCCGTGGCGGACGAACTCCGCGGCTGCCGCGTCCAGCAGCAGCTCATGGGTCCTTCGTGCTCTGTCCTGCTTGACCACAGCGCCCCTTCGGCATCGGAACGAAGAACAAACCATCATTACGGAATTTTTTATCAGCGAGGCAGGGCGGACAAGCGGAAGGGCACGAGCTGTCCGAAACCGGCACCGGGGCCGCCCCGGCCGCACGCCCCCGCTCGGACCTCGCGAAGTCGTACCGCCACCTCGGCAGGTTCCCCGCACTCCCGGGCCCGCGCGCTCACGCGTCAGGTATACAGCGGCGGGGCCGGTACGCACCCGAGGTGCCGGCACAGCGACAAGGAGACCCGATGCTCGCCGAACCGAAGGGGCTGTCCGTCTTCTACCCCGCGCCGCCCCGGGACCTGGACGGCATGGCGGCCTTCGCGTCCTTCGTCCGGCGCCTGGGTGCCGGACGGCTGTGGCTGGGGCAGTCCTTCCACCTCGAATCCCAGATGGCGCTGGCCGCGCTCGCCGCCCGGCAGCCGGGTCTCCCGCTCGGCACCGCGGTCTCCCTGGCGCCGCTGCGCCATCCGTACCAGGCCGCCGTCGAGGCCCGCACGGTGAGCGTGCTGTCGAAGGCGCCGTACGTCGCCGGGTACGGGCCGGGCTCGCTCGACCTCCAGGAGCGCCTGCTGCCGGAGCCGTACGGCAGCCCCCTGACGGCCATGGCCGATTACGCGACGGTCATGCGGCGGTTACTGGACGGGGACGCCGTCGAGCACCGGGGGGCGGCGCACACCACCCGCTACGTCCTGCCCGAACTGCCCAGTCCGGGCGTCGAGGTGGGGCTCGGGGTGCTCCGCCCCGGGATGGCGAGAACCGCGGGCGCCTGCGCCGACGTGGCCATCACCTGGCTCGCGCCGCTGCCCTACCTCGCCGACCGGATCATGCCCGCGCTGCGTGCCGGGGCCCGTGCGGCTCACCGGCCCGTGCCGCGGGTGGCGAGCGTCGTGCACCTCGCGGTACGACGGCCGGGACGCGACCTGGACCGGGTGGCCTTCGCCGCCGTGGGAGCCCACCTCGGGTCCGCCCACTACACCGACATGCTCCGCCGGGCGGGGCTGGACGTCGACCCGGGCCGCCCCCGGGAGGCGGCCGGCCGGCTCGTCGGCGACGGCGTCCACCTGACCGGTGATCCGAAGGACATCGCGGAGCGACTGCGCGCGTACCGGGCCGAGGGCGTCGACGAGGTGATCCTCAACGTCACCGGGGTGTTCCTCACCGAGGGCGCACGTGCGGCCCTGGAGGACCTGCACGCCGTCACAACCGCTTTCCAGTCCTGATCAAGCGACAACTTCCCAGCTCACCAGGGGAATTCGCAAAGTCGTTCCTACATCCGGGAAAACTACCTGTGGGAAGGTATTTTTGGCTGCGGCCGGTCGGCCGGCGGCCGGCACCCGCTGCGGTGGGTGGGTAACAAGGGGGAACACCGGATGTTAGAGATGTACGAGGGGCACCCGACCATCCCGGAGAGCGCCGCCGTCGCAGCCTTCGTCAACGAGATCTTCGCCTCGCTCCCGCGCGTCGACCAGCGCAGGTGGGCGCAGGCGTACCTGCACGGTCTGCTGACCGTGCCGGGCAGGAAGACCCTGCGCGGCCTCGCCCAGGCGGTCACTCCCCGTACGGCGTCCGCGCACGGTCTCCAGCAGTTCATCAACGGCAGTCCCTGGGACTGGGCCCCGGTGCGCCAGGCCCTGGCGCGGGCCATCACCGGACACGGCCGGCCACGGGCCTGGAGCATCGCCACCATCACCATCCGCAAGCGCGGCCACCACTCGGTGGGCGTCCACCGGCGCTTCGACCCCCGGGCCGGACGCGTCCTCAACTGCCAGCTCGCCATAGGGCTGTTCGCGGTCACGGCGCACGGCAGCCTGCCCGTGGACTGGCGGCTGCTCCTGGACGGCACCTGGAGCACCGACACCGTACGACGCGGACGGGCCCGTGTGCCCGACACGGAGACCGCGCGGACCCTGGCCGAACACGTACGGGAACTGGTGACCGGGGCCCCGGCCGTGCCGGACGGGAGCCAGGCGCCCTGGGTGCTGGACCTGACCGAGACCCCGGACGCCGCCCTGGTCGTCGACGCGCTGACGGAACACGGGCAGGACTTCCTGTGCGAGGTCGGCCCGGCCCAGCGGATGCACCTGGCCGCCCTGGGCCGGCGTCCCGTGTCGGCCGCCACCGCCATGACCCACCGCCCGGGACAGCCGGCCCTCGCCTCGGCGGTCCCCCCGGACGACCGCCGTCCGGGGCGCTTCCTGCTGCACACCGGACCCGCCTGCCTCGCCGGAGGACCGCACAGCGTCCCGCTCTCCCACCGGCTCGTCATGCAGCCCGCCTCGCCCTTCCACCGGGACGGGCGGTACTGGCTGACGAACATGGCGACCCGGATCCACGAGGTGCCGGCACTGGCGGAGACCGTCACGGCCACGGACTGCGCCATCGCCGACCTCATCGACGACTTCGGCGTCCAGGACTTCGAAGGACGTTCCTACCCGGGCTGGCACCACCACATGACGATGGCCGCGGCCGCCTATGTCTTCAGCCGCCTCCACCACACCGCGCCCCGGACCTGCCGGCACGGTCACCACCCGACCCCGAGGGGGGCACTGCTCGAACTCACGTCCTAGACGACCTGGACGACGTCACGCCGATGCCGTATCCGAGCCGAAAGGCAGGGGGAAGGAACGACAATGGCCCACCGGAAGTCGTCGAACGCCGGCGGACCTCCATCCGACCATCCGTCACCGAACGAGGCGCCGACGACGGAGGAGCACGCCGTCCTCACGGCGGTCTCCCCGACCGTTCACACGGTCGACATCAGCGACCTGCTCCCCGCGGACTCGCCCCGCAGCGTCCAGGAGGACGACGAGCACGTCCGCACCCTCGCCGAGAGCGACGCGCCACTGCCACCCGTGATCGTGCACGCCGGCACCCTGCGCCTCATCGACGGGACGCACCGCGTGCACGCCGCCAGGCTGCGCGGACAGACGACGATCCCGGCCCGCTTCTACGAAGGACCGGACGACGGCGCCTTCGTCCTGGCCGTGGCCTCGAACGTACGGCACGGGCTGCCGCTGTCCAGGGCCGAGCGGCTGACCGCCGCCGAACGCGTCCTCGACTCGCACCCGCACTGGTCCGACCGCGCCGTCGCCCAGGTCACGGGCCTGTCGGCGACCACGATCGGCAAGCTCCGGCAGAGGTGTGCAACCGGCCGGGAACAGCAGTTGCACACCCGGATCGGCCGGGACGGGCGGGCCCGTCCGGTCGACGGGGCGGACGGCCGGGAGCGCGCGGCGGCCTTCCTGCGACGGCACCCCGACGCGTCCCTGCGGCAGGTGGCACAGGCCGCGGGAATCTCCCCCGGCACCGCGCGCGACGTACGCCGGCGATTACAGCGCAGCGAGGACCCGCTGCCGCCCCGGTTGCGCCGGCGGACGGGGGGAGCCGCGCAGGCCGACCCGCCCCGACCGCCGGAGCGGACCGGGCGCCGGCCGAGCGGCCCGACGCTCGCGGCCCTCATGCGGGACCCCTCCCTGCGGCACACCCAGACCGGGCGCCTGCTGCTGAAACTGCTCGACAACCGGCTCCTGTCGCAGGCCGAGAGCGAGCGGCTGATAGCCGGCCTTCCGCCCCACAGCCTGTCGGGACTGTCCGCCGCCGCACGCGAATGCGCGCAGGTGTGGCTCGACTTCAGCAGACGCCTGGAAGAAAGAGGATGAGCTCTCCATGCCGAACACACTCTCCACGCCGCACGCACGCGGTGCGCGCCGGCACGTGCGGGCCCTGGAACTGTCCCGCGTCCCCCAGGTGAACGAACTGCTGGACACACTCGGGCTCGGCCGGCTGCGCGAGGCGGACGTGACGTCGTACCCCGGCCGGAACGCCAACTGGGCCGGCACCACCACACGCGGCGTCAAACTGTTCGTCAAACGGCTCGACGGCGCGGGGCGGGCACCCGGCCGTCGGCTGGAGCGGGCCATCGCCTTCGAACAGGCCCGGCGCGCCGGTGACCGCTCCCGCCACCTCGGGCCGACGTGCCTGGGCTGGGACCCGGCCGCCTGCCTCATGGCGTTCGAACTGCTGGAGGACGCGCGCTCGGGCAGCGACGTCGCCGAGACCGACGACGGCTTCTCCACGGCCTGGTGCGAGCGCGCCGGCGAACTCGTCGCCGACGTCCACGACCTGGCACCGGACCCGTCGTTGCCCGCCGCACCCGCGTCCTTCTTCCCTCGCGAGTCGTTGCGCGCCCTCACCGCGGAGACCTACCTCAACTCGACGCGGGCGGAACTGGACGCCTGGGCGCTGCTGCAACGCGACACCCCGCTGCACGAGGCCCTCGACCGGCTGCGGGACGCCTCGGCCACGGCCGTCGCCCGGCCCCTCCACGCCGACCTGCGCCTGGACCAGTTCCTGATCTCGGCGGGCGAGATGTACCTGTCGGACTGGGAGGAGTTCTGCCTCGGCGACCCGGCCCGCGACCTCGGCAGTCTCGCGGGGGAGTGGCTGTTCCGCTCGCTGACCCGGGTGATCCGCGGTGAGAGCGCGCCCGCACCGACCCACGAGGAGATGACCGCACGGCTGACCGAGGCGATCGCCGCGGCCCGGGTGCGGATCGCCGCCTTCTGGCGGAGCTACCTGACCGCCCGGCACCGGGCGGTGGACGCGGGGCGGGCGTGCTCCCACGGTGCGCCGGACCGGGACCTCGCGGTACGCGCCGCCGCCTACGCGGGCTGGCACATGTACGACCGCCTGCTGGCCGGCGCCACGCAGTCCGCCCGGCTGGGCGCGGTCGACCGCGCCGCCGCCGGAATCGGCCGACGGATCCTCCTCGCCCCCGAACGCTTCACGACGACCCTCGGCCTGGAGGTGGCCGCATGACCGACGAGGCGCGTCTGCCCGAGACTCCGCGCGTGGTGCGTCTTCCAAGGGAGCCCGAGTCCGGAGGTCGCCGCATGACTGGTGACCCGTGCCTGCTCGCCGTCCCTGTCGACGCCACGTTCATCGAGCCGGAGTTGCCCGCTCGCCGGGTGCCGGTCGCTTCCCTCGGCCTGGAGGTAGCCCAGTGACCAGTGGCGCGCGCTTGCCCGAGGACCTGCGGGCGGCCCTGTACGCCGTCCGTGTCGATGCCGCCGCGGCCGAGGCCGAGTTGGCCGACCGGCGGGTGGCCGCCGAGGACGCCCGGCAGTTGACCGGTCTGCTCGCCGACGCCCTCTACGCGAGCCTGCACGCCGGTCTGCCCGAGTCGTCGGCCCCTTCCCGGCGGCTGCGTGACCCGGAACTGGAAGAGGCGCTGGTCCGTCAGGTGCCGCATGCCACCTACCCCTCGGACGCCGAGCTGATCGGCAGCCGCCCGCCGGCTTCCGGCACCGGTGGCGACGTCGTGGTGCGGACAGGGGGCGTGGCGGTGGCGGTGCCCGGCGCCTGGGTGGACGGACCGGTGGAGGACGGGCGGCCGGTCAGGCTCGCCTGGCCTGCCGCCCACCCGGCGGTCTCGCCGGGATTCTTCTTCGTCACCGGCTCGCAGGGACCACCGCCCCGCGAACTGCCCCTGCTCCGCGTCTACCTGCACGTCCGCGACGAGGACGCCGCCCCCGCGCTGTTCGGGCGGGTGCTGAGGGCGCTGGAGGCCGGCGGGCGGCCCTACAGGGCCAAGGCGGCCTCCGTTCCTCATCAGTACCCGCGGTACGACGCCGTCGTCGTGTATCTCGCTGCCGAGGACCGGGCGCTGGCCGACCTGGTGGCCCGCGAGGTGGAGGGACATCCCGCACTGGGCGAGGAGACGTCGCTCTTCGCCCGACGGCACGCGCCCGGCCTGGCGTCGGCGGCGGAGCCCGGGGACCCACGGCCGGGCATGCGGGGGATGAGCTTCGGCCAGCACCGCAGTCACGTCATGGCCCAGGCCCTGGTCGAGCACGCCACCACGGGCCGCGGCGAGCCCCTCGACCTGTTGCTCGCCCGCCGGCTGGCCGAGGCGTCCATCGATCCCTCCGACCCGTCCCGCAATCTCGCCGCATGATGTAGCGCGTATGTCACACGGCGGTCACCCGGAAAGGTGCCGGACTGTGCAAGATGCATCTTGGTGGTCAGATCCGTGCTTGCTATAAAAGGAATGTCTCCGGCCGGAGCCCCTGAAAACAAACAGGAGGTAGCAGCATGATGAACGAGACCGCCGAACTGGCCACTGGTTTCGACGCCTACACCGACCTTGAGGAACTCGCCGCCGCCGTCGAGGCGTCGACCGAGGCCAAGACGCCGGGATTCTCCATCACCCCGACCTTCAGCCTCACCGGCCAGCACTGACGAACCGCGCCGCACGGCGCGGACGCCGAGCCCGGGAGAACTCACCGTTCTCCCGGGCTCTTTTGTCGTCCGCGGCGTGCAACTTCCGGCCGGCGGGGCTTGCCCGGAGTCCCGGTCCTTCCCAGAATGGAGAACGAAGCCGCGAGGTGGGAGCACTGTTCGCGGAGTGAGCGAAGAAGGCCTCGGATTCCCTTTTGAGAAGGTGGATCCGCTGTCCGGCGCCCAGGCTGCTGCCGTGAGGCCGAAGCTCTCCTGTTTCAGCGTCAATGTCGACGCGTTCCCTCGAAGTTCATGTCCTGCGGTTTTCTCTCGTAGCCCATTCCGGGACAGTACGGAGCTATCTCATGAATGAATTCAGCGTTGAGCACGCGCTGCCTTCCGTCTTGCCGGACGAGGAGACGCAAGCGTGGCTGGACCGGGTCCAGCGGATCGCGCCGGTCATCGAGGCGGCGCGCGAGCAGGCCGACCGTGAACGCGTGACCCCGCGGCCCGTGTTCGAGGCCCTGCGGGACGCGGGGATCCCGCGGATGTGGGTCTCGCGGCGGTTCGGCGGCTCGCAGGTCAGCATCCGGACCGGCTCCGCCGTCATCCAGGCGCTCGCCCGTCTGGACGCCTCCGTGGCCTGGCAGATGGGCGTGCAGGGCGCCATCGGCCGGCTCGCCGACTACCTGCCCGAGGCCACCTCCACCGAGCTGTTCCGCGACCACGACGGCCTCGTCGTGGGCGGCGTCAACCCCTCCGGCCGCGCCGAGGCCGTCCCGGGCGGATACCGGCTCAGCGGCGAGTGGGCGTTCGCCAGCGGGTCGGCCCACGCCGACTGGCTGGTGTGCGCGGCCTTCGTCACCGAGGGGGGAGAGGTGCGCCGCACCGACAGCGGCCCCGAACTGCGCATGCTGTTCGTGCCGCGCAAGTCGGTCGAGTTGCAGGACACCTGGTACACCGTCGGGCTGCGCGGAACCGGCAGCAACCACTACACCGTCCAGGACGTCTTCGTCCCGCGGGAATACACCGTCGACGGCGCGGAGATGACCCGTCCGCCGGCCGCCCGCGCATCACGCGCTTACGCCGTCAGCTACGACGACTTCGGGCCGTTCACGTCCGCCTCCACCGCGCTCGGAATCGCCCAGGACGCGGTCGGCGCGTTCAAGGAACTCGCCGTCAAGAAGACCGCGACCGGTGCGAGCAGCACGCTGGCCACCAGCCATGTGGTCCAGGAGAAACTGGCGCGCGCCGAAATGCTCGTTCACACCACGCGCCTGCTGCTCGCCGACACCGCCGACCGCGTCAGTGAATTCGGTGAGACCGGTGGAAAGCCGCTGACGGCGCTCGTGCGCCTGACCGCCGCGACGGTGGCGGAGAACACCTCGGCCGCGGTCGACATCGCCTACAACCTGGCGGGCGCCACCTCCGTCTACGCCACCAGCCGGCTGGAGCGCTGTTTCCGTGACGTGCATTCCGCGGTCAAGCACATCACGCTGTCGTCCACGCACTACGAAATGGCCGGCCAGTACCTCCTCGGCGGAGAACTGCTGAAGCGCCGCTGACCCCGAGAAGTATCCAAGAACCCGATGCCGGCACATCCCGGAGGAAACCAGTGGAATCGATGAAGGCAGTTCAGCTCCTGGCCCCGCGCAAGACCGTTCTGGCCGAACTCCCGGTCCCCGCGGCCCCGGTCGACGGCCTGTTGATGAAGACGCGGTGCGTGTCGATCTGCTCCACCGACATCTCCTTCTACGAAGGACACCTCTTCCCGTCCGAATATCCCGTCATCCTGGGTCACGAGTACCTGGGCGAAGTGGTCGACATCGGCCCCGAGTTCGACGGCGGCTCCGTCGACGTCAAGGTCGGGGACCGCATCGTCTACTGGGGCCAGACGGACTTCGGCGGCTTCGCCGAGTACCGCACCGTGCGCCCCATCTTCTCCGGTCAGGTGAAGGAGGACGTCTTCGCCGCCGACCGCAACTTCAACGACGACCGGCGAGCGGCGGCGGTGAAGATACCGGAGGAGATGGGCGACCTGGAGGCCTCGTTCATCGAGCCGGTCACCGGCGCGATGCGCTCGGTGCTGTCCAACCCGCCGCGGGTCGGCGACAAGGTGCTCATCCTGGGCACCGGCCCCATCGGCATCATCGCGGGCAGCGTGATCAAGAAGCTCCTCGCCGCCAACACGGTCGTCTCCGTCGACACCAACCCGGCCCGCAACGCCTTCGCCGAGAGCCAGTTCTCCGACCGGGCCTACCTGCCGGAGGAGCTGATCGACTCCGTCCCGGAGGGGACCTTCGACTACGTCTTCGACGCCCTGCCCACCGTCAAGGGCGTGGACGAGGAGAAGGACCCGCGCCGGGTCGCGATGCGCAAGATGAAGGCCGGGGGCCGCTACGTCCTCTACGGGGCGTCCCAGGAGATGCAGAAGTTCGACACCTGGCTCATGCTCGCCAAGGGCATCAACATCCGCTCGGCGCCCTTCGACGTCACCCACTTCCCGATGCACAAGAGCGCCAACGTCATCGCGGCGGCCATGCAGATGCTGCTCCGGGGCATCGTCGACGGCAAGGCGCTGCTGTCCACCGTCCACCCCTTCGACGACTACGACGGTCTGGTGGCCATCTTCGAGAACTACCGGTTCACCACCGACCTGAAGACCATCGTCGACTTCCGCAAGTGACCCGCCGCCGGGTGTGCCGCCGGCGACCACCGACCGGCACACCCGGCGCGGCGCCCCCGCCCCAGCCCGCTGCACAAGGAGCTTCCGGATGGACGACGAAGACACGCAGGCACCGCGAGCGCAGGCCGGCCTCGTGGTCGTGGCCAACCGCCTGCCCGTGAGCCTGGAACGCGACGCCGCCGGCCGCCCGCACTGGCGGCACAGCCCCGGAGGCCTCGTCAACGCCCTGGAGCCGTTCCTGCGCGGAAGGCGGGGCGTGTGGGTGGGGTGGCCCGGGACCACGGCCCACGACCTGCCCGCCCTCCCGGACGACGGCCTGCGCCTGCACCCCGTGCGGCTCTCCGCCGACGACGTCCGCGGTTTCTACGAGGGCTTCTCCAACGGCACCCTCTGGCCGCTGTACCACGACGTGATCGTGCCGCCCGAGTACCACCGCGGCTGGTGGGATGCCTACGTGCGGGTCAACCGCACGTTCGCCGAGGCCGCGAGCAGGGCCAGCGGTCCCGGAGCCACCGTGTGGGTCCAGGACTACCAGCTCCAGCTCGTGCCGGCCATGCTCCGCGAGCTGCGCCCCGACGTGCGCATCGGCTTCTTCCTGCACATCCCGTTCCCGCCCGTGGAACTGTTCATGCAGCTGCCCTGGCGGACCGAGATCGTGCGCGGCCTGCTCGGCGCCGACCTCATCGGCTTCCACCGGCCCGGCGGCGCGCGGAACTTCCGCTGGCTCGCGCACCGGCTCACCGGCCTGCCCACCGCACCGCACCCCGCGTCCGGTTCAGGCCAGGAGATGGTCCGTCTCGGTGACCGTGACGTCCGCATCGGGGCCTTCCCCATCTCCATCGACGCGGCCGAACTCGACCGGCTCGCCCGGCGGCCCGACGTCCAGCGGCGCGCCCGGCAGATCCGCGAGGAACTCGGCGACCCCGAGAAGATCATCCTCGGGGTGGACCGGCTGGACTACACGAAGGGCATCGACGTCCGCCTCCGGGCGGTCCACGAGATGCTCTCCGAGGGGCGCATCCGTCCCGACCGGGTCGCCTTCGTCCAGATCGCCATCCCCAGCCGCGAACGCGTCGAGCACTACGTCCGGTTGCGCGAGGACATCGAGCGCGCCGTCGGACGGGTCAACGGCGAGTTCAGCCGCGTCGGCCGGCCGGTCGTCCACTATCTGCACACCTCCGTCAGCCGGGAGGAACTCGCCGCCTTCTACAGTGCGGCCGACGTCATGCTGGTGACCCCGCTGCGTGACGGCATGAACCTCGTCTGCAAGGAGTACGTCGCCTGCCGGTACCGCGAGGACGGGGCCTTGGTGCTCAGCGAGTTCGCGGGCGCGGCGGCCGAGCTGACCGGGGCGTTCCTGGTCAACCCGCACCACCTGGACGACGTCGAGAACTCCCTCGCCGAGGCACTGGCCCAGTCCCCGCACCAGGCACGCCTCCGCATGGGCGGACTGCGGCGCCAAGTCCTCACCCATGACGTGGAGTTCTGGGCCCGTTCGTTCCTCGCCGCCCTGTCCGACGGCCGCCCCGGCGTTCCCGGCTCCCCCGTGGCGGACGGTTCCGCACCGCTCGCCTCCGACACCGAATGGGCCCTGACATGACACCCGTACCGCCCGTCCCCCTGCGGAAGGCCGTCATCCCCGCGGCAGGCATGGGAACGCGGTTCCTGCCCGCCACGAAGGCCACGCCCAAGGAGATGCTGCCCGTCGTCGACAAGCCGGCCATCCAGTACGTCGTCGAGGAGGCCGTGGCCGCCGGACTGACCGACGTCCTCATGGTCACCGGACGCAACAAGAGGGCGCTGGAGGACCACTTCGACCGCAACCAGGAGCTGGAACGCCTCCTGCGGGCCAAGGGTGACCACGGCCGGCTGGAGAAGGTGCGGGCCACCAACGACCTCGCCGCCCTGCACTACGTGCGACAGGGAGAGCCCATGGGGCTCGGCCACGCCGTCCTGTGCGCCGCCCCGCACGTGGGGGACGAGCCCTTCGCCGTACTGCTCGGGGACGACCTCATCGACCCGCGCGACCCCCTGCTCGCCCGGATGGCCGAGGTCCAGGGCGAGTACGGCGGCAGCGTCATCGCCCTGATGGAGGTCGACCCCGCGCAGATCCACCTCTACGGCTGTGCGGCGGTCGACCTCACCAAGGACTCCGACGTCGTCCAGGTGACCTCCCTCGTGGAGAAGCCGCAGCCCGGCACGGCGCCCAGTGACCTCGCCGTCATCGGCCGGTACGTGCTGTCCCCGGCCGTCTTCGACGTCCTGCGCGACACCCCGCCCGGCAGGGGAGGGGAGATCCAGCTCACCGACGCGCTGCAACGGCTGCTGTCCGACGGGGACGAGCAGATCCACGCCGTCGTCTTCAAGGGCCGCCGCTACGACACCGGTGACCGCGGCGACTACCTGCGCGCCATCGTGCGGCTCGCGTGCGAACGCGAGGACCTCGGCGAGGAGTTCCGTACCTGGCTCCACCGGTATGTCACCGAGTCGATGCCGAAGAGCCCCTGACACCGGCCACCCCCCTCACCCGGCCGGCCACCCCGGCCCCGCGAAACGGATGTTCTCCATGACCGTCGACCGTTCCCTCTTCACCCGTGCCATGGCCCGCGTTCCGGCTCCCGTGACGATCGCCACGACCGTCGACGCGTCCGGCGACCGGTGGGGCTTCACCGGCAGTTCCTTCAGCTCCCTGTCCCTCACGCCGCCGCTGGTCCTGATCTGCCTGGACAAGAAGGCCAGCACCCACCACGCCTTCGTGACCGCCGAGCGGTTCCTGGTCAACGTCCTGGCCGCCGACCAGAGCGACGTCGCCCTGCGCTTCGCCCGCTCCGGCGTGGACCGGTTCGCCGACGGCGACATGGAGACCTGCGAGTTCGGCCTCCCCGGCCTGCGCGACGCGGCGGCGCGCGTCGCCTGCGCCCTGCACGACATCGTCGACGGGGGAGACCACAGCATCCTCATCGGCCGCGTGGAGGCGACCCACACCGGTGACGGCGTCCCGCTGGTCTACAGCGACCGCTCCTTCGGCCGGCCCGTTCCCGAGGCCACCGCCGTCGGCGCCCGCTGACACCGCCGGACGCGACACCAAGGGACAGCGACCCGTTGAGACCACTCCACGTGGCCCTGCTCGGCACCTCACACGTGCACTTCCGTGACTACCACGACCTCCTGGCCCGCGCCCCCCGCATCTCGGCGGTCGTGCTCCCCGCGGCACCGGACACCGGCGACAGGCCGGCGTTCGGTGCCGCGTCCGTGCGGGAGGCGCTGCGGTGCGCGGACGCGGCCGTCATCACCTCCACCACCGCGCAGCACGCCCAGCTGCTGCCCCACACCGTCAGGGCCGGCGTACCGACCCTGGTCGAGAAACCCCTGGCGGCGACGGCCGGACAGACCGCCCGTCTGTTGCCGCCGCCGGCGGCCGGCGCACCCATGACCACCGCCATGTTCCTGCGCTGCGCGCCGGGCCTGCGACGGGTGCGGGAACTGCTGCGGAAGGACGTCCTCGGGCCGCTCACCGCCGTACGGCTGGGCTTCGCGCACACCGGGCTCACGGACGGCGCGTTCACGGGGGAGGCGGCCTGGATGCTGGACCCCGCCCACGGGGCGGCCGGAGCGCTGGGCGACCTCGGCATCCATCTGATCGACCTGCTGCTGTGGCTGGCCCCGCGCCGGCCGCTCGACGTCCTCGACGCGGAGCTGCGCCACCGCCCGGGGCTTGCCCTGGAACCGGCCGGCACCGCGGTGCTGCGCTGGGGAGGCGTCCCGGTCACGCTGCACGCGAGCTGGATCGGTCCGCGCACCGGCTTCACCGCGCGCTTCGCGGGGCGGCACGGCACGATCCAGGTCGCCGGCGGCAGCGTCACGCTGCGGACGGGACGGACCGGGACGACGTGGCGGCACGAACCGCCCCAGGCCCGGGCGGTGCTCACGGCGTTCCTGCGGCAGCTCGGCGGCCGGCCGGCCTGGCAGCCCCCGGACCACGGCGACATCCGGCGTACGGCCTCGCTGCTGGAGGAGATCGCCGGCGTGGCCCGGCGCCGGCTCTGATCCCCGGCCGGGCCGGGCGGACCGGTCAGCCCTGCCGCTGGAGGCCGGCGTCGCTGCGCGCGCCGTCCAGGATCGCGTCCAGGAGGCCGGGGTAGCGGTGATCGAGGTCGGCGCGGCGCAGCGACAGCAGGTTCTCCCGGCCCGAGGGGCGCTGCCAGATGACGCCGGCGTCGCGCAGAACGCGCCAGTGGTGCGTCATCGACGACTTCGAGACCCCGTCCAGGATGCTGCCGCAGTTGTGCTCCTCGCCGTCGCTGAGGACGCGGACAACGGTCAGGCGCATGGGGTTGCCGAGGGCGCTGAGGACGTTTTCGATGCGGATCTGATCACGGTCGGGGTGGTGGGCGATCATTGTCCCACTGTACCGCGACAGTATGACCATCCCCTGGGCGTGCGGCCCTCGTTGACCGGTGCGCCGGCGCATGGCTGGATCTCGTTCCCCCGGTTGCTGACCGTTCGATTGTACGTAAGCATGTGAACAGTCGTACTGGTTGGGCTGCCCTGCCCACGACCCAAAGGGGCTGACCTCTCATGTCCACTTCACCCACGCTCCAGTCGGGCCACGCCGGCCCGGACGGGCGACGGCTGGGCTGGAGTCTGGCGCTGCTGGCCTTGGCGCAGCTGATCTTCTCGCTCGACCTGAACATCGTCTTCGTCGCCCTGCCCGACATCGGCGACGACCTGGGCTTCCCCGGCCAGACGCAGCAACTGGTCGTCAGCGCCTACGTCGTCTTCGCCGGCGGCTTCCTGCTGCTCGGCGGTCGGGCGGCGGACCTGCTCGGGCGACGCCGGATCTTCGTCCTCGCACTCACCGTCTACGCCGTGTCGTCCCTGGCCGGCGGGCTGGCCGGCAGTCCGGCCGTCATCATCGCCGCCCGTGCCGTCCAGGGCATCGGCGGCGCGCTCCTGCTGCCGTCCACGCTGTCCCTGATCAACACCCTCTTCGAGGAAGGGCCCAAGCGGAACCGGGCACTCGCCGTGTGGGGCGGGGCCGGCGCGAGCGGTCTGACCGTCGGCGCGCTGCTGGGCGGCATCCTCACCGAGAGCTTCGGCTGGCCCGCCGTCTTCTTCGTCAACGTGCCGCTGGCCGGTCTCGTCGCCCTCGCCGCACTGGCCGTCATCCCGCGCGACGAGGCGCGCACCGCGGGCCGCCGGTTCGACCTGCCCGGCGCCCTCACGGTCACCGCCGGTGCCACGCTGCTCGTGTTCGCCCTGGTGGAGGGCCCGGAGAACGGCTGGACCGCGCCCGAGGTCATCGGCTCCTTCGTCGCCGCCGTCGTCTTCCTGATCGCCTTCGCCGTCATCGAGTCGCGCAGCCGGGACCCGCTCATGCCGTTCCGGCTGTTCCGCAACCGCAGCCTCAGCGTGGGCATCACGGTCACCTTCCTCTACATGGCCACCTTCGGCACCCTGCCGTACTTCCTGACCGTGCTGCTCCAGTCCGTCCACGGCTTCAGCGCGCTCCAGACCGGCCTGGCCTTCCTCGTGCCCTCCGTCGCCATCGCCACCGGCACCCAGCTGGGCGAGCGCCTGACCACCCGGCTGGGCACCCGCCCCACGCTGCTGGCCGGCTTCCTCGTCGGCGCCGTGGGCACGGCACTCCTGGCCTGGGGCTTCGACGCGGACGCCACGTACCTGATGGCCGTACCCGGACTGATCGTCTCCGGTGTGGGCCAGGGCATCGTCTGGACCGCCATGTGGATCGCCGCCTCCACCGGAGTCGCCGCCAACGAGCAGGGCATCGCCAACGGCATGGCCTCCACCACCCTCAACATCGGCAACGCCATCGGCCTGGCCGTCCTCACCGCCATCGCCGACGCCGGCACCGGGGGCAAGACCGGCCAGGCCCTGAAGGCCGCCACCGCCGACGGCGAGTTCCTCGTCGTCCTGCTCACCGCGGTCGGCATGGTGGTCGGCCTGCTCATCACGCTCGGCCTGCCCAGCAAGAAGGCGCAGGCCGCCTCCGCGGCCGTCGAGGATCCCGTCCTCACGGTTCGGTGAGCGCGACCGGCCACCACGCGTCCGACCATCCCCCGCGGGACGCGCACGGCGGCCGACGCGCTCGGGTGCCCCGGCGGCCACGGCCGCCGGGGCACCTTTCCGCGCGGAAGGCCGGGTACCGTCACCGGCGTACGGCGTTCACGCCGCGCGGCGCCGGGACGGGAAGCCATGGCCGCGCGCGGCGAGCACCACGGCGAGCACGGGCAGCAGGAGCACCAGCACCGTCCAGGGGAAGGAGCCGCTGCCGGCCGCGTCCAGCAGGACGCCGCCCAGCACGCCCCCGCCGGCCATGGCCACGTTCCACAGCGTGACCAGCATCGCCTGCGCCGCGTCGGCCCGGTCGCCGCCCGCGTCGCCGACGGCGGTCTGCAACAGGGTGGGCAGCCCGCCCCAGCCCAGCCCCCACAGCGCGGCGGCGACGTACACCGGCGCGCCGCCGTCGCCGAGCACCCCCAGCCAGGCCGCGGCCACCGCCACCAGCAGGGTGCCGGCGATGG
The DNA here is from genome assembly GCF_014650735.1 of Streptomyces canarius. Lineage (NCBI taxonomy): Bacteria > Bacillati > Actinomycetota > Actinomycetes > Kitasatosporales > Streptomycetaceae > Streptomyces > Streptomyces canarius. The sequence goes on from NZ_BMVN01000001.1 coordinate 584,908, forward strand.
TCAACGAGCGCAGCCGGTACTGGATCTGCGCCCCCACCACCCAGACGCCGAGCAGGGACGCGACACCGAAGGCGAGCAGCACCAGGTCGGTGTCGTCACCCATCCCCAGGCCGTCCAGGAACGTGGCGATGTAGGCGTACAGCACCGTGTGGGCCAGCACGAAGACGAGCGTCACGAAGAGCACCGGGCGCACGCCCGGCACCCCCAGCGCCCGCAGCATCCGCGGGCGTTCGCCGCGCGGCAGGCCCGGATGGTCGGGCACCACGGCGGCGATCCACACCAGCAGCACCACGGCGAGTGCCGTCATCGCCCAGAACGCCACGCGCCAGCCGAGGGCCTGGCCGAGGAAGGTCCCGGCGGGCACACCGAGGGAGAGCGCCACCGGGATCCCCGTCATGGCCACGGCGATCGCCCGGCCCTGGAGGGGGACCTCCACCATGCGCCGCGCGTAGCCGGCGAGCAGGGACCACGCCAGGCCCGCGGCGACACCGGCGAGGAAGCGGGCCACCATCGTCAGGCCGTAGACGGACGACACGGCCGTGACCGTGTTGGCCACGGCGAAGCCCGCCACGGCGGTGAGCAGCAGCCGCTTGCGCCGCCAGGCGGCGGTGGCCGCCGTCAGCGGGATCGCGGTGAGCGCCGTGCCGATGGCGTAGACCGTGACCGTCTGCCCGGTCGCGGACTCGCTCACCCGCAGGTCGTGGCTCATCCCGGGGAGCAGGCCCGCGGGCAGCGTCTCGGTGAGGCTGGTGAGGAACACCGCGGTGGCGAGGGCGAGCAGCGCCGGCAGCGGCAGTTTCCCGCCGCGCCGCCGCGCGGGCGGCGCGGCACCGGAATCCCTGCCGGAGGGGGCGGCCGTGTCGGGGGAGGCGGTCATGGTGATGCGCTCCGTATCTCGTGGATCCGTGTCTGGTGCAACGGTGCGGGCGGGCGCTTGCGGAATGCTTCGGAAATCCTTCGGGAACGTTGCGGCGCCGGACGGGACGGCCGAGCCGCTCACCGGACGGGTACGGTGGTGCGCATGCGGTTTGGGGTGCTCGGACCACTCGCGGTGTGGGACGACGAGGGGGAACCGCTCAGGGTCCCCGAGACCAAGGTGCGGGCGCTGCTGGCGGATCTGCTCGCGCACGACGGCGGCCCCGTCTCCGCCGACCGGCTCGTCCACGACCTCTGGGGCGACCGCCTCCCCGGCAATCCGGCCGGCGCGCTCCAATCCAAGGTCTCCCAACTGCGCCGGGTGGTCGGCCGCGAGCGGCTGGTACGGCAGCCGCCGGGGTACCGGCTGCGGCTCGGCCCGGCCGACGACGTGGACGCCGAGCGGTTCGGCCGGCTCGTCGCCGAGGCGCGCCCGGTCGCGGACCCACGGGTGCGGGCGACCCTGCTCACCGAGGCCCTCGGGCTGTGGCGGGGGCCCGCGTACGCCGACTTCGCCGACGAGGACTTCGCCCGCGCGGCCCGGGAGTGCCTCGGGGAGCAGCGGCTGGCCGTGCTGGAGGAGCGGGCCGAGGCCCGGCTGGCGGCGGGGGACCACCTGCTCCTCGCCGGCGAACTGGCCGCGCTCGTGACCGAGCATCCGCTGCGGGAGCGTCTGCGCGCGGTGCAGATGCGGGCGCTGTACCGCGCGGGCCACCAGGGCGAAGCGCTCGCCTCGTACGAGGATCTCCGCACCCGCCTCGCCGACGAACTCGGCGCCTGCCCCGGCCCCGCCCTGAGCGCCCTCCACCGGGCGATGCTCCGCCAGGACCCGTCGCTGACCACCGACCCCGCGGGTCCGGCCGGGGCCACCGCGCCGAGCCACCAGCTCACCGTGCCGAGCCCGCAGGGCACCGCGTCGAGCCCCCGCGGCACCGCGCCGCACCCGGCCCCGGCCGACCGGGTGCCGCCGTCCCCGGCGTCCTCGTCGCACTCCGGGGCCGCCGTGCCGCACTCCGAGGGCGCCGCGCCGCACTCCGGGGCCGCCGTGCCACCGCACCCGACGCCGTGGCCGCAGACGGCCCCGCGGACGTCCCCACCGCCGTCGCCCCCCGAGATGACCCCCGCCACAGCCGCCACCCCGGCAACCCCCACCAACCTCCCCCATCCCCTCACCCCCCTCATAGGCCGCGACCAAGCCCTCGCCGACCTCTCCCCTCTGCTCGCGCGGCAGCGGCTGGTCACCCTCACCGGCCCCGGTGGCGTCGGGAAGACGCGTCTCGCGGTGGCCGTCGCGCAGGGGCTCGCGTCCGGAGGCGTACCCGACGGGGTCTGGTTCGTGGAGTTCGCAGGTCTGCGCAGTGCCACCCCCGACGACCTCGCCGGGATCGTCGCCGCCACCCTCGGCATCCGTGACGACGCCCCCTCCGCCCCGCCCGCCACCGGCACCGTGGCCGCCTCCCCCGTGCACCGGCTGGCCGCCGCCCTGCGCGACCGCCGTACCCTGCTCGTGCTGGACAACTGCGAGCACGTCGTCGCGTCCGCCGCCGAACTGGTCGCGCTGCTCCTGCGCGGCGCCCCCCGGCTGCGCGTCCTCACCACCGGCCAGGAACCGCTCGCCCTGGCCGGTGAAACGGTGTTCCTGGTCGAGCCGCTGCCCACCCCGGACGCCGTGCGCCTGTTCACCGAGCGGGCCGCCGCCCGCGCGCCCGGCTTCCGGCTCGGTACCGGCGAGGACGACGGAACCGGCGAGGACCAGGGAGCCGACCCCGCCCTCGTGGCCGAGATCTGCCGTCGGCTGGACGGCATCCCGCTCGCCCTGGAACTCGCCGCGTCCCGCGTACGCGCCCTCGGCGTACGGGAGTTGGCCGCGCGGCTCGACGACCGGTTCCGGGTGCTGACCTCCGGGCAGCGGGGCGCGCCCGCCCGTCAGCAGACCCTGCGCGCGATGATCGACTGGAGCTGGGAGTTGCTCAGCGTGCCGGAACGCCTCGTGCTGAGCCGTCTCGCCGTGCACAGCGACGGCTGCGCCCTCGACGCGGCGGAGGCGGTGTGCGCGGGGGAGGGCGTGCCCGGCGGCGCGGTGCTCGACCTCGTCACCCGGCTCGTGGAGAAGTCCCTCGTCGTCGTCACGACCGGCCCGGCCGCCCCCCGCTACCGCCTCCTGGAGTCGGTCGCCGCCTACGCCGTCGAGCGACTGCGCGACACGGCCGACGAGTCCGCCGTACGCGAGCGGCACCTGCGGCACTACCTCGCGCTCGCCGAACGCGCGGAGCAGCGGCTGCGCGGACCACGGCAGCGGGACTGGCTCGCCCGCCTGGACACCGAGGCGGGCAATCTGCGCGCCGCCCTGGAGGAGGCGGTGCGCCGGGCCGCCGCCGGAGTGAGCGAGGAGGCCGTACGGCTGGTCACCGCCCTGTCCTGGTGGTGGCTGCTGCGCGGCCGGCTCACCGAGGGCCGCCGCGGCCTGGCCGCCGTCCTCGCCGCCACCGCCGGTGATCCCGATCCCGAACTCGCCCTGCTGCACAGCGCGTTCGTGCTGCTCACCGGCGAGCGCACGGTGATCCCCGCCGCCGACGTCGTACCCGACCCCGTACGCCGCGCCCGGGCGCTGTGGCTGAACGCCTACGGCGGGTTCAGCGTGGGCGACCTGGACGGCAGCCGCGCCCTGAACGCCCGTGCCCTGGCCCGGTTCGAGGCGGTGGACGAGCGGTGGGGCACCGCCGCCGCACTCGGCCTGCGGGCGGCGCTCGCCCTGGTCCGCGGTGACCTGGACGCGGTCGCCCGCGACGGACGGCGCAGCCGTGCCCTCTTCCGTGAACTGGGCGACGGCTGGGGGGAGTTGCAGACCGTCTCGCCGCTCGCCGTGCTCGCCGAGATCAAGGGGGAGTACACACAGGCGGCCCACCGCCAGCGCGAAGGGCTCCGGATCGCCCGGGAGTTGTGTCTCCAGGCCGAGGTGTCGGCGCGGCTGTCCGGGCTCGGCCGCCTGGCGCTGCTCGCCCACGACTTCGACCGCGCCCGCGAACTGCACGAGCAGGCCCGCCGGATCGCCGTCGAACAGGGCTACAGGTACGGCGAGATCCACGCCGACATGGGCCTGGCCCTCGGCGCGCGGCGCTCCGGCGACATCGACGCGGCCGAGGCGCACCTGCGGCGCATCCGCGCCGCCCACGCCGACGTCTCCTCCCCGGCCGGTGACCACCTCCGGCACGCCGAACTCGGCTTCCTCGCCGAACTCCGCGGCGATGCCGCCCGGTCCGCCGCCCATCACCTGCGCGGCCTCAGGATCGCCCGCTCCCTGGACGAGCCCCGTGCCCTCGCGCTCTGTCTGGAAGGGCTCGCCGGGACGGCCGCCCTGTGCGGACACCGGTCCGGCGCCGCCTGCGCGGCCCTGCTCCTCGGCGCCGCCCACGCCGCCCGCCGCAGCGTGGGCGCGCCCCTGCCGCCCGCCGAGCGCGGCGACGTCGACCGCGTCACCGCCGCCGCACGGGCGGTCCTGGGCCCGCGTGCCTTCACCGAGGCGTTCGAGCGCGGTGAGCGGCTGACCCCCGCCGAGGCGGAGCGGCACGCACGCACCGCCCTGGCCGGGCCGGCGCACCGGGCCGCCCGCGCCCGGTGCGCCGTCACCGCTCCCCGTGCGCCCGGCCCCGCTCACCCCTGACGAGGTGGTACGCCCAGGCCCGTCGGGTACCCGGTGGGCCGACGGAGCCCAGGGAGCGATGCGCCTGGTGAGGAACACGGGGCAGGAAGCGGAAGGCCGGGTCCGGGCCGGGCGTCTGCGCCGTACGGCGGCGGACGTCTTCGGCTGCACCTCCTGCCGGAGCAGCTCACGGCCATGCGGTGGGTGCTGGGGGGCCACGACACCCTGGTCGTCATGCCGACGGGCTCCGGCAAGTCGGCCGTCTACCAGGTGCCGGCGCTGCTGCTGCCCGGCCCGGTCGTCGTGGTGTCACCGCTGCTCGCGCTCCAGCGGAACCAGATCGCGGGTCTTCCCGAGGGCGACGACGCCCCGGGGGCCGTCGCGGTCAACTCGGACCTGGGCGCGGCGGAGACCGAGGCGGCCTGGGAGGACGTACGGTCGGGCCGGGCCCGTCTCGTCTGTCTGGCCCCGGAGCAGCTCGCCCGCGACGACGTGGTGGAGGCGCTGGCCGGGGTCGGGCCGGCCCTGTTCGTGGTGGACGAGGCCCAGTGCGTCTCCTCGTGGGGCCACGACTTCCGCCCCGACTACCTGCGTCTGGAGCAGGCCGCGCACCGTGTGGGCAGACCGCCCGTGCTGGCCCTGACCGCGACCGCGACCGCGGCCCCGCCCGTGCGCCGGGAGATCACCGAGCGTCTGGGCATGCGCCGGCCCCGGCTGATGGTCACCGGGTTCGACCGGCCGAACATCCGGCTGGAGGTCCGCCGCTTCCTCGACGAGGACGAGCGCCGGCAGGCCGTGATCGAGCGGGCCGCCGCCGAACCCCAGCCCGGCATCGTCTACGCGGCGACCCGGAAGGACAGCGCACGGTACGCGGACGAACTCGCCTCTCTGGGGCTGGCCGCCGAGGCCTACCACGCCGGACTGCGCGCCGGCGAACGCGCCCGCGTCCACCGTGCCTTCCTGGCCGGCGAGGCCGACGTCGTCGTGGCGACCCCGGCGTTCGGCATGGGCATCGACAAGGAGGACGTACGGTACGTCCTGCACACCTCGCTGCCCGGCTCCCTGGACGCCTACTACCAGGAGATCGGCCGCTGCGGCAGGGACGGGCACCCCGCGCTCGCGGTGCTGCACTACCGGGAGCGGGACACCGGGATACAGACGTATTTCGCGGGCAGGACCCCCGGCCGCAGGGTCCTGTCGCGGGTGGCCGAAGCCGTCCATCGGCATCGCGGGGACCCGGCCGGCCTGGAGGAACTGCGCGAGGAGACGGGACTCCCGGAACCGGGTCACCGCCGCGGTCAACCTCCTTCAGGAGGCCGGAGCCGTCGCCACGGCGGAGGGCGGTGCGGTGCGTCCGGCCGAGGGCGTGTCAGCGGGCCGGGCGGTGGAGCGAGCGCAACGGGCGGGCGAGGCCCACCGCCGTACCGACCGGTCGCGCGTGGACACGGCCCGTGCCTACGCCGAGACGACCGGCTGCCGACGGCACTTCCTCCTCGGCCATTTCGGCGAGGCGTACGAGGCCCCGTGCGGGGAACTGCGACACCTGCGAGGAAGGGGCCGGCGCCCAGGCCGACCGCGGCGCGAGCGGCGACCAGCGGTCCGCACACCCCTGTGCCGCCACGTTCCCGACCGGGACCGAGGTACGGCACGAGAAGTGGGGCGGGGGCACGGTGCTCAGCGAGGAACCGGACCGCATCACCGTGCTGTTCGACCGGGCCGGCTACCACACGCTCTCCCTGGAGGCCGTGGCGGACCACGACGACCTGCTCACCGTCCTGCGCCGCCCCGGCGAGGAGCAGCAGGACACCTGACGAGTCCGCGCTCTGTGCGAGGACTCGCGGGATCACCGGTTCCGGCCCGGTGGTCCCGCGAGCCGTACGCCTGATCGCGCAGCACGCGTCAGCCGCGACCGGGCGCGTACGACGTCGGCATGCCGCGCCGTGCCCTGGACGACTCCGCCGTGCGGGCGGCGGCGCTGGCGGCCAGGGCCAGCAGCAGGGCCAGCGCGCCGACGATGACGTTGTTCACGATCGTCTTCGTCGTACTGACGTTGCCGGCCACCACCCACGGCGCGATGATCGCCCACACGCCGAGAGCGCAGGACGCCCACGCCATGCCGTGGGTGCGTTCGTAGGCCCGGCCGAATCCGCCGCTCATCAGGACGGCGTAGGCGATACCGGTGAGCAGGTTGGTGACCGCCAGGGTGGACAGGTTGTTGAAGCCCGTGATCCAGGGCGACGCCGCGAGGTACAGACCGGTGAGCAGCGCCATGGTCTCGATGGCCTGGCCTTGGGGCGTGCTCGTGGCGCGCTCGGCCATCTCGTGCCGAAGGCGCATGTCGACGATGTCGGGGTGCGTCTCCATGGACGGCCTGGGAGAAGTGGTCATGGTCTTCACCTTCGGAGGGTGTAGTACGTCCGGACTTCCGCGAGTACCCCGATCGGGGTACGCAATCTAGGGCGAAAGGGGCGGTTTGTTCCCCTCCGGGCACCGAGGGCGCCGACGACAGCGCCGCACAGGCAGCCATGCGGACCGCCGAACACCGCGGCCGGCAGCTGGGCGAGACCGCGCGGGACGAGACCCGTCCCGGCCGCCTGGACCCCGAGCGCGGCCTTCCTCTCCGGCTGCCTCCGCGGCCTGGAGGTCAACGGCGTCCAGGCCGTCCTGGCTCCGGAGCCAGGGGAGTGCTGTGTCCGACCGGGCCCGAGCGACCCCGGCCACGAGGACGAGACGGCACACGACCACTGACGCCGCGCGTGCGGACGCGGCGCCGGGTGATCCGGGAACCCGCCGGGCACACCGGAGGAGACGCCCGGGTTCCCTCCGGCAGGGGCCGGCGGCGCGTGATGCTCAAGGGCGCGGACGGCCTCGGCGGGCGGGTGGCGTTCCTCAGGCTTCCGCCGGCCGTTGCCGTTCGGCGGCAGGGTGAGTGCGGGCCAGGAGGAGGGTGATGTCGTCGTCCACCGGTCCGTCGGGGACCAGGGTGTCGATGACCGATGCGCACAGCTCGTCCAGACCGGAAACAGGACCGGCGAGAGCGGCGCGCAGCCGCTGTAGTCCGCGGTCGACGTCGTGGTCCGTCTCGATCAGACCGTCGCTGTACAGCCCTACCACGGTGCTGTCCGGCAGCTCCACCTCGATCGATTCGTAGGAGCCCAGCCCCACCCCGATGGGCGCGCCCGGAGGTACTTCGGCGAAGTCGACCGACCCGTCGGGGGAGATGATCGCGGGCGGGGGATGGCCGGCACTGGACATGCTGCATCGCCGGGATCCCGGGTCGTACACCCCGTAGAAGCAGGTGGCTTGGAAAGCCGGTGGCATGGAGGGCCCGTCGTCGAAGCGGTCCCGGGCGGCGTCGAGGGCGAGTTCGTCCATGAGGCGGAGCAATTCGTCCGGCGGCAGTGCCAACTTGCTGAGCGCACGGGTCGTGGCGCGCAGGCGTCCCATGGCCACGGCCGCGTGGATGCCGTGACCGACCACGTCTCCGACGACCAAGGCCACGCGGGCGTCGGACCGTTGTATGACGTCGAACCAGTCGCCGCTGACACCGCCATGGGTGTCCGCGGGCAGGTAGCGGGTGGCCACCTCGACGGTGTCGCCCCCTGACAAGCGGTGCGGCATCAGGTCACGCTGGACGGCGAGGGCCGCGGTGCGCCCGCGTGTGTAGCGCAAGGCGTTGTCGATGACCAGTGCGGCCCGGGCCGCGAGTTCCTCCGCGAGAGCGAGGTCCGCCCCGCTGAACGGGACCGGGTTCTCGCTGCGCACGAAGACGGCGATGCCGAGCATCGCACCGCGGGCCTGCAAAGGGACGATCATGAGGGAGTGCATCCCGGTCCGGCGGATGACCCGGACCCGGTCCGGGTCCGCGTCGAGCCACGTGCCGGAGGAGGTGTCGAGCACAGGTTCGAAGTAGGACCTGCGCTGGTCGAGCACGGTGGTGAAAGGGGACGCCGGCGGAACGTAGACCGGTGTTCCGCGTGCCCAGAGGGACTCGCGGAGATCGTCGTGGATGGAAGCGGCGCCGGCGCGGTAGAAGCCGGGGATGCTCGCATCGGTGGACTTCAGGCGTCTGAGGGGCTCCCTGTCCAGCGGCACGGCCTGGAGCAGGTCGATGGTGACGTAGTCGGCGAGGTTCGGTACCGCTGTCTCCGCCAGGCTCTGACTGGTGACCAACGGATCCAGATCGGTGCCGATGCGGCTCTTCGCCTCGTTGAGCAGCCGCAGTCGCCCGCCTTCCTGCCCGGTGCCGGCCTGCACGGCCACGGAACAGACCCCCAGTGGCCGACCGTCCGGCCCGTCGAGACGGACCAGCGCGACACGGTAGCAACGGCCGGAAGCCCGAGCGTCGGCCGGCCACAGTTCGTGCCCGAGGAGCGGCTCGCCGCTGCGGAAGACGCGCGCCATGGCTCGTTCCAGGAACTCCGGGTGACGAGCGCGGACCACGTCCGTGACATGAGCGCCCAGCTCCGGCCCGGGGCCGTAGAGGTCCTGGTGGTGCACGCTGTCGTTGAACCAGACGCACCGCAGTTCCCGGTCCCAGAGGGCCAGACTGATGGGCGAGTGGTGCAGGAACGCGTCCACCGCGGCCGGATCCAGGCCCGGTCGGTCGTATGCGCTCGGCCCCCACACGAGCCACCCCGCGCCGCCGTCGGCGTCCAGAGGAGTGATCCGCAGGTACGCGGTCGCCTCACGGCCGTCGCGGCGGCGGATCCGCACCCGCCCCGACCAGGGGCTGCCGGCGAAGAGACGGGCTGTCTCCGGGGCGCTCGTGACCAGCAGCCTCCTGGCGGGGCCGTGGAGCACTTGGCCGGCCGAATGGCCCCAGAGGCGCTCGGCGGCCCCGGTCCACAGGGAGACCGTCATGTCGGCACCGAGCACCGCCAGGACGTCACCCGGTTCCACAGCCCGCTCCTCAGCCGGGGATCTCCCAGCGCGATCCGTGGACATACTGCAACTATGCCGCGCGTGCGCCGGTCCCTGCCATGGCAGCCGTAAGCAGCGGCTTCGGGTGGCACGGGGCCGCGGCGGACTGTCCGGCGCGTCTGTCCGGATACGGGTGACTCACGGCCGGACCGAGGCGGCGCCGGGCACGCGGTGACCGGCACTGTGGAAGGCGGACGCACCGGCCATGCGGCGCACCGATGTCGGAAGGTACAGGGGTCATGAACGAGACCGGCGCGGGGGGCGGGATTCCCGCGACGGCGGCGGTCGCCGAAGCCGCCCGCCTCATGACGCCGTCCTCCGGCACGGAGCAGCGCCGCGAGCGGGAGGACCCGCTCGCAGTCGAATGGGAGAGGCACCAGCCCGCGGTCTTCGGTGTGGCCTACCGGCTGCTGGGGAGCGTGGCCGATGCCGAGGACGTGGCCCAGGACGTGTGGCTGCGGGCGGCCGGAGCGGATCTGCGGGACATCGGTGACCTGCGGGCCTGGCTGGTGACGGTGGCCGCACGACGGTCGTACGACATCCTCAGAAGTGCCCGTTTCCGCCGGGAGACCTATGTCGGACCGTGGCTGCCCGAGCCGCTGCTGACAGGGGCGGACGCGTCGCGGCCGGTGCTCGTCGACGAGTCCGTCAGTGCGGCGCTGCTGCTGATCATGGAAGAGCTGAGCCCGCCGGAGCGGGTGGCCTTCGTCCTGCACGATGTCTTCGGTCTCGCGTTCGGCCGGATCGCCGAAGTGCTGGACGTCTCCGTGCCGGGTGCCCGGCAGCTCGCCTCGCGGGCGCGACGGCGGGTGGCCAGGGCGAAGCAGTCCGCGCCGCGGGCGTCGAAGAGGGAGCGCGAACACGTCCTCGCGGTCTTCCGCGCCGCCTACGAGGCCGGGGACCTGGCCGGTCTCGTCGGACTCCTGCATCCGGACGTCGTCTACGTCACCGACGGCGGCGGCAACGTCTCCGCGGCGCGCAAGCCCATCCACGGCGGCGCGCGCGTCGCCGGGGTCATGGTGCGTACGGGGCGCCGGTGGCGCCCGGACCGCATCGACTTCGCCGAGGTCGGCGGCGAGCCCGCCCTCGTGTTCCACCGGGAAGGCCGGGTCTACTCCGTCGACACGGTCCAGATCACAGACGGTCTGATCACCGCGTACCGCAGGGTCATGAACCCGGACAAACTCAAGCGCGTCCGAGCTGTCACACCCGCAGGGGCTGCCTCGTCTCCCTGATGAGAACGCAAGACGGGCGACGGGGAACGCGCGGGCAGGTGAGATCGATCATGTGGAACGGCATACATCCACCTGCTGCGTCTTCCCGATGACGAGCCGCGGTGAGCCCCGTGTGTGAACGGGCCGCGCGCTCCCGTCGTCGCCCCTCCCAGTAAGGACCTGTATGCAAGCCATCACAGTTCGAGACCGTGACGCCGGTGTCGCCGGGATGTCCCTCACGGACATGCCCTACCCGCACGCGGCCGAGAACGACGTCATCGTGCGGGTGCACGCCGCCGGCTTCACCCCCGGAGAGCTGGACTGGCCCGCCACGTGGACCGATCGCGCGGGCCGCGACCGGACGCCGAGCGTGCCCGGGCACGAGCTCTCGGGTGTCGTCGTGGAGCTGGGGTACGGCACCACCGGCCTGAGCGTCGGACAGCGGGTGTTCGGGCTGGCCGACTGGGCCCGCGACGGCACCCTCGCCGAGTACACCGCGGTGGAAGCCCGCAACCTCGCCCCACTGCCCGCGGACATCGACCACACCCTGGCCGCCGCGCTGCCGATCTCCGGGCTCACCGCCTGGCAGGGCCTGTTCGACCACGGCCGTCTCACCACGGGCCAGACCGTCCTGATCCACGGTGCCGCGGGCGCCGTCGGCTCGATCGCGGTACAGCTCGCCCGCGAGGCCGGCGCCCGCGTCATCGGCACCGGCCGGTCCTCCGCCCGGGAAGAGGCACTCGCGCTGGGCGTCGACACCTTCATCGACCTGGAGACCGGGAAGCTGGAGGAGGCCGGCGAGGCCGACCTCGTGTTCGACGTGATCGGCGGCGACATCCTCGACCGCTCGGCCGCCCTGGTCCGTCCCGGTGGCACGCTCGTCACCATCGCCATGCCTCCCACGGTCCGGCCCAAGGACGGACGGGCCGTCTTCTTCGTCGTCGAACCCGACCGCGCCCGGCTCACCGATCTCGCCGCGCGGCTGCGGGACGGCCGGCTCAAGCCGGTCGTCGGTGCCGTCCGGCCGCTCGCCGAAGCACCCTCCGCGTTCGCCCCCGGCAAGCGCACCCCGGGCAGGACGATCATCCGCGTCGCGGAAGACGGAACAGGAGACCGATCATGATCGGAACGCGGATCGCCGGCGGTCTGCTGGCCGTCGCCACACTGGCCGCGGCCACGGCCTGCTCGACCTCCGACCGGCCCGGCCACGCCGAGAGGCCGACCCCGGGCGCGGCAACGCCCGCGGCCATGACGTCGACGCGCCCCACCGAAACCCTCAAGCCGCTGCTCCAGCAGGCACTTCCGAACGTGAAGGGCAAGACGTTCACCTCGCTGATCGTCGACTTCCCGCCGAACGCACGCGCGATGCCGCACCGGCACGGCCAGGCGTTCGTCTACGCCTACGTCCTCGAAGGCACCGTGCGCAGCCGGCTCGAAGGCAAGCCCGCGCGCACCTACCACCAGGGCGGGAACTGGGTCGAGGAGCCGGGCGCCCACCACGTCCTCACCGAGAACACCAGCCCGACCCGACGGGCCAGGCTCCTGGTCGTCTTCGTGTCCGACACCGGAGACAAGCTCAAGGTCGACGACCCGAAGCCGTAGCCGCCCCAAGGACGGGGCGCACACCGCACGAACGAGCCGGGGCGGCCCCTACGAGCCGCCCCGGCACCGAGCGTGTGACGGACAGGTGGCGCCTCGGCTGCCGGGCTGTGGGAGGCCGACGGCCACGAGCAGGCGTTCCGCCGGCGTCGATGACGACCTTCCGGGGCCCTGCGCGCAAAGACCATCACCGGGGCGCGCAGAGAAAGGTCCCGACTGCGCCCGGACCTAGGTTCTCCTCAGGCCCACGGCACGTCCCCGGCAGGGGCGCGTGCCACCTCTGAGCGAGAGAATCGAGTCCGGTCATGTCCCGTTCCCCCAAGCCGACCGTCGTCCTGGTCCACGG